>URZW01000013.1 GCA_900552555.1 uncultured Clostridium sp.
TTATTATATCAAAGGACTTTCTTTTTGTATATTCCGAAACCATTTTACACTATTACATCCATATAAAAATTGACTTTAAGCTATAAATGTTGTATAATTAGTTTTGTTAAAATACTATAAAATGCCTAAGGAGGAAAAAGTATGAAGAATCTGTTTTATTTATTTTGGTTTATTTGTATTATTGTGGATTTGTTTTATTTATTTAAGGAATTTATTAGAATAATACTTGATAAACAAGAGATAAAATGGTATCGGATTGTAATATTAGTACTATTTTTTGGAATGATTGTAGCAATAATCGTTTGCATTAAAAAGGCATATTAAGGCTCCATAAGGGGCCTTTTTTTGTTGTTAACCTTGACAAACAATGTATAAGAGAGTATAATGTTAACCGTAGTTAACAAACTTTAAAAATAGTTACAATTTTTTAAAGTTTGTAATGCTAAAATATAAAGAAAGAGGATAAAAAATGATATCAAAAGCATCAGAAGAATACCTGAAAACAATGTACATATTAAAGCAACAAAATGGAAACATAAGAGTAACAGACATTGCAAAAAAAATGAACTGTACAAAACCAAGTGTAAACAAAGCAATTTATAACTTAAAAGACAGCGGACTGCTAAACTATGAATCATATGGAACAATAGAACTAACAGAAAAAGGAGAAGACTTAGCAAAAAAAATTTTAGAAGCATATGACATAGTTTATGTATTTTTAAAAGACGTACTTAATCTAGACAAAGAAGAAGCTGAAAGCGAAGCAGAAAAAATAAAATTAGCAATAACGGATAAAACAATAAACAAATTGGCAAAATATGTGCATAAAGAACTAGACCTAACAAACTTAGACTGTGATTATGATATCAATAAAGAAAAATGCAGATGTTGTGCAAGAAGAACAATGTCAATAGGGACGGGCCCTTTTGACAGATAATAAATAAAAAATGTCAAAAAGGGGCGTCCCTATTGACAGAAAGAAAGGATTAAAAAAATGAGTAATTTATTAGAAATAAAAGATTTACATGTAAACGCAGGAGAAAAAGAAATATTAAAAGGAATAGACTTAGATATAAAAAAAGGAGAAATTCATGTAATAATGGGACCAAATGGTTCAGGTAAAACAACAACAGCAAATGCAATATTAAATAACCCAGAATATACAAAAACAAATGGAACAATAACATTTGATGGTGAAGATATTACAAAATCAAGAACAGATGAAATTGCAAGAAAAGGAATATTTATGTCATTCCAATTACCAGAAGAAATTCCTGGGGTTTCAGTTACAAACTTCTTGAAATATGCAAAAAATAAAATAACTGGACAACCTGTTAAAATTTTTCAATTTAAAGATGAATTGAAAAAATATATGGAAGAATTAAATATGAATCCTAAAAACATGGAAAGAAGCTTAAATGTTGGATTTTCAGGTGGAGAAAAAAAGAAAAATGAGATTTTGCAAATGCTTGTATTAAATCCAAAACTTGCTATTCTTGATGAAACAGATTCGGGCCTTGATGTGGATGCAATAAAGACTGTTTCAAAAGGTATTGAAATGTTTAAAAATGAGAATAATGCTGTTTTAATTATTACTCATAATACTAAAATTTTGCATAGTTTAAAGGTTGATTATGTTCATGTTTTAGTTAATGGAAAAATTGTTAAAACAGGTGGACAGGAATTAGCTTCAGAAATTGAAGAAAATGTATATGCACAATATAAATGAAAGTTGTCAAAAGGGACGCCCTTTTTTGACAAAAAGGAATAAAAAATAAAAAGTTGTCAAAAAAGGGCGTCCCTTTTGACAACTTTCAAAGGAGCAACTAAAAAATGAAAACTCAAGTTGAAGAAATAAATAGAAATATATATGATATAAAAAACAAAGACGAATATGAGTTCAAAATAAAAAAGGGTTTAACACCAGAAATAATAGAAGAAATATCAAAACAAAAAAACGACCCAGACTGGATGAGAGAATTTAGACTAAAAGCATTAGAAGTATATAACAATTTAGAAATGCCGACATGGGGACCAGATTTATCAGAATTAAATATGGACGAGATTGCAACATATGTAAGACCAAAGTCAAAATTAAATAGTTCATGGGATGATGTTCCAGAAGACATTAAAGATACATTTGACAAATTGGGAATACCAGAAGCGGAAAAGACATCACTTGCAGGTGTTGGTGCACAATACGATTCAGAAGTTGTTTACCATAGTATGAAAGAAGAATTAATAAAACAAGGTGTAATTTACACAGATATGGAAACAGCAGTAAGAGAATATCCGGAACTAGTAAAATCTCATTTTATGAAATGTGTACCTGTAAATGACCATAAATTTGTTGCATTACATGGAGCAGTATGGTCAGGCGGTTCATTTGTATATGTGCCAAAAGGAGTAAAAGTAGATGTTCCATTGCAATCATACTTCAGACTAAACTCACCAGAATCAGGACAATTTGAACACACATTGATAATTGTAGAAGAAGGAGCAAGCTTACACTTTATAGAAGGATGTTCAGCACCAAAATACAATAAAGTAAACTTACACGCTGGATGTGTTGAATTATATGTAGCAGACAATGCTTATTTAAGATATTCAACAATAGAAAACTGGTCAAAAAATATGCTTAACTTAAATACTAAAAAAGCAATAGTAGGAAAAAATGCAAAAATGGACTGGGTATCAGGTTCATTTGGGTCAAAAATATCAATGCTATATCCAATGAGCATATTAAATGGAGAAGGTGCAAAAACAGAATTTACAGGAATATCATTTGCAGGTGGCGGACAAAACCTAGACAATGGATTTAAAGTAATTCATAATGCACCAAATACATCAAGTGTAGTAAATGCAAAATCAATATCAAAAAACGGCGGAAAATGCACATATAGAAGTTTAGTAAGAATAAACGAAAACGCAAAAAATTCAAAATCATCAGTATCATGTGAATCACTTATGTTAGACGACATATCAATTTCAGATACAATACCAACAAATGACATAAGAACAGATGAAGTTGAATTTTCGCACGAAGCTAAAATAGGAAAAATAAGTGATAAAACAATATTCTATTTGATGAGCAGGGGACTATCAGAAGAAGATGCAAAGGCTATGATAGTAAGAGGTTTTGCACATCCAATAGCAAAGGAATTACCAGTAGAATATGCAGTTGAAATGAACAATCTTATTAACTTAGAATTAGAAGGAGCTATAGGATAAAGTAGTTAGAATTATTACATTGGATAAAAAAAGAATGTCCAGAAATAAATCTCCAGACATTCTAAAAAATTTTTGGCAATTCCTATCGTATTACTAAATGATAAATGCAAAAAAAGTTATTGCTAATGTAATTGCGAAAGGAATTGCGACAATGATTCCAACTGTAATCCCTACAAATTGGAAAAATTTAAAAAATTTTTTCATATGAGATATGCTACCTCCTTATATTTTGGTAAACAATATTATAACATAAAAATATAATAAAATCAATGAAAGGATCAATATTTATAATGAAAAATATTAAATTAAATGAGACACCAGTTAGAACTGCGAAAAACTTCAGAATAAATAATATAAAACTAGAAAATATTGAAATTCCAGAAGTTATACCATCATTTGAAAATGTAACAATAATTGGTGATACATCAAAAATAAATATAGAACAAAATATAAATAATACACATACAGATTTAATTTATGGTCTAAGTGAAGAACTTACAAATCAAGTAAAAACTCGGAGCAAATCAAAAAATAAAATTAGACATAAATAGTAATCAAAATGAAGATGCTATGCCAAAATTATGTGAATGTTCTGATATGAAAGAAGAAAAAATAGAAGCGGAAATAGATTTTAATTTTGATAATGAAAATTCTGTATTAATAGACAACATAGAAATAATTGCAAACGAAAACACAAAATCAACAATAATAATAAAATACACTTCAAACCAAGAAAATGAAAATTATCACAATGGAATAATAAAAGCAAAAGCTGAAAAAAATGCAGAATTAAATATTGTATTGGTTAATTTAATGAATATAAAATCAAATAACTTTTTAGCAATTGAAAATGAGTTTGAAGGAAATGCAAAAATTAATTATACAATTGTTGATTTTGGCGGAAAGCATAGCATTACAAATTATTATTCTAATTTACAAGGGGATAATTGTGATAATCAACTAAACACAATTTATTTAGGAAAAGAAAATCAAGTTTTTGACTTAAATTATATAGGTGAATTAAGAGGTAAAAAATCTAATATTGATATAGAAGTTCAAGGAGCTTTAAAAGATACATCTAAAAAACATTTTAAAGGAACAATTGATTTTAAAAAAGGTTGCAAAAAGGCTACTGGAAATGAAAACGAAGCTTGTATGTTATTATCAGATACAGCAAAATCAATTGCTTTGCCGATGTTACTTTGTTCTGAAGAAGAGGTTGAAGGTAACCATTCAAGTTCAGCTGGAAAAATTGGAGAAAAAGAATTGTTCTATATTATGAGTAGAGGTTTTGAACTTAAAGAGGCTATGAAATTGATGGTTAGAGCTAGATTTAATCAAATATTAGAAAAAATTGAAAATGATGAATTGAGAGAAGAAATTTTACAAGAAATTGATAAGAGGTTAGATTAGGAGAAGAATTATGAAGATAGGAATAGACATAGATGACACAACAGTAATAACTGTAAAGTCAATGATAAAATATGCAGATATTTATGATACACAAATTTTAGGGAGAAAAGGAACAAATGGTAATTTAGGTTTAATACAAAATAGATACTATTTGAAAGTACTATATGGATGGGATGATAAAACAAAATTTGATTTTTTTGATACATATTATAAAAATGTATTAGAAGAATGTTCACCAATGCCAAATGCAGCTGAAACAATTACTAAATTAAAAGATGAAGGAAATGAAATATTATTTATAACAGCAAGACTTACACAAATAAAAAATTGTGATACGGAAAATATTACAATTAAAACATTAAAAGACAACAATATTCCATATGATAAATTAATTATTAATGCATCTGATAAATTAAAATTTTGTATGGAAAATGGAATAGAAATATTTATAGAAGACAGTTATGATACATGTAAACAGCTAGAAGAAAACGGAATTAAAACATATTTAATGACAACAAAAATGAACGAAAATATAGATGCAGGTAATATAGAAAGAGTTAAAAACTGGAATGAAATTTATCAAAAAGCAAAATCTTATATAGAAAGAATTGAAGGGGAAGAAAGATAAATGAATACAGAACAAATAAAAAAAGATTTTCCGCTACTAGAAAATGAAAACATAACATATTTAGATAGTGGAGCAACAACACAAAAACCAATACAAGTAATAAAAGCGGTAGAAGAATTCTACCAAAAATACAATGCAAATCCACACAGGGGAGCATATTCTTTAAGTGTAGAGGCAACTGAACAATATGAAAATACAAGAACAAAAATAGCAAAATTCATAAATGCAAAACACAGAGAAGAAATAATATTCTCAAAAAACGCAACAGAAAGTTTAAATTTAATTGCGTATTCTTATGGATTGGACAACCTAAAAAAAGATGACGAAGTAGTAATTTCAATAATGGAACATCATTCAAATTTAGTTCCTTGGCAAAAGATAACAAAGCAAACTTGTAGCAAATTAAACTATATGTACATTAACGAAAACTATGAAATTACAGACGAAGAAATAGAAAGTAAAATCACAGATAAAACAAAAATTGTTGGAATTACACATGTTTCAAATGTTTTAGGAACAATAAATAATGTCAAAAAAATAATTAAATATGCACATAAAAAAGGTGCAATAGTAATAGTTGATGCCTCACAAAGCATACCACATATGAAGATTGATGTTCAAGATTTAGATACTGATTTTCTAGTATTTTCAGGACATAAAATGCTTGCACCACTTGGAATTGGTGTGCTATATGGAAAAAGAGAAATATTAAACAAAATGACTCCATTTTTGATGGGTGGAGACATGATTGAATATGTTTATGAACAAGAAACAACATTTGCATCACTTCCAAATAAATTTGAAGCAGGTACACAAAATGTTGAAGGCGTAATTGGTTTAGGAGCAGCAATTGATTACATTGAAAATCTAGGATATGATAAAATACAAGAAATTGAACATGAAGTAATATCATATGCAAGACAAGAATTATCAAAACTAGATTATTTAACACTATACACAACACCAAATGAAGAAAATCATTCAAGTGTAATTTCATTCAACATTAAAGGAGTACATCCACATGATGTTGCAAGTATTTTAGATTCAGAAGGTGTATGCGTGCGCTCTGGAAATCATTGTGCTCAACCACTTATGAGATTCTTAGGTATTGATTCTACTTGTAGAGCAAGTTTTTACATCTACAATACAAAAGAGGATGTAGATAAATTGGTTAAAGCACTTGATAAGGTTTATAATATGTTTAAAAATTATATAAAATAGGGAGAAAAAATGGACGAGTTAACAGATGTTTACAATGAACTAATAATGGAACACAGTATGAATTCATACAACAAAAAGAAACTAGAAAATGCAGACTACTGTGAAGTAGGTCACAACCCAAATTGTGGAGATGAAATAACACTACAATTAAAATTAAATGGAAATAAAATAGAAGATATGGCATTTTCAGGACATGGATGTGCAATTTCACAAGCATCAACATCAATAATGATAGATACATTAAAAGGAAAAACAGTTGAAGAAGCAAAAGAGATTATAAAAATATTTATAGAAATGATAAAAAGAGAGACAACTGATGAGGAAGAACTTAAAAAACTGGAAGATGCAATTGCGTTTAGAAATGTGTCTAATATGCCAGCAAGAGTTAAATGTGCTCTTTTGGCTTGGCATACTATTGAAGATATGCTAAATAAAAATGATAGCACAGGAACTGGAAATATAAATTGTTGTCATTAAAAATAAAATAAATTTAATAGTAAATATTGACTTTTAAAAAACGACATGATACAATTGCGATAGTTTGGAAGTCACCCTTTTCAAGCATAAGTGCATAGACTAGTAAGCCTATGTCATATGCTTGCTAATCTATGCATTTATGCTTATATAGCTAAATGTAAATAACGTAAGAAAGGGGTTGATGGCTATGAAATTAATAGAATTTTTATTAATAATAATGGCTTTCTTTGTAGGAACTGCATTATTAATACATATGTGTTCAAAGCACAAATATGTATTTAGATATTATTCAGCCAAAAGAAAAATAGAGATCTGTCCCTCAGACAAATCTCACCAAACGACTAGATAAGGGCTACGCTCTTATCTTTTATATTATTATATTAACACTTATTAAAAAAAATGTCAATAACAATTAAACAAATAAATAAAAGTTGTCAAAAAGGGGCGTCCCTATTGACAGCCTGTCAATAGGGACGCCCCTTTTTGACAACCGGAGGTAAAAATGGAAAACAAAAAAGTATTATTAGGAATGAGTGGAGGAGTTGACAGCTCAGTATCAGCACTACTACTAAAAAAAGAAGGATATGAGCCATTAGGAATAACACTAGAACTATTTGCAGGAAGCAGTTGTTGTAACATAAACACATACATAGACGCAAAAAATGTTTGCAAAACAATAGGAATTCCACACTTTACATATAATTGCAAAGAACAATTCAAAGATTATGTAATAAATGATTTTATAGATTGTTACGCAAATTGCAGAACACCAAACCCATGTATAGAATGTAACAAATATATGAAGTTTGGAATTATGTGGGAAAAAGCAAAAGAACTAGGATGTAATTACATAGCAACAGGACATTATGCAAAAACAGAATATAGCGAAGAATATGGAAGATGGGTACTAAAAAAATCACAAGCAGGTAAAAAAGACCAAAGTTATGTATTATGGAATATTCCAAAAGAATTAATAGAACATGTAGTATTCCCATTAGCAGATTTCACGGACAAAGAACAAATACGTGAAATAGCAAGAGAAAACGACTTAAAAGTTGCAAATAAACCAGATAGTGAAGATATTTGTTTTGTACCAGATGGAAATTACAAAAAATTTCTTGAAACTAATTCTGATATAAAACCTAAAAAGGGAAACATAGTAAATTCAAAAGGTGAAATATTAGGAAAACATACAGGTCTATATAATTATACAATAGGCCAAAGAAAAGGACTTGGAATATCATATAAAGTACCATTATTTGTTTTAGGATTTAACAAAGCAAAAAATGAAGTAATAGTAGGAGAAGAAAAAGAACTATACAAAAAAGAGATTACAGTGACAGATATCAACTTATTATTAGTTGATAAAATAGAAGAACCAATGGAAGTTGATGTAAAAACTAGATATTCATCAAAAGTTGCAAAAGCAAAAATTGAGCAAGATGGAGAAAATATCAAAGTGACATTTGACGAGCCACAAAGAGCAATAACACCAGGTCAATCTGCTGTATTTTATGTTGGAGACATAGTTCTTGGAGGAGGAAAAATAAAATGTTAAATCAATTTTCAAGAACAGAATTATTGATAGGAAAAGAAGGAATAGAAAAATTACAAAATGCAAAAGTTGCAGTATTTGGAATTGGTGGAGTTGGTTCATTTGTAGTAGAAGGACTTGTAAGAGCAGGAGTTAGCAATTTTATATTAGTAGATGATGATAAGATTTGCTTAACAAATTTGAATAGACAAATAATTGCAACTAGAAAAACAATTGGAAAGCCAAAAGTAGAGGTTGCAAAGGAAAGAATTTTAGAAATAAATCCAACTGCAAATGTAGAAGTATATCAAGAATTTTTTATGCCAGATAGCAAAGAAATTTTAGATGATACAGTTGATTACATAGTAGATAGTGTGGACACTGTAACTGCTAAAATTGAGTTGGTTGTAAGAGCAAATAAATTAAATATTCCTATTATTTCAAGTATGGGAACAGGAAATAAACTTGACCCAACAAGATTTGAAGTAACAGATATTTATAAAACTTCAGTGTGTCCATTGGCAAAGGTTATGAGAAAAGAATTGAGAAGTAGAGGGATAAAGAAACTTAAGGTTGTTTATTCAAAAGAAGAACCAATACACCCATATGAAAATATTGAAAATAGTTGTAAGACAAATTGTATTTGTCCTCCTGGTACTAAAAGAAAGTGCAGTATTCGTAATCAAGTTCCTGGAAGTATTTCTTTTGTGCCTTCTGTTGCAGGTTTGATTATTGCAGGGGAGATTATAAAGGATATAATTGGAAGAAATTAATAAAAAAATTTTAAAAAATACTTACATAAAAAACAAAAATATGTTATAATAGATAGGTCGCGCAGGTAAAACGTAAGTCCAGACAAGGACTTACTATTTTTACGCCCAAAGACAAAAATATCAAAAGAAAGAAGGAGAGAAAATTGGAAAAAGAAGAAAACATACTAGGAACAGAAAAAATAGGAAAATTAATAAGAAAATTTTCAATCCCATGTATAATATCCCTATTAGTAAACTCACTATATAACATAGTAGACCAAATCTTTATAGGGTGGGGAGTAGGATACCTAGGAAATGGAGCAACAAACGTAGTATTCCCATTAGTAATGATAGGATTAGCATTTTCACTAATGTTTGGAGATGGAGCATCAGCATATTTAAGCTTAAAGCTAGGAGAAAAGAAGAAAGACGAAGCAGCAAAAGGTGTAGGAAATGCACTATCAATCGCAACAATAGTATCAGTACTATTCTGTGCAATCACATTAATATTTTTACCACAATTATTAAATATGTTTGGATGCACAGAGGCATTAAAAGAATACGCACTAAAATATGGTTATGTAATAGCAATAGGATTACCATTCTCAATGATAGGAACGACATTAAACTCAATAATAAGATCAGATGGAAGTCCAAAATATTCAATGACAACAATGCTTGTAGGTGCAGTATTAAACACAATATTAGACCCAATATTTATATTTGTATTTAAAATGGGAGTTGAAGGAGCAGCAATTGCAACTGTAATAAGTCAAATCTTAGTATTTATACTAAACGCATTATATGTTAAAAAATTCAAATCAATCAAATTAAGTAAAGAATCATTAAAAGTAAAATCAAGTGTAGCAAAAAAAGTTTCAATGTTAGGAATAAGCAGTTTTATAAACCAAATGAGTATAGTATTTGTAATGGCTACTGAAAACAATACACTTGGAAAATATGGAGCAGAATCAAAATTTGGGGCAGAAATACCAATTACAGTTCTAGGAATTGTAATGAAAATAAGCCAAATATTAAACAGTATCATAATAGGAATTGCAGCAGGAGCACAACCAATATTTGGATACAACTATGGTGCTAGAAAATTTGACAGAGTAAAAACAACATTAAAAATAGTATTAGGATCAAGTGTTATAATTAGTACAACAGCATTTATATTATTCCAAACAATACCAGATAAATTAATATCAATATTTGGTAGTGGAGACGAAAATTACATGGAATTTGCATGTTTAGCATTTAGAACATACTTAATGCTTTGCATCTGTAATGGAATTCAAATTCCATCAGGAATATTCTTCCAAGCAATTGGAAAGAGCATAATAAGTGCAATACTTTCAATATCAAGACAAATTGCTTTCTTAATACCAGCAATGATAATTTTTGGAAAGATGTTTGGAATACATGGAGTTTTATTCGCAGGACCATTTGCTGATGGATTAGCATTCATATTAGCAACAATATTCTTGATAAGAGAAATAAGAAAATTAAAACAAGGAAATGTAAAAGTAGTAAACAAAGAAACTATAGCAAACACAGAAAGCAAACTTTCAAAACATGTTGTTATAACAATAGCAAGGGAATATGCATCAGGTGGAAGATATATTGGAAAATTAGTTGCTGATAAATTAGGAATAAAATTATATGATAATGAATTTATTTCAAAAGTAGCAGAAGAAACAGGGTTATCTGAAGAATATATTGAAAACAATGAACAAAAAAGAGATGCTTTAGCAAGTTTAAATAATGGATATTATTCAGGATTAAATAATAGTGATGAGTTGTTCATTAAAGAATCTGAATTAATAAAAGAAGTTGCTGACAAGGAATCTTGTGTTATTGTTGGTAGATGTGCTGATTTCATTTTGTCTGGTAGAGAAAATGTCATAAACGTTTTTGTTTATAGTGATATGGAAGATAAAATTAACAGAGCAACTACATATTATGGTATGGATAAGTCTAAAGCGGAGAAAGAGATTAAGCGTATTGATAAATTAAGAGCAAATCATTATAAATATTATACTGAAAAGGAATGGGATAATCATTCTAATTATGATATTTGTATTAATAGTGATGCTTTTGGAGTTGAAAAATCAGCCGATTTAATTTGTGAATTGGTAGAAAGCAAACTTGAAATGGTAAAAGCATAAATGTCTAAAAAAATAAAAAAATATCAACCAAACTGGTTGACAAGCTAGGAAATTAATGGTAAAATTAATAACTGTAATCCGCTTAGTCAAGGTTCATAAAGACTAATCAAATTTAGTTACCTTAAATTTCTCATAAATATGAAAATATTTTATGATGAGTAGAGCAAAGGATTAGCGAGTATACAAATAAGGGAGGTGCATTTTAAATGTACGCAGTAATTGAAAGTTGTGGAAAACAATACAAAGTAGCAGAAGGAGATGTAGTGTTCTTCGAAAAATTAGACGCTGAAGAAGGAAAAAAAGTTACTTTTGATAAAGTAATCTTAGTTTCAGACGAAGGAAAAATAGAAGTTGGAAATCCTTATGTTAAAAGTATGAAAGTTGAAGGAAAAGTTGTTTCACACGGTAAAGGTAAAAAAATCATTGTTTTCAAAATGAAAGCTAAAAAGAACTACAGAAGAAAACAAGGACATAGACAACCATACACAAAAGTTGAAATAACAGCTATCAAATCAACAGCAAGAAAAACAGCAGCTAAAGCTGAAGAAAAAGTAGAAGCATAGTTCTACATAATTAATTAAAAAGATTTTAATTAAGAGAAACATATAAAACTAATAGCTATTTATAAAAAGTTATAAAAAGCTAGGCGAAAGGAGTGAGATAAATGGCTCATAAAAAAGGTCAAGGTAGTTCACATAACGGACGTGAGAGTGAATCTAAACGTCTTGGAGTAAAAAGAGCAGACGGACAATTCGTATTAGCTGGAAATATCTTAGTTAGACAAAGAGGAACAAGAGTATATCCAGGAGTTAACGTTAAAAAAGGTAGTGACGATACACTATATGCAATAGTAGACGGAACTGTAAAATTTGAAAGAAAAGGTAGAGACAAAAAACAAGTTAGTGTTTACCCAGTAGAAGCATAGTTTATAAATTTGGTTACAAAAGTAGCCAAATTTTTTTGTTAAATTTTTCAAAAACCATTTACATTTATAAAAAATTTGTATAAAATATAACTAATTGAGAAAAATGTCAAAAACAAAAGAAAATTAGTACAAAGCGCCCCAAGATTTATTATCTAAAATTCGAAAAACTAGATGTTGATGAAAAAAAGATTAAATATTTGGCAGACAAAATTTTAGATGACGATGAACGAGCGAAGCGAGAGAAAGGGAGATCATTAATGAAAATTTTAATGTTAACATGGGAATATCCACCAAGAGTAGTAGGAGGAATATCAAGAGTAGTATATGATTTATCAAGAACACTACTAAAAGATGGACATGAAGTAACAGTAGTTACATACAAAGAAGGAGACGCACCAGAATTTGAAGATGACAAAGGAGTAAAAGTATACAGAGTAAACAACTATATGATAAATCCTAACAACTTTATAGACTGGATAATGCAATTAAATTTCAACTTAGTTGCAAAAGCAAGTGAAATAATAGCAACAGAAGGAAAATTCGATGTAATACACGCACACGACTGGCTTGTAGCATATGCAGCAAAAACATTAAAAAATTCATACAATATACCAATAGTATCAACAATACACGCAACAGAAGCAGGAAGAAACAGTGGAATACATGACGAAACACAAAGATACATAAATGACACAGAATGGATGCTAACATATGAATCATCTGAAGTAATAGTAAATAGTAAATATATGAAAAATGAATTACAAAGACTATTTGGATTACCATATGAAAAAATAAATGTAATACCAAATGGTGTAAACATGAATTTATTCAATGGAATAGAAAGAGATTATAACTTTAGAAGAAAATTTGCAATGGACAATGAAAAAATCATTCTATTTATGGGAAGATTAGTATATGAAAAAGGAATACAGTATCTAATTTCTGCAATGCCCAAAATACTAGAAGGATACCATGATGCCAAACTAGTAATTTGTGGAAAAGGTGGAATGATAGACGAACTAAAAGAACAAGTTAATGCAATGGGCATAGGAGAAAAAGTATATTTTGCAGGATACATGGCAGGAAAAGATGTACAAAGAATGTACAAAGCAGCAGACATAGCAGTATTTCCAAGCACATATGAACCATTCGGAATAGTTGCACTAGAAGCAATGCTATCAGAAAATCCAATAGTAGTATCAGACATTGGAGGACTAAACGAAATAGTACAACACAAAGAAAATGGAATGAAAACATATTGTGGAAATCCAAACTCAATTGCAGATGCAATACTAGAATTATTATATGACCATAAATTATGTGCAGAAATAACTAAAAAAGCTAAAAACAAAGTTAGAAACGAATATAATTGGAGCAAAATTTCACAAGACACACACTTTGCATATCAAAAAGCAATTTGTCAATCAATGGCAGAAAAACAAAAAAGAGAACTTGAACAAGAAAGAGCAAAGAAAACAAAAAAAGCAAAAAATACAGAAAAAGAAATTACAAATTTATTGGATTTCAAAAAAAGACATGCATATGCATAAAAAATTTGGTTGGGATAACTTATCTCAGCCAGATTTTTTTGATTTTTAATAAAAAATTTTAAAAATTCTACAAATTTAGCACGAAAATGGTGTATAATATAGATATTAAAAAATCCTTTCTGAAGACGATGCTTCAAACAGAGCAGTCCACAAAAGGATAAAAGAAATGGAGAGAAAGATGAACGAAGAATTTAAATCAGGATTTGTAACAATAATAGGAAGAACAAATGTAGGAAAATCAACATTAATAAATTTACTAGTAGGAGAAAAAGTAGCAGCAATAGCAAATAAAGTACAAACAACAAGAACAGCAATAAAAGGAATAGTAAACAGAGAAAATTCACAAATAATATTTACAGACACACCAGGAATACATAAACCAAAACATAAATTAAATGAAACGATGGTAGAAACATCATTTGCAACAATACCAGATTCAGACATAGTATTATTTTTAATTGAGGCAACAAGTGAAGATATAGGTAGAGGCGATAGAATAATATTAGACAAAATAAAAGAATCAAAAAGAAAAACAATTTTAATAATAAATAAAATTGATTTAGTAAAAAGAGACAAATTGCTAAATTTAATAGATATATATAGCAAAGAATATGATTTTACAGCAGTTATACCGATTTCAGCATACCAAGAAAAATACAAAGATATTATTTTGGATGAAATTGAAAAGAACCTAAAACCAGGTCCTGCATATTATGATATAGAGGAATATACTGACCAAACATTAAGACAATTGGCTGAAGAAACAATAAGAGAAAAAGCTTTAAAATTATTACAAGATGAAGTACCTCACGGAATTTATGTTGAAGTAGAAAAAATGAATTTAAGACAAAATAAACAAGGAGAAGATATCTATGATATTGAAGCTACAATTTATTGCTTAAGAGAATCACATAAAGGAATAATAATTGGTAAAAATGGAGAAATGCTAAAAAGAATAGGTAGAGCTGCTAGAATAGACATGGAACAAAACTTTGGACTTAAGGTTAATTTGAAAACTTGGGTAAAAGTAAAAAATGATTGGATTGATAATGATTCTATTGTTAGTAAATTTAAACTTAAATAGCATCAAAAGTTTGAATTTGCGAAAAACAGATTTTGAATTATTAAAAGACTAAGTAAATATATAATACAATATTAGTATAAATTTTATAAAAATGCAAAAGATAAATTAAAGGAAAACCTTTAAAAAGGAGATGAAGCACATGATTAAAAAAATAGCATGGGATGCATTTAAAAACACAGGAGATATAAATACATTTTTGGAATATAAACAAATACAAAATTTAGAAAAAGGAATACAAGAAATACAGGATATACAAAAAATAACAAATAAGAATGTACAAAATATAGAAAATGTAAATAACAATAATATACAATTATAAAGGGGGACAGAGTTAAAATATTTTAAAGGACAAATAAAATTTTATAAAACAGACAAAATCATTATATATTTTAACTCAAATTAACAAATGGCAAATGTAAAGATAAATGGAATAGTAATTGCAGAAAACAATATGGGAGATTATGATAAAATGCTTACAATATTAACACCAAATTATGGAAAAATATCTTGTGTAGCCAAAGGAGCACGAAGACCACAAAGTGCTCTTTTGGCCGGTACACAATTATTTTGTTTTGGTGAATATATGATGTATAAAGGAACAAATACATATCATATTAATTCATGCGAAACCATAGAAATTTTCTATAATTTGCGTACAGACTTGGACAAACTTAAATATGCAATACATATAAATAAAATAATTCAGGATATAACAGAAGAGAACGAAAACTGTTATAAAATTTTACAATTATTTTTAAATACATTATATACAATATCAGAAACAGATAAAGACAAAGATTTTGTGTTAAGTGTATTTAAAATTAGGCTTTTATGCATTTTAGGTTTTATGCCAAGAGTAACTAAATGTGTAAGTTGCAAAGAAGAAAAAAACTTAAGCAAGTTTTCTATAAGAGATAATGGATTTAAATGTGATACCTGTGGAAGACAGGACAAGTCTTCTTTAGATATGAGTGAAAGTACAAAAAGTGCTATTTTGTATACAATTTCCGCACCTCCTAAAAAATTGTATTCATTCAGTTTAAAAGATGATAGTTTGCGTGAGTTTGAATTAATTAGCAAAATTTATTTTAATGAAAAATTAGAAAAAGAATATAAATTAGAGGATTTGTTTTAAAAGTATCTGCATATAAAATGATAAAAAATGTGCAGATACTTCTAATTATTTGCATATAAAATAACAAAAAATATGCAGATAATTTATAATATTACAAAAAAGCACTTGCAAAAAACAAAAAGAACCTTTATAATGAGGGTAGGCAAAAGTAAAAAAGAAGGGAGCGATTTTTATGAAAATAAAAATTATAGGAAAAGAACTAAAGATAACAGAAGCAATAAACGATTATGTTGAAAAAAAATTAGACAGAATCGACAAATATTTTGAAGATGCCGAAGCAGACGTTACTTTAAAAACAGAAAAAAATGAACAAACAGCAGAAATCTGCATAATAGCAAATGGAGAAAAATACAGAGCTGTAACAGAAGACAAAGATATGTATGCATCTATAGATAAAGACATAGACATACTAGAAGGACAAATAAGAAAAGCGAAGACAAAAAAAGAAAAAATGATGAAAGATGCAAGCATCAAAAATATGGAAGTTGCAATAGATCATGTAGCTGAAATATCAAATGAAATAATCAAAACATCATACTATGAAATTAAACCAATAACACCAGAAGATGCTGTTCTAGAATTACAAGCACATCCAACACATAATTTTTTAGCTTTTATAAATGTAGAAACAGGAAAAGTAAATGTTATACATAAATTAAAAGATGGAAAAAATTATGGATTAGTAGAACCAGAAGCATAATCAATTTTAAAAATACATAATTTGCAATATAATTAAAAGGTGATTGATTATGGAAATAAAATCAAAAATGAAAGAACAAAAAGGTTCAATAACTGCTTTTGTTTTGATAAGTATGCTATTTTTTACAATAATTGTTATGGCTTTATATATTAATACAAGTAATAAAGTTCAAGCACAACAAAAAGAAATTGAAAAAATACAAAGAACTTATAAAAAAGAAGATATGAATCAAATTTATGAAGAACACAAAAATGAATTATAGAATAAAAAACTGACGTTATATATAAAAAAGGCAGGAAATCATATCCTGCCTTTTTCTATTTTATAAGTAATTTTATAAAAAATAAAGCAAAATATAACTTTCTACCTCAATCATAAAGAAAAAAAATCTGTCAGTCTATCAAAAAATGATACTAATTAAAAATAAAATTATTTCATGTTATTTTCAACTTGTTGAATCATTTTTTTAACCATGTTACCACCTATTCTACCAGCATCTCTAGCAGATATATCACCGTTGTATCCGTCTTTTAAATTAACACCAACTTCACTAGCAACTTCATATTTGAATTTATCTAAAGCTGTCATAGCCTCTGGAACTAATTTTTTGTTTGAATTGTTTGCCATTTTGAATTCACCTCCTGCAAATCTACATTTTCTAGAAAAAAACATTTGCTTTTTCTAATACTATCATTTGCAAATTTGAAAAAAATAAACAGGAAATTTTTACAAGAAATTGAAAAATAAATTTTTTTGTGATATAACACATTTGTTACAGGTCACTGGTATTTCATAATTATTGGTGCTCATTTTGTATCCTTAATGGGTTTATTATTTTTATTGTATCCGTTTGATTGGAATGAAAAATAGAAAATATTAAATAAAAAAATGAGGAATGCTCATGGAGAAAATGTATATATGTATATGATTTTATATTTTTCTCGGTTCAATACACAATATAAGAATTTCTAAAATAAATTTATGGCACCCTTCCACTTAGCCCTCACTTTGTTCGGCGTGAACTCTTTCCATAAATTTATTTAAGAAATTCTAATGTTGTTCCAATCACATTCGAAAATTATAAAATCATATACATATATACATTTTTTGCCTGAGTGAGAGAGGCTCAATTTTTTATGTTAGATTTTCTTTTTGAATGCAATGAACAGGATACAATATAAATAATAAACCCTTAAGGATACAACTCGAGCACCAATAATTATGAAAAGTATGTGAATTGAAACACAAATTTTATAAAGGTTTATAGGCAAATCCTTTGCAAAAAAGAAACAAAAAACCTAAATACAATAAAAAGGAGAAAATGATTAGAAATCATTACAAGAGAAAAATGTACAAATTAATAGCAGTAGATTTAGACGGAACACTACTAAATAAATATGGAATGGTAACAGAAAAAACAAAACAAACAATAAGAAAAGTAATAGAACAAGGAACAGATGTAGTCATAGCATCTGGAAGACCAATAGACTCTATAAAAACAATAGCACAAGAAATAGGCTCAAAAAATTATTTTATAGCAGGAAACGGATCTTTAATTTATGATATCAGAAAAGACGAAATACTATACGAAAAATTTTTAAATAAACAAAAAGTATTAGAAATAGCAAAAATATGTGAAGAAAATAGCATATCATACAACATTTACACAGAAGAAACGATAATAGCAAAACAACTAAAACACAATGTTTTATATTATTACAAAGAAAATTTAAAAAAAGAAGAAAATAAAAAGACAAGTATCACGATAGTTGAAAATATAATTAAATATATAAAAAATTCCGAAAATAATAAATTTTTAAAAATAACAATATGTGATGAAACAAAATCAATTTTTAATTCAGTCATAAGAAAATTAAAAACAATATCAGATATAGACATTTTGGATGTAAGCCATATGTCAAGAAAAGTTATAAAACAGGGAACAGAAGATATAAATATAGAATATTTTTACACAGAAATATCTTTAAAAAATGTAGATAAATGGACAGCAATAGAATATTTAATAAACAAAATAAATATAAAAAAAGAGGAAGTTATTGCAATACGGAGACAATATGAATGATAAACAAATGATAGAAAATGCAGGACTTGGAATTGCTATGGGAGAAAGTACACCTAAAATAAAAGAAATAGCTGATTTTGTTACAGAAGATAATGAAAACGACGGAGTAGAAAAAGCAATAGAAAAATTCTGCAAATAAAATATTACAAAAATATTACATCTATATTATTTTTTTGTTACAAGAAAACATTTTGTTGATTTGAATACTAATTTGATGTAAAATAGAATAAAAGGTTATAAAAAATAAAAAAATAAGGAGGAATTTGTAATGGCAACAAATCCAATGCAAAGAAAAGCAAGAAATTCATTTTTATTAGGAATAATAGTAACACTAATAATAACAGGAGTAGTAATAGCATTATTAATGCTACAATTAAAAAATTATAAAGATAAAGAGGCCCAAGAACAAGCAAATAGTGTAAAAGTATGGGTATTATCAAAAGACGTAATATCAGGTCAAGTTATAACAACAGATATGTTAACACAACAAGTTACAAACAAAAACTTAGTGCCAGCAAATGCAATAGGAGATATGACAATATTAGATAATTATGCTTTAACAGATAAAGAAGGAAATGAAATTACAACAGAATATAAGAACAATGTTGCAACACTATATATAACAAAAAATGGTACAAAAAGCGAAATAAAAGCAGAAGATGAAACAGGAAGCTATTATATAGAGAAAAACGGAGATAAAGAATATGTTGAATTAGCAGAAACACCTATAATAGCAAAAGTGAATTTAAACAAAAATTCTGTTATAACAATAGATATGATTTCAAAATCAGATGAAAAAACAACAAATGATTTAAGAAAAGTTGAATATAACATGTTAGTATTACCTTCTCAATTACAAACAGGTGAATATGTAGATGTTAGACTAGCACTTCCAACAGGACAAGATTACATAGTTGTTTCTAAAAAACAAGTTGAAATACCACAAATAAATGGTGTAGATTCAGATGATACAATTTGGTTAAAATTAACAGAAAATGAAATTATAACAATGAACAGTGCAATTGTAGATGCATATAGAGCTATGGGCTCAACATTAAAAGTTGTAACATATACAGAAGCAGGAATTCAAGATGCAGCAACACCAACATATGTACCAACAGGAGATGTAATGGAATTGATAAATGCTAACCCTAATATAGTACAAACAGCTAAAAATGAATTAATTCAAAGATATAATACAAATCAAGGCAGAGTTAGAGGTAATATTAATTCTACAATAAACAACAGTGGAGAAGACGGAGAAGAAAACTTAAAAACAAAAGTACAAGAAAGTATAACAAATACTAAAGACAATAGAAAAAAATATCTAGAATCTTTAGGTGGAGACTATTCAAATTAAATTATACATCAAGAAATTTTATGATTTCTTGATGTATATAATATGAAAAATTATGAATTTAAAATAATGCTAATTTGTTAAAGTAATATTGCATAAAAACGTGATATTAGAATAATTTACTATAAAATAAAAAAGGAGAAAATGTATGAAAATTATAGGATTTATAGGAGCATATGACAAAACCGATTTGTTATTAAATATAGCTAAAATTTTGACAACAATGAATAATAAAGTATTAGTTATAGATTCAACAATAATTCAAAGAGCAAGATATGTTGTACCATCAATAGATCCTACAATATCATACATAACATCTTTTGAAGATATAGATGTTGCAGTAGGATTTAAAGATATTATAAGTATACAAAGATATATGGGAATAACAACAGATTTACCATATGATATAATACTTGTTGATTGTGATACAGCAGAAAAGATAAAAGGATTTGAATTGGAACGAGCAAATAGAAATTATTTTGTAACAGCATTTGATATGTACTCATTAAAAAGAGGATTTGAAATATTAAGTAATGTGACAATACCTTTAAATTTAACTAAAGTAATATTTACACAAGAAATATTAAAAGAAGATGATGAATACTTAGATTATATTGCATTAGGATATAGAGTAATGTGGGATGAAGAAAGAGTATATTTTCCACTAGAAATAACAGATTATGAAGCAATTTTGGAAAATCAGAGAGTACAAAAAATAAAATTCAGAAAAATAAGTACACAATATAAAGATAGCTTAAGTTTTATAACACAACAAATATTAGAACAAGATGGTGATTCTGAAGTAAGAAAAGCTATTAGATTAATAGAAAAAGGAGCTTAATATGTCAGTAATAACATTTGTTAATAATGTAGATGAAGAATCAGGAAAAACAATGTCATTAGTTGCAATTGCAACTAATATGGCAATAATGAATAACCAAAGAATACTAATAATATCTACTACAAATAGAGAAGACAGAATTAAATCATGCTATTTTGCAGACCAAAATACAAAAAGATTAAGATTTGGATTACTTGGAAATAGACCACAATCAATAGAAACAGAAAGTGGTATTGAGGGATTAGCTAAAATAGCAAGAAGCAATAAATTAACACCACAAATGATAACTAATTATACAAAAGTTATTTTTAAAGATAGATTAGAGGTTATTTTAGGTGTTGATAAAAATAAAAAACAAGACATAATTGACGATGATAAAGAAATAGCAGAGGAATATATAACATTAGTAAATGTAGCAAAAATGTATTATGACAAAGTTTTTGTAGATTTGGACTTTAATTTAAGCCCAGAAGTAAGAGAAAAAATAGTAGATAGTTCTGATTTAGTAATTGTAAATTCAAGTCAAAACTATAACAGCATAAAAAAACTAAAAGAAAAGAAAGACAATAGCAAATTACTTCAATCTCCAAAAACAATGATATTAATAGGAAAATATGATAAATTTTCAAAATATAACATAAAAAATATTTCTAGATTTTTGGACGAAAAGAAACAAGTATTAGGAATTCCATATAATACACTTTTCATGGAAGCCACAAATGAAGCAGGAGTACCAGATTTCTTTTTAAAATTAAAAAGAATATCAAATTCAGATGATAGAAATGCTCTTTTCATACAAGAAGTTGATAGAGCAACACAAGGTATTTTATATAGGCTTCAAGAGTTACAAACAATGAGGTAGAAAGAAAGGGAGAGAAAATCAAATGACGATAGCAAATATATTATTAACTATAGTTGTTTTAGTAGCAGCAGGAACAGCAATATTTTATTACATAAAAAAGAAAAAAGAAGCTCCAACAGAAAACACAATAAATATAGATGACAAAACATATACATTAGAAAAAATGCAAGAATTCGTAAAAAGAAGACTTGACGAAATAACAAAAGTAAACTTGTATGATATAGGTCTTTCAGAAGAGGAATTAAAAAGAAGAAAAAACAAAAAATACGAATTAAAGAAAGCATTAAAAGGGTGTACATATGGAGACGTTAATGATAAAAAATATGTAAAAGAATTAATATTTGACTTGCTTTCAAAAGAATATGGTGTAAATGAAGCAAACATTTCAAAAGCAATATCATTTGATGTTCCTTCACTATTAACAGCACAAGATAAATTCGACATCTTATTATACATGTATAAAAAAGACTTTGGATATGAAGGTCTAACAGAACTAATCAAAAAATATGATTTAGCAGAATTGAAATATGTAGAAGGAGAAACAAAACCATCCTATGTAATAACTTCACAAGAAATAGAAGATATATTTGAAAAAGAAAATTTACAATTAAATTTTACAGACAAATTATCAGTAGTAGTACAAAGAATATATCAACATTATAAAGGATATAGTAGTATTGATGAAGTAAGAGATATGAACATAGATGGTGTATCAGGTGGTGTATCTGGACTTCCAGAAAGTTTCTTAAGCCAAGTTGCACAAACATCTGATGCGGATTACTTAGCACAAGTTTCAGAACACAAAGTTCCAAGAGCATGTGATAGTATCTGGATATTCTTCCAAGGTAAATCAATACGTTTAGCATTTTTAAGCTTTGGAACAGAAGCAGAATTAAAAAGAGTATGTCAAAATATTTATAAATACAATAACCCAGGACAATTATCAGACACAAATGGTTACAAAATCAATGAAATGAAAGATGGTTCTCGTGTCGTTGTTGTAAGACCAAGTTTCTCTGAGACATGGGCATTCTTTGTAAGAAAATTCGACGTTAAACGTTCAACATTGGAACAATGGTTCAAAGGAGAACCAGGATGTGATGATTCAATAGAATTATTAAAATACCTAGTAAAAGGAGCCAGAATTATATCAATAACTGGTGAGCAAGGTTGTGGTAAAACAACAATGCTTATGGGTATGATAGAAAATATATATGAAACAATGAACATAAGGGTTCAAGAAACAGCATTCGAGTTGCACTTAAGAAAAATATACCCAACAAGAAACATTTTAACCTTCCGTGAAACAGACACAATATCTGGACAAGAAGGTTTGGACGTTCAAAAGAAAACTGACGGTTCTGTTAACATCATAGGTGAGGTTGCAACAGACCCCGTAGCATCCTGGATGATACAAGCAGCCCAAGTTGCATCTAAGTTTACATTATTTACACACCATGCTAAAACATTTCCAAACTTAGTAACAGCATTAAGAAACTCAATGTTAAGAACAGGAGTATTTAAAAACGAAAAAACAGCAGAAGAGCAAGTTGTACAAGTTTTAAACTTTGATATACATTTAAAGAAAGACTTTAAAGGAAAGAGATATGTAGAAAGAATTACAGAATGTATACCAATAGAAGACAAAAATGAATACACATTTGACCATAGAAAAGAAAACACATTAGAAGGAAAATTTGATAAATTTTTCGATAACGCAACACATTATTTTGAAAAAGTTACAGATAGACAATTATACACATATAGAAACATCCTTGAGTATGTTGATGGAGAATATGTAATAACAAATCCAATAACAGATGAAAACTTAAGAGGAATGAGAGAAAATATGGATAGTTCAGATTTAGACCAATTTGATAGTTTTGTTGAAAAACATTGGAAAAAATCTATAAATCCAGAAAAAGTTGTAAGTACAGTAACAGCAGGAAGAAACATAGAAGAACAACCAAAAAGAAGAGGAAGAAAACCAAAAATTGAAGAAAATTAAATATAGTAATTATAGCAATAATCAGGAGGTGAAATACAAGTGTCAAACCAAATACTTTACATAGTAATGGGAGCATCAGTAGCATTAATTTTCATTATAGCAATAGCGTATTTTATAATGTCTAAAAAAATGCAAAAATCTGAGTACAAAAAAATACAAAAACTTCAAAAAGGTACAAAATCAAATTCATTTTCAACAGAAGTAATGTATCAAAAATTGTATTTAACATATATAAAAATCCCATTTGTAAAAAGATATTTGTTAAAATTAAGAAGAAGACTTGAAATATTAAATATAGATGATGAATATAAAACAAGAAGAGATTCAGCACAGATAATTACAAAAGCACTTTTAATTATATTACCTCTAATTATTATTACAGTATTAGTAGCTAAGGATAACCCATTATTATTATTCATATTATTAATATTTGAAGTATTTATGATAGATATATTAATAGAGGGTTCGGTAGATAAAAAAGATGATGAATTATTGGAGCAACAGGTAGATTTCTTTTCTGAAATAAGACATGCATACCATGAATTTAATATGGTTGAAGAAGCAATTTATCAAGTATCACAAGACGATGAAAAAGAAGTTTCTAGACAGGGTGAAAAAATATATGAAATCTTAATTTCAGATGACCCTGAAACAGAACTAGAAAAATATTATGATATAGCTCCAAACAATTTCTTAAAAGAATTTGCAGGTTTATCATATTTAACAAAAGAATTTGGTGATAGAAAGGTAGATGGAGCTTCATTATATTTAAAAAATGTTGATAATATAACACAAGAAATGCAAATTGAAATATTAAAAAGAGATAGATTAAATTATGTATTCAAAAGTTTATCACTTATTTCAATAGCACCAGTTCTATGTTTGGAACCACTAAAAAGTTGGGCAGTATCAAACTTCCCATTTGTTAAAAGTTGGTATTTTGGAAAATCAGGAATGATTGTACAAATATTAATATTAGTAATAACATTTATTTCATATATTTTAGTTAGAAAATTAAAAGACAATGGCGCAGTAAATATGAACACAAAAAATACTGAAAATCCATGGCAAGCTAAAATATATAAAACAAAAATAGGCAAGAAAATTGTAGATTTATTCTTACCAAAAGATGGAACAAAAGAATATAGAAAAGTAAAAGATTTATTAAAAGACGCAGCATCTCCATTAAAAATGGAATGGGTGTACATCAATAGAATATGTATTGCACTGGTAACATTTGTAGCATCGCTATTTGTGTTCTTATATTTACATCAAGTTGCAATAGATTATGTATATACGCAACCAACAACAGATTACAACCTGATAGGTGGAATGTCAAGTAGTGAAGAAAAGAAAGCGATGGAAACAACAAAAATACATAATGTTTTCCTAGATATGTTTAAAGGAAAATTAAATACTACACAAGATGACATAGAAAAAGCAATGAGACATTCAAAATATTACAAAGATGCAAAAGATACAGAAATAGAAAGTAATGCAAAGAAAATTTATGAAAAATTACAAACAGTTAATAGTGAATATTTAAAATGGTTTGAACTATTGTTAGCATTTACATTTGCAATAGTAGGATATATGTCTCAAATATGGATATTAATGTTCCAAGCAAAAATGAGACAACTTGAAATGGAAGATGAGGTAATGCAATTCCAAACAATTATACTTATGCTTATGAGAATTGAAAGGGTAAATGTTGAAATAATTCTAGAGTGGCTAGAAAGATATTCAAATATATTCAAAAGCCAGATTACACGATGTGTTAACAACTATGAAGCAGGTGCATGGGAGGCTCTTGAAGAATTAAAAAATGATATATCATATATGCCATTAATAAGAATTGTTGAAAGTATGCAGGCAGCTGTTGAAAAAATACCAATTAAAGATGCATTTGACGAATTAGATTCAGAAAGAGAGTATTACAGAGATAAGAGAAAAGAGTCAAACGCAAGACTTATCCAAAGAAAGGCTATGATTGGTAAAGTAATAGGTTTTGCACCAATGATTTGTTTATTTGTTGGATATCTAATTATACCATTGGTATTTATAGGTCTAACAAGTATGTCATCAACATTTAGCAGTATGTCATCATCAAGCATGTAGAAGGGAGAATGTTATGGAAAATGCATCAAAGGCGTTGTTAATTGCTGGTGGAGTTTTGATAGCGTTAATTATAATGTCATTATTGGTTGTGGCATTTACTAAAATTGGTGATTATCAAAAAGCTCAAAGCGAAGGTTCTAGAGATAGCAAATTGGCTGAATTTAATAGGGATTTTGAAAGATATACAGAGGATGACATAAAAGGTGTAGATATCGTATCTTTAATAAATAAAATACATGATTATAATACAAAACAAAGTAGGATTGCATCTGGTTCTACAGCAACTGATTCTACATCTGTTGATTATAATATTAAAATGCAATTAACAGTATCAGGATTAAGTGCTTTTAATACAAAATATGCGTATTCTGATGATAGTAGTAATGACCAATTATTTACTAGTGATAGTTTTACTTTTAATGATACAAATTCACAGGGAAATAAAATAAAAGAACAATTAAATAGATTTGTTGATGCTGAAGGAAAACTAAGTATCGCTCTTTTAAAACAAGTATCAAATATATATGATCCAACAAAATCAAAAAGTGATAATGTTGCAAATATAAAAGAAAAATTAATAGATATTGATAAAACTACTTATAGTAGTTGGAATGGTAATTCAACTCCTACACTTGATTCAATAAAAAAGTATAGGCAATATTCAGAATTTAAAAGTGATAAATTTGTACCAGATGGTGATCCTGTATATGAAAAAGGTCAAATAAAAATATTAAAATTCAAATATAAAGGAAGCTAATAAAGCTTTCTTTATATAAATATTAAAGCAAATTTTATTATAAATTTGAAAAAGAAATGAGGTGGATTATGGAAAATGCGTCAAAAGCATTATTAATGGCAGGTGGAGTATTAATAGGAATATTAATAATATCATTGGCTGTATATTTATTTGCAGATTTTGGTTCGAAATCGGCTAGTATTAATGCACAAAATTCTCAAAAACAATTGTCTGCATTTAATTCAAAATTCACTTCATATCAAGGATTTAAGGATGCAGATGGAAATTGGCAAATAACAATTTATGATATTATTACTGTAAAAGGATATGCACTAGAAAATAATGAAAAATATGAAAATGCAGACGAAAAGATAGATGTTAAAATTGGAGGTAGATCGATTTTAAGTGATTCTGATATAAATCTTATAAATTTAAATGTAAAATCTACAGGTGAAGTTAATAAGTTTAGGTGTGAAGATAATGATGTGCAATATAATCAAAATGGAAAAGTAAAATCAATAAATTTTAAAGCTATATAATAAAAAATATAGTACAAAATTAAGAAAATTGTTGAAAATAAAAATAGGTAATGCTATAATAAAAAAGGAAAGAACAATGAAAAAATTTATAATATTTTTTGTTATTGTAATAGTTATAGTTTCTGGAATTTCATATATATATTTAAACTACAAGTCGGAATATAATTCATCTATGAAAGCAAACATGGAATTTGAAAAATATCAAGATGTAGAAGTCTATGGTGCTGATTTGGCAACAATAATAAATAGAGCAGTAGACAGAAACGAAAAAAATAAAGTTTCAAAAAACAATAAAGGCATTTATATAGATAATGATTCAAATTCAATTAGTATAGAAATTAAAATGAAAGATAATGATACAATTTACCAAATGGAAACAATATATAATGGTGGAATTCAGAACTTTATAAGTTACTATAGCAATATAAAATTTAAATGTGTAGATATTAAATATCATGATTCTACACATAAAGTTAGATACATGTTGTTTGAACAAGTATCTGAATAATTTAGTTATTAATATTACTAATGTAAATGTTAGTATAATAATATAATATATATAAAAGACAAAGGAGGAAATTAAGATGGAGAATGCATCAAAAGCATTAATTATCGCAGGTGCTATTTTATTAGCAATATTAATTATATCATTAGGAATTATGATTTTAGGAAAGGCTCAAGATACTATAAATGGAAGTGGTATGACACAAGCAGAAGTACAAGCTTTTAACGAAAAATTTACAAAATATGAGGGAAAACAAAGAGGTTCTTCTGTAAGATCTTTAATACAAGAAGTAGTTTCAAATAATGGTACACAAGAAAACATAGATTCAGGCAGATTAGTAGCTGTTCAAGGAACTGGTACTAATGCATCTGGAATTTCTGTATCAGGTACAACTGTTTCTGGTACTGCTAACATAAAAAATACAGCTACATATACTATAAGTTTTGAATATGCTACTAATGGATGTGTTAATAAAATTATAATTCAATAATCTATTTAGTAAAAAAATTTGAATGTTGTTGTTTTATATAATATGAAAATATAAATAAGGAAGGAGAATGATAATGGAAAATGCCGCAGATGCACTAAAAATGGCTGGAGCCGTATTAATATTTGTATTAGCGTTATCCATTATCATTTTTGCCTTTTCACAAGCAAGGCAGACGTCTGATACAATATTAACGTACAGAGATAGAGAAACAATGTATGTAGAATCAGATTACTATTATACATCAAACCAATCTGAAAGAGTTGTAAGTTTTGAAACAGTAATACCATCAATTTTCAGAGCATATTTAGAAAATTATAAAATAGTATTTGAAGGGCTACAAACACCAATATATCAAATAAAAAACGGAAATGGTGAATGGGTAGATAAATACACATTAGATTTGGAACAAAATTTAACAAATACATACAGAAATCCAAGTTTAGGTACTAATGAAAAAAAAGCAGAATTTATAAAAGGAATATTATATCATGATTATAGCAGTAAAACAGACTTTGAAAACAGTTTTAAAGCAGATAATGTAAGATTAGATGGATGTTCTTCAATATATGACCAATTAAAAGGTAAAAAAATTACAGAATATATTCGGTATTTATTATAGAAATGATAATCCAAATGAACCAGAAGTCAATAAAGAACAAAAGAGAATTATAACCTATAAAGTTGAATAAGTTTAAAAATAATGTTATAATAATGTAGGAATTAGTATTTTAGGAGGAAAATAAAATGAGTGATACACTAATAACAGTAGTAGCAATAGTTTTAGCAGCAACATTAATATTTGTTGTTCCAGTAATGACAATGGCCGATAGATTTGATACTACTTCAAAAGCAGAAGTAGAGGCATTGCTTACAGACTTTGTAGAAGACATAAGAACAACAGGAAAAATCACACAAGAAAAATATGATAAATTTCAAGAAAACTTAGCTGCAACAGGTTATACATTTGGAACTGATATGGAAGTAAAAGTTAAAGATGAAAACCCAGGAAAGAAAACATTACAAACAGCAAAAGACAAAATAGGAGAAAATGTATATTATTCTGAATATACAACTCAAATATTACAAGAATTAGAAGAAAATCACGGAATTAAAAATTTAAAAACAGGTGATATTGTTTTAGTAAAAGTTAGAAATACAAATACAACACTTTCACAACAAATGAAACAATTTATGTATAAAATAGTTGGAAATGATGATGCATCAGTTGTAGCATCAAAAGCTGGAATGGTGCAATAAAATAAACATAAGTACTTAAGAAGGGATGAGGTAAATAATGGATGATATACTTTCATCAATAATTGGAATAGCAGTAGCAGCAATTTTAATGTTTTTATTTCCATTAATAACAATGGCAGATAGAACTGATGATGTATCTCAACTTGCTGTAAAGATTGCAACATCTGAATTTGCAAATGATGTTATTGCAACAGGGAAAATTACAACTGAAAGATATAATCAATTCATTACAAATCTTGGATCAACTGGGAATACTTACAATGTAACAATAGAGGCTAAAATTTTAGATGAAAATGCAAGTAGATTAACAACAAATAATAATGGACAAGCAGGACAAAATGCATATTATTCAGTTTTTACATCTCAAATTTTAGATACAATAACTAATAAAGATGTTTTTTATTTAAAAGAGGGGGATATAATTTCTGTAGATGTAAAAAATGAAAATCAAACAATAGCACAGCAATTAAAGAACTTCTTTTATACAGTAGTTGGAAAAGATACATATATAATAGCTGCATCAAGTGGAGGTCTAGTTACTGTAACAGGAAAATAGAATTATAAAATGTGGAGCTTGTAATTAATTATTATTACAAGCTATTTTAGAATAATGCAAAGGAAAGATATATATGAAGATACAAAATTTAGCAATTATATTTATAATAATAATTTTGCCAATATCATTGGTATTAGCATCATATACAAAAACAAGAGTAGAAACACTAAATTTACAAGCAGAATATGATACAAAATTAAATAGTGCAACATATGATGCATTAAAAGCATATCAAGTTAATAGTTTACAAAATAAGGTTGGAGGATTAGCAAACTCAAAAATAAGAGATATAAATGCTTCTATAAATACATTTTTTAATTCTATGCAATCAAACTTTCCAACATTGGGATATACAAAAGAATCTATACAAAACTATGTACCTGCAATTGTATATACAATGTATGATGGTTATTATGTATATGCTCCTTTTACTAATACATGGAATACAAATACAGAAGAGGCTGGTGATGAAATTAGCACTGAAATGACAGATCAAATTAAGCCTGATAAACAAACTAAATATAGAGATGGACAAGAACTATATGATTTAAAGCCATATGTTTACTATAGCTGTAGATATATAAGAGGAGATATAGATGTTGTTATAACATATTCTCTAGATAATTATATTCAAATACAAGGTAATATAGGCGGAGAAACTGTAAGTAGATATGGTTATTTGTTAAATAATCTTAAAATAAATGGAAATACTATTACATATGAGGGAGTAAATATTGAAAAAGAAAATGGCAAAAACTTGAAAGAAAGTGTGTATGTAGGTGGTAATGTTAATTCAAATTCATATCAATGTTTAAAAAAGAATGGCACAAAATATTATTCAGATGGATCAAATGCATTTACAGTTTCAAATGGCGAACGAATTAATCAAGATGATCCGGTTAATTCAAATTCAGTGGTAGAAAAAACTACAGCATATGATGTAGAAAATAATGATAGTGCAAGAAAATATTTTCTAGAAGCACAAGAACTTAAAAGTTTTATGGAAGAGTATGGTCTTACAAATTTGACAACTGATGATATAGTTGATGTAGATACTGGAAATAAATATGAAACAGGAAAAAGTCCATATACAAAACTAGGGAAAATATTTGATTTTGATTGTTCAGAAAAAGGTGGAATTGAATCAGAAAAATCAAACTTTAATTTACATAGAATAGATGTAATTAAAAATGCAATAGAAAGAAATTTATCAATTGTTATAGCAAATTATGATACTGTATCTAAGACACAAACAGATTTTAGATTACCAAAATTAAAAGATAGTGATTGGGATAAAATAACAGATAATATTGGAATAATATCATTTTTCCAAAATGTAAATATTGGAGGAAAAGTTTATAGCGGATATTCAATTGTGTCAAATACAAAAAATGAAGATGTTGTTACATATGATTCAATCTATATAAAGGATAGTAATAATGTATGTCATAGTATTACGGAGAATTTTGCAGCAACAAACACAAATTTATCTGGTGCAGTAGGTGTTTTTAATGTTGATATAGAGAGAAGAAGTGAAGATGATTCTAATCAAAATTCTGGTTATTATTTTCCTGTATATGCAACATTGTCATATGATTCTATCATCACTAAAAATAATATAAGTAAAGCTTCAAATCAATCAATGAAAGAATATGTAAACAGTTTGAGTCTGGACTTAAAGAAAATTTATTATACTGCATTGGCTAGGGAAAGATATGGAGTATATAGAGTTAAATTGAAAATTTAGATTATAATTTAATATAATAAATATTAAATAGATTAGTTTTATAATTTTTGTTATTGAGTTATAAAGAATTTAGAATAAAAGATAGCAAAAAGTTAATAATATTAATAGATTATTAAGAGAATAGGGATTGAAAAACAAAATTTTTCAATCCTATTTGAGACTTTAGGAGGAAAAAATGAAAAAGAGTAAAATATTATTTTTCATAACAATAATTATTATATTATTAACGACATATTTATATACACTTTTTATACAATCTATACCAGATAACATAGTAATATTTGAAGGAGAAACCATCAACCTAAAAACAATATTAGGAATAAAAGCAGACCTAACAGAAAAAAACAAAGTAATAGAAACAATATCAAGAAATCAAACAAAGCCAATAAATACAACAGGAAAAAAAGTAGTAAAATTAAGCCTTTTTGAAAACATATTTGTAAAAAATGTTGATGTTGATGTATTACCAAAAACCAAAGTAATACCTGTTGGAAGTATAGCTGGAATAAAATTATATACTAGTGGAGTTTTAGTAGTAGGAATGGCTGAAATTCAAGGAATAGACAATAAAAAATATAAGCCATATGAGAATACAGGAATTCAAGAGGGCGACAGAATTATATCAATAAACAATAAAAGTATTGGAAATACAGAAGAATTAGTCAATACAGTAAATTCATCAAATGGAAACGAAATTCAAATTCAATATGTGCATGACAAAAACACACAAGAATGTTCAATAAAGCCAGTAGAAACATCTCAAAAAGAATATAAACTAGGATTATGGGTACGAGATAGTGCTGCAGGAGTTGGAACAGTTACATTTTATGAGCCAGACAGCCAGAGTTTTGCTGCACTAGGCCATGGAATAACAGATATAGATACAGAAAAATTGATAGATATTGCATCTGGTGAGTTTGTAACAACTAAAATATTAAATGTAGTTAAAGGTGAAAGTGGAAATCCGGGAAGAATACAAGGCACTGTTGATAATCAGAAAAATATAGGTGTCATTTATAAAAATACTAAGTTTGGGATATATGGAAAAGTAGATAATGTTTCAAGTTTGAATATTGATTCGTCAAAAAAAATGGATTTGGCTTTAAGGGATGAGATTAGAACTGGAAAGGCTACTATTTTGTGTAGCTTGGAAAATGGTAAGATTGATGAATATGAAATCGAGATAGAGAAAGTTTTTAAGGATAATAATTACGATAATAAAAGTATGTTGATTAAGGTTACTGATAATAGGTTGTTGGAGAAAACTGGTGGAATTATTCAACGGTATGAGTGGTTCTCCTATTGTTCAAAATGGTAAGTTTGTTGGGGCTGTGACTCATGTTCTTGTTAATACTCCTGAAGAGGGATATGCTGTTTTTGGAGATATTATGCTTAAACAAATGAAGATGGTAGAACAATAAAAAAAAGGATTAAGGAACAGAAAAAATGCTCTTTAATCCTTAAAAAAATGGAATTAAAGAAATGCTCCTTAATAACCAAAAAAGAGAAAAAAGGGAAGGCTACTTAATCATAAAAAATGGGATTGAAGGAGTGTCCCTCAATCCCTTAAAAAGGGGAAAAGAAGGAACGTCCCTTAATCCCTCAAAAGCATTGGTCCTATTTGTGTAACAGTACCAGCACCTAAAGTCAAAATCAAATCATCTTTTTGAACATTATCTTTCAAATAAGAAACACATTCATCAAAATCAGGAATATATTTAGCATCCTTACCCAAAGAAATAATTTTATCAACCAAATCTTTAGAAGAAATATTATAAGTATTAGTTTCTCTTGCAGCATAAATATCTAAAACAATAACATTGTCAAAATTCAATAATGCATGTGCAAAATCATCTAAAAGATTTTTAGTTCTACTATAAGTATGAGGTTGGAAAACAACCCAAGATTTATTATGTTTTTTATTTGCAACAGATTTTGAAGTTGCGACAATTTCAGTAGGGTGGTGACCATAATCGTCATAGATACTAGCACCATTTATTTTTCCTTTAAACTCAAATCTTCTATGAGCACCTGTGAATTTTTTAAGTGCAGATTTTAAGTCTTTTTTATCAATTCCATAATAATCACATAAAGATATACATGCTAAAGCATTTAAAACATTGTGACCACCGGGAACAGATAATTTAATATTTTCAAAAAATTCACCATTTTTATAAACATCAAATTCAGGAAAACCATCATTATCAAATTCAATATTTTTAGCAACAAAATCTGCATTTGTATTGTCAATTCCATAAGTAATAATTTTGGCATTTGTATATTGCGGTAAATCTAGGCAATTTTTGTCATCACCATTAATTACTAATAAACCGTCATCAGGTAATAATTTAACATATTTAATAAATGCCTTTTTGATGTTTTCAAAAGTTTTAAAATAATCAAGATGGTCATTATCAATATTTAAAATTATTTCAGCTTTTGGACTAAATTTTAAGAAACTTTCTACATATTCACAAGCTTCTATAATAAAATGGTCACTGTTACCAACTCTGTAATTTCCATCAATAGCTTTCAAAAAAGCACCAACTTGAATACTTGGATCTTGTAAAGCTTCTAGGAAACATAGTGAAATCATAGATGTAGTTGTTGTTTTTCCATGTGTACCAGAGATGCAAATTGTGTCTTTATAGCATCTTGTAAGTTCACCTAAAAAATCAGCTCTTTCAATTGTTGGAATATTTAATCTTTTGGCTTCTAACATTTCAGGGTCATCTTGTTTTATTGCAGCAGAATAAACCACAACGTCAGAATTTGCAACATCTTCTAAGTTATGACCAATTGTAACTTTAATTCCCATTGAGTTTAATTTGTCTGTGGCTTCTGATTTTGCCCAGTCTGAACCTGTAACATTAAAGCCCCAATTTGTAAGTATTGCAGCTATACCGCTCATACTTACTCCTCCGATACCTATCATATGTATGTTTTTGTATTTTTTAATGTTTTCTATGTTTGGCATTTTTTTCACTCCTCTAAGTTTTATAAATTAATTAATTATATAAATTGAATTGTGTCTGTTCTATTTATATAAATTTATTATTTATTTATTGACATATTTTTAACAGGTAGATTATATAATTATATAGTTCAAAATTCAAGTGTTTTTGGAAAATTAATCTTATAAAATAAGTATATTTTTATAATTCACAGTTTATGAAATAAATTATTTTAAAATTTAATAATATATTTTTTTAAATATATCATAATCAACCAAATGAACAAATCTGAGTGTGAATTTGGGGAAACTAATTAACGGTACATTTTTTAATATATTAATTATTATTTTTAATTATATAAAATATTTTGTTTATATATTTTCAAAAATGGATATTGCTAATTAAAAAATATTTTATAAAAAATGTAAAAAAAAGAAGGAAAAAAATTTTTTATGGAGAATAATAGAGTAAGTACATAAGAATAAACTAATATGTACAAAATTTAAAACTTAAGGAAGGACGGTGCACTAAAATGCAAATCACAGATGTACGTTTAAGAAAAGTAAATTCAGAGAACAGAATGAAAGCTGTTGCTTCTGTAACATTCGATAACGAATTCGCAGTACACGATATCAAAGTTATCGAAAGCCAAAATGGATTATTCATAGCTATGCCTAGCAGAAAAACTCCAAACGGAGAATTCAGAGATATAGCACATCCAATCAATGCTGAAACAAGAGAGAAAATTCAAAAAGCTATATTAGAAGCTTATGAAGCTCCAGAAACAGAAGAATCAGCAGAATAATATAAAAAAGAGGTTATGAAAAATAAATTTTCAGCCTCTTTTATTTTTGTCCATTCGGGGACGGTTCTTTTTGGGACATTTTGGAAAAAAATGGTATTGGCTGTAAATGTTGATATTAAAGAAATATATAAAATATTCTATTAAAAATTGATGTCCCAAAAAGAACCGTCCCCAAATGGACAAAAAATTATTTTAAATTAAAAGTAGTTTTTCTAAAATTTGAACAGCATTAGTAGCAGCACCTTTACGCAAGTTATCAGCAACAACCCACAAATTAATACCAAAAGGAACACTATAATCTCGCCTAATTCTACCAACAAAAACTTCATCGTAACCATCAGCTTTAGAAGCCAAAGGATAATAATCCTTTTCAACATCATCAACAAGGATAATACCCGGAGAATTTTGCAAAAGCATCTTAACATCATAAATATCGAAATTAGATTTAAATTCAACATTTATGCTTTCACTATGGCAATTCATAACAGGAACACGAACGCAAGTTGCTGTAATAGGAAGCAATGGTTTATTCAAAATTTTTCTAGTTTCATTAATCATTTTGTATTCTTCTTTTGTATACCCATCTGATTCAAACACATCAATATGAGGTAAGCAGTTATTAAAAATTGGATGTTGAAATTTTTTTGGAGCTAATCCTTTAAAACCATTTTCCAAATCTTCAATGCCAGCTTTCCCAGCACCTGAAACGGCTTGATAAGTTGAATATACAATTCTTTTTATTTTATATCTATCGTCTAGTGGCTTTAGAGCAACAACTGCTTGAATTGTTGAACAGTTTGGATTTGCAATAATTCCTTTGTTTTCAAATATTTTCTCTGGGTTAACTTCTGGAACAACCAAAGGAACATTTTTATCCATTCTGTAAACGCTACTGTTATCAATTACAGTACATCCTGATTGAACAGCAATAGGAATGTATTTTTTAGAAACACTTCCACCAGCACAGAAAATTGCATAATCAAATTTGAATTTAAAAGATTCTTCTGTTAATTCTTGAATTATGTAATTTTGACCTAAAAATTGTACTTTGCTTCCAGCAGACTTTTTAGAAGCAAATAATGTATATGTACAGTTCTTAAAGTTTTTTTCTTCCAAAACTTTTAATACAGTTCGACCAACTAAGCCGGTTGAACCTATTATCGCAACTTTATAATTTGTTTTCAAAGTAAATACCTCCATAATCTTTTTTTATTTTAGTATATTTATTTGAAATTGAAAATGTTACAGGAATATTTCAGAAAGCTTGCTTTATATTGAAAGTAATTCTGAAACAGACTCAGACCCATATATATTGGAAAAAGATAAATAAAACATCGAAAAATGTCAAAATATTTTTCTTGACAGGTTATGTAAAATCATGTTAATATATAGCCATGCAATTAATTAGACATTGCATGGCTAAAAATTTTTAAAACAATTAAAATGAAAATCAAGCAACTTAGGAAAGACAAAAAATATTCAAAATAATTTAATCTAAATATTAATTCTAAAAAATCCAAGATTAAATAAAAGTTAAATCAAATTTGAAAATATTCCCATGTATTATAATAAATGTTAATAATGTTAATATAGTTTTAAATTTTATCTTAAATTATGTATTGATATTGAAATGTAGTAAAAAATAAAAGCAAGGTGTTAATGATGCTAATACACGAAGGTTTAATAAAAATGTCAAAAAATTATAGTC
>URZW01000014.1 GCA_900552555.1 uncultured Clostridium sp.
GAAACGCCCAAGATTTGGCAGACAAAATTTTGAAAAAAATTTTGGATGACGATGAGCGAAACGAAGTGAAGCGAAAGGAAAACAAAAGTGAAAAAGAGTACACGAGCAAAGAAAACAAAAAACAAACAAACAGAAAAAATAATATCAACATTAATAATATTAATATTAATAATAGCAAGTTGGGTAATAAACAAACAAGAAAATAATAATCAAGAGAATCAAATAAATGAAATAAATATAACAACAGAACAAGCACAAACAGCGGAAAATACGGTATCAAGCACCAAATACAATTTAAGTAACATACCAGAATACACAGACAAAATATACATCGAAATAAATAATAACATACCATATTTTGAAGAAAGTGAGCACACAACGAAAGCATTCGAAAACTACAGTCAAATGGACTATTTAAAACGATGTGGAGTAGCATATGCAAACATATGCAAAGAAATAAAGCCAACAGAAAAAAGAGGAGACATCAGTAATGTAAAACCAACCGGTTGGAAACAAGCAAAATACGATGGTAAATTTTTATACAACAGATGCCATTTAATCGGATATCAATTAGCAGGAGAAAATGCAAACGAGTTAAATTTAATAACTGGCACAAATTATTTCAATGTTGAAGGAATGTTACCATTTGAAAACAAAGTAGCAGAATATATAGAAAAAAACAATAATAATCATGTACTTTATAGAGTAACACCAGACTTTAAAGGAGACAATAAAGTTGCAAGTGGCGTAGAAATGGAAGCATATTCTGTAGAAGATAATGGACAAGGTGTACAATTTAATGTATATGTGTATAATGTCCAGCCCGGAATAACAATTAATTATCAAACAGGTGAAAGCTCTCAAAATAGCTAATAGCTATTAAATGCAGTATAAAAAAATCACCACAATTATAAAACATAATTAAAAAAATTTAATCAAAAAAGGAGAGAGGATTTATTGAAATTAGATATTTTTAACAAACTAGCAAATGATATAAAAGAAAATAATTTAGTAGAAAATTTTATACAAGAATTATCAAAATACATTGAAAATTCAAAGGAAAAAGAACAGATGAATACAATAAACAACGACGAAATCAACAATAATAATGAGGTTGAAAAAGAAAGTTCACTAGAACAACAAGAAAATTTAGAACAAAATAGAGAAGAAAACTGCCTATATCAGGTAGTAGACTTCAGTGCAAAAGGCATTTTTTTACTAAACAAAAACAACAATAAAATATTTGAAGAAACAGAAATATCAGAAGAACTAAAAAATCAAATACAAAATGATAGTATATTGAAATATAAAAATGGTGAATATGTATATGAAGAAGAATTAACAGAAGAATTCTTCAATAATTTAGAAGATATAGACCAATAAAAAATAAAATTATGGCTAAAAACAGCAAAGAATCAAATGAAATTCCAAACAAAATTGTATTACAATAAAAAAGAAAGGTGATAAAAATGAAAGCGTTAGTAATATCAGACATCCATGGTTCAGCATACTATGGAGAAAAAATAAAAGAAATAAATGAAAAAGAAAAACCAGACAAAATAATATTATTAGGAGATTTATATTACCATGGACCAAGAAATAATTTAAGTCAAGAATACAACCCAATGAAAGTAGCACAAACACTTAATTCATTAAAAGACAAGCTTTTAGTAGTAAGAGGAAACTGTGACGCAGAAGTAGACGAAACAATATCAGAATTTGAATTTCACGATCACATTTTAATGGAAATAAACGGTAAGAAATTTTATTTTACACATGGACATAAATACAACATTGAAAAAATACCATATGACGACTTTGATATAATGATATATGGTCACATCCACCAAGGATTTATTCAAGAAAAAGAAAGATTTATCTTTGCAAACCCAGGCTCAATTTCACTTCCAAAGTGCAATACAGAGCATAGCTATATTGTAATTGAAGACAACAAAATAATATTAAAAAACGTTGATGGAAAAGTTATACAAGAATACGAATTTTAATTGACAATACCCCATAAAAGTGATTTAATAATCACAAGAAAGGGGGAAAGAATATGAAAAAAATTCTAAAAATTGCATTAATAGTAATATTAATAATCGTACTAGTAGTTGGAGGGTACTTTATAGCCCTAAACATGACAAAAAAACAAGCATTAGAAACAGTTGATAAAATGTTCACAGCACTGAAAACAGGAGACGAAGAGCAAATAAAACAATACATCAATATAGAAGATGTAATTGAAGAAAATACAACATCAGAAGATAACATAGCAGATAATCAAGATATGGAAAAAGCAATGTTAAAAAATCTAAACTATGAGGTAGTATCAACAGATGTAAAAATAAATGAATGCACAATGAAATTAAATATAAGTAACAAAAATTTAAAAACAGTATTTGGAAATTATATATCAAAAGCCTTTTCTGTAGCCTTTTCTCAAGCGTTTGGTGCAATGACAGAAGAAGAGATGGATGAACAATTAAAACAATATTTTATAGAACAATATAATTCTGAAGACATTGAAACTGTAACAACAGAAGTTACTATTAATATGAAAAAAGAAGATGGGAAATGGAATATAGATTGCGACGAAGATGCTTTTGTCGATGCAGTATTACCAGGATATAGAGAAGTTGAAGAATCTTTAAATAATATGAATCAAGAATAATATAAAAAGGACATAAATTTAAATAAAAAATTATGTCCTTCATTTTATACATAAATAGGCTTTCTAAAATTCCTATAATATAAATAATTTCAACCAATAATACAAATAATTTTAACAAAATATTAAATTTAAGTCTTGTAATATTTCCCTTGCCACAAATCCTGTTCTCTCAAAATTTTATCAAACCCATTCAAAATCCACTTCTTATGCAAATTCCACTCAGGAGCAACCAACAAATCCTTAGGAGCGTCACCAGAAATTCTATGAATAACAATATCTGGTGAAATATGAGTTACAACATATGTAAGAGCATCCAAATAATACTCTAAAGTAATAGGATCATATTGACCTGAAAAAAACATATCAGCAAGAACAGTGTTTTTTACAACATAAGTAGAGTGAATTTTCAAACCTTGAATATTATGCTGGTTAATAAAAACAACAGTATTTTTTAAATCATCAAAATTTTCACCTGGCAAACCAATCATAATGTGAGCTACAACATCAATTCCAGCATTATTTAACAATTTGACCGCACTTGTAAATTGACAACTAGAATAACCACGATTAATTAAATTACCAGTCTCATCATTAGAAGTTTGCAAACCAAGTTCAACACAAACATAATATTTTTCTTTGTAAGATTTCAACAAATTTACAATATCTTCATTTATACAGTCAGGCCTTGTAGCAACTTCTAAACCAACAATTTTATCATCAATTAAAGCAGCATCATATTTGGCTTTCAGCATATCCAAAGAATCATATGTGTTTGTGAAATTTTGAAAATAAGCAATAAACTTATTAGCACGTTTACTACGATAACTATCAAAATAATTTTTTACTTGATTACTAATTTTTTCAGTTATAGTATCACCAGAACCACAACGTATTAATTCGCCAGAACCTTTTTCACTACAAAAAATACATCCTTTTGTAGATATAGTTCCATCTCTATTTGGACAGGTAAAGCCACCATCAATACATATTTTTAATGTTCTTTCTCCGATATTTTCTTTTAAATATTTGTTTAAGTGTTTATATCTTTCTTTCTCTTCCATAATGGTTACAGTATAGCAGAAAAAGGCAAATGAGACAAGTGGGACAGTCAAAATTTGTTTCATTTATTTGTCAAATCTTGTCGATGTGATAAAAAATTAATATAAACACTTTAAAAATCTCAAAAAAGTGATATAATACAACCATAAAAAAATTACAAAAAACACAACCAAATAAAAAGGAAAGTGATACAAATGATACAACTATTTGAAATCAAGAAAAAAGTAAAACAAATGAAAAACACAGACAAAGAACTACTAGAAAAATACACAGAAACATCAAAGAAAAGCAAAGAAAAAATCCTAAAACAATACAACACAAAAGAAGAAGGACTAACACAAAAAGAATACGAAAAAAGATATGAAAAAAACGGTCCCAACATAGTAGTAAAAAACGAAAAAAAGAGTTGGATAGAATTCTTCATAAAATCATTTAATGATAAATTCATATACATATTACTGTTATTAGCAATAATAGACTTTGCACTATCAGACAAATTAGGAGCAGGAATAATAGTAGGAATAGCAGTAGTAAGCGCATTCATAAAATTCTGTCAAAACTACTCAACATACAAATTCAATCAAAAACTAAAAGCACAAATATATTCAAGCACAAATGTGGTAAGAAGCGGAAAAGAAAAAGAAGTAAGAGTAGAAAACATAGCAATAGGAGACATCATAAAACTAAATGCAGGCTCAATAATACCAGCAGATGTAATACTAATTGAAAGCAAAGATTTATTCTTGAACCAATCGGTATTCACAGGAGAAAGTGTATTAGTCGAAAAAACAACAACACCAAATGAACCAAAAGGAATATTTGATATAAACAACATATGCTTAATGGGCTCAAGTGTAGTCAGTGGAAGCGGAACAGCAGTTGTAATACAAACGGGTTTTGACACATATTTAGGAAGAATGAGCAAAGAAATAGACAACAAAAAAGAGATAACAAACTTCGAAAAAGGAATGAATAACATCACAAAACTACTAATAAAATATATGGTAGTAGTATCAATAGCAGTATTTGTAATATATGCATTCATAAGACACGACCTAATGGAAGCACTGCTATTTGCACTATCAGTAGCAGTTGGAATAACACCAAGTATGTTGCCAATGATAGTAAATGTAAACTTAACAAAAGGAAGCAAAACACTAGCAAAAAAGAAAACACTAGTAAAAAATATACAGTCAATTCAAAACTTAGGAGCAATTGACATCTTATGCACAGACAAAACGGGAACATTAACACAAGATAAAATAACATTACAAAAATACATAAATGTAATGGGAGAAGAAGACTTAGACATTTTAAAATATGCATATCTAAACAGTTACTATGGAACTGGTATAAAAAATTTAGTTGACAAAGCAGTAATTGCATATGGAAATCAACACAAAATCAAGCAAGTTCTAAAAGAATACGAAAAAGTAGATGAAATACCATTTGACTATACAAGAAAAAGAATGAGTGTAGTTGTAAAAAGCGAAGACGGCTACAGAATGCTAACAAAGGGTGCAATAGAAGAAATTTTAAAATGTTGCAAACAAGTAAAATATAAAGACGATATAATTCCAATAACAGATGATTTAGTAAAGCAAATTGAAGTAAATGCAAACAATTTATCAAATATGGGAATGCAAGTAATAGCATTAGCAACGAAAAAAGAATATCCAGGTGTAAATGTATTTAACAGTAGTGATGAAAGTGAAATGACATTTGTAGGATATGTTGCATTTTTGGATCCACCAAAAAAAGATGTAAAAAAGACAATAAATGATTTAAGAAAAATTGGCGTAAAAACAAAAATTCTAACAGGTGACAATGCATATGCAACTAAAAATATATGCAATACAGTAGGTTTAAGGTCAGACAGAATAATTACAGGTGTAGAATTAGACCAAATGTCAGACGAAGAATTAGAAGAAGCAGTAGAAGAAGTTGATGTTTTTGCAAGATTAAATCCATTGCAAAAAGAAAGAGTAGTAAAAACATACAAGAAAAATGGCCATGTAGTAGGATATATGGGAGACGGTGTAAACGATGCACCATCACTACATACAGCAGATGTAGGAATTTGTGTAGACTCTGCAACAGACATAGCAAAAGAGGCAAGTGATATAATATTACTTGAAAAAAGTTTGCAAGTAATATATGATGGTGTAATAGAAGGTAGAAAAGTATATGGAAACATCATAAAATATATGAAAATGGCATTAAGTTCAGACTTTGGAGATGTATTCAGTATACTAATAGCAAGTATCTTCTTACCATTTTTGCCACTATTACCAATACAAATGTTGATACAAGACTTTTTATATGACATATCACAAATAGCAATACCATATGATGATGTAGACAAAGAATTTTTGGAAAAACCACGAAAATGGGACACAAAAGGACTTGGCAAATTCATGAATGTAATGGGAATTACAAGTTCAATAACAGATGTAATAGCATTTGTAGTATTTTGGTTTGTGTTTGGATACAACAGTGTAGATAAACAATCTTGGTTCCAAACAGCATGGTTCGTAGAATGCTTAATAAGTGAAACAATGATAATTCACTATGTTAGAACTGCAAAAATGCCATTTATAGAATCAAGAGCAAATAAATTCTTAACAATTTCAACTTTAATTACTATTGCTGGAACAATAGTTACACCAATATTGTTACACAATGTTGGAACATTTAATTTTGAAATTTTACCAGGAAAATATTATGCATTTGTAGTATTATTACTTATAATATATACTGTACTTGTTCAAAGTATTAAGAAAGTTTATATTAAGAAAAATGGAGAATGGTTATAAAAATTGAAAAATAATTACAATTTTGGATGTGTCAATTTTTTAAAAAACGCAGTTACATACAAGCGTATGAGCCCTTGCCTTTTAAATAAAATTTTCATTGACACAATTTAATGCTTTTCCAACTGAATTTATAAATATAAGAAAGGATTGAAAAGAAAAATGGAAGAATGCAAAATAAAAAATTTATACAATTTAGATGAAACAATAGCAAAAAAAATATTTGAAGGAGCAACATACCCATGGGAGGTATTGCCAAAAATAAATGATTTCATAATAGAATTAGGGAATACATTAGACCAAGAAGAATATGATAAAGTAGGAGAAGATGTGTGGATAGCAAAATCTGCTACAGTAGCACCAACAGCATACATACATGGACCAGCAATAATAGGGAAAAATGCAGAAATAAGACACTGTGCATTTATAAGAGGAAAAGCAATAGTTGGTGAAGGTGCAGTAGTAGGAAACTCAACAGAACTAAAAAATGTAATTCTATTCAACAAAGTCCAAGTACCTCACTATAACTATGTCGGAGACTCAATTTTAGGATACAAATCACACATGGGTGCAGGTTCAATAACGTCAAATGTAAAATCAGACAAAAAATTGGTAGTTGTAAAAAACGGAATGGAAAAAATTGAGACAGGATTAAAAAAATTCGGAGCAATGTTAGGAGATGAAGTAGAAGTTGGATGTGGTTCAGTTTTAAATCCGGGAACAGTAATCGGTAGTCATAGCAACATATATCCATTATCATCTGTAAGAAAAGTAGTACCTGCAAATAGTATATACAAAAATCAAAATGAAATTATAAAAAAATCATAAAAAGGAGTAATATATGAAAAAAAATAAAAATACAATAATAAAAAATATGACATTTATAATATCAGCATTATTAATATTAATTATAACATATATATACATGAAAAACACAAAAACAATATATTTTTGGGATAATGCAGGATATTGGGGAAATTCAATGGGACTAGCAGATTTATTAAAAACATCACCAAAAGTATGCATAAAAGAAATTATATCAAGTATATTATTTTCCGACTACACATATTTACCATCAATTATTCCAACAATAGGAATGGTATTTTTTTCTAAAAGTAGAATGACATATACAATAATTAATACAATATTTTATGTAATACCTGTAATATATCTGCTATTAAATATAATAAATAAATTATTAAAAGACATTAATAATAAAAAATTAAAAATATTTCTAAATGCATTAACTGTACTAATAGTTACACCATTATTATTAAATTTAAATTTTGATGGATATGTTGATATTGGTGGATTAATAATACTACTACTTATAATAAATATTTATTTCTTTAAATTAAATTGCAAAGAAGGTAAAAAATATATATTTAAATTAATAATCATAGGAATTTTATTAATGACATTATTCTTTTACAGAAGATGGTATGTTTATTGGATAATATCTTTTCTAGTAGCAAATGTATTATATGATATAGCAAGAATTATAAAATTAAGCAAAACTGAAAAAGAAAAAATAAAAGCAGAAATAATAGAATGTATAAAAAAATATATAATTATTGGATTATCAATGATAGGAGTTGTATTAGCTACAACAGCAATATATTACTTTAAATTTAGAAACAATGGTCTTAAAAATTTTTATTTATATAAACTATTATTTTATGATTATTCATATTCATATGAAGCATATCAAAAGGGTTTTATACATGAAGTATTAAATTTTTTAAACCATATAGGATTAATTAATATAATAATATTAGTAATTACAGTAATATACTTAAATATAAAAAAACAAAAAGACAAAACAGAAAACAAAATAGTAAATACTTTATTTGTACAAATTATAAAATGTTTTATTTTATTTGAAAAAACACAAAGCCATGAAATACATCATTTATTACTATATTTACCAAGCCTAGTAATAATAAATATAATAGGAATAAAAAATTTATTAAAAAATAAAATCAAAATAGCAAAAATACTAATCACAATATTTATGATAAATATATTATTACTATTACCATGTTTTAATGAATGTAAGCTAATAATAAAATTAAAAAATTATGGATTATTAATAGACTTTAACTTTAAACCAGTAGTAAGAGAAGATATTGAAGAATTACAAAAAATAGATGAATATATAAATGAAATAAGTGAAAATTCAACAAAAAAAATATATCTAAATTCGTCATCAACAGTTTTGAATAGTTCAATTATCACATATTTTGAAAGATCAATGAATACAAATTATGAATATAAAACATATTTACTACCAATAAGTCAAGTAGATAATAGAGATGGTGTACCACTACAAATTTTAAATGCAGATATAGTAATTGTAACTAACCCAGATCAAATTCACTTAAGTGACAAAGACCAAAAAATAATAAGTTACATAAACAAAATGTTTATAAATAACGAAGGAATAGCCAAAAACTTTGAAAAAATAAATACAATGAAACTTGATGATATGGAAGTGTATTTTTATAAGAAAAATAAAGATTTTACTAATACAGAAAAAGAAGAATTTCATATAAATACAAATGAAATAGTAAATAAATAAAATAAAAGAGACAGGTATTAATAAGCATAAACAAAATTATTAATACCTGTCTCTATCATTTTTAAGAAAAAGTTTGAAAAAAATTGTAATATTAGAAGATTTTATGTCAAAAAATGCGATGAAAAATCCTTGCAAAACATTGAAATTAGTAGTAATATAGAATAGTCACAGTACAAAACAAAAGAAAAGGGGGATTTTTTTGAAGACATTTTTTGGAAGTGTATTTATCGAAAAAGAGAAACTTGAAGAGGCTGGAATAAAATATCCAATAAAACTGGAATATTATAAACAAATAAATGAAGATGAAATAAGCACTTATCAAAGACCAAAATATGGAATAGAAATAATAAAAACAGAATACAAACCAAATTATACAAAAGTAGAAAACAAAAGAATAAAATATATCACAAATGATGAAATAGAAGCAAATGAAATTTTAAATATTTTTAGAACAAATCAAGTAACTCCAATTAATTCTGAAGAAGTTATAGTAGACTTATTCAGAAAAAAATTTTAATTTTTTTGTCCTTTTGGGGACGGTTCTTTTTGGGACATTGTTGTCAAAAATGATATTGCGAAACGTGTTGATATAATGGACATACAGACATTTTAAAATTTATGTAAATGTCCCAAAAAGAACCGTCCCCAAAAGGACATTTTTTTCGGATTTATTAGAAAAAACTTGCAAAATATAAAAAAATGTTCTAGAATACTAAAAGAATATAAGAAAAACATAGGAGGAAATATGGCTGATAAATTAATAATAGTAGAATCACCAGCAAAGGCAAACACAATAAAAAAATTCCTAGGTGGAAGTACAAAAGTTGTGGCCTCAATGGGACATATAAGAGATTTACCAAAATCAAAATTAGGTGTAGACATAGAGCACGATTTTGAACCTGAATATATAAATATAAGAGGAAAAGGAGATTTAATAAAATCTTTGAAAACAGATGCTAAAAAGGCAAAAAAAGTTTATTTGGCAACTGACCCCGACCGTGAGGGTGAAGCGATAGCATGGCACCTAGCAAAAATATTAGAAGATGACAAAGACAAAATAACAAGAGTCACTTTTAATGAAATTACAAAATCAGCAGTACAAAAAGCAATAAAGGAGCCAAGAGATATCGACTTAAATACTGTTGATGCACAACAAGCAAGAAGAGTTTTGGACAGAATAGTTGGATATAAAATAAGCCCATTATTATGGAAAAAAGTAAAAAGAGGTCTATCTGCAGGTAGAGTTCAATCTGTTGCAGTAAAGTTGATTGTAGACAGAGAAACAGAAATTGAAAACTTTATACCACAAGAGTATTGGAACATATATGCAAATTTAAAAGATGTAAAATCTAAAAAAGAATTTGAAGCAAGATTCTATGGAAAAAACGGGAAAAAACAAGAAATCAACTCAAAAGAACAAGTTGACGAAATCTTAAAAGACATAGAAAAAGCAAAATACATAGTATCAGAAATCAAAAAAGGTGAGAAAAAGAGAAATCCAGCACCACCATTTACAACAAGTACAATGCAACAAGAGGCTTCAAGAAAATTAGGATTTACATTAAAGAAAACGATGTCTGTTGCACAAACATTATATGAAGGTGTTAAAATAGCAGACAAAGGAACTGTAGGACTAATCACATATATGAGAACAGATTCTACAAGAATCTCAGAAGAAGCAAGAGCCGCAGCAAAAACACACATAGTATCAACATATGGTGAAGAATTCTATGAAAATAGATATTATAAAACAAGCAAAGATGCACAAGATGCTCACGAAGGTATAAGACCAACATATTCAAACATTGAACCAGATAGCGTAAAAGATGACCTAAGTAAAGACCAATACAAATTATACAAACTAATTTATAACAGATTTATGGCAAGTCAAATGAAACCAGCAGTTTATGACACAATGGCAGTAAATATCAAAGCAAATGACTATGACTTCAAAGCAAATGGACAAAACTTAAAATTCAAAGGATTTATGATTTTATATGTTGAGGGAACAGATGATAAAGAAGAACAAGAAACAGGAATGTTACCAGCTTTAGATGAAAATCAAGAAGTAAAATTAATCAAAATAAATCCAAAACAAAGCTTTACAGAACCACCTGCAAGATATACAGAAGCAAGTTTGGTAAAGGCACTAGAAGAAAAAGGAATAGGAAGACCAAGTACATATTCACCAACAATTACAACAATTTTGGAAAGAAGATACATAGAAAAAGAGCAAAGACAACTTGTACCAACAGAACTTGGAAAAATAGTAAACAAATTACTTACGGAAAATTTTGCAGATATTGTAAATGTGGAATTTACAGCCAAAATTGAAAATGAATTTGATGAAATTGCAGAAGGAAAAGAAAAATGGAAAAAGATAATTAGAGAATTTTATGGACCATTTGAAGAAGAACTAGAAAAAGCTGAAAAAGAGCTTGAACATGTACAATTAGTTGACGAAGTATCAGATGTACAATGTGATAAATGTGGAAGAATGATGGTTTACAAATATGGAAGATATGGCAAATTCTTAGCATGCCCAGGATTCCCAGAATGTAGAAATGTAAAACCAATAATAGAAACAATTGATGTTCCATGTCCAAAATGTGGAGCAACTGTTCAAGTCAGAAAGACAAAAAGAAAGAGAAATTACTATATTTGCGAAAATAATCCAACATCATGTGATTATATTTCTTGGAACAAACCAAAGCCAGGGGAAAAATGGAATCCAGAAGAGGCAGAAAAGGTTAAAAAAGAGACAGAAAAGAAAACAAGAGTAACAAAAAAGGCAACAACAAAAAGAAAAACAAATGCAAAAAAAGCCAAAACTAAAAAATAAAAAATAGGGATTGGAGCCGGGTCTTCAATCCCAAAAAATTTATGATTTATGTTGTAGAACTTAGATATCAAATTTTTTTGAATTTTTAAAATTGGATTTGAGTAAACCTTGAATCGCAACATATTGAACCGTTTACGGAATTTTATTTTTAAAAACTATTGACATTATTTATAATATTTGGTATCATATTAATTGCTTTTGAATATAATTAAATATAGCAACAAGCAAAACGCAGGTATAGTTTAGTGGTAAAACATAACCTTGCCAAGGTTAAGTTACGGGTCCGATTCCCGTTACCTGCTCCATATATGTCATGAGTATGTGTGATTTGGCGCCTTAGCCAAGCGGTAAGGCACGAGTCTGCAAAACTCTGATGATCGGTCCGACTCCGATAGGCGCCTCCAAAAAACAGTACTCTTGACAATATTTAAAATATTTTTAAAATAATTTTATTTTTAGTATTTACCTAGTATCAATAAGTAAATACTTTTTTGCATTTATCTATATTTTTCATTCAATTAATTTCCCAAATAGTATACCCAATATTTTTTGTACTCATCAATAATTCTATTAAAATCAGAATATAAAAAACAACCCCAATTTATGAGGTTGTCTTTTCCGAAGCACATCATTTAATTGTAATTGTAAATTTTGCAAAAGCCTTTAATCCAAGTGTTTCGTTAAAGTCAAAATTTTTTAATGAACAATTTTTTATAATAAATTTAAATTTACCGTTCATCAACTTATTTAAGAACTTGATTGAATTATCCAAAACCAAAGAAAAATCATCTTTAACATTTTCTTGTGCAGTATTTAATGCCTCATCAAAATCATTATAAACATCAGAATTCCGCATGGTATTCAGCTTATCATTATAAGAAGTTAAATCAATATAATCATCAATCTGAGTCCAGAGCGTCTTCTCCAATGAAATATGAGAAGAATCAACCTGAAGAGGAGACGACTGATATTTGTGCAAAATATAATGTGCCAATGAATCAATTTTCGGATCTGCATTATGAACAGAAGCGGAATTTAAAATTAAATTGTAAAGAGTAGAAAACTCTTCATTAATCCGTTCGAGTAAAGATTCAAACTCAGATTGACTTTTTTGTTTAATTTCTTCGGATGTTTTGGAAATTGAAGTTACTTTTTCCATTTTGTTTACCTCTCTTTCAAATTTTTTTCTTTTAAATTTTACCACATTTTACATAATGTGTCAAACAAAATTTCACAATAAACGACCCAAAAAGACAAAAAATAACACTTGCAATTCAAAAAAAAAAGATATATATTTAAAAGAACAATCCAAATTGAAAGAAGGAAAATAAATGAAAAAAATAAACAAAGCAAAAGCAATGAAATTAATAGCACTAATAATAACAATAACAATTCTAGTCGTTGCTACAATATATATGATACCAATCATAAAACAAATAAACACACCAGAAGGACAATCAGAATTCAAAGAAAAAATAACAAACTCAGGAATAACAGGAATGCTAATATTATTTGGACTAGAGCTAGCACAAGTAGTGTTAGCAATATTGCCAGGTGAACCAGTAGAATTACTAGCAGGAATATGTTTTGGACCAATATGGGGAACAATATTTTTAATGGTATCAGTATTTATAGTAACAGCAATGATATATTTCTTTGTAAAAAAATATGGAAGAGATTTTATATATGAATTTTTTCCAAAAGAGAAAGTAAATAAATTGGAAAAAAGTAAATTATTTAAAGACCCACAAAAAATAGAAACAGTAATGGCATTATTATTTATAATACCAGGAACGCCAAAAGATTTGCTAGTATATATAGGAGGATTATTACCAATAAAGACAACAAGATTTTTAGCAATATCAACACTATTAAGATTTCCATCAATAATATCATCAACAATAGCAGGGAATAAATTATTAGAAGGAAAATGGCAAATCAGTATATTAGCATATGTAATAACATTTGTAATAACTTTTATAGTAATATACATAGTTAATAAATTCGACAAAAATAAAGTAACAGAAGATGTAATAAAATCTGTAAAAAATAACGAAATGTAAAGAAGTACATCAATAATTAAATTAAAATATTAATTACTTAAAATACAATAAATGGTAGATGTATAACCTTGAAAAATGTGGAAAGAATATAATAAATACATATTTCAAGGAGGAAACAATGGAAGATAGTAAATTAAAAAATATGGTAGTTTTAAAAAACTTACCATCAAATATTGTAGATGAGGCAATAATAGTACTAAAATCAAATAAAAAAGTGAAAAAACTTCAAAAAATAGAAAAGGACAAACAGACATCAGAAAATAAAGAAGAGAAAAAAGACAAAGAATATATTTTAAAAGAAGCGGAAATGATAATAAATAATTATATATCAAAAATAGAAAATAAAGATAATAGCAAAATTATTATTAATAAAGATACAAATGAAAAATATAAAAAATTAAAAAAATATGCAATAGCAACAACTTTTTTATGCATAATTCAAGCACTTATAATAATATTTTAGAAAAATATTCAAAATATAAAATTAGGTACTCTAAGCATTATTCACATTTAATTGTAAAAAACACAGTATGTAAAGAATATAAATTATACCCTTTACATACTGTGTTTTTATATATTAGGAAACTTTTGCAACTTTCCTAATATATAAAACTACATTGCACAAAAAATTTTTTTTCATAATTTTTTCGTATGAACAAAATTAACTTGTCTACATTAAATTCATAAAACAAAAATTGAATACATATATTTAACAAGAAAATAAAATCACAATAAACATAAACTTACCAAAAAACTTTTGATATTTAGGAGATTTTTAGAATAAAAACATAAGAAGGGAAGAAAAAGTATGGAAAGAACAATGTCTGTAGAAGATAAAATAAGAAGAGCAGAAGAAATATATGCAAAAAGGCAAGAAGGAACACAACGAAAAACAACAACAGTATCTTTAAATAATAACAATAAAAAAGATATAAAATTATTAAAAAAAATGATAATTCAAATAATAATAAGTTTATTTATATATTTTGCAATATATATAATTCAAAACAACAATTACATATTCTCAGAAGACTTTTTAAAGAAAGCAAACGAAATATTATCATATGACATGAACTTTTCACAAATATATCAGAACACAAAAAGCAATATAGAAAATGGAATCATAAATATAAAAAATAATGTGAAAACAACAGAACAAAACAATGTTCAAAATCAAGAAGTGCAAGGAGCAATAGGAGGAGCAGAAGAAACAAAAGGAAATATTGATTTACAAACAAACACACAAGAAAATAATCAAAAAAACGAACAAGAAACAACACAAGAATTATCACAAGAAGAAAAAGACATAGAAAGCATAAAAGCTACAAGTACATTTATAAAACCAATAGAAGGAACAATAAGTTCAAAATATGGACAAAGAGAGCCAACAACAGCAAGCGTTCCCAAAAATCATACAGGAGTAGATATAGCTGCCAGTTTAGGAACCAAAATAAAATCTGCAACAGCAGGAGAAGTTGTACTTGCATCAGAAGAAGGGGATTATGGCAAACATTTAAAAATTCAAATAGGAGATGTAAGCATTATTTATGCACATTGCAATAGTTTGTATGTTAAACAAGGAGACCAAGTAAGCCAAGGACAAGAAATAGCAGAAGTTGGTTCAACAGGAAATTCAACAGGACCACATTTACATTTTGAAATGAGAATATCAGAGAGAACAATAGACCCACAAAAAATTTTAGAGTTATAAAAAGTTCTTTTGAACTGTAACGAAAACACGAAAGGAATAAAATGAATATGAGATTTCGAATAGATTTAAAAATATTTATTTTTTTAATAATATTTTATTTTACAAAGCAAATTGAAATATACACAATGATAATGCTATTTGCACTGATACATGAAATAGGACATCTATTGATGGGATTACTAATAGGGATGAAACCAGAAAAAATAGAGTTAATGCCATTTGGAGTATCAATATCATTTAAAATAAAGGTAGAAGAATACAATAAAAAAATAAAAAAAGGCAATCTTCTAGAAATAAAAAAAATGGTAGTTGCATTAGCAGGACCACTAACAAACTTTATCATAATAATTATTACTAATAACCTTAAAATAGATATATTTAAAAGCCTAATGATAATATATACAAATTTTTTAATAATGATATTTAATTTATTACCTATTTATCCTCTTGATGGTGGAAGAATTTTAAAAGGAATTTTACATATAAATTTTGGAATAAGAACAACAGAATTCTATATAAATATAATATCAAAAATTATGGTTGCAATAATAACAATATTATCTAGTATATTGATTTTATATGTACATAATATAGCAATTTTATTTATAGATTTATACTTATGGTATTTAGTCTTAAAAGAGGATGTAAAATATAAAAAAAGAGAAGAGATTTATAATAAAATACTTGAAAATCAAAATATTTAATAGTAAACTATACTAAAGAAAAAGTTACATTTTATAGTTATTTTTAATTTAAATAAAAATTGATAATATTGTGTTTATTATCAAATTAAAATAAAATAACTATAAAAAAAGGAGAACCCAAAATATGAAAGAAAAAATAAAAAATAGCAAAGGTATAACACTATCAACACTAGTAATTACAGTAATTATCATATTAATATTAACAGGAACAACCATATATAATGCACAAGGAAGTATTAGAATTCAAAAACTCACAAAACTCACAAATGACATAGAATTACTAAGAGAAAAAGTATCAGACTATTACAACGAATATGGTGAAATACCAGCAAAAATTGAATATACAAACATTGATAGCTTATCAAATATAAGAAGCAAAAAAAATGATACAGGAAAATTCTATGTAATTGATTTAGAAGCAATGCAAGGAATTTCATTAAATTATGGAAAAGATTACGAAAAGATAAAAAATAACCCAACAAACGCAAATGAATATACAGATGTATATATAATAAATAAAGAAAGCCATAATATTTTCTTTGTACATGGAATTGCAATTCAAAGAGATGGAAACACAACAACATATTACACAGATTATACAAAACCAGATGAAACAACAGTGGACCTAAGATATATAGATGGAATTTTAGTTCCAGATGGATATTATTACATTGGAACAACAAAAGATAAAAGTATTGTAATTTCAAGTAACAAAGAAGAAAACATAGATGAAACAAATGCAAACCAATACATTTGGACAAAACAAATTGTTGAATTAGAAAGTGTTCCAAGCAGTATAAAATTAGATAATAATCAAAATGAAGAAGAATTTTTAAAAAGTGTAAACAAGAATAAAGGATACTTCAGAAATTCTGAAGGAAAAGTTGCATATACAATAGTAAAATAAGTTACAATTTTCTGGGAATAATGCATGAAATATCATTCCTAGGTATTTCATGCATTATTCCTAGAAAACGGTAAGTTATAGAATAAGAAAACAACTCAAAAAGCAATTGACTTTTTGAGTTTTTCGTTGTATTATATATACTATAAAAAAGAAAGGAGATTATGTTAGCCAACATGACTAACATAGACTAGCGAATATGGGAGAAGTAATAGTTATAACATCAGGAAAAGGTGGAGTAGGAAAAACAACAACAACAGCAAATTTAGGATCAAGCTTAGCAGTAGAAGGAAAAAAAGTATGTTTAATAGACACAGACATTGGACTAAGAAACTTAGACGTTGTAATGGGATTAGAAAATAGAATAGTATATGACATAGTAGATGTTGTAGAAGAAAAATGTAAATTAAGACAAGCATTAATAAAAGATAAAAGATTCAAAGAATTATACCTACTACCAGCCGCACAAACAAGAGATAAAAGTGCAGTAAATGAAGAACAAATGAAAAAACTAACAGATAAACTAAAAGAAGAATTTGACTATATACTAATAGACTGCCCAGCTGGAATCGAACAAGGATTTAAAAATGCTATTGCAGGAGCAGACAGAGCAATAGTAGTTACAACAGCCGAAATATCAGCAATAAGAGATGCTGACAGAATAATCGGATTACTAGAATCATCAGAAATAAAAAATCCTGAATTAGTAATAAACAGAATAAGACCTAATATGGTAAGAAAAGGCGAAATGATGGATGTTGACGACATAGTAGACCTATTATCAATAGACCTAATAGGAGTAGTTCCAGATGATGAATACATAATTACACAAACAAATAAAGGTGAACCAGTAATACAAAACAAAAAAGCACCATCAGGAAAAGCATATATGGAAATAGCAAAAAGAGTATTAGGAGAAAAAATAGAAATAACAATACCAGGTAGAGAAAAAGGACTTTGGGCAAAAATAAAAAGATTCTTTAAAAAATAATAAAAGAGCTAAGTGGAGGGATAGGAAATAATGTTTGAAAATATAATAAACTTCTTTAAAAATATAGGCAAAAAAGAAGAAAATAAAAAAGAACAAGAAAGTTCAAAAGATGCAGCAAAAGAAAGATTACATCTAGTATTAATGCAAGACAGAGCAAATGTTTCAGCAGACTTTTTAGAACTTATGAAACAAGAAATAATTGATGTAATAAAAAAATATATAGAAGTTGATGAAAAAGAAATAGATGTAAGATTAACAAATAAAGAAAATGAAGACGGAACGAATGGAGCACCAGCATTATATGCCAATATTCCTATTCTAAATATAAAAAATGATGCAAGAAAAATAGGCAAAAAAGAAGTAGAAGAAAAAGAAGAAAATAAAGAAGATAAACAAAATAATGAAATAGAAAACAACCAAGAAGCAAAACAAAAAGAAAAAAAGGATTCAGACAAAATTGAAAAAACAGCAGAAAATAATAAAGAAGAACAAAAAGAAATAAAAGAGCAAGAAAAAATACAGGAAATCATTGATAATGTTATAGAAACAGCAGAAAACAATAAAACAGAAAGTATAGAAGAAAACAAAAATAAAGAAGAACAAAACGAAAAGACAGAAAAACAAACAAAAAAAGGACAAGTAGAAGAAAAACAAAAAGTTAAATCAGAAAAATAGAAAAAGGAAAAAGAGTTGATTTAATGAGAAAAAGAGAATTTAAAAATATGGAATGGGGCTTGTTAGTAGTAGCAGTAATCTTATCAATAATAGGAATAATCGCACTATTTTCAGCAACACAAGAAACAGAATATGATGAATTTAAAAAACAAATAATTTGGTTTTGTGTAAGCATTGTAATAATGGTAATAGTAATGCTAATAAATTATGAAACATTAGTAAAGCTATCGCCAATTTTTTATGGTATATCCATAATCTTGTTAATAGCGGTATTATTTACAAAACCAGTAAATGGAGCAACAAGTTGGTTTGACATAGGGGGATTTTCATTTCAGCCATCTGAATTTGCCAAAGTTGCGGTCATACTATTTTTAGCATTTATAATAGCAAAAATTCAAGAAAAATATGTAGAAGATATAAATAAACCAACAAGATTATTAATAATATTTGTAGCAGTTGCAATACCATTATTATTAATAATAAAACAACCAGATTATGGAACAGGAATGGCATTTTGCATAGCATTAGCAATGATACTATTTACAGCTGGATTAGATAAAAAATATATTATAGGTGTAGTATTAATAGCATGTATATCAATTCCAATATTATATAATTTTATATTACCAGAACATGCTAAAAAAAGAATTGATATATTCTTAAACCCAGAATCAGACCCACGAGGAAGCGGATATAATATTATACAATCAAAATTAGCCATAGGAGCAGGACAATTAACAGGAATGGGACTATTAAAAGGAAACCAAACTCAATTAGGATATTTGTACCCAAAAACAACAGACTTTATTTTTTCTGTAATTGGCGAAGAAATGGGATTTATAATTGGACGGTACAATTATAGTACTATATGTATTTCTGGTCACAAAAGCAATTTATATAGCAAAGACGGCTAAAGATACAACAGGCTCATTAATAGCTTCCGGAATAGCAGGTGTATTTTTATTTCATATGGCAGAAAATATAGGTATGGTAATGGGGTTACTTCCAATTACAGGTGTACCATTATTGTTTGTTAGCTACGGTGGAAGTTCTATGATTACAAGTTACATTTTAGTTGGTATATTATTAAATATAAGTAGTAAAAGACAAAAAACAATATTTGTAAAATAGGGACGTTCCTTTTTTCCCTTTTCAGGGATTAAGGGACGTTCCTTGTTTTCCCTTTTTGCAGGGATTTAGGGACAGTGCTTTAATCCCATTTTTTTCAGGAGAAAATTTGGAACCAATAGGGGGACATTATTAATTGAGTCCGCATTTGTTCAACTGTTTTATCGGAGGAAGTATGTATTTAAAAAAATTAAAAATAGGAAATGTAGAATTAGAAAATAACTTGATATTAGCACCAATGGCCGGAGTAACAGACTTACCATTTAGAAAAATATGTAAAGAATTTGGACCAGGATTAGTATGCACAGAAATGGTAAGTAGCAAAGCAATATTCCACGACGATTCAAAAACAAAAATGTTAATGAATATAAATGGAGAAAAAAGACCAATAAGCATGCAAATATTTGGTAGTGACGAAGAAACAATGGGATATGCATCGAAATATGTTTCAGAATTAGCTGATATAGTAGATATAAATATGGGATGCCCTGCACCAAAAGTAGTAAAAAACGGTGATGGAAGCAAACTTTTATTAGACATAGAACAAGCAGAAAAAGTAATAAAATCAGTTGTAAAAAATTCAACTAAACCTGTAACTTTGAAAATGAGAAAAGGATGGGATTGTGAACATATTGTTGCAGTTGATTTTGCAAAAATGGCAGAACAAGCTGGAGTATCAGCAATTACAATTCATGGAAGAACAAGAACAGAGATGTATTCAGGTAAGACAGATTTAGATATCATTAAAAAAGTAAAAGAATCGGTTAGTATTCCTGTAATAGGAAATGGAGATGTTGTTGATGAAGAGTCAGCTTTAAAAATGTTTGAATATACCGGTGTTGATGGAATTATGATTGGAAGAGGAACATTTGGAAACCCATGGATATTTGAAAAAATAAAACATTTTTTGGAAACTAGAGAGAAATTGCCTGAAGTATCAAATGAGGAAAAACTTAGAGTAATAAAAGAGCAAATTAAATTAGAACTAGAAAACAAACCTGAAGTAACAGCTATTAGAGAAATGAGAAAACACATCGCATGGTACACTAAAAATATGCCAAATTCTAGTGAATTTAGATGTGAAATTAATAAAATTGAAGATAAAGATTTATTAATGAAAACAGTAGAAGAATATTTTTTGAATTAATAAAAAACAAAAATTCTTTGAAATTAATTAAGTAAAAAGTCAAAAAACAAAAATGGGGCGAGTGAAAATAGAATCGTCTCATTTTTGTTTTTTCTTATTATTTTTTAAACTTCTATAAGGTTTAGACATATCAGTAATTCCCAATAAATAATCACATGAAGTTCCATAAAAATTTGCTAATTTTATTAAATTGTAAATATCTATCGTTATTTCACCAGTTTCATACCTAGAATATGTCTGTTGCGTACATCCCAATAATTTAGCCAATTCTTTTTGTGTTAAATCTCTATCTTCCCTTAAATCTCTAATTCTTAATTTCATATTATATCACCACAGAAATTATAAAATATTCTTAATACGCGTATTGGTTTTTACACGCATTGCGTGTAAAACAATTGGAATATAAAAGAGATATTTTATAATTATATTAAGAGTATGAAAAGACATAAGAAACAAAGGAGGAGATAAAAAGTGAAAGTTAATTTTAAAATGAAAAAGGGAATTACACTTGTAGCATTGGTAGTTACTATTGTTATTTTACTAATGTTAGCAGGAATATCAATATCTACTTTAACTCAAACAGGTTTATTTAAAAAAGTAAAATTGGCAAAACAAAAAAGTGAAAAATCACAAATTGAAGAAAATAAAACACTAAAAGATTTTGAAAGTGAAATGTCAAAATACATAAATAATTCAAGAAATAATACAGAAACAAATTATGATGAAAACTCATACGATTGCTGGAAAACCTGGATATATCTTGCTGGTGAAAACCCCAATTTATACAAATCTTCCGAAATTCTAAATAATGAAGGATTAATGCAAAAAGTAACAAGCAGTAAGAAAGCAATGAACTATTTGATAAATAGTAAAACATTTATAATGCCAATAGTCATCAATAATGAAACGGTTAGGAAAAAAATAAAACTTAATGCGACACATATACCCAATATGACAAGTGATACAACACCGTCAGGAGAAACAAAAGCTAGTTGTAATGCCAAAGGGGGATCATCATATGGTGCATTTACAGGGTTTTGGAATGATGAAAATATAGAAAAATATGGAAAAAATGAAAGTTATTATGATGCCACAAGTCATAAGGTATGGGTTACTCCTAATAATGCTACAACATATCCTAGTTGGTTACAATATAAATTTGAAAATAAAAAGATACAGCCAATATTATTTGAATATATGTCTAGCTATTCTTGGGGATATGGATGTGTTCATAAAATAAAAATTCAAGGTTCAAATAATGAAACAGACTGGAAAGACCTGACAGAAGAAATAGAAATTCAGCCATTTACCAAATATGAATTTGCTCCAACAAAAAATATAGATGAATATCAATATTTTAGATTAAATGTTTTATCTAAAACAGAAACATGGGGAAGCAGGACAGATGTTTTAACATTTCAAGTATATGGATATGAAAAATAAAGTCAAAATTTGCGATGAAAACAATCAAAAACTAAACATTAAAAACAAAAAAGCCTAATAAAAATTAATAAACAAATAATTTTTAGGAGGCTTTTAACCATGCAAAAAAACAAGAAACACCAATACAAACACACAAAAGAAAAAAACAGCAAAAAAACACTAATAATAATTGCAATAATAATACTAATATCAGGAACAACAATATTAATAAAAAATAAAAATAAAACGGATAAAAATTCAAAAATTGGAAACAATAGTAGTAGTCAGGAAATTGTAGATTACATTTTAAATATTAGTTCATACGAAACACAAATAGAAGTAGAAGTAAAAAGCAACAAAAACAGCAACAAATACAAAATAAAACAAAAATACATAGATAATCAAAATAGCACACAAGAAGTACTAGAACCAAGCAACATACAAGGAGTAAAAATAATAAAAGAAAACAACACTTTAAAAATCGAAAACACACAATTAAGCTTAACAAAAATCATAGAAAACTACCAAGAAATAACACAGAATAATTTAGACATAGCAAACTTTATAGAAAATTATAAAAGCAACAAAAACTCAAAATTCAAAGAAGAAAATAATCAAATAATAATGGAAACAACAGCAAAAACAGAAAACAACTATCAAAAATACGAAAAACTATATGTATCAAAAGAAAACGGAAAACCAACAAAAATGGAAATAAAAGATACTAACCAAAATATAATAATTTACATAATATATAATGAGATAAATATAAACAAATTAGCAAATCAAAAAATATATGCATTTAAATTATTAGATATATCAAAAGAAATATAGAAAAATATTTATCTTTGCAAACTAATATAAAAAAACACATACTTGACATATGCCAATATTAGGAGTGAAGGTTATGGTAATAAAAAGAGGAGATATGTTTTATGCAGATTTGAGCCCAGTTGTTGGTTCAGAACAGGGTGGAATTAGACCTGTTTTAATAATTCAAAATGATATGGGAAATAAATATAGCCCAACAGTGATTGCTGCGGCTATAACATCACAAATGAATAAAACAAAACTACCAACACATATAGAAATAGATTCAGAAGAATGTGGATTAAAAAATAATTCTGTAGTTTTAGCAGAGCAGATCAGAACAATAGATAAAAGTAGATTGAAAGAAAAAATAGGACACATTGAAGATGAAAAAATTATAAATAAAATAAACAATGCACTAGGAGTAAGTTTTGGATTAGAAGAATAAATAAAAATAGACCGGTTCCAAAAGAATCAGTCTATTTTTTATAAATTTCTTATTACACTTTTAACTTTTTAATAACCTTAATCTGTTTAAACAATTTTTGAATAAGAGCGGATTTCTCCTCAACAATATTACGATAAGAACTCAAAATTTCAGAATAATTATCAACAGTCTCAGGACCAACAAGGAAACACTTCATACCATTAATATAATACTGTTTCTTTTTCTCACTTTTAGAAGCAAGCCTTTTTTTATCATACTTTTCAACCTCAGCCAATCTTTTAATATCAACCTTTAAATCCTTCAAATATTCCATAATACAAGAAATTTCATATTCAGTATCATCAATAATAACTTTAAGCAAAGCTTTAACAATTATAGGATTAAGCATACCAACCTTAGTATTTTTAACTGGAACTTTGTAAGTCTCTGGATGTTCAATCGGTTTGCTTTCACTTAACAAAATATTCAAAGCATCAAGTATTTCGATATGAGATTTATATTGACGTTTACTAACAATTGCATCAAATTCATCAGCAACACGAATAATTTGTCCTTCTATAGGAATATCGTCTTTTACTAAAGCCTGAGGATATCCAACACCATTTAAAGCCTCATGGTGAAAAAGAGGACCAGCAGCATAAGGTCTTAATTTTAAATCATCCATACAAATTTTATGTCCCAAAGTAGTATGAGTCTTCATTATTTCATATTCTTCATCAGTTAACATAGCTTGCTTTTGCAAAATTGATGCAGGAATAAATTGTTTTCCAATGTCGTGCAAATAAGCACAAATTGTACAGTATTCAGTAAAATCTTTTGAAAGATGAAGGTACTGACAAATTCTACAAACAATGCTTGCAACATTTTCAGAATGTTTTCTAGTAAAGACATCTAAACTTCCTAAAATATTTAATTGATATTGCATACTTTTATCTAAATTATAAGACTTTAAACTTGTTTTATCGTAAAAATCAAAAACTTCTTTTATCATCTTTTGTCTCCTTTTTAATAAATATATTTAAATTTTAGCATAAAAAGTAAATAAGTTCAATTGAATAATTGTAAATTGTTCAAAATTGTGTTACAATATGTTACAGTTCAGTAAGAATAATGCTTGAAATACCTGTGAATGATATTTTTCATATTTTTCTCAGGTTCCCGACATAACGTTAACAAATTCTAATGTAAATACTCAAACAATACCCGAATACAGGACCCTTTTGAGTATTTACTTAAGAATTTGTAACACTATTTTGGTCACATTCGAAATATATTCAAAATATCATTCACAGGTATTTCAAGCATTATTCTTACTGAACTGCGAATGCAGAAAAATATTTAAAGTTCAAAATTTAAAGGAGATGTAAAAATGTATAGAACAAAAACATGTGGCGAATTAAACATAAACAATGTAGAAGAAACAGTAGAACTATCAGGATGGATACAAAAAATAAGAGACCTAGGAGCAATGATATTTATTGACTTAAGAGACCAATTTGGAATAACACAAATAGTAATAAATGATGAAGAATTACAAAAACAAGCAAAAGAACTAACAACAGAAAGTTGTATCCACATATCAGGAAAAGTTGTGGAAAGAAGCAACAAAAACACAAAAATCCCAACAGGAGAAATAGAAGTAATTGCAAACAAAATAGAAATATTAGGAAAATGCAAAAATGTACTTCCATTTGAAATAAACACAGACCAAGAAGTAAGAGAAGATTTAAGACTAGAATATAGATTTTTAGATTTAAGAAACGAAAAATTACACAACAACATTTTATTACGTTCAAAAATTTTAAAAACATTAAGGGATAAAATGGACGAATTAGGATTTGCAGAAATTCAAACACCAATACTTGCAAATTCTTCACCAGAAGGAGCAAGAGACTACTTAGTACCAAGTAGATTAAACCCAGGAGAATTTTATGCATTGCCACAAGCACCACAACAATTCAAACAATTATTAATGGTATCAGGATTTGATAAATACTTCCAAATAGCGCCATGTTTTAGAGACGAAGACCCCAGAGCAGATAGAGCTCCAGGAGAATTCTATCAATTAGATTTTGAAATGAGCTTCGCAACACAAGAAGATGTATTCAAAGTAATAGAAGAAGTTGTACCATACACATTCAAAAAATTCACAACATGGAAAGTAGATGAAGGACCATTTATAAAGATTCCATATAGAGAAGCAATGGAAAAATACGGAATTGATAAACCTGATTTAAGAAATCCATTAATAATACAAGATGTAACAAAATGTTTTGCAAATTCAGATTTTAAAGCATTTGAAGGAAAAACAATAAAAGCAATAATAGTTCCAAATGGAGCAGAACAAGGAAGAAAATTCTTTGACAAAATGACAGAATATGCTACATCAGAAGAAGTAGGGGCAAAAGGACTTGCTTGGACAAAATATGAAGAATCAGGAGAAATTACAGGTGGAATTGCAAAATTCATTACAGATGACATAAAAGAACAATTAATAAATGAATTTGGAATGAGCAAAAATTCAAGTGTATTCTTCATAGCAGACGAATTTAAAGCAGCACAAAAAATAGCAGGTTTAGTTAGAATTGAATTAGGAAAAAGATTAAACTTATTAGAAAAAGATGTTTACAGATTCTGCTACATAGTAGACTTTCCAATGTATGAATTATCAGATGAAGGAACAATAGACTTTAACCACAACCCATTCTCAATGCCACAAGGTGGAATGGAAGCATTAGAAACAAAAGACCCATTAGATATATTAGCATATCAATATGATTTAGTATGTAATGGATATGAAATGGCATCAGGAGCAGTAAGAAACCACAATCCAGAAATAATGGTAAAAGCTTTTGAAATTGCAGGATACAAAGAAGATGACGTTAAAAATAGATTTGGTGCATTATATAATGCATTCCAATATGGAACACCACCACACGCAGGTGCAGCACCTGGTGTAGACAGAATGGTAATGTTAATTGAAGATTCTCAAAATATTAGAGAAGTTATTGCTTTCCCTAAAAATAAGAGAGCAAGAGATTTACTTATGAGAGCACCATCAGTTGTTTCTGAACAACAATTAAAAGATGTTCATATTAAATTAGATTTATAAAATAGTAAAAATTTAATTGGAGTAGAGAGAATTTAAATATTTTCTACTCCAATATTTTGCTTTTAATTCAGGCATTACATCTACTAAATTATAACTATTTTGCATAAAATTTTAAAATAATAAATAATTTTTTGTTGAAATAATTTACATAATATGATAAAATATATACAACTATTGTAAATACAAAAAAGCTAGTTTATAGCGGAAAGGGAGGTTTTACTATTATGAGGAAAATTATTGAATGTCTCATCCGGAGTGGAAAATCAACAAGAGAAATAAAAGAAAAAATAAATGATTTTCCTATCATTATTACAACTGAATATTTTAAAGAAATAGGTTTTGACGAAGTAGAAGCAATCAAATTAAAATGGATGTTAAAAAAGAATGACAGAAAAGAGAAAGAAGAAGAAAAAGCAGTAGAAGCAAGACGAGAGATGTTAAAAGAAAGTTCTTATAGATTCTCTGCAAATGCTAATCCAAATTATGTATTAATGGATACATGTGCATTACAATTTCAAAAAGGAAGGGATATATTAGAAAAAAGCGATAAAGTCGTAGTAATAGAGTCCGTCCTTGAAGAAATGGACAAGAAATTGATGGAAACAAATAGAAAAAAATCAAAAAGTAAATCAGATCATTGGTTTTGGATATCTTTGAAAGAATGCAAAAAAGAAATGTCTAAAAATAGAAAATATAATAAAAAACTAGACACTATGGAAAAAGTATCAAATTATACAGATAACAGTATTTTATATTTTCTTAAGAATATTCCGATAGAAGATAGACCAACATTACTTACTGCTGATGTAATTTTATCAGAAAGAGCAGATTGTCTTGGAATAGAATACATTTTAGTGGTTAATAGAACAATAAGAATAAAAAAGAAAAAGAAAAAAAGTGCTAAACAAAAACAAACCACGAAGAATAAAAAAACAACAGTACAGCAAGAAAATACAATTGAAACATCACAGCAAGAACCTTTTGAAAAAGAGCAGGAACCAATTGAATTAGAGACTTCTAAAGCTATTCAACTTGCAACTAATATTAAACCAGAAGAAAAAGTAGTAAAGAACATTTTTGGAGATAGTTTTAAATTAGAAGGAGATAAAATCTTAATAAAAAAATATAATCCAAACCCAAAGGTATATTTTGTAAAAGATAAACAAATCCAATTAATAAAAAAACAAGATGAAATGGAATTAGCAAAATTTGATTATGTTATTTTGTTATTAAGACTAAAACACAACAGAGAGGTGAGAGTTGTAAAATTAGTAGTAGTAAACAACAAGATTGAGGTTGAAGAGGAAAGAATTACATTCCTTAATGAAATCTATCAAATTGAAATGCCAGAAGAAATTCAAGAAACGACACGGAAACTTTTGTTAGATTAAAAGAGAAAAGTCTAGTATTATACTAGACTTTTCAATCATTTATGATATAATAAAACAAATATATAATAAAATAGGAGGTAAAAAATGGAATATAGATATGAACCACAAGGCGTATGCTCACAAGAAATGATAATAGAAGTAGAAGGAGATACAATAAAAAAAGTAACAATACAAGGCGGATGCGCAGGAAACACAGTAGGAGTATCAAGACTAATAGAAGGAATGAAAATTCAAGAAGCAATAAAAAGACTAAAGGGAATACCATGTGGATACAAAGGGACATCATGCCCAGACCAATTAGCACAAGCACTAGAAAAAATAATAGAAAATAAATAGATAATTCCACACAGGAACAAATAAGCAGAACTTAAAATTATCAATATATGAAAAAATTTTTAAAGTTCATTTTTATTACGCTTAAGTAAGGATAATTTTTAAAATATTATTCACATATATTTCATAGAATTATCCTTATTAAATCGTAAATGCTTTTGTTCTAGGAATTATCTATATAAAAATATTTAACACAAATTATTAAATGTGTTAATAATATTAAAATAACTGTTAAGCTGATAATATAAAATCTTTATTAGCAAGTAATAATTTTTTAATCATATCAATTTGTTTTTTGGATAGATGTTTATTACCATCTAAAGAATACAAATTTTTCATTAATAAAGCAATATCCAAATCTTGATTTTTTGTCAAATTTTCAGTATCAATACTTTCAGATATACCAAGTAAATAATCCAAAGAAACATTAAAAACTGCAGCAATTTTAGAAACAAGATCAATCCTTGGAATTCTCTCACCATTAATATATCTACAAATAGTAACATTTGTAGTACCAACTTTCTTTGCCAATTGTATTTGAGACATATTACTCTCATCTAATAAAACAGTTAACCTATAACTAAATTTTTCTAAATTAAAACTCATAGAAACCCTCCATACCAATTATTATAGAACTATAACTCATAAGTTCTAATGAAAATTACCTAAAATATAAAATCAAAAGAATGATTAACCAATTGGTAACGAGAGAAAAATAGTAAAATCAAAAAGAAAACACAATAAACTAAAACTGGTTATTAGTAAAATCATAGAAATTTCTAAATTCATAACCTTGTGATTTCAAATAAGAAATAGACTCCTTTAGTATATTATAAGTTTTATTAACATCTGCAGTATCATGCATCAAAATAATCAAGGTTCCTTTATTTTTTGAAGTCTTTTTTAAATTATTTAATAACTGGTAATTTGAATATTTTTTTTCAGAATCTCTATTTAAACAATTCCAATCAACATAAACATAATCTAAATTAGACAAAACCTTAAGAGCATCTTTTTTTTGATTCATGTAAATATGAGACATATATCCATTTGGAAATCTAAAAATATGTGAACTATAATTTTCAACTCCAATGGCTTTTGAAATTTCCATATCAGTTGCAACAATTTCATTTTTGAAAGAATCCATATCTTTGTATAAAATTTTATTATTATGATTATAACCATGATTAGCAATGTAATGTCCTTCATCATATTCACGCTTAACCAATTCAGGATGCTCTTTTACATGTTTCCCAACAACAAAAAAAGTAGCTTTAACATTTTCTTCTTTTAAAACATCTAGAATTTTACCAGTTGCTTTAGTTGTAGGACCATCATCAAAAGTTAAATATGCTTTTTTATCTGTTGATTTTTCTATATCATTTAAAGAAATACTTACATCCACATTGAAAAAAGAATTTTTTTCAAAATCTACAGCAAAAGATTTAGAATTGTATACAAAAAATATAAACAATAATAGTATTAGTGCAAAAATTATAGAAAATAAATACAAAAATTTTCTATTTTTAATGAATAAAACTTTCATGATAAACCTCCATAATAATATATATGAAGATAACAAAAAAATAACACAATTATCACAATTCAGAAAAATAAAGATACAGTTATTACAAAAGAATAATTGTATTATAAAATCTTAATTTCTGAATATTAATTGTGTTGGCAAAATGCAAATTTTATTAACAAATATTCACATTTTATAAATATTAAATTTTAATATATAATGTTTTAAAAATTAGTCATTGAAATGTTCACAATACTTGAAAACTATCACCTTCAGGTATTCCGAACATTATCAAGACTAGTATTTAAAGACGAAATAACTATTTAATTGATAATGCCTGTTCTTTAGTAATATAACCATATTCAAGCATTGTATTTAAAACATGATATTGACGTTTTTTAGCTAATGTAGGATTTACAGTTGGAGCATAAACAGAAGGAGCATTAGGAACACCAGCAAGCATAGAAGACTCATCCAAATTCAAATCTTTTGGAGCTTTATTATAATACCCATAACTAGCATCATAAATTCCATAATGATTATCACCAAAATACGCAGTATTTACATATAACTCAAAAATTTCTTTTTTACTATAATTTTTTTCTAAATCATATGAGGCAAAAAATTCTCCAACTTTTCTAACCCATGATTTATCTTGAGAAAAAACAATATTTTTCGCTACCTGTTGAGTTATTGTACTTCCACCTTCTTGTAGTTCTTTATTTTTAACATTTGTAAAAATAGCTCGTCCAATTGCAATAAAGTCAACTGGACCATGGTCATAAAATCTGTGGTCTTCAACACTGATTACAGCATTTCTGTAATCAGATGACATATCTTCAAATTTAACAAAATTTTCCTTTCCAGTAATCTCGTCAACTCTTGTTATTAGTGGTTTTTCTTTTAATGCTTTATTGTAATAGATTTTTCCTATGCCAAGAATTATTAAACAAATTATTATTATTAATATTATTATTGTGAATAGTAATTTTTTTATAAATTTCATATAAAACACCATCCTTTGTATTTTCAATTATAATACATTACAGTTAGATGAAAATTATTTTTCACAGGTATTTCAAAAATAATTCGCATTTAATTGCAACAACATTATATATAAAAAACAAAAGTATGTCAAAAAAATCTTGTAAAATAAAAAATCTTGTGATAGAATACAAAACAATAAAATATAACTATATTCTATTTACTATTAATACCTAAATGAGGTGATATTTATGATAAAATTTACAAAAATGCATGGGCTAGGGAATGATTATGTCTATATTGATGCAATAAATCAAAAAATAGAAAATGAATCATCTCTAGCTCAATTTGTCAGCAACAGACACTTTGGAATAGGCTCAGACGGCTTGATTTTAATATGTAAAAGTGAAATTGCGGACTTCAAAATGAGAATGTTCAATTCTGATGGAAGTGAAGCAGAAATGTGTGGAAACGGAATAAGATGTGTAGGAAAATTTGTATATGACAAAGGACTTACAAATAAAACAACAGTAAAAATTGAAACACTTGCAGGAATTAAAACATTAATATTAAACACAAAAAACGAAAAAGTTGAAACTGCACGAGTTGATATGGGAGAGCCAATATTAGAGGCAGAGAAAATTCCCGTAATATCAACAGAAGAACCAGTAAAAAATCTTGAACTAGAAGCTGAAAATCAAAAGTTCAAATTCACATGTGTATCAATGGGAAATCCACATGCCATTACAATAGTAAAAAACACAAAAGAATTTGATGTAGAAAAATATGGCAAAGTATTAGAAATTGACAAAGCATTTCCTAAAAAAGCAAATATAGAATTTGCACAAATCGTAGACAGACAGAACATCAATATGAGAGTTTGGGAAAGAGGAGCAGGAGAAACACTAGCGTGTGGAACAGGAGCGTGTGCTACAGCGGTAGCTTGCAACTTAAATGGTCTAACAGACAGAAAAGTGAATATAGAATTATTAGGTGGAACATTGAATATTGAATGGAATGAAACAGATAATCATGTATATATGACAGGACCTGCAGTAACAGTATTTGATGGAGAACTTTATGAGGAGGCGATTAGATGAGTTATATAAATGAAAATTTTTTAGAATTACAAGATAGTTATTTATTTTCTACAATTGCAAAAAAAGTAGCAAAATATACAGAAGAACACCCAGATAAAAAAATTATAAAATTAGGAATTGGAGATGTAACAAAACCAATAGTTCCAGCATGTGTAGAAGCAATGAAAAAGGCTGTAGAAGAAATGGGAACAGCACAAGGATTTAGAGGATACGGACCAGAACAAGGATATGAATTTTTAAGAGAAGAAATATCAAAAAAAGACTACAAAGCAAGAAACATAGATATATCAGAAAATGAGATATTTGTATCAGATGGCTCAAAATGTGACTGCGGAAATATAGTTGACATATTTGCACAAGACAACAAAGTTGCAATTACAGACCCAGTTTACCCAGTGTATTTGGACACAAATGTAATGTCAGGAAGAAGCGGAAAATATAATAAAGAAAAAGAAACATACGACAAAATCGTATATTTACCAGTAACTGCAGAAAATGACTTTAAACCAGAATTGCCAAAGGAAAGAGTTGATTTAATATATTTATGCTTTCCAAACAACCCAACTGGAACAGTATTAGATAAAAATGAATTAGAAAAATGGGTTAAATATGCAAGGGAAAATAAATCAATCATTTTATATGATGCAGCATACGAAGCATTTATAACAGAAGAAAACATACCACATAGCATTTATGAAATAGATGGAGCAAAAGAAGTGGCAATAGAATTTAAAAGCTATTCAAAAACTGCTGGATTTACAGGCGTTAGATGTGGATATGTTGTAATACCTGAAGAGTTAAAAGGATATACAAAAAATGGAGAAGAAGTAAGTTTAAACAAATTATGGAATAGAAGAACTTGTACAAAATTTAATGGAACTCCGTATATTACTCAAAGAGCGGCACAAGCAATTTATACAGAAGAAGGTCAAAAACAAATAAGGGAAAACATTAATTATTATTTAGAAAATGCCAAAATTATTAGAGAGGGATTAGAAAAAGCAGGATTCACAGTGTATGGAGGAGTTAATTCACCATATATTTGGCTTAAGATTCCAGATGGTATGACTTCTTGGGAGTTCTTTGATAATTTATTGGAAGAGGCTAATGTTGTTGGTACACCTGGAAGCGGTTTTGGTCCACATGGTGAAGGATACTTTAGACTTACTGCTTTTAATACTAAAGAAAATACAATTGAGGCAATTGAGAGAATTAAAAATATAAATTTATAATAAATTTTATAGGCATAATAAATATAAATAAAAAAATAATAAATATTTACTAAAAAGTATTGATAAATAAAAAAAAGTTTAGTATAATTAACTAGTAATTAAATATAGAACAAAAAAATACACAACTTTTAATTTCGACAAATAACTTAAAAGTTGTGTAACATAGAATATTTAATTGCTATTTTTCAAATCTATCTAAAGCTTCAACATCAGTAAATAGAGGAGAATCGAAAAAATCTTTTAATTGAATATTTAAACCTTCACAAATATGAATTATAGAGCTAATAGTAGGTTCTTTAACCTTACCACGCCTACAATCACTTATTATAGAATTTGATATTCCAGCTTTATATGAAAGCTTATAAGCAGTTAAATTATTTTCTTTTAGCAGCTCATCTATTCTAAGTTTTATTGCCTCTGATAATAACATAAAATCACCTTCTAACAAATTAAAATAAAGTATATCAAAATAAAAATACAAAATATTCGGAAATATCCGAATATTTTTTGAAATTATATTGAAAATTTAAAAGTAATGTGATATTCTTTTTTTATATTCGGATACTTCCGAACATAAAAGGAGGAAAAAATGAACAAAACAAAAGAAAATAAAGCTATAACTTTAGTTACTTTGGTAATAACGATTATTATTTTATTATTACTAGCAGGAATTGCGATAGCAAATTTATGCGGAGAAAATGGAATATTTTCGAAGGTTAAACAAGCTAAAAAAGCACAAATAGAATCAG
>URZW01000015.1 GCA_900552555.1 uncultured Clostridium sp.
ATTGGAGCAGAAAACTTTCAAAGTTTTCCACCCCAACTATTGACTTTCAGCCAAAATTTTAAAGGTCAAAACTCAAAATATAAAGTTTCGGTCTTTTTATATTCATATTATTGTTGTGCATATGGCAATACAGCAATATGTCTAGCTCTTTTAACTGCTGTAGTAATATCTCTTTGATGTTTTGCACAACATCCTGTTGTTCTTCTTGGTAAGATTTTACCTTTATCATTAACAAATTTCTTTAATTGGTCAGCATTTTTGTAATCTAATTCAAAATTTTTGTCACTACATAAAACACAAACTTTCTTTCTTTGTTTTCTGAATTTTGGGTTATAATCTTCATCATAATTTTTATTATTTCTTCTTTGTTTTTTATCAGCCATTTTTATTTTCCCCCTCTCTTATGAAAGCACTTAACTTTCATAGTCTATTAAAATGGTAAATCATCTGTAGATGATGTTTCAAAATCAGAGCCCATACTTCCTGGCATTGTATTACCAAAAGTATTTTCAAAAGCACCTGACCCCATATCTCCTTCTCTTTTACTATCGGCGAAATATGCTTCTTCTGCAACAACTTCTGTTACATAGTGTTTAACACCTTGATCATCATCCCATGTTCTTGTTTGGATTCTTCCAATTATACCAACTTGTTGACCTTTTTTAAAGTACTTACTACAAAATTCTCCTAATTTGCTCCAAGCGACTATGTTAATAAAATCAGCTTGTCTTTCTTCTCCTTGTCTAACAAATCTTCTATTTACTGCTAAACTAAAAGAAGCAACTAGAGTATTGTTTGTTTGTGTGTATCTTACTTCTGGGTCTCTTGTAAGTCTTCCCATTAATATTACTTTGTTCATTTTCTTTTCTTCCTTTCATTACTTTAATTTAAGGTCCCACTTTTTATTTTTTTAATTAGTCTTCTTTTCTTACAACGATGAATTTAATTATATCATCTGTAATTCTGTAAACTCTTTCAAGTTCTTTGATTGAATCTGGGTTTGCTTCAAAGTTAAATAACATATATGTACCTTCTTTGAATTTTTTGATTTCATAAGCTAATCTTTTTTTGCCCATGTTTTCAACAGATTCAACTTTTCCATTTTCATTGATTAATCCTGTGAATTTTTCTTCTAAAGCTTTTAAACCTGCTTCATCAACATTTGGATTAACAATGATAACACTTTCGTATTTGTTCATTATTTTCACCTCCCTATGGATTTTGCAACCTAACTTTTCGTTAAGTAGAGATGCTTAAATTATCTATATCCATTTAAGCATAGCTTATTCTATCATACTTTTTTAGTATTTGCAACTGATTTTGGAAAATTTACACTAAAATTTGTTACTGTATAATGTTTTTCTTCTTTATTATTCTCTGAATCATTATTCCTAAAATCCAATTTCTTTTGTACTTCAATAACTGGAACAGGCAAAATAGAAATTGCAACAGTAATAATCCATTGAGTCAAATTCAAAGGAACAACCTCAAAAACATTTGCAAAAGCAGGAATTACAACAACTATAGCCTGAATAAAAATTCCTAAAACAAAGCTTCCAACTAAATACTTGTTTTCAAAAAGTCCTGCCTCAAAAATAGACCTTTCATTTTTAACATTAAAACTATGAATCAACTCCAAAAATCCTATTGATAAAAATGCCATAGTTCTGCCTACTTCTAAGCCATAATATTTATTTCCAATACTGAATGCAACAAGAGTAAGAACACCTATCATAATTCCTTCAACAATAATTTTATTCCACAAACCGTCTGCAAATATTCCTTTTTTACTATCAACTGGTTTTCTTTGCATTATATCTTTTTCAGGTTTTTCAAGTCCTAAAGCAATTGCTGGTAAAGAATCTGTAACCAAATTAATCCATAATAATTGAATTGCAAGAAGTGGTGATTTTAAGCCTAATACAAGTCCAATAAAAATTGTTACAATTTCTCCAATATTTGTTGCAATTAAAAAATGTATTGCTTTTTTGATATTATCATATATGTTTCTTCCCTGTTTTACTGCCTCAACTATTGTAACAAAATTATCATCTGTAAGTATAATATCTGCTGCATTTTTAGCAACATCTGTACCATTTTTTCCCATAGCAATCCCAATATCTGCATTTTTCAAAGCCGGACTATCATTTACACCATCACCAGTCATCGCAACAACTGCTCCATTACGTTGCCATGCCTTTACAATTCTTACTTTGTGTTCTGGTGTTACCCTTGCAAAAACTGAATATTTTTTTATATTTTTTTCTAATTGATTTTGAGTCATTTTATCAAGTTCTTGACCTGTTATTGCCATATCTTTTTGCTCTAAAATTCCTAAGTCATTTGCTATAGCCTTTGCCGTTTCTAAGTGGTCACCTGTAATCATAACAGTTTTTATTCCTGAATTTTTACATACCTGAACTGCTTCTTTTACGCCATCTCTTGGTGGGTCTATCATTCCAATTAGTCCCACAAATGTTAAATTATTCTCTATATTTTGTGAATCAATTTTACTTGGCAACACATCCAAATCTTTATATGCAACCGCAATTACTCTCAATGCTTTTTGTGCCATTTGTCTATTATCACTTTGAATTTTTAAATTTTCTAAACTTCTAATTTTAATGTTATATTGACTTGTCATTTCACTTATTGAATCTATTTGCTTTGTACACTTTTGTAATAGTACATCTGGTGCACCTTTCGTTATAATTCTATATTTGTTTCCAATTTTGTGAATTGTAGTCATCATTTTTCTATTAGAATCAAAAGGAATTTCATTAACTCTTGGCATAAAATTTTCTAATCTATTTTTTGTACTTCCAACATTTATACATTCTTCTACAATTGCCTTCTCTGTTGGTTCACCAGAAACTTTTGCCACTCCATTTTCCACATTTACATCACAGTCTGTGCATAATGTTGCTAGTTCAATAATAAATTTTTTACTTTGACTTCTAACATCAACAACCTTCATTTTGTTTTGCGTTAAAGTTCCTGTTTTATCAGAGCAAATAACACTACTACTTCCAAGCGTTTCAACTGCTGGTAATTTTCTAATTATGCTATTCTTTTTTGCCATTTTTGTAACACCAATTGAAAGCATAATTGTTACAATTGCAGGTAACCCCTCTGGAATTGCCGCAACTGCAAGTCCAACAGACGTCATAAACATTTCAACGGGTTCTATATGTTTTATTAGTCCCATAATAAAAATTATTACACATATTGCCAAACATGCTAACCCTAATATTTTACCAACTTCGCCTAATTTTTTCTGTAATGGTGTTTGTGGAGCCTCATCTTCAATAATCATATTAGCAATTTGTCCAACTTTTGTACTCATTCCAGTGTCTGTAACAACTGCTTTTCCATGTCCATTTACCGTTATACTAGCCATAAAAGCCATGTTTTTCATATCACCCAAAGGTGCATTTTTACCACATAAAATATCTGCATCTTTTTCTGCTCCTTGTGTTTCGCCTGTTAATGATGATTCTTCTATTTTTAAGTTATGACTTTCTAAAATTCTACAGTCTGCAGGTACAAAATTTCCTGCATCTAAAATTATGATATCACCTTTTACAAGTTCTTCTGCATTTACTTCAACTGTTTTTCCATTTCTTATTGTTTTTGCAAGTTGTGGTGTCATTTGTTTTAATGCTTCTATCGATTTTTCTGCTTTTGCTTCTTGAATTACTCCCATTAATGCATTAAAAACTACTATCCCAATGATTATTATTGAGTCTACATAATCATTTCCTCCTTGCATTTTTGAGACAACTGCCGATATTATTGATGCTATTATTAGTATGATTATCATAAAATCATTAAATTGTTTTATAAATTTTACAATAAAGCTTTCTTTCTTTTTTTCTTCTAATTTATTTTTTCCATATTTTTCTTGTCTTTCTTTTACCTCTTTTTCTGTTAATCCTTGTTTCTCATCTGTGCCTAATTGCCTTAATACTTCTTCTTTTCTCAATGTTTGCCACATAAAATTCACTCCTTTGTATATTTGTTATTTAAATATATGTGGCTTGTACTTTTTTATTACAATGTAACAGCAAAATTTTTTTGTCATATTATGTTGTAAGAGGTGTTATTATGGTAAATTCAATACTTTTAGCAATATCAAGTAGTATAGATTCCTTGGGAATAGGTGTAACATATGGAATTAAAAATACAAAAATATCAAAATTAAGTAAAATAATTTTATTTACAATTTCACTAATCACAACATATATATCAATATTTTTTGGAAATATAATTCAATATATACTTCCAAATTCGTTTACAAATTTTTTGGGATGTTTTATTTTGATTTGCATGGGAATATACATATGTTTTCAAGCTTCTAAAAAAGAAAAAGATTCCCAAAATGTTTTTAATAGTCCAATATCTTCTGATCTCAACCATTCAAAGATAATTGAGCCTCAAGAAGCACTAATCTTGTCCATTGCTCTTTCTTTAGATAGTTTTTGTATTGGAATTTCTGGTTCAATGGCAGATATTAATTTGAGCTTATTCCCTTTTTTGGTAAGTGCTTTTCAATTAATTTTTCTTTGTTTAGGCTCTTATTTAGGAATTCATATTAGAAATTTTTGTAAGTTACCACAAAATATTTGGTCAATTATTTCTGGTTTACTACTAATTTTTATTGGATTTCTGAAATTAGTTGCATTTTAATTTGAAATATTGTATAATAATATTATTAAACAACTTAGGAGGTAACAGTATGGATAAAAAATCTTTAACAGTAAGCGACATAAATGGTGTAAGTTTCACCATTACTAGCACAGAGGACCAGATACTTGCTTTCTTAAAATGGATTGCTGAGTACAATCGAGGTGACTATAATGAAACCGAAAATACTGTACTTTGTAACAGTTCACAGGACATGAAAGCATGTAATTTAAAAGCTATCCGCATGGATTTACGTGCTGAACAGCTTACAAAAAAGATTGCGAAAGCTTGATGCATTAAGCATTAAGTATATTGTACCAAAGAGCTGGGGATTACTTAATCCCCAGTTTTTTATATTATATATAAAGCATAATACATAAATTTATCATACTATAATAAATTTTCTAGAATATAAAAAGTAGCAAATTTTCACTTGCTACTTTTTATAAATTCTATTGTTTCAATTTCATAGACAACAACTTAGAAATACCACTCTCTTCCATAGTAACACCATAAACAGTATCTGCCACTTCCATAGTACCCTTTCTATGAGTAATAACTAAGAATTGAGTATGATCAGTAAACTTCTTCAAATAATCAGCATATCTAAATACATTTACATCATCAAGTGCTGCTTCAATTTCGTCCAATACACAGAATGGTGCTGGATTTATTTTCAATATTGCAAATAATAATGCAATTGCAGTAAATGCCTTTTCTCCACCTGAAAGAAGCATCATATTTTGCAATTTCTTTCCTGGTGGTTGTACAGTAATTTCAATTCCACACTCTAAAATATTTTCTTCGTCTTCTAATGTAAGTTCTGCTTTTCCGCCACCAAACAATTCTGCAAATACTTCTCCAAAATTTTTGTTTATAACCTTAAATTTTTCTTTGAATTGTTCTTTCATAATTTGAGTCATATCTGAAATTACTTTTCTTAATTTGCTCATTGTATTTTCTAAGTCTAAACGTTGTTCGCTCATAAAGTCATATCTATCTTTTAAGTTTTTGTATTCTTCAATTGAGTCTACATTAACACTTCCAAGTTCTCTAATTTCAGTTCTTAAGTTGTTAACTCTTCTTTGTGTTAATGCAACATTTTCTGGTTTTTGATATTGTTCTGCATTATTAGGTGTAAGTTCATATTCTTCCCACATTTTGTTGATAATGCCATTAATATCTTCTTCAATTTTTGTCTTTTTAACATCTAATTTTACAAGTTGACCTTTCAAGTCTTCAATTACTTTAAATTTATCAGTGATTTCATCTTCTTGTTTTGAAAGTTTTTCACTCTTTTGAGCTCTTTCTTGTTTCAATTCTTCAATTTTTGAACTACTGCTATTTACACTTTCTTTAACTTCTTCTATTTTTTGAAGTGTCTCTTGTATTGATTTTTCTAAGTCTTCATTGTCTTTTTTGATTTGCTCAATTTGTGCATTTTTATTTTCAATACTTGTATGTGCATTTTCTAATTCTTGATTAATTCTTTCTTGAATTTCTTGAATTGATGCTTCACTTTCGTCAAATGATGATACAGAAATTTTTAAGTTTGTAATATCAAAGTTCAAATCGTCAATATATTTTTGGTCATCTTTATTTAATTCTGCAAATTCAGTAATTATTTTAGAAAGTTCTTCGTTTTGCTCAACAATTTTATTTATTTCAACTTGTAAATCACCTTTTGTTGAAACTGCTTCTTCTTTTTGTTTTTCAAGATTTGCTTGTTCTTCTTTTAGTCTATTCAAACGTTTTTCAAGTTTTTCAATATTTTCATTTATTGAAATAACCTTTTGTTTTTCAGTTGCATATGTGATGTCAATTTCTTGTAGCTCTTTTTCAAGATTTGCAGATAATTCTAAAATTCCTTCAATTGATTCTTCGTAATTTTGCTTATCATTTTCTAGTTTTTCAATTTTTTGTTTTAGATTTTTTATCTCTTTTTCAAGTTTTTCAATTTCTTTGCCTCTACCTAAAATATTAACAGTCTTTTTAGCAACTGAACCACCAGTAATTGCACCAGATGGATTTATTAAATCACCTTCTGTTGTTGCAATTCTGAATGTATATCCATTTTGTTTTGCAACTTTAATTGCAGTATCCATGTTGTCAACAATTACAGTTCTACCTAGTAAATTTAAAATGATTTGTTCATATTTTTTGTTGTATTTTACAAGGTCTGACGCAATTCCAACAACACCACTTTCATTGCCCTTTATCTTATCTAATTTTTTACCTCTAACAGATGAAATTGGTAAAAATGATGCTCTTCCTAAATTATTTTTTCTTAAATGTTCAACTAATCTTTTTGCATCTGTTTCTGTTTCTGTTACTATGTTTTGAAGACTTGCTCCCAAGCACATTTCAATTGCAGTTTGTAAGTCGTCTGGGACTTCAATAATATTTGCTAAAACACCATTCATACCTTTGCCAAGTTCTTTGATATTTTCACAGTCTTTAAGCAATGATTTTACACTTTTGATATATCCTTCTTTTTCTTTTTCTGTTTCTATCAAAAATTTTAATCTTGATTCTTTTATTCTCATTTCACTTGATAAAATATTTATATTGCTTTCAAATGATTTGATTTTTTTGTTTGCTTCTTCTCTTTGTTTTGCTACTTCATTTAATGAATTTTGAGCCTTATTTTTTTTGTTTTCAATTTCATTAAATTGCTTTGCAATATCTTCTTTATTAAGACGAGTTCCATCTAATTCAGAAATTGTTGACTGCATTTCTTGTTTTATTTGTGCTTGTCTTTTTTCAAAGTTTTGATAATTTATGTTTTGAGCGTTTATTTCTGATTGAAGTTCATATTTTTTGTCTGTGTTTTCTTCTACTGTATGTTTATATCCTTCAATTTCAAGTTCCTTAGAAGATAATTTTTCTGTTAATTTATCTAACTCTGCTTGTTTTTCATTTAACTCTTTTTCAAATTTTTCTTTGTTTTGTTTTAAGTTATCTTTTTTAGCCTCTTTTTGTTCAATTTCATCTTTTAATTCTTGAATTTTAGAATTTTGCTCTTCAATTTCTTTTAAATATCTATCATTATTTTCATTATTATTTGCAATTCTAGTCTTTGCAACATTTATATCAGAATTCAATTGTTCAATTTGTTTTTGACTCTCAAAACCTATATTTGACATATTTTCAATTGTTTCTGTAATTTCATCAATACTTGATTTTAACTCTTCTTTTAAGATTTTTACTCTTTCCAGTCTTCCCTCTTCGTCATTGCATTGAGACTGCATAATTTCAATGTCTTGTACAACTTTTTCTAAGTCTTGTTTATATTTTTCTATGTTGTAAACAAATAGACCAATTTCAATATTCTTCAACTCTTCTCTTAAATTTAAATACTTTTTAGCCTTGTCTGCTTGCATTTGTAAAGGTTCAAGATTACCTTCAATTTCAGCCAAAATATCATTAATTCTTAAAAGATTTAATTTTGTATGTTCCAACTTTTTCTCAGACTCTTGCTTTCTTGTCCTATATTTTACAATACCTGCAGCCTCTTCAAAAATATGTCTTCTATCTTCAGACTTGTTACTCAAAATTTCATCAATTTTACCTTGTCCAATAATTGAATATCCATCTTTGCCAATACCAGTATCCATAAATAATTCCAATACATCTTTTAATCTGCATGGAACTTTGTTTATATAATAACCAGTCTCACCACTTCTATAAATTTTTCTTGTAACAGTTACTTCCGTATATTCAATTGGCAACGCACCATCAGAATTATCAAACACCAAAGAAGCCTCGGCAAAGCCCAAAGACTTTCTATTTTGAGTTCCTGCAAATATGATGTCTAGAGATTTTGTACCTCTTAATGATTTCATACTTTGCTCTCCAAGTACCCATCTTATTGCGTCTGATATGTTACTTTTTCCTGAACCGTTTGGCCCTATTACTGTTGTTATTCCAGGCATTAGTTCTAATATTGTTTTATCTGCAAAGGATTTAAATCCTTGTAATTCTAATCTTTTTAAATACATTTATCTTCTCACCTTTTTTGCGGGATTTAGGGACGTTCCTTTTTCTCCCTTTTTGGAGGGATTTAGGGACGTTCCTTTTCCTCCCTTTTTGAAGGGATTTAGGGACATTCCTTTCTCTCCTTTTTCAGAAGAATTTGGAAACAGTGCTTTAATTCCGTTTTTTATTTAACACGGGATTTAAGACATTTCTTCAACTCTGATTTTCAAAATTGAAGTTCCGGTCTTTTATCACGTTTTTGCTGTCTACATTTTACTATAATAAATGACAAAAAGCAAGAAATTTTTTTCTTGCTTTTATTGTATTATTTATTATATAATTTCACCAATTTTTTCTTGTAAATTACTCCATAAGTTGTATTTCATATAACTTTCCAAAATCGCCATAAAATGGGTCTGCATATTTAACATAATATTTTAGAATAACTGCATTTTTAGGTATTTCATATTGTTCATCATATGTAGTATTAGCCGGTAATTTATAAGAAGTTATAGTTTTACTATTATTATCTAAAAAATCAATTGTTGAAAAATATCCATTCCAACTCCAATTCCACCATTTAACTCTTATATTTTTTCCTTGAACACTAGAATCAATTAACATATATCTAGTATCAGGGCCTGTGCTTTGCCTCATTAACATATAAGTATTATAATCGTTGTCATATGCTTCTTTAGTAATTGCATCATTTGATAATTCTATATTTATTTTTTGTTTTTCTTCTTTTGAAATTTCATTTTCTACAATAGATTTTGCAATTAACTCACATTCATTTTTTATATTTAAAGTACCCTCATATTTATGCCAAGTTACACCATTATCCATACTATAAAAATTATTTGAGTTTTCTCCATAATCAATTTCAACTTTTTTATTAAAATCAATTCCATTTTCTGTTAAAATTGGATAAGCACTAGATTTGTTTTGCTTTATCTCTGGTTTAGAGTTTTTATCAGCCTTTAAAACAAATTCTTCCAATTTTTCTGAATCTGCCAATTCTATTCCAAAAATATAATCATTACCTGATATAACATCATAATCTATTGCTATTTGCTTTTTATTCAAAGTGGTTATTTCATTTCCATTTGGGGTTATTATTCTTGCTATACCTATATTATTCTTTATTTTTATAGTTATATGCATTTTATCATCTTCCATACTATTAACCTGATATATAGCCTCTGTTGATACAATACTAGTATTATCTGCTTGTTTTTTATTTATTATTTCTTCGTTTTTCAATATTCCATTTCTATTTAATATCACTAACATACTTATTATAATAAAAAGCAATGATATTATAATAAGTATTGTAATAAATTTTGATTTATTTTTATTGAAATCACACCATTTATTCATTAATTTTCTCCTTTATATATTTTACACATATGAAATTTTCAAGGAAATAATGAACTCCATATTAATCAAAGTTCAACTTTTCTTTCTTAATTTTACTATACTAAATAACAAAAAGCAAGAGAATTTTTCTTGCTTTTTATGGAAAACTAATTTCCTAATTTTACTATCTTAGTTGTCTTTATTTTTTAATTCTACTCAACATTATATCTGTTTTTTTCATATTGGTAGTCCTCAAGTGCTTCATCTTTTGTTAAATACTTATTGTATACTTTTACTGAATAGATATTTCCTTTATAGTATTGACTTTGACCTCCGACCCATCTTCCAATATTGAAATTTAAATCTGGATATGTTAATCCTTGTGGTACAACTATGTTTTTATCTAATTTTCCGTCTATATATAAAATTAATTTATTTCCTTTATATGTTGCAATTATATTGTGCTTCTTTCCATCATTTAATGTTTTTGAACTATTAATTTTATGAGTATCATATCTATTTAAATGAAATTTTAAATAATTCATAGGAGAATGATCAATTCCTAATGCACTTCCTCCAACGCTATCATTGTGTAATCCCATAATAACAACTTTTGGATTAGGTAAACCTTTATATGATATTGTACATTCATAAGTAAATGAATGATTATTCTCTAATCCTATTTTTCCACAGTCTATATAGTCATCTGTCCCATCAAAATATAATGAATCATCATTCCAAGTTGGATTTCCATTTAACATTCCACTATTTGAATCACTAACTAAATTCTTCCACTCTTGTGTTTCTGCATCATAACCAGTTCCTACATTATTTTTTGCATCATAATATAACAAGAGATTTCCATTATCCTTCTTTTCAAATTCATATTTTTGCTTATCAACTTTATAATTATTTAAAACTTCTTCATTGTTCAAATATTTATCATAAACCAAAACGTTGTATATATTTCCTTTGTAATATTGACTTTGTCCTCCAATCCACCTTCCTATATTAAAGTTTAAATCTGGATATGTTAAACTATTTGAAACTACTCCACTATTATTCAATTCACCATCTATATATAAATATAGTTTTGATTCTTCACTATTATATGTTGCAATAATTTGGTGTATATCTCCATCATTTAATGTTATTGTACTATTAACTCTTTGAGTATCATAATTATTTAAACAAAATTTTAAATAATTTTCTGAATGATCATCAATTCCTAATGCACTTCCACCTGTATTATTGTGTAATCCCATAAGTACTTTCATTTGTTGTGTTTCATTATATGATATTACACATTCATAGGTAAAAGAATGGTTATTCTCTAATCCTATTTTTCCACAATCTATATAGTCATCTGTTCCATCAAAATATAATGAATCTCCATTCCAAGTTGGATTTCCATTTAATATTCCACTATTTAAGTCACTAGCCAAATTCTTCCACTCTTGTGTTTCTGCATTATAACCTGTTCCCACATTATTTTTTGCATCATAGTGTAACAACAAATCGTCTTTTATATATTTCATTTCAGGTAAATTATTGTATTCCTGTCCGTCTATTATAATTAAATTTGCATCTATCAAAAACTCTTTTGTTATATTATTTTTCTTTAATTTTATTTTTTTATTATTTTCTTGTGTTTCTGTTACACCTATTTGATTATATCCTTTTAACTCAGATTCTAGCCACTTTTGAGTTATATCATTTAGTATAGCATTTCCTTCTTTTTCTATTTGCAAATTATGTATTGCAAGTGTTAGTTCTTCTCTCATTTCTGATTCTTTTTCAACTTGATTTGCTTGATTTGCTTTTTCAAATAATCCTGTTTGTGTCAACGCTAATATTCCTACTCCTGCCAAAATCAACAGAATAATAATTGTGATCACTAAAGCAATTAGTGTAATTCCCTTTTCTTTATTTTTCCATATATATTCCATATGTTTCCTCCTATGTATAAGTATTTTCTATTTTATTTTTATCATACCAAAACTAATAATTTTCTGTAATTATTATATACATAAATAGCCTACTTGTAAATAGCTTATTTATATTTTTCTTTTGTTATAAAATTTTTCCGAGGTGAATTTTATGTTAAAATTTAATATTGAAAAATTATTAAAAAAACAAAATAAAACAAAATACTGGCTATGCCAACAAATGAATATAACAAATAGAAATTTAAACAGAATTATAAACGGCGAAACATCTTCTATCTCTTTCAAATATTTAGAAGATTTATGCAAATATTTAGAATGTGATATATCAGAATTAATTAGTATAGATAATAATAAAAATATTTCTTAAATTATATTTTATATATCTTTGGTTAATACTTTAAAAGCAAGACAATTTTTCTTGCTTTTTTGTTTACACTTCTTGATTTTCCTGACTCACTAGTTCAAAAAACCGCCTTGACATCACTCTATTTTTGACATATACTAAATACATACTATGTGCGTATATAAAACGCGCAAAATCAAATAATATAATAAAGTTTTAATCATTTTATTTTTTATTCGATAATTTTTAAAGGAGGCAATAATATTATGAATAACCTAATAGAAATTAGATGGCACGGTAGAGGCGGTCAAGGTGCAAAAACAGCATCATTATTATTAGCTGACGCCGCATTTAATACTGGAAAATACATTCAAGGTTTCCCTGAATATGGACCAGAAAGAATGGGAGCACCGATTACTGCTTATAACAGAATTAGTGACAAACCTATTACAGTTCATAGTAACATCTATGAACCAGATTATGTTGTTGTTGTTGATGACACATTATTAGAAACTGTTCCAGTAACAGCAGGTCTAAAAGAAACAGGTGCAATTGTAATTAATACAACAAAATCTGCAGACTATTTAAGAAGTGTGTTAAATGGTTACAAAGGTGATGTTTACACAATAGATGCAAGAAAAATATCAATTGAATCATTAGGAAGATATTTTCCAAATACACCTATGCTTGCTGCAATTGTTAAAGTTAGTGGAATTATGTCTGACGAAGCATTCTTAGAAGATATGAAAGGCTCATTTAAACATAAATTTGCTAAAAAGCCAGAAGTTATTGATGGAAACATGAAAGCCTTAGAAATGGCTTTAAAAGAAGTTAAAAAAATTTAACGGGATTAAGAATCCCTATTACTTGTCAAAAAGGGGCGTCCCTTTTGACAACTTTTAGAAAGGAGAAAATCATGTCAAATATAGATAAAACAACACCTATGGAAGATTTAACAATAGGTGGAAACATATATGAAGCAGGTAATGCCAGAGAATTTAAAACTGGTGACTGGAGAAGTGTTAAACCTGTATGGATAGAAGAAAAATGTAAACAATGCGGATTATGCTACCCTGTTTGTCCAGATAATAGTATTCCTGTTTGCAAAGGTTCTTTAAAAAGAGAAGATTTTAATTATGATTATTGTAAAGGATGTGGCGTTTGTGCTAAAGCTTGCCCATTTGGTGCAATTGTTATGAAGGAAGAAGGTGCAGAATAATGAGTATAAGAGAAAGATTAAGTGGTAATGAAGCCGTTGCAACTGCTATGAAACAAATTAATCCTGATGTTGTTGCTGCTTTCCCTATCACACCATCAACTGAAATTCCTCAATATTTTTCAACATTTATTGCAAATGGTTCAGTTGATACTGAATTCGTTGCCGTTGAAAGTGAACATAGTGCTATGAGTGCTTGTATCGGTGCAGAAGCCGCTGGTTCAAGAGCTATGACTGCTACATCTGCAAATGGTTTGTCTTTAATGTGGGAAATGATTTACATTGCTTCAAGTTTAAGACTTCCTATAGTTATGAACTTGGTTAACAGAGCCGTATCTGGACCACTTAACATACACAATGACCATTCTGATGCAATGGGTATTCGTGACGCTGGTTGGATAATGTTATTTTCTGAAAATAATCAAGAGGCTTATGATAATAACTTGATGGCTCACAAAATTGCTGAAAATAAAGATGTTCAACTTCCAATTATGATTTGTCAAGATGGATTTATAACATCACATTCAATTGAAAATATTGAATTAGAAAATGACGAAGATGTTAAAAAGTTTGTTGGTGAATACCACCCAGAACATTATTTATTAAATAAAAAAGAACCCATGGCAATTGGTCCACTAGATTTACAAGCTTACCTTTTTGAACACAAGGCTCAACAAGGAAATGCTATGAAAGCTGCAAAACAAGTTATTTTAGATGTTTCAAAAGAGTTCGAAAAATGGACTGGCAGACATTATGATTTATTTGAAGAATATAAATTAGATGATGCGGAAATTGCAATTGTTTGTATGAACTCAACTGCTGGTACAACAAAAGCCGTTGTTGATAAATTAAGAGATCAAGGGGTTAAAGCTGGTTTATTAAAAATCAGAGTTTACAGACCATTCCCAGGTGAAGAAGTTGCAAAAGCATTGTCACATTTAAAAGCTGTTGCAGTATTAGATAAATCTGATTCTTTAAATGCTATCGGTGGTGCTTTATTTGAAGATGTTGTTTCTAGCATGTATGTTGCAAAACAAAATGTTCCAATTGTTAATTATGTTTATGGAATTGGTGGTAGAGACACAACTGAAAAAGAAATCAATTCAGTTTATGCAGATTTAGCTGAAATTGCTAAAGACGGAATAGTTGAAAATCCTTATAGATATTTAGGACTAAGGACTAAGAACTAAGAACTAAGAACCAAGAAATAAAAAATAATAAATAATAAATTTCATATTTTTATTTTATTATGAACAGATATGAACAAATAGAAGATTTTATTTTATTACGAGTAAAACGAAAGGAGAAAAAATTATGGCATATAATGTTAAAGAAATAGTTGCAAATAAGCCTTCAAGATTTACAGAAGGTCATAGAATGTGTGCTGGATGTGGAGCACCTGTTGTTGCAAGACACATTTTAAGAGCACTAAAAGAAGAAGACCACGCAGTAATATCAACTGCAACTGGATGTATGGAAGTATCAACATTTATTTACCCATACACAGCATGGACAGATTCATTTATCCATACAGCATTTGAATGTACATCTGCTACTTTATCAGGAGTAGAAGCTGCATACAAATCACTAAAAAAACAAGGAAAATTACCAGAAGATGAACACACAAAATTCATCGCATTTGGTGGAGATGGTGGAACTTATGATATTGGTTTACAATCACTATCAGGAGCAATGGAAAGAGGCCATGACATGTTATATGTTTGCTATGACAATGGTGCATACATGAATACAGGTATTCAACGTTCATCTGCAACACCAAAATTTGCAGACACAACTACATCACCTGCTGGAAAAGTCATCCCTGGTAAAATGCAGTCAAGAAAAGATTTAACAAAAATAATGGTAGGACATCACTTACCATATGTTGCTCAATCAATTGCAGTAAACAATATGAAAGATTTATATGAAAAAGCTGAAAAAGCAATTTATACAGAAGGTCCAACATTTTTAAATGTTATGGCTCCATGCCCTAGAGGTTGGGGTTATGCAACAGAAGATTTAATGAAAATTAATAAATTGGCTGTTGAAACTTGCTATTGGCCTTTATATGAAGTTGTTGACGGTGTTTATCATATTTCTTATAAACCTGCTAAAAAACTTCCTATTGAAGAATTCTTGAAACCTCAAAAGAGATTTAAGCATATGTTTAAACCTGGTAATGAATGGATGATCGAAGAGTTCCAAAAAGAGGTTGATGCAAGATGGCAAGAGCTTTTGGATTTGGAAGCAATTGGAAAAGGGATTTAGGGACGTTCCTTGAATTCCCCTTTTTTAGGGATTTGAGGACACCCCTTAATCCCTTTTTTGTTATTTTTTTTGATTCGCATATCCATCTATTATTAAACTATACTGTTCTTTAAAATATTAGAAATTCTATTTTTTCCTATCTTTAAATATTCTGTTATCACTTTATTTGTCACATCACAATTATTCTTTATATTATTAATCAATAATAACAATAAATAATTGTTCTTTTTTATATAATCTAATTCCCAATTATTTTCATTACAAAATCGTATAATTATTTTTTTCATTTTTTCTTCTGATTTTTCTTGTTCTTCCTTAACATCTACGATATTTTCTGACGAAAAATTTTTATGAATAAATTTAAATTGTTTTAGATAATCCTCTGTACCAAAAATTAACTTGATATCCTCTATATTTACATTTTTTTGAATATAATTTTTGTATGATGAAAATTTATACTGATTTTCATTTTTTACCATTCCTGCTTTTACAGGATTTTTATGAATATATGCCAATGTATTAAATAAGTGTTCTTTATCTGCTATTTCCTGTGTATAGTATCGATTTCTAAATACATACCCTACTCTCATTCTATGTTTATTATAAAAAATCCCATACGAAGTATTAACTCTACTCATTATTTTTGACAACTCTTCTATTTTGTCCGTATATATAAGCAAATGTGCATGATTATCCATAATGCAATATGCTAAAAGCTTTGTATTTTCATATTCATTTAGTATATCATTTAATAGTTTTGTATATTCTTTCTTATACTTATCATTTTTAAAAATATATTCCTTCTTTATTCCTTGTGTTATAACATGAATATATTTTGAATTTATTGATGTTCTTGATACTCTAGGCATTATACCTCCTTTCCAATTAATTCTAACTTAATTATGATATTTTTTGATTTGAATTATTTTTTCATATTAAATTTTGACTGAAAATCACTCTAGTTATCTTATATAAAATAATAACCTATTGTAACTTTTATTAAATATTTATTGATTTATAAAAAATTGATTTTAAATTATTTTGACTTAATTTATTTGATTTTACATCATTTCAAATTTGAAAAATTTTTGAATTAAAATTTATTAAGACAGTCCTAAATTAAAATTATTACAAAAATTCATGTGAGGGCTGTCCCATAATCCCTTTAAAGAGGGATTTCAAGGAACGTCCCTCAATCCCCTTCCTCTTTTTTATTCTTCTTCCGGTGCTTCAACAGGGCAAACTCCTGCACAAGTACCACAAGAAATGCATGCAGATGCATCTATAACAAATTTATCTTCGCCTTGTGAAATACAACCTACTGGACATTCAGCAGCACAAGCTCCACAAGATATACATTTATCTGTAATTTTATATGCCATCCTTCTCACCTCCTAAAACTTTTTTATCTTCTTGCTCTAATTTTTCAAGTTCTTCTAATTCTTTTTTATTTTGAATTTCTTCTTCATCAACCTGTTCTCTAGCAACATCTTTAATTATTGTTACATCTTTTACATCATACTTTTTATATGTATAACCATCTTCACCTTTAAACTTTATTCTTAATTTTTCTTTTAAAATTTCAATATTATCTACTTCTCCAACACCATCTTCTGTTTTAACAATTGCTCCAACATTAGGAAGATGCTTTAATTTATCTAGATAAACATCGTCTTCATATTTTAAGCAACACATAAGTCTACCACAATTTCCTGAAATTTTTGATGGATTTAATGATATATTCTGTTCTTTTGCCATTTTTATTGATACCGCTTCAAAATCATTTAAAAATGTACAACAACATAATTCTCTGCCACAAACTCCATTTCCACCAATTCTTTTAACTTCATCTCTTACACCTATTTGACGCAATTCAATTCTTGTTTTATAAACTGCTGCTAAATCTCTTACTAATTCTCTAAAATCAACTCTTCCATCAGCTGTAAAATAAAATAACATTTTACTATTATCAAATTTACATTCAACTTCTGTAAGAGTCATATTTAATTTGTGTTCTTTAATTTTTTGCTCACATACTTTAAATGCTTCTTTTTCTATTTTTTTACAATCTTCATGTCTTTTGATATCACTATTTGTAGCTATTCTTAGTACTTTTTTTAATGGTGCTACTATTTTTTCATCTTCCACATTTCTATTAGGAATTAATACCTCAGCATATTCTTCTCCCTGAGCTGTTTCTACTATTACTTTATCTCCTTTTTGAACTTTTATTCCTTTTGGATTAAAAAAATATATTTTTCCTAACTTTTTAAATCTTATTCCTACTATATTCTTCAAGTTTATTTTTCCTTTCCTTATTTTTATTTTCCGTCATATGTATTCAATTTTTAATATTAATTAACTTGCTCCCATAATTTAAGCAACATATTGTCTATACTCATATCATAATTTGCATTGGATTGTAATCTTCTTTTAGTATCTTCCACAATATTTATACAACTTGCATATTTACCAGATTTTTTTGCCAAATCCAATAAAATAATATTTATATAGTCCAAAATTTCAAACTTTTCCTCTTTGGCCTTATAGATAACCTCTGCCTTATTCAAAGTATCTATTTTATCTCTACTCTCTAAATTAACAATAATATTTTCAATTTGTTCATATTCATCCTGTTTATCTTGTAATTGAATAGCCTTACCTATACTTCCTTGAAAGGCATCTAACATAATTTGACTATTTACTTTAGTTTGATAATTTTCTTCTAGGAATTTTACAATATTTTCATCTGAGATTTTGTTAAAACGCAATATCATACATCTTGATTTTATAGTATCTAAAAACGCACTTTCATTTGAACCTATAAGAATTATAGTAACATATTCCGGTGGTTCTTCTAAAGTTTTTAATAAGCAGTTTTGAGCTTCTGCTGTCATCTTATCGCTATCATTTATTATATAAACTTTTCTATTTGATATGATAGGTTTTTCTGCAACTTTATTTTGAAATTCTCTTATTTGCTCTATTTTCAAACTATTTCCATCTGGCTCAATTATTCGAAAATCCGGATTATTATCACTATCAAATTCCATACAAGATTTACACTTACTACAGTATTTATTTTCATCAGTACATAAAATCATTTTTGCAAATTCTTTAGCTATTAATCTCTTCCCTATTCCTTCTGTACCAACAAACATATAACTATGTGATGCTTTATTGTTTTTTACTGCATTTATTAACAATTCTTTTATATTATCATTTCCTAATATATTATTAAACATCCTATCTCCTAATTCTTATTAGTTTTAAATGATTTATTTCATTAGAACAAATCTGAAAAAATCAAAGATTTATTCAGTAAATTTGTTCGTGCGCGAAAATTTATAAAATAAATTTTCTGTGCAATATAATTTTATATATTAGGAAGATTGCATAACTTTACTAATATATAAAAAAAATACCTTATTAACTATATATATCATAAATTATTTTCTGATATTATTTAACTTTACCAAATAAATTTAATGGCCAAATTCTTATCCAAACTTTACTTTCTATTTTATTTAATGGAATACATCCAAATGCTCTACAGTCTGTACTATGATTTCTGTTATCTCCCATTGCAAATACGCAATTTTCTGGAACTACGAAATCATCAAATCCTGCTCCCATTAAATCTGTAACAATTCCACTTTGAAGATAATTTTCTTGTAATTCTTCTCCATTTATATAAACTTTTCCATCTTTGATTTCAACATGTTCACCTGGCAATGCTATAACTCTTTTTATATAACTATCTTTTCCAATTTCTAGTACATGATATGTAAATTTACCCCATAAAGAAGTTGGTTCATTTTCATATTTTGCAACTGGATTAGATTGATCTATTTCACTATATGTATATGTTTTTTTGCTTGGTGCTTCAAATGTTATTATATCTCCTCTATTAGGCATTTTTTTCGTTGTTCTTCCCCATCTATTAAGCCATAATCTTTGGTCTTGTACTAATGTTGGATACATTGATACTTGTTTTACTATTGTTGGTGTTCCTATAAAATATCTAAATAGTAGTGCTAATACTACTGCTATTATTATACAATAAATCCATTCTAATATATCTTTTACTTTTTCATTCATTTGTATCTATCTCCTTACTTTTTTTATCTTGTATATTATACATTAATTTGTAAGATTTATCAATATTTTTATTACCGAAAATACAGAAAAATGAGACAAATTTCTTACTAAACCGTAACCAATTAATATTATTTCTTTATCAAAGATATCACATTTTAATGGTATTTTCAAGGATTTTTTCATATACTGTATAGAGGTGAGTAAATGAAAAAAAATAAAATTTTAAAATTCACTATTTTTAGTGGAATCTTTGTAATGATTTTAGGTACACTATTACATTTTACATATGAATGGTCCGGAAACAACACATTTGTAGCATCCTTTAGTGCTGTAAATGAAAGTACTTGGGAACACTTGAAATTACTATTTTTCCCAATGCTCCTAACAACTATATTTGGATATTTCTATTTTAGAAAAACATATTCTAATTTTTTATGTGCTCGATTATTAGGTATTTTGACTGCAATTTTATTTACAATAACTTTTTTCTACACTTATACTGGCATAGTTGGTACAAATTTTGCTTTTGTTGATATAAGTATATTTTTTGCTGCTGTTGTTTTAGGTGAATTTGTATCTTACAAAATTTTAATGTCTGATTTTAAGTGTAATAGTTGTATTGCATTATTTTTTATAACACTATTACTAATTTGTTTTATTACTTTTACTTATTTTAGTCCTGAAATAGGTTTGTTTAAAGATCCTGTTAGTGGAAACTATGGCATTTTAAAATAGAAAAGTGAAAGTAGGTTTTATTACCTACTTTCACTTTTCTATTAATACATACCAATAATTTCCTAATTTTCCATTAACAGGATATTTATCTTTAACATTACTTGTTATATTCTCATATTTAATAGTTCCTTTATTACTTACAGTAGATATCTTTATCGTTAATAAACAATCTGTCATTAAATACGGATAATAATATTTACCATTATATGGTCCGCTAAGCCAAACTCTATCTACTTTTGCACATTCATTCTTATAATTTATCACATATTTTCCTATACAACTATTATATTGCCCCGGTGTATATTGATACTCATTCCCAGTCCCAACAAATTTTCCATCTTCAACTTTGTATCCATCATATACTGTAAATACCTTACCAGAACTAGTTGTAGGGCTATTAGAACTTGCAATACAATATCCTTGTACTCCCCCTAGACTACTACTATCCTTATTTTCTTCATTTACTGTATACCCTGTATATTCATCTAAATTCCAAACTTCCCATTCATATAAAATATTATTTATTTCCTTTTTTGAACTTACCAATACTTCACCACTATCTAAATCAACAACTCTTGCGCTAAACACACAATTATCCTTTATCTCCACTTTATCTTTATATTCCATATAGTCATTTTCATTTACACTATATTCATTTCTTACATTTAAATATTTTATTTCTGGATATTTAACTTCAACCTCTAACTTTTGACTTTGTGCATCATCACAATTTATTAATGGATTTAATATTACTATTATTTTCAAATCGTCTGTTACCTGTGGTATATTTATATTTCTAACAGTTGTATCATCTATTATAATTTCATTTCCCATCATTACTTTCAATATTCCTATTGTATATCCTTCAGTTATATTTATATTAGCTATATATGGATTATTATACGATACTTTTTCTACATTATTATCTATAGACACTCCATTACAAAAACATTTTGTTACCTTATAAAAATAGTTATCTATTTTTATTACTTTATCTGTCTTCTTTCCATCCCCTGAAGTTATAACAAATTTATATTCTTTTCCTAATTCGACTTCATAATCTATAGAAATTTGTTCTTTTTTTCCTTCAACAACTTTCAATGGATCTCCTTCTGGATAATCTATTTGCTTTATTCCATACATTTTATCTATTACAACAATATTTATTTTTACCTTATTATCATTTCTTGATACCGTTGTATATTCTACTTCAACACTATTTGTATTATATTCTGCAGTTGTTATATTTAAATTTTGGTCAATCATAAATTTTCCAGTTGTTTTATCTTTATTCATAACCATCAATTTACCATTATATGATGCATCTTCTTTTAATTTTGGATTATATTCTGTTGATATAACTTTATTTGCCCAATCCTGTGTTACATCATCTAATGTTGCTTCCCCTTTTTTAGCTACCTGCAATTCTTGTAATCTCATTATTAACTGTTCTTTCATTTCTGATTCTAATTGTGCTTTTTTAGCTTTTTTCACTTTAGCAAATATCCCATTTTCTCCACCTAAAGTTGCTATTGCAATACCAGCAAGTAACAACAAAATAATGATTGTAATCACTAAAGCAACAAGTGTTATTCCATTTTCTTTTTTTATTTTCATTTGTATCCCTCCAAAAATTTCTAACAACATTATACTGGTTATATAACCAATAGTCAAGTATCCAATGAAAATTATATAATTTATTTATAAGATTTTGTAAAAAAAATTATAATATTATTTATCAGGAGATTACAATGGTAAAACTTGAAATGGAAAATGGATATTATCTTTTTAAATTAGATGATATTTTAAAAGAAAAACATATTAGCATTAATAAATTAATGAGAGATACAAATACAGACTTTAAAGTTCTAAAAAGAATGATGACAGGTGAACTTGTCCGTTTTGATATATTTGTTATGTCAAGATTATTCAACTATTTAGACTGTACAATTACAGATATTATTGAATATTTTTCGAACACCAAATAAGAAACAAATCATTTTTATCTATTTATTTTATTACAAAAAAATAGGATTAAGAGTCACAACTCAAAATCCCATTTTTTATTGTTTAGTTGGAATACGAATTACAACCTCTGTACCCTCTCCAACTTTACTTTTAATATCAATACTTCCACCATTTTTATCCAAAATTTCCTTAGCAATAGAAAGCCCTAAACCAGTACCTCCCATTTCTCTAGTACGGGCCTTATCAACCCTATAAAATCTCTCAAAAATTCTAGATAAATCATCTTCCGGAATACCTATACCATTATCAAATATTTTAATATAAGCATCATTATAAACAAAACCAACATAAATTTTAATCTCACCATTATCTGGTGTATATTTAATACTATTTGTTAGAATATTTAAAACCACACGTTCAATATCATCTTTGTCAGCATAAACAGGTGGAACATCTGCTGTAACAAATGAATTTACAGTATGACCTTTTTTCTTTATTTCAATAGCTAATTTTTCTTGACATCTTTTAACTAAATTACCTAAATCAAATGTTTCCTTTTTCGTTTTCTTTTTATTACTGTCATATCTAGAAAGAGTTAATAAATCTGTCACCAAACGCGCCATTCTTCTAGATTCTGATGCAATAACATTTAAGAATTTAGTTTGCGTTTCTTCGTCATATCCACCTTCTAATAGTGTATCTGCATATCCCATTATTGATGTTATTGGAGTTTTCAATTCATGTGATACGTCAGCAACTAATTCTTTTTGCATATTATCCAATTTAACATGTTCTGTAATATCTTGAATCACAGCAATTACACCATCTGGTCTTTCTTCCTCATTCTTAAATGGTGCAAATAAAACTTTAACATATTGGTCATCAACTTGAATTCTTTGTTCTGTAGATGTCCAACTATCCAAATAAATTACTTTTTCAGTATTAATATCTAATTTAAATTTTCCAAATATATCATCAAATGTATTATCCTCTGGACTAATACTCAAAAATTTCTTAGCCGCTGGATTTATTAATATAATTTCACCTTTCATATTAAATGCTATAATACCATCTGTCATATGTAACAATATTGTTTCTATTTGATTTTTTCTAGATGAAACTTCATTAAGCTTATCCTTTAATTCGGCTTTTTCATCACTTTTTATATATTTGTTCTTTGGACAAATTACAAATTTTGATAAATATGCTGAAATTATAATTGATACCAAAACATAAATAGTAATTATTATAGTAACTGTTTTTTTTGCTTGTACCAATATATTGGCATCTTGTCCATCTATAACTTGTGGAATTTGAGCTAAAGAATTTATATATAAAAATCCTAAAGCTCCTATAAGTATTAATCCTATTAATACAGAAATTAGTATAATTTTAGATTTTATATTTTTATACATTTTTCATTCTCCTTATAAATTCATATAAATATAATTTATTTCATATTTTACAATATATTATAAAATTAAAAACAAATTAAATTTTATATCATTATTTTTTCACTAATTTTAAAATTTCTTTATAAATTTTATCCTCAACATCATGCGTAGAAACTTTAAGAGCATTTTTTGACATTTGTATTTCTATATTTTTATCTAAAACTATTTCTTTAATTTGTTTGTTCAAAATTTCACCATTTAATTCATCATTTAAAATAATCTTTGCTGCTCCAACATTTTCCAAAACCTTTGCATTATGAAATTGATGGTCACCACTTACATTTGGTAATGGAATCAAAATTGATGGTTTACCCAAATTAGAAATCTCCGTAATTGTCATTGCCCCGCTTCTTGCAACAATCAAATTAGAAACATTCATAATTTCTTCCATATTGTAAATATATGGTACAATTTTGGCATTTTCTATATTATTAATATTAATGTTTTTGTCCAATAATCTTTCTTTAATGATATCATATTGTTTTGGACCAGTAGCCCACATAATTTGATAATCTTTATTTAATTTATTTTTCAAAATATCTAAAATTGCCTCATTAATTTTTTGAGCACCTTGGCTTCCACCAAATATTAAAACAATTGGCTTCGTTTCATTAAGCCCTGCTTTTTTAATTATTTCTAATTTTTCATTTATTCCATAATCTTTTTTCACAATTTTTACTGGAGTACCTGTACACACAATATTTTTTGCATTTTTGATTCTTGCCTTAGCATCTTCAAAAGAAACTAATATTGTATCAGTTTTCTTAGCAAGCATTTTTACTGCTTTACCAGGAAATGCGTTACTTTCATGTAATAATGTTGGAATCCCTAAACTATGTGCAGCAGAAATTGTTGCTCCACAAATATATCCACCAGTTCCAATTACAATATCAGGTTTGAATTCCTTAATTATTTTTTTTGCCTCTCCAAGACCTTTAAATGTTTTATACATTTTTTTGATATTTTCAATTGATATCTTTTTACTTAAACCATAAGCATCAATTGTTTTTAATTCATAACCTGCTCTTGGAACCAAATCATTTTCTAGTCCTCTTGTTGTTCCAATAAAAATTATTTTTGAATTTTTTTCTTCTTCTTTTATTTTATTTGCAATTGCAAGACCAGGATTTATATGTCCTCCTGTACCTGCTGCAGCAATAATAACTCTCATAACACTCTCCTTTAAAGGGAATTAGGGACGTTCCTTAAAATCCCTTTTTAATGGGATTTAGGGACACTCCTATATACCCTTAATCTATATTTTAATATTAAAAGGAGTGTCCCCCCTTCCCTAAAAAAAGGGATTTTAAGGAACGTCCCTAATTCCCTTTTGCACCAGCACGCGAAATATTAAGCAGAACACCCATCTCGCACAACAAAATAAACAACGCCGTACCACCGATAACTAAAGAAAGGTAAAGGCATACCTGTTGCAGGCATGGAAGATGTAACAACTGCAACGTTTATAATAACCTGTATAGCAACCAAAGCTGTAATACCAATAGCAATTAAACTACCAAACATATCAGGAGCTTTCATTGCTATTAAAACACTTCTCCAAATAAATACAGCAAATAAAATTAATACAACTGCACATCCCACAAAACCAAGTTCCTCAGCTAATATTGAGAAAATAAAGTCATTGTGTGGCTCTGGTATATATAAATATTTTTGTTTACTATCACCTAGTCCAACTCCAAATAATCCACCTGAACCTATAGCATATAAACTTTGAACAACTTGCCATCCATCACCTTTAATATCTTGCCATGGATTCATAAATGTTACAAACCTTTTTAGCCTATATGGTTCTAAAGCTATAAGTGCTGCTAATCCAGGAATTCCAACCCCAATTCCTGTTAATGCAAAGTGTTTAAACTTACAGCCAGCCACTATCATCATTACACAAACAATTCCTATTATGACCATAGATGCACTCATATGTGGTTCTAATAGTAAAAGGCCTATTATTGGTACAAGATATAACATATGTTTTACTAATCCCTTCCAATACAAAGGAAGCTCATCTCTATCTTTAACTAAAAGTCCCGCATAAAAAATAATCATTAAGAATTTGACCATTTCTGATGGTTGGAATGAAAATGTTTCTGTTAGGTAAATCCATCTTTTTGCACCATTTACTTCTTTTCCCAATGGTGACATAACAATAGCTAATAATATTATTGATATCCACCAAGCATGTTTATAAAATTTTTGATAAAATCTATAATCTATTTTAGAAATAAAAGCCATAGCAATTATTCCTAAAATAGCAAACAATAATTGTTTTGAAAAATAAGCATAACTATTTCCACTTTCTGAAAGTGCTGATGGTGAACTTGCTGATAACACCATAACTAAGCCTATTCCTAGTAATAGCAAAATTGTTATTACCAATGTAAAATCAAACGGATTATTCAAAAAGCTTGAAAAACTTTTTTCTTTTTTCTTTTTTGCCATTTATAATCCTCCTACTACACTATTTTTAGCCCTATAAAGCATGCAACTAAAGTTATCAAAGAAAATACAACTACAACTTTATTTTCTTTCCAACCTGATAACTCAAAATGATGATGTAAAGGTGCCATTTTAAATATTCTATTTCCAGTCTTTTTAAAATATGCAACTTGTATTATAACTGATAATGTTTCTAAAACAGGTATTATTGCTATAACAAGTAATAATAATGGCATTTTTAAATATAATGCTAACCCTGATATTACACCACCAAGCATTAAAGAACCTGTATCTCCCATAAATACTTTTGCTGGATGTAAGTTGAACATTAAAAATCCTAATGTTGCACCAATTACAATACTTCCAAATATTGATACTTCATATACTTGATTATTTATTCCTATAACTGTTAGTGCTGTTATAATTATTGCAGAAACACTTGAAGATAAGCCATCAATTCCATCTGTAAGATTTACTGCATTTGTTGTTCCCAATATAACTATAATTGCCAAAGGAATATATAAAATTTCTGGAATATTTATATACATTTTCCAAATTGGAATATATGTTTCTGTTCCTATTCTAAAACCATATATTAAGAATAAAACATATGCAACAGCTATAATTAAAAGTCCTAACATTTTATAACTTGGTTTTAAACCTTCTGTATTTTTTAAAACTAATTTTTTAAAATCATCTATAAAACCTATCAATCCATATCCTATTGTTATTAATAACATTGGTAACAATTTTTTTGCTACTTCTTCATTTCCTGTTAAATGTAAAAATATATATGTACCTGTAACTGCAATAATTATTGCAATTATCATTATAATTCCTCCCATCGTAGGAGTTCCCTGCTTTTTTAAATGAGATGCAGGTCCATCATCTCTTTCTATTTGACCTACTTTTAATTTTTTTAATATTGGTATTGTTATTAATCCACAAATTACTGAAATAACAAATGTTGCCAGCAATACTTTTATTTCCAAATCCAATTTAATCAACCTTTCCTTTTACATCTTTTGTTATTTTTTTAATATTCATAATTTACCATATTTTGATAATATATTGTTTTTGAAATACCGCGTAAGCAATCAAACGAGCACAAGCGAGTGCGAACTGGAGCAATTTACATATAAGTATATTTAAAATATGGAAATTGCGACACCAAGGTATAAAAAAACAATATATTATCAAATTTTAAATTCTACAAATTATATTTACTATTTATTCATTTTTTCTATAATATCTTTTACTATAATTCTCTCATCAAAAGGATGTTTAACACCATTTATTTCTTGATAAGGTTCATGTCCCTTACCAGCTAAAATAATGATATCTCTTTTATTTGCCATCTTGATAGCATGTTCAATAGCCTCAACTCTATCAACAACAACCTCATATTTACCTTTTGTCTTTTTAATTCCCTCTTCAATTTGGTCAACAATTTTTTGTGGATCTTCTGTTCTTGGGTTATCTGATGTAACTATTGTATAATCAGCAATTTTACCTGATATTTCACCCATTATTGGTCTCTTACCAGAGTCTCTGTCTCCACCACAACCAAATACAGAAATAACTCTTCCACGAGTATAGCTCTTAGCTGCTTGTAAAATATTTTGTAAACTTTCTGGAGAATGAGCATAATCTATCATTATAGTTAATTCTAATTTATTATCCACTAATTCTGATCTTCCTGGTACTCTAACCTCAGCTAAAGCTTCTTTTATAACTTCTGGATTGATTCCAAATTTTTGTGCTACACAAATAGCCGCTAATGAATTGTAAACACTGAATCTACCCGGTATTCCTGTTTTTACTCTTTCATTTCTGTCTGTTATTTTTACTTTGAAATCAACATATGAATTTGTAATTGTTATATCTTTTGCTAAAACATTTGCAAAATTATCAATACCATATGTTACAATATTGCTTTCTGGAAATAATCTTGGTATTTTTGCAGCATGTAAATCATCTGCATTAACTATTCCTGTTTTGCACATTTCAAATAACTTTAATTTTGAATTAAAGTAATCTTCCATAGTTGGATGTTCTTTTTCACTTATATGGTCTTCTGAAAAGTTTGTAAATAAAACTATATCAAATTGACATCCATCAACTCTGTGCAATTTTAAGCTTTGTGAGGATACTTCCATTACACAAACTTCTACACCTTCGTTTACCATTTGTCTAAAAGTTTGTTGTAACTCCAAACTTTCTGGTGTTGTTCTATCACTATCTTTAATTCTCTTACCATTTATATATGTTGCAATTGTTCCTATTAGTCCAACTTTTTTACCTGCTTTTTCTAATATTTCTTTAATCATAAATGTTGTTGTTGTTTTTCCCTTTGTTCCAGTAACACCAATCAATTTTAATTGTGCTGATGGATTACCATAAAAGTTTGATGAACATATTGCTAATGCTTTTCTTGTATCTGGTACCATTAAAATTGTTACATTTTCTGGTATATTTAATGATTTTAAATCACATCCTTCTTCTACCATTACTGCCATTGCACCATTTTCAATTGCTCCTGCTATAAATTTGTGTCCGTCAACTGAAAAACCTTTTATTGCGACAAACATATATCCTTCTTTTACTTCTTTTGAATTTTTCTCAATTCCTTTTATTTCTAAGTCTACATTTCCTTTTGCTTTAATCCCTTCTAATCCTACTAATATTTTTTTTAATTCCATTTAGAATCATCCCTTCATTTTAATATGTTTTATGACCAAATTTTTGCTCATAATTTTGGTTACATTATATAACTAATTTTGCTTTTTGTATAGAGTTTTTTGGGAATTTTATGCTAATATTTTTTGAATTTTGATTACAATTCAGTAAGGAATTTTATACTAATATTGTATAAAAATTTTACTTTCCTTATTAACACTAACGCCCTCTCTTGGAGACTGTTCTTTAACAATAGTATTCTCTCTATCAAGTTCTTCTGAATCATTTTGAACACTAATTTCCAATCCAACCTCTTTAGTAGCTTTTTCCGCATCTTTAATACTTAATCCCTCAACATTAGGAACTTGAACTTGTTCTACCTGTTCAACTTCATCTTGATTTCCCTGCGATACTTCCAAGTAAGGCAAAATCTCGCTAAAAACTTGGCCTCCAACAGGAGCTGCAACACCACCACCTTGATGTCCTCCCTCACCAGTCGGATTGTACAAAGTAACCAGCAAAACCACTTGTGGATTTTCAATAGGTGCAACACCTAAAAATGAAGTAACATATTTATTAGTATTTACACCATCTTCAGAAGTTCCAGTCTTTCCACCAATTCTATAACCTGCAACTTTAGCATTTTTACCAGTACCTTCTGAAACAACAGATTCCATCATACTTAAAACTTTTTCCGATGTTTCTTTAGAAATTGTCTGCGATTTAACTTTTGTTTCAATATCTGTTCTTTCACCTGTTTCACTATCAATTATTGATTTAACCACTCTTGGTTGGACTAAATTTCCACCATTTGCTATTGAAGAAACAGCTGTTACCAACTGAATTGGAGTAATTTCAAATCTTTGGCCAAAGCTTATTGTTGCTAATTCAACAGGGCCAGCCTTATTTTCAGCCAAAAATATACTTCCTGCCTCACCTGGCAAATCAATTCCAGTTTTCTCTAATAAACCAAATTTCTGTAAATAACTATAATATGTATGAACACCCATTTTTTGACCTAGACCTATAAAAATTGGGTTACATGAATTCATTAATGCCTGTCTCAAGCTTTCTGCCCCATGTGGTCTATAATATCTCCAACATTTTATTCTTACTCCCGCAACTTCAATTCCACCTGTACAACAGAATTGCCCCTGTTTATCTATATCTGTAACTAGCCCCTCCTCAAGAGATGCAGATGCAGTAATAGTTTTAAACGTTGAACCAGGCTCATATGTATCTGTAATTGCTCTATTTCTCCAAACAGCCTGTAAGCTTTTTGTCTTTTCTGCCTGATCTGTTGTATCCCAAATCCCCTTTAATTCGTCTGTATATGCTGCATATGGTTCATTTAAATTATAATTCGGATATGTTGCCATCGCTAAAATATCACCATTTTGTGGATTCATAACAACAATATTTCCACCATCTGTACACTTATTGTCAATACATGCTTCTTTCAAATATTTTTCTACAATTGATTGAATATTCATATCTATCGTAAGAACAACATCATTTCCATTTTTAGCTGCAACATATGTCTCTCCTTCTTCACCTATTTCTCCACCTTTTGCATCAGTATGTCTCTTAATTGCACCTTTTGTTCCAGAAAGCACATTATCATATTTTGCTTCAATTCCGTCAAGTCCTTGATTATCACTTCCACAAAATCCTATAATTTGAGATGCTAAATTATTATTAGGATAATATCTTTTTGTATCTTCATCAATGTTTATTCCTGTTGTGATATTCTCCTCTTCCATCCATTTTCTAAGTTCATCAGTCTTTTCCTTGTCAACCCTTTTAGCAATAGTTTCTATAGAACTTCTCTTAGAAACTTTCTTCAAAGTTTTTTCATAATCTAACTCAAAAATATCAGAAAGTTTTTTTGCCACCTTTTCTTTATCATTCTTATCAATATTTCCAGGATTCACAGTAACTGTTTCAACAGTACTACTTTGTGCCAGAACCTGCCCCGTTGCATCATAAATAGTTCCTCTCTTTGGATTTATTGTTCTATCTAGTGTTTGTTGTTCATATGCCAATTTTGATAATTTCTTTCCATCTATTAATTGCACATATCCTAATCTTACAATTAACAAGACAATTATTAAAAAAATTATAAACAGTGTTACTCTCATCCTCTTTTTTGTTGATAAATTTATTTTCACCATAATTTTCATCCTTTCAACATTTATTTTGTATATACATTCGCTAAAAAACACCTCTAATAATATTTATTAGAAGTGTTTTAATTTATTCTTATTAAATTTTTCTTATAGCAAATTTAAAAATTTATCAATAAAATTAAAAATTCAAAATTTTATCTGCAACTTTTTCCCACCAAGTTTTACTTTTTTCAATAACCACTTTTTCTGAAGCAGATTCAACATAATCTTTTTTAGGTAAAGTAACATATACCGTTTGTTTACCACTTAATTTTTGCATTCCCAATTCTTCTTTAGCAACCTTTTCAATATTGCTAATATTTACACTATTTTCAATACTAACTTTTAATTGCTCATTCTCTTTTTGCAAAGCAGCCAACTGTTTCTTTTGGTCTTGAATTTGGTCAAATTGTCTATCTATTTGAGAGTTTCTACAACTTATGGTTAATAACAACAAAAATAACCCAACAACTGTAACTGTTGTTTTCATTTGCTTTTTACGTTGTTCTTTAGAAATTTGTATTTGTTGTCTAGGCAATTCTTTGACAACTTTTAATGGTTTTCTTTTTTGTCTTTGACTTGTTTTTCTAGTATAATCTGGTTCTAACTTTCTAGGGCTAGTTCCATATTGATACTTTGCTTGTGCCATAAGTTATTTTTCACCTCTCTTTCTTTTTAATTCATATATGTCTCTTTTGGAACCGATGTTTCAAACAGAACCGTCCCACATAAGACTTTATTCTTTTTCAAAAATTCTAAGTTTTGCACTTTTGCTTCTGCTATTTTCTTCCTGTTCTTCTTTCGTAGCTACAATTGGTTTTCTAGTAATTACTTTTCCAAATGATTTTGCACCACATACACAATATGGTAAATCAGGTGGACAAGTGCATTTTCCTTTTGCATCCAACATTGCATTTTTAACAGCTCTATCTTCCAAAGAATGAAATGTTATAATGCATAATCTTCCTTGTGGTTTTAAGCAATCTATGCAATCTTTTACTGTATTATATAATGGTTTAATTTCATCATTTACTTCAATTCTAATTGCCTGGAATGTCCTTTTTGCAGGATGTCCATCATTTTGTTTTGATTTTGGAATTGATTTTTCTATTATTTCTACTAATTGTTTTGTAGTATTAATTAAATGTTCTTTTCTATATTCGCATATGTTTCTTGCTATTTGTCTTGAAAATCTTTCTTCACCATATTCATATATGATATTTGCAAGTTTTTCTTCTGGATACTCATTTACAACATTTTTCGCAGATAATTCCTGGTTTTTATCCATCCTCATATCAAGTTCATTTTCACCTAGATAACTGAATCCTCTATTTCTTTCATCTAATTGATATGAAGAAACACCTAAATCAAGTAAGATTCCATCAACTTTTTCTATTCCGATGTCTTCTAAAATTTGCTTTATATTGTCATGATTATCTTTCACGAATTTTACATTTCGGAATTCCTTTAAGTTTTCTTTTGCTGCTTTTAGAGCATCTTCATCTCTATCTATTCCAATTAGTAATCCTTCTTTTGATAATCTTTTTACTATTTCTCTGCTATGTCCTGCTCCTCCAAGAGTTCCATCAACATATATTCCATCAGGTTTAATATTCAACCCATATATGCATTCTTCTAACATTACAGGTTTATGCTTAAATTCCAATTTTTCACCTCTTAAAAGTTTTTGATATTACATATTCTATAAAATTTTATATACGCTTTTTCTAAGATCTTTTTAATAAGTTTATAGTCAAATACTCATATTTTTCTTTTATAGACGCAAAACAGCTGGTAAAAGTACCAGCTGTTTGCATTATATGTTTTTTCTTTTGGTATTTTTATAAAATCCTTAGTAATCTTTTCTTTGGATTTTTTACTTATGTTTTTTGATATTCTTCTGTAATTTTTTATCATTTGCAAAATCTTTAGTATTAGTTTTCTTTTGAACATATTTTCTCAAGTACATTTATCTTTTGTACCATTTTCTTTTGTTCTTTTAACTTTTGTAATTTAATCTTTTGTAATCTTTTCTTTAGTTACTTTAGCAATCTTTAGTAACATTTTCTTTTGTAAACTTATCTTTTGTATTTTTCATCTTTTGTATGTTTTTCCTTCGTAATTATGTCTTTTGTATTCTATATAAACTTTTGCAAGTTATATACCAAGCATAGTCATATTTTCAGCAATTTCATCTACAGATATATTTTCGTCACATTTTTCCCAATTTGCCTTATTCCATATTTCTAACCTAGTACCTACTCCAATTATTACTGCTTCTTTTTCTAGTTCTGCTGCTGAACGTAAATTATTTGGAATTAAAAACCTACCTTGTTTATCAATTTCACATTCAGTTGCTCCTGATAAGAAAAATCTAACAAAGTTTCTTGCGTTTCTATCTGATAGTGGTAGTGATTTTAGTTTTGTTTCAAAGTTCAACCATTCTTCTTGTGAAAAAGCAAATAAACATCCGTCTAATCCTTTAGTTATAACGAATTTATCTCCAATGTCTTGTCTTAATTTTGCAGGCATTATTAATCTCCCCTTGGCATCTAGAGTATGCTCATATTCACCCATTAACAATGGTCTTCACCTCTTTTCATTTTTCTACCACTTTGTACCACTTTTCTCCACTTAATGTAAATTGTAATATAACTTTATTTATTTTGCAATAGTTTTTTTAAAATTTTTTTTATTTTTTTATAAATTTTTTTATTAT
>URZW01000016.1 GCA_900552555.1 uncultured Clostridium sp.
AATATTGGAGCAGAAAACTTTCAAAGTTTTCCACCCCAACTATTGACTTTCAGCCAAATTCTGATCGTTCTTTAACAGCTTTTGAGATTTGTCTATGTCAATAAAATAAATCATTTCCAATATTAAAATAAAATTATATTGATATGAATAATTATTTTCAAAAATACCATATAAAGAAAATAATATAAACACCAAAGATATCATTTTGTTTTTGGAGATTTTTTTTGCAACAGAAAAATTAATTATTATATATAATGTAAATATTATAATTCCATCAATATATAAATGCGTTAAATATACATTATCTAAAGGAAAACCAGTAATAATAGATTTATCAAACAAACCTATATTATATGTTGTAACATATTTATTCCAAAAAAATAGCCTATTACTTAATATCTCATTTAACTTCCCAAATTGTAAATATTCGATTGCGAAAAAAATAGATATAATTGTTAATATAAAATAACTATATTTTATATATTTCTCATACTTATTACTGCTAATTTTATTTGTTATTAGATTTAATATAGCCAAAATAATTGCAATTAAAAATCCTGTTCTACACAAAGTGATTTTATAAAAAAATAAACTAATCAAAAATATTATAAATGATACTTTTAATTTTTTGGCAAGTACATAATCTTTTTTATATATCATAAATGAGGCAAATATTGGTATTAAGCACAAAAACAAAATATTAATTCCAGCAAAACCAAAGCTGTATCTTGTCACTATACCATCAGCCATTACTCGTGCAGAATTATTAGATGGCAAAATACCAATCAAATATAAAAGAATTGTACATATAAATAATAATAATGAATTTATAAAATAATATTTTATAAATTTTTCATCTCCATTTTCTTCTACAGAAAATATAATTGCAAATATAATTGCAAATAGGAAATCGAATTTGGGATTAATAAAAACTATAATGCCCCCCATTATTAAAAGACAAATTACTTTTTTAAAATCCTTTTTTCTTATTTTATAGCTCAATATCGAAATAAACGAAACAAGTATAAATAATGTCATAATTATTGTCGACGTTTCAAATTTTCCGACAAACAAATAATTCCACATTGAAAAATATTTTAAAAATAATGCTACAAAAACAATAACAAACAAAATCAAATTTTTTGGCTTTATTTTCATTTTCACCCCTCCTTATCTAGAACCTGTAATTACTTTATAAAATTTAGGCAACATTTTATTTATAATCTTTGATATTAATTGTATCAACCACACTGTTAATATTATAGTTAAAATGTATACTATTATTGAAATATAAGAATTATATCCTAAAATAATAAATAAGATTTTTCTTACTACTTTTATAACAGGCAAGTGGATACAATAAATAAAGAAACTTATTTTTTCAACATTATATATTTTATACTTATATAAACTAAGCATGTCCAAAATAGCTAATAAAATAATAGGAGATAACATTCTATAAATATAATATATCCTTGATGTTTCATCAAAAGTAGATACAATAATTGCAAACAAAATATATAAAATTATAAATATTGGTAACTTGCTATTTTTATTTTTAACAATATTTTCTTTTATGTCATAATCTTTGCTATGTATTCCCATATTTGCACCAAATAGATATATTGGCAACCAAAATATTGGATTGGAATATCCAAATTTAAATATCAAATTTACTGTTAAACATATAAGCATAATAATATAGTTTAATTTTTTTGACTTTTTCATTATAAAATATATTACAGGTGCTAAAAAACTATAAATTATTAAATCACGTACAAACCACATACCTTCAGCACAATTAGCCATCAAAATATTTTGAAAAATATGACTTATACCAAGTTCAAATGTATTATTAAATAATGTGTTTACCTTAGGAATTAAACAAATTAATTCATAATATATTAAGAAAAATATTGACCAAAAAAAGTATGGAATAACCAACGAAAAGAATCTACTTTTATATTTTTCTTTTATTTTTGAAAAGTCAAAATTTCTGTAAAATAAATAAGCTGATAATATAAAGAATGCTGGAACACTTGCATCACACATTACAGAGATAATTTTATATATTTTTGTTATCATAAAATTATTATCGCTAATAAATCTCAAACAATTAGAATGCAATATTACAATTAATAATACAAGAATAAAATTAATATGTGTTATTTTTTTTGATACATTTTTATTCACTTTTTCGTTCCTTTCCTAAAAAATCATATTTTATATAATTAAGATTAATACAAAAATAAACCAAAACAGCACTAAATACTTGTAATAATAATTTTAAATATATATTTTTTATCAAACACCCTAGAACTATAATTATAAGTGCCATAGCTATGCTTTTATATAAATATTTCATAAAAATCTTAACCATTTTTTTATAATCAATAAAATTCTTTGTGCATACAATTTGATAAAGCATAACAAAAAATTCAGCTACTATAGTACCAATACACGCACCATATGCACCATATTTCCTTATGAATATTAAATTTAGTACAAGATTCACAGCCGCTCCAATAATAGTTGAGAATACATAGATGTTGTCTTTTTCTTTTGGAATTAAATAGCTTGTTCTAATAACATTTGCAATTGATGTGAATATTACAGTTGGGATTAGAAGTTTGATAATATTACCAGTAATTTCAAATTCCTTTCCAAAGAAAATTGTTGAAAAATCAGAACTTACTAAGAATATTCCAAAACACATAGGCATAATAAAGAAAAATGTTAATCTAAATGTGTCCATTATCTTTCTTTCATATTCTTTATCATTGGTTTTTGACATGTGTGGCAACATTACTGTACCTAAAGCTGTTATAAAACTAATAGGAATATTAATTATCTTTTCAGCACTCTCATAGTTTCCAAGTTCAATAGTATTTGAAAACATTCCAATCATAGTTTTATCCATAACTCTGTATATAGAATACGCTATTATAGGAATAAACAATATCAAGCAAGGCTTCAAATTTTTCACAATTTCTTTAAATGATGTTTTACTAAATTTAATATATTTTTTTATATACAACCATAAATAAGCTTGACTAATAAAAGTACTTCCACTCATCAATAGAGTATATTTCCATAAATCATTGCTATCTTTTACAAATACAAAAGTTAAAATTAATGAAAGTATTTTTATTATAATATTTCTACTAATAGTAATTTTAAACTTTTCTATCCCAAAGAAAAACCAATTAATATCCAATAGCACACTTAGTAAAAAAATGGATTGTATTAACATTATTTTCAAATTATATCTATACATAAAAAATATGAATATATAGTAAGCAACAATCATTATAGATGTCAAAATAAATTGTAAACAATAAATATTAATAAAATTTTCTGACATTTTTTCTTTATCATCACTGCTTTTAGCTATTTTTCTCGATCCATAATTATTTATTCCAATTAAACCACATAACATAAAATAGTAAACAATTGAATAAGTATAAGAATATATTCCTACATTTTCAACACCTAATGCTCTAGAAATATAAGGCGTTGAAATTAGTGGAATGATGAAAATAAAAATTTGATACACTATATTATACATAAAATTTTTATTTGTTGCTTTCATTTCTTCTTCCACCAACACTTTCCATCAAATATTTTATTGCTTCCATCTGCAATTCCTTTATTTGATTATTGTACTCGGAATAATCCACCTCTTTTAAATAATTAAAAGTATTATCAAAATCATATGCAATAAGTCTATCTAGCATTTTCAATTGCAATAAAAGAGTTATAACTCTGTCATCATCTCCATACATATCTCCATTTTTTATAGTAAAAAATTTCTTATTATAAATAGTCGAAAATATTGTTCCATGAAACGAAGTAGTTAATACTAACTCAGCATTTTTTATATAGTATAAATAAGATGATGGATTTTCGTATTTAGCAAGTTCAAAGCCAAATCTTTTTATCATTCTTGTGCTATATGATTTACAACTCCATGTTATTACTTTTAAATTATATTTTTTTGAAATTTTCTTTACATATTTACATATATCTTGATTAAAACTTGGACAATAAAAAAATATATATTTTTCTTTTTCATTAATATCATTAGCAAGTATTTCATCATAGCAAGGTGCTGTTAAAATTAAAGTTGGATCTATTAGTACAGGCACCTCTTTATTAATCATATCTTTAATCCATTTTTGTCCATTTCTTTCACGTATAGATAAATAATCATAGTTCATTAAATATTTCTTATATTTTTCAGGATCTTTCGCATATTTTAGGATATTTTTTGAACCAAAGCTTGGTGCATAAGCTACTTTTTTTGCACTATTTACCCATGGCAAAAAATATGCGTCGTCTGCATCTGGAATAGTCACATTCCAAATTTGGTCACTCCCAGAAACAATACAACTATAATCTTTATCATTTAGTTCATTCATATTATTAAATTTATTTTTTGATAAATGAAAATTTTTATCTCTAAATTCTTCGTATTTCATATTATTCATTTTTAATTTTCTATGATTAGGCAACAATAAAATATTCTTTAAAATATTTTTCAAAGAGTTATTCTTAAAAAATATTTTATATAAATTTTTTTGACCTTCATTAGAAAAATCTATTATTTCTACATTATCACTGCAATATTTTTCAATGGATTTTTGCATTGCATATGATTCAAGCATAGAACCACAATTATATGAATTATGAAACGTTATTATTCCTATCTTTTTCATTTTTTCTCCTTTTATATTAAAATATATTCTTCACTATTTTTTTTGAATTTATTTCTTCGTATAAATCTAAACAAATGATACAAAAGACATTTCAGTTTAATTTTGTATAATGCATATTTAATTTTATTACTATTACTAACCATCAAACATAAAGTTTCTGCCTTATTATATGGAAAACTATATAACCTACATATATACTTCTTTGCATCACTATACTTTTCAATGTAAGATATTCTCTCATAAAGCATTATAATAGCTCCTTGCAAGCAAAATTTTTTTAATTTTTCTTTATCATCTTCCAAAATATCGTAATCATTTAATAGATTAGTAATTTTTTCATGAAATAATACATCAGAATCAAATATTCTGATATCAAATTTTTTTGTAGTTTGACCTACATATCTTCTATACAAATAAATTGGCTCGTTTATACTTTGTATTTTTTTGGCTTTACTTAATGCTTCAATATTAAATAACATATCCTCTCCATTTATTATTTTATCATTAAATAAAATCTTATTTTTCTCAATAAATTCTTTTCTAAAAATTTTTGAATATGGACCAGCTATACATATATTTTCTTTATTATAACCAATTATGTATTTTAGCAAATCATTTTTATTAAAGTCTAAATTGTACTTTGAAAAATAAACTATATCATAATTTTCTGTCATATAACTATTTATACTGTCAAACCAATTTTTTTTAAGTTCATCATCAGCATCTACAAACATTATATAATTGCCTTTAGCTTTTTTAATTCCTAGATTTCTAGAGTATGAAACTCCATTATTAGAATTATCTATAAGTTCAATATTTTTATACTTCTTCATCAGTTTTTTTATAATTGTTAAGCTATTATCTTTCGATCCATCATTTATAAGTATTACTTCGAATGGATTATCAATATTATCAAAAATTGATTTCATACATTTTTCTAAATACTTTTCGGCATTATATACTGGAATAATTATTGACAATTTCATTCTTTTTCACCTAATTTCTTTATTTTTTTCAACACTTTTCTGAAAATTACATATATATAAATAAATAATAAATTTTTATTTATGTACATGCTAAGTAATATTGAATAGATTTTACTATTAATATATTCTTTTTGTATTTTATTAATTATGCTTATAAAATCTTGATTATTTATTATCGTTTTTAATTCTTTAAATTTGCTTACTTTAGCTAATTCTTTTTCAATTAATATAATTTTTTTGTTATCAATTAATTTTTCGTAACTATTTCTTGTAATTAAATTAATTTCATCAAGAGATTTATTAAAAGACTTTATATTTTTTAAAATGTTATCACTTGATAATGTAATGCTATTTGTATTGCTTAAACAATAATAATAATTTGCTTCACCAAATTTAACATATTTAATATTATTTAAATATTCAACTAGAAACAATGTATCTTCCATAAAATGCAATTCAGATGAGAACTTCATTTTTTTTATTATTTTTGTTTCAAATAGACAACCCCAGACACATCCCGGAAATGAATTAGCTAGTATTTTTTCAATAAAATCACCAACTAAAATCTTATCTCTTTCAGTTTTATTATTAAAAATTTTTTTACCTTTAAATGTTTTATAATTACTTCTAATCATAGTATCTTTTTCACAACAACTTAAAAGAGTTTCCAACAAATTTTCTCCTAAATAATCATCTGAATCTACAAATGTTATATAATCTCCTTCTGCATTTGAAATTCCTCTATTTCTTGCACTTGAAGGTCCTTCATTTTTTTGAGTGAAAATTTTCAAAATTATACTTTTATTCTCATTTTTGAACTTTTCACAAATTTTTAAACTATTATCTTTTGAACCATCATCAACAATTATTATTTCATAATTACTGTATGTTTGTCTTTTTATAGAATATAAACATTTTTCAATGTACTTTTCGGCATTATATACTGGAATAATTATTGAAATCTTTTTCATTTTCTTTCCTCTCTTATTTGTTGTTATATATGTATCTGATTTTATTTATATATTCATTAATATTACTTACTTCATCAAATTGTTGTAATGCATTTTTAGAATATTCTTTCAATTTTTTATCATCTTTCAACAAACTGATAATAGCATCCTCTAGCTCACTGTCATTACTTGACAAATACCCATTTTCATTTTGTCTAACAATATCTTTTAAGCCATCTGTAGGGGTGCAAATTATGGGTTTACCTAACGCCATCGCTTCCAACGCTACCATTGGAGTTCCTTCATATCTTGATGTCATAACTAACATTTTAGAATTATTTAAAATTTTGTAAGGGTTTGTAACATACCCAAACAATCTAACATTTTCATTTAATCCAAAATCCTCTATTAGTTCTTTTATATTTTCGTACAATTCTCCTGTTCCAACAAGTGCGACCTTAATATTACAACCTTTTGCCTTAATATTTTTTATTATTCTTATTAGTCTTTCAGGGTTTTTAGCATAAGTTAATCTTCCCAAATAAATAATATCAAATAACTCACATTCACTATCAGCATTTTCTATACTATCGATTATTTCTTTTTTATTAATTACATTATATAAAATAATTGACTTTTCCTTAACTTTATCTTTAAATATATAATTATCAAAGGCACTCTGTGAAACCCATATAACTTTAGAAAAATTCTTAGAGCAATAATTAAACATCAGCGTTTTAATATTTACTTTTCTCATATTTTCATGATTACCATGAATATGAGAAATTATTTTTATCTTTTTTCCACATATTAAAGAAGCCATAATACTTGCCTTTATATCATGAGCATGAATTATATCTGGTTCAAATTCCTTTATTGCTGTTTTTGTTGATTTATAATCAAATTTATTAAGTTTTAAATGTTTTACTTTTCTCTCAGCTAAACTTACTTCATTTGGTCCACTTGGGCTACAATACACCATTTGAAAATTTTTGTCATTTTGAAATCCGTTTATTATTTGACATGCTACATTTTCTGCGCCCGAGAAAACATCAGTACATATTAAATGTAATACTTTCATTAATTCATCACCTTTCTTCGATATTCTTCATAATATTTTTGAATCAATTTATTTGCTTCTTTTTTTATATTAAAATCTTTTTTAGAAATTTCGTTAGTACAATTCTTTCTTTTAAATGATTTGTATTTTTTTAAAATTGTATATGCCCACTCTTCTACACTCTGATTTAGTGATAAAAATTCAGTAGTATCCAACACCTTTGTTTCTTTTGTCATGTCATCAGAAAATACACATAATAATCCTGTAGCTTGTGCTTCAACTCCAACAACTGGCAATCCTTCATACAATGATGGTAAGCAAAATACATCAAATGCTTGATATAATTCATTTATATCATTTCTTTGTCCTAAAAATTTTACACTATCTTCTATTTCTAATATTTTAACTTTTTCTTTCATTTCTTCCATTAAAGGACCTTGTCCTGCAAGTAATAAAATAGAATTTTCTTTTTGTTTATGTACTTCATTAAATATATCAATTAAAAATCTATGATTTTTTTGTTCAACAAATCTACCAACATGTCCAATTACTAAAGTACTATCTTCTATGTTTAATTCCTTTCTTTTTTCTTTTCTTTTTTCTTCATCATATTTAAATTTATCTAAATCAATTGCATTGTTTAAAAGATAAACATTACCATTATCATATTCTTTGTTTCCAAACAACCATCTGCCAGCAAGTTCTGAACAACACATATAATCTGTTGCAAATACTTTGCTAAATGGTCTTAATACTTGCTTTAATAAATTCTTCTTTTTTTCTTTTTTATTTGTTGTACTATGTGAATGTGCAATTCTTACTGGAACTCCAGCACACTTTGCAGCAAACAAACTAAAAACTGATAATGTATTAATATGTGAGTGAACTATTTTGTATCCACCAGATTTTAATACTTCTTTTAGTTTTTTATGATACTTAAAAATTTTTTGATATGGTGGTATTAAAATAACTTTACCACCCATTTTTTCTATTTCTTCATATGGAATATTTGTAGAATCTTCATCACATATAAAATCGAACTGAATTTTAGTTCTATCAATATGTCTATAATAATTCATTACGACAGATTCTACTCCACCACCAAGCCATTTTCCTATAATTTGCGCCACTCTTATCGGCTCATTTTTTTTCACAAAATTCACTTCTCCTTAAAAAATCATTGCACTATACAATGCAATGAATAAATACTCAAACTAACTACTATTGTATAAATTATTCTTTTATTAATTAATCAATTTGTTTTTTCTTTCCAACATAATGTTCATCTGAAAGAAACTCAAAAATATTATACACTAAAAGGACTAAAGTTTCAACTTTTTTTGCCATTTTTTTGCTCAATTTTGCATAGTAAATTTTGTCAAAAATTATGTTTACGAAAATTTCATTATATTTCAATGGTTTTCTGATATTTTATCAATATCTTATGTATATGACTATTCAAAAACTGAATAGCCCTTTTTATAATAATTATTTCAATTAACCATAAAATAATTAAATTGTGATGATTTACTCCATTCATAAGAACTCCATAAATCTGTACCTTTACTTCCTGGATCAACAATATTTACATTGTTTCCATTCACTCCAGTAATAGCAACCCAATGTTGATTCCCTGGTGTTGCACCTTTCACTTCTATAGTCAAATAATATACTTGATTATAATATTGTGTTATTAGTGCAAGTTTTTCAGTTCTTGATTTTCCTCTTAAGTTAACATTACCATTATATTTAAAATTAGGAACTGCTTTAGTAACACCAGCATATTGAAGATTTCCCTTTATATCAAAAGCATTATTTGTATTTAGTGCTTCCAAAAAAGTACCTGGATTAAACGGAGTTATAGTTGTATTGCAACCGGATTTTTCTATTAAAATTGATATGGAAGTAACCAAACATCCTATTTGTCCAAGTGTACTATTAGTATTTCCGTTTTTTATATTTGACCAACTTTGACCATTTTGTCGCCATGATATATATTCTCCAGAGTCAACATTACCATAAATAGCTCCATTCCATAGTGCAGCATATTTTTGGCTAGACAATTCATTATATTGTTTTAATTGATTAGCATTAAAACAATATTCCATTTTCATCTGTTCAGTTGTTTTTGAGATAAGTTTTATACGCAATACTCTTTTCTCAACTTATTTAGGTAATTCATTAGTATTAATACCTTGTTCAATGACCTTTTCTGTTTTAACTTCAGATGAAATATTATTCATATTCCAAAATATTTCTTTAAAAGTCTTTTTCTTCTCTTCATTCATGGTCATAACTTCTTGGTCGTTGACGCCTTTTGATTCTTTTATAGTGTAAACGAGCAACACATCTTTCCACAAAGCCATTCTACCCTCTAGTATATAGTCATCATGTGGATTCTCATCTTGAATATTTTGCAATCTATCAGCAAATTCTTGATTACATTCTGCTACTACCTCTTTCACAGTTAGAGAATTAGTACTTGCTTTTTCACTAGATAAAAAAAGCCAAATATAGAACTGCATAACATGGCTACTAAACAAACAACTAAGATTATTGCAACTGCCAACCACCCTCCTGCCATAATAGCTGTAATCAGAGCCTTTGTACTAATAACTATTTCTTTTATTGCTAATATTATTGCTTTAATTGCCATCCTAATTCCCTTAATAGTCGATTTAGCAATTTCTTTTGCTATTTGCATTGCTCTTTTACTTACTTTAACACTTTCTTTGGTCATTTTTTGAGTTTTTAATGTGGTATCTTTACTTGTTTTTATAGCTATCTTACTATTTTTTATAGTTGATTTCCCAGTTTTAATAGTATCTTTTGCTAATCTTTTAGCCTTTTGCTTATTTTTAAATTCTTTAATTTTAATTTTTGATTTTATAATATTTTCTCTTGTCTCCTTGAATGATTTTTTTCCATTCTTATTAAATTGAGTAGCAATGGTACTAGCAGTTATGCTACTAGCACCTGTTATTGCATTACTACCATAATCAATAGTATTTTCTTCATTATTATTTTTGTTAGAATTATCTTTCAATTTTTCTTTTGTGCTAACAATATTATCTTTTAGATTTTTAGTTCCTACTACTGCTTTGTTTAAAGTCTTTATTGTTTTAGGTTTAGAGTCTTTTGTTTTTATATTAGCCAATATTTACCACCTGCTTTCTATTCACCTTCTCCAGGTTTTGTAGTCATCAACTTATAAAGTTTTGTATTAGTTGGGAATTTATTTATAAATGGAATTAACGAACTACCCACTTTTAGTAATCCTTGTCCTACACCAACATTAGTTATATATCCCATTTGCAACTCAGATATATTTAATAACTTTGAAAGTTCAATTCTATCAGTACTTGCTTGATTTAACATCACTATAAATTCAGAGTTTGCAAGCATTGTTCTTTCAGCATGACTTTGAAGTAAATCATCTACATTTTGAGTTATACCTGTACAATATGCTCCATACTTTCTTACTCTTTTCCATAAGGTAAATATAAAGTTTGCCGAATATTCATGTTGAAATAATAAGTAAATTTCATCAATAAAAATAAAGGTATTTCTACCTTTTGCTCTATTCTCTGTTATTCTATTTAATATACTATCTAAAACCAATAACATTCCAATAGGTTGTAATTGCTTTCCTAAATCTAGAATGTCATAGCAAATTAATCTACTATTAGTATTCACATTGGTTTGTTTTGCAAAAGTATTTAAACCACCATTTGTAAATAATTCTATCGCAAGTGCTATTTCTTTGGCTTCTGGTTCAGTTTGTTTTAAAAGTTATTCTCTAAAATCTTGTAGCGTTGGTGGTGTTCCCATATAATTTCCTTGCTGAAAATGTCTATATACAGAAGCAGTACACCTGTCTATTATTGATTTTTGTTTTAGTCCTAGATTATTACCACCAATTAACTGCTCACACAATGATAATATAAATTCTGATTTTAATATTACAGGGTTTGCACCATCACCATATTCACTATTCATATCCATTGCATTAATATGTTTATCACTTGTCGCTGATATATGAATAACTTCTCCTCCTAATGCTTTGACAAGTCTTGATTCTTCTCTTTCGGGATCTATCAAAATTACATCTGCATTAGGATTTCTTAATATTACAGATACAATTTTGTTTTTAGCAGTAAAAGATTTTCCACTTCCAGAAACTCCAAGTATGAAACTATTACCATTTAATAATTGCTTTCTGTCTGCGATTATCATATTTTTGCTTATAACATTTTGTCCATAATAAATACCATTTTCATGATTTATTTCTTGTACTCTAAAGGGCATAAATACTGCTAAACTTTCAGTAGTTAGTGTTCTTAAAGCATCTATCTTTCTAACTCCAAATGGCATTGCCGTATTTAATCCATCCATTTGCTGTTATTTAAGAATAGCAAGCTGACATAAATGTTTTCTTGCAGTAGTTAATAAACTTTCAGTATCATTATCCAACTGTTCTTTAGTAATCTTCGATTAACAATTGTAAGTTTAGTAGTTGCACCAGTGTCAAAAGAATTAAGAAGTTCCGAATATTCTAAGAACATGCCTTCTTTATCATTTCTGCTTTCTACTGCATAATTTATATCAGAAAACCTATAACACTTAGAATACTTATTTTTTCCAACTAAAAATATTCCATCTTCCCATATTCTATTAACTGGAATCACATCTTGTACTCCCTTTGGAACTACAAACTCTTCTTTATCTTGTTTAAATAACATCTTTAATGTTTTCATGAATTAGTATTCCTCCTTTTTTAATTTTTCCTTAAACATTTCATAGTAGAAATTAGTTGGCTTGAAAGATAATCACAACCAACCGTTAAACGGGTGGTTTGTTTACCCCTATAAGGGGATATTGTTACATGTTTGCTGCTGAAGTAGCTAGCTTTTCACTCCGTTCAAGCCTGTGGCATTGACTACTTTAGCAAACTCTTAAAAGGGTTATACTTTTCTCTTTTAGTTAATTTGTCTTCTATTATGTTCTCATTTTCTTGCTCTTTTATATATTTTCTTATTGTTGATTCATTTAATCCTACTGTACTTACATAATATCCTGTTGCACAGAAGTTTCTTCTGTCTAATTTATATCTTAATTCTCCATGATGTTCAAATATCATCATTGCACTTTTTCCCTTCAAATATCCCATAAAACTTGATATACTTATTTTTGGTGGTATTGATAATAATAAGTGTACATGGTCAGGCATCATATGTCCTTCTATTATTTCTACACCTTTCCACTTACATAAGTCTTTTATATATTTTTGTATATCCTCTCTTAACTTATGATATATTATTTTCTCCTATATTAGGTATAAATACTATATGATATTTGCACATCCATTTAGAATGTGATAAACTATTTGCCATAAGGCATCTCTCCTTTCATGATATATTAGGCTTGAACACCTTTATTATATCATATTGAGATGTCTTTTTCTGTAAGCTTTCAACTCGCACCTGCCTAGCAGGTGGTTAACTGTTTCGAATGCTTTGCATTCTCAACTCACTAAAGTGTTAATTTTTTATATGAATTAAAAATGGGATAAAAAAAAAGAGACACAAAATACATTATTCCTCATTATAGTTTGATACTACTTTGCACCTATTTTAAATAACACTGCTGCTATTGTTAAGAATACACACTTAATATCTAATATTAAATTACAATTTTTACAATAGAACTATTCTAATTCAAGTCTTCTTTCATAAGTAGTAGCTGACCTTCCGTTTGCGGTTCAATATCCACCATAACCAAATGAAGGATTATTATAATGATTTCCTATTCTTTGGTCTAATCCAACACCTTGTATTATATCCTTTGTATTTAATCCTTTTATTTCTGCATATGTATCTAATTCATTAAAATATACTACTCTTAATGCTAAATATGTATTTGCAAATAGTTTTACTGCTTCTGCTTCTGTACTATTCATAAATAAAGTTTCTACATCTGGTTTTAAAGATGCTTCTTTTAATAAACTTGCAAATTCTTTACCTTTTTCTCCTTTATCTCCCACTATAATTCTTGAAGGATATAAATTATCATATAGTGCCTTTTCTTCTCTTAAGAATTCAGGACTAAAGAATATTCTGTCTGTTACATATTCTTCTCTAATTTTTTCTATATATCCTACTGGTATAGTTGATTTTACAACCATTGTTATATTTTTATCATTCATTGATAATACTTTTTCTATTATGTCTTCAACACTTGATGTATCAAAAAAGTTTTTTCTTCATCATAATTTGTTGGAGTACTTATAATTACAAATTCTGCACCTTCAAATGCTTCTTTATAGTCCAATGTTGCTTTCAAATTTAATTCTTTTTCTTTGAAATATTTTTTTCTATATATTCATCTTGAATTGGTGAAATTCTATTATTAATTTTTTTACTTTTTCTGGTACAACATCTAATGCTATTACCTCATTTTTTTGACTTAATAATGTTGCTAATGATAAGCCAACATATCCTGTTCCTGCTACTGCAATTTTCATTATTTTATTTTTCCTATCTTTTTTGCTGGAATCCCAGCCCAAATCTCATTTTTATTAGTACTTTTTGTGAGTACAGCATTTGCTCCAATTATTGTATTTTCTTCAATTGTTAAAATTCCCTCTTTGCATAGGACTTTGCAACCTGCTCCTAAAATGGCTCCCTTTTGATAATTATTTTATCAAATTTACTTTCTTTCTATATCTGCCCTTCCAATAGTTACATTTTGGTATATTTTCACATTATCTTCTATTATTGTATTGAGATGAATAACTGTACCATAGGAATTGTATGGAAATTTAACGTTTTTCCTATTTTTACCGTTGACGGTATATCGATTCCTTTATTTTGTAAATACTTATGTATAATTTTATTCATAATTTTGTTTCCTCTTAATTTTAAAATATTATCAACTTTCATCTTTCCTCCAATAATTATATTGCTCCCTCTTTTTTCACAACTTTCAAAACAGTCTTTGCAAGTAATTTTAAATCCGTCTTCAAGCTCTTCTTTTTATTATACTCATAATCCATCCTCAATCTATCCTCAAAAGTAACATCATTTCTACCGGCAATTTGCCAATATCCTGTAACTCCAGGTCTAGTCTGAATAATGCAATCATAATATTCGCCCATATCCTCTTTTTCTCTTGGAAGATACGGTCTAGGTCCAACCAAACTCATATCACCTTTTAAGACATTTATAAATTGTGGAAATTCATCAAGGCTTATTCTTCTTATAAAATTTCCTACTTTTGTAATTCTTGGGTCATTTTTTAATTTTTTATATTTTTTATATTCTTTTCTAGCCTCTTCGTTTTCTTCTAAATATTTATGTAATTTTTCATCTGCTCCAATAACCATTGATCTGTATTTATACATTTTAAATACTTTACCATTTTTGCCTATTCTCAATTGGTCATAAAATATTGGGCCATCATTTTCATGCATTGCAATTCTAGTTACGTATATTATAATTGTTAATGGTATTAGTGCTATTGTTCCTACTAGACCTCCACAAATATCTATTATTCTTTTTATAACATTCTCTAATTTTTTCTTTATTTTATTTTTACTTTTTTCTATTGTGATACTAACTGGTATTTCATTTTTTACAACTTCATTTTCTAATGCAATGTTGCAATTTTTCATTCCATTCATATCCACTTTAAATCCCCCTATTAACGTTTTTTTCATCAGACAACTCTATTTTAAATTATATAATACTTTATTTAAAAAATCAATTATTTTCGTTGTTTTTTTGCATTTTTCTTGTTTTTTCCATTGGTTTTAGGCAACAATATTATACGCACTATTAGTATTACTTAGTGCTGAATATAATATTTCTGCCTTGCAATTCATTTATATTTCTTGTTTTCCGTCTTCTAATTTGTGTTCTTTTATTGTTATTATTATTTTTTTAACTAGCATATAAAGTCCTATTCCAAACAATACTCCTAAAGTATCTATGCACACATCTTTTGGGGATGCAGTTCTTCCATTTGAAAACATTTGATGGAGTTCATCTGATGTTGCATATAAGCATCCAAAAAGCATTGTTATTCCTATTTGTTTTTCAAAACTTATTTTTGTGTATGTGTTAATAAATCCTAAAGCATTTATTCCTAATATTGTGTATATTGAAAAATGTGCTAATTTTCTTACAACAAATTGGCAATTTTCTATTAATTCTTCTTTTTCTGTTTCGTTTAAATTATTTGTAATTCCTGTTATTTCAACTATTTTTCTTACTAATCCTCTACTTGTTAGTACTGATTTTTCTCCGTTTTGATTTGAAAATATAAATATTATTATGCATGTTGCTATTGTTAAAATTGCAAATATTGTTCTTTTTATGTTTAAATTCATTTTGTTTCTCCTTGAATTTTGTTATAAAAAAACCCTATAAGTTTATATAGAGCTTTCTATGTTATAAGAATTTACTTTTCTTATTATTATTTTGTATATCCTGTTTTCTTTATAATGCTTTCACTTATTGATTTTACTATATCTGATGGTGTGTAGTTTTCTTCTCCAAATGCTTCTTTGTGTAATTGTGTAACATTTGATTCTAGTGTAATTGGTATTCCGTACCATCTATCCATTGTTTTTCCTTTTGTATCATATGGCCATCCTATGCTTTCTGTAACTTTGTATTTTGACATACTTGGTACCATTGATATTATATCTGTTGCTGATATATTTGTATAAACATGTGGTAATATTTTGTCAGCGAATGAGTTTATTTCATTTAGATTTTTTGTTTTTAATTTACTAAACATCGCTTCAATTACTGTTCTCATTCTTTCTGTTCTTTTATAGTCTCCACCGTCTGTGTATCTTATTCTAGAATATGCAACTGCTTGTACTCCATCTACTGTATATGTTCCTGGTTCTGTTATGTGTTTAGATGTTTTTCCTGTTACCTTTGATGTTTCGTCTATATATCCATTTATATATTTTATTTCATCTGATGTTATTGTTAATTGAACTCCTCCTAATTGGTCAACTGCTTCTGCTACTGAGTCAAAGTTTACTGTTACAAATTCGTTTATATTCAAGTCTAAATTTGTGTTTAGTGTTTTTACTGCAAGTGGTGCTTCTCCATATGAGTATGCGTGTGTTATTTTGTCTAGTCCATGCCCTTCGATATTTACATATGTATCTCTATATACTGATATTAATTTTATTGCTCCTGTTTCATTGTTTATACTTGCTATTATAATGCAGTCACTTCTGTTTCCTACTCCATAATCGTCTGATCTACTGTCTACTCCAAATATTGCTATGTTTCTGTATCCTGTTAGATTTTTTGCAGTTGTTTCTGTTATTCCCAAGTCTTTGTCTGATGGTAGTTCTACTTTTTGTATTTTATCTAATTTTCCTTTTACATAGAAAAATGCTACGCCTATTATTAACGCTAATATTATTAATAGTACTATTATTATTTTTAAAAATACGCTTAATTTTCTTTTTTCTTTTCTTTCTGACATTATAAGTTCCTTCTTTCTTTTTATAATTTTTTATTTTAGTCTATAAACATTATATTGTTACATATGTTAGCCTTTTAACTTGATGCCCATCTGAACATTTTTATATCATTATATTTTTTTAATACTTGCTTATATTTTTCGTATTCTTCGTCCCATAATTCTTCTGGTACTTTATCAAATGCTGTAAATATTTTTTCCGCTTCTGCTAGGTATATTACTTGTTCTTGTGGCGACATTGATTGATATTGTTTTGCAAATCTATATAGCTTGTCTAACATTTGGTTTGCTTCTATAAAGTCCCAAAAGTCTTTTACTTTAATTCCTAATAGTTTTATTTGTGTTATTGCAAATAGAATTAATGCTACTATTAAAAATATTAATATATATACTACTAATAATAATGTTTTCATTTTTTCCACCTTTTAGTTTTTCTATTGTACTTACCAAATTATATCATATATGTTTTTTTTATGCAATTATTTTTATATTTTTACATTATTTTACAATGCTTTGCCACTTTTTGCAGGTTAAAAAAATTTAAAACATTTTTTCTTTGCATATTAGGTATAAAAATTTTCTAATAAATAAAAAAAGCAAACCCATTTATATCTAGAGTTCACTTTTTTATTACCATATCTTAATATTTTATTACAAACATTTTTACATCTTACTTTAAAGATATTTCCTGTCCATTTTTAGTATCTTTAACACTATAACCCTTGCTAGCAATCAAATCCCTTAATTCATCAGACTTTGCCCAATCCTTATTCTCCCTTGCAATCTTTCTTTGCTCAACTAAATCTAAAATCTCTTGAGGCAAATCCTCTTTCTTGGAATTCACTTCATCAATTTTAATACCTAAAACAGAATCAAATTTAGAAAGCAAATCTGCAACCTCAGGATTTTTCTTTTCAAATCTTGCAGCCTCCCAAACAAAGCTCATAGCAAGAGGCATATTCAAATCATCATTAATTGCTTTATGGAAATTCTCTTCGATTTGTGATAATTTCTCTTTATCATCAGATGTTAATTCATCTGTTCCATTCAAGTTCATTTGATAACTATTACGCAATCTTTCCAATGATTTTGATGCAGCATCTATTCCTTCCCATGTGAAGTTCAACTTGTTTCTATAATGGCATGAATAACTAAATAGTTTATATACAATTGGGTCATATTCTCTTTCTTTTATGTCTTTTACTAAATAAACATTTCCTAAAGATTTAGACATTTTTCCGCCATTTATAAGTAGATATTCTCCATGTAACCAATATCTTGCTGGAATTTTACCACATCTTCCTTTGCTTTGAGCAATTTCGTTTTCATGATGTGTTGGTATTAAATCTATTCCGCCTGTATGTATATCAAATTGGTCACCTAAATATTTTTGTCCCATTGCTGAACATTCTATATGCCATCCCGGATAACTAGGTCCCCATGGACTATCCCATTTCATTAAATGATTTTCTGGTGCTTTTATCCATAGTGCAAAGTCTTGTGGATTTCTTTTTTCTGGGTCTACTTCAACTCTTGCACCTGCTTTTTGATTTTCTATATCTAAATTGGTCAGTATCGGATATTTATCTAATTTTGATATGTCAAAATATATTGCTGTTGATGTTTCGTATGCATATCCGTTTTCTACTAATTTTTCAACATATTCAAGCATTTCTTTTATGTGGTCTGTTGCTTTACATACTATTTCTGGTGTTTCTATATTTAAAGATTTTAAATCGTCAAAAAATAATTTTGTATAATGTTCTGCAATTTGCAATGGTGTTTTGTGTTCTTCTCTTGCTGATTTTAACATTTTGTCTTCGCCCTCATCACCATCTGATACCAAATGTCCAACATCAGTTATATTCATTGCATGTTTTATTTTATATCCATTATAGCGTAGTGTTCTTCTTAATACATCTTGGAATATGTTTGTTCTCATGTTTCCTATTGTTGCATCTTTATATACTGTTGGTCCACATGAATACATTCTTACTTCTTTTGGGTCTAATGGTTCAAATTTGTCTTTTTTTCTTGTTAATGTATTATAAAAATATATATCCATTTTTAATCCTTCCTTTTTATTTAGAAAGTCCCATTTCTGGGACTTTCATGCATATTATTCAGTTATGTTATTCTGTAGTAGTATCCTTACCATCACCTGCTGAATTATCCTTACCACCAGTTGTATTATTTTGAGGCTTTGTTGTATTTTCCGGTTTTACCGTATTAGTATTAGTAACTTCATTTTTAACTTCTGTTGGTTTAGTTGACTCTGCTGGCTTTGGATTTTCTGCTGGTTTTGTATGAATTGTACATGTTTCTTCAATTTTTTCACTAGATGATTTTGATGGTTTTATAGTATTCCACAATTTTAGTTGTTCTTTTGGTATTACTCCACCATATGAAACTGTCTTTACTTTATCAGCTGGGCAATACTCATTTGCAAGTTTTCCTGATTCTGTACATATTCTTTGAGTTCCATGTCCTTGACAATTTTCTGGCACATTGTCTGAAGTAAATATTTCAGAGTATGTGTTTGTACATGTTGTTGTTGCTACTCCACCTGTATCTTTACAAATTGTTTTTGTAACTATTCCAGTTGATGGAGTATTAAAGTTTTTATTTGCTAAACCTTTGTGTATGTCTTTCATTACTGATGACCATAATTGTCCTGCTGGGTTTCTTCCATCTACACTATACACTGTTCCATTTGCATATTTTAATGGTTCTGGACTATCATATCCCCACCAGCACGCTGTTGTATAATATGGCGTCATACCACATAACCATCTATCTTTGTATTCATCTGTTGAACCTGTTTTTGCACATGTTTCCATTCCTGATACTGCACAATATGTTGCTGTTCCACCACTCTTTGTTGGCTCTTCTATAATTGACCTTGTTATATAAGCATTTTGTTCTGATATTACTCTTGTTTTTTCTTGATTTGCTGTTAATACAACATTTCCGCTACTATCTACAACTTTTGTATAGAATATTGGTGTTGTATATACACCATCATTTGCAATTGAAGCATATGCTCCTGCCATTTCTAATGGACTTATACCTTCACTTAAACCACCTATTGAAAGCGCTGGGTTATTATCTTTTGTATCATCTAATGTTGTTATACCCATTTTCTTTAAATATTCTATTGATTTTTTAGGTGTTAATTGCATCATGACTTTTACCATTGGTATATTTTGTGATGTTCTAATACAACTTCTTATATTTATTAATCCTTTAGGTGTATTATAATCTTGTGGTTTATAACCTCCACCAAAATCTGTTATTGAGTCATCATATATTGTTGATGCTGTTATAACTTTTTCTTGTAATCCCGGTACTATATCAGCTAATGGTTTCATAGATGAACCTGTTTGTCTTTTTATTTGTGTTCCTCTATTTAATAATCCTACTGTTTTTTGTTCTCCTAAATTTCCACCTACTGCAACTACTTGATTTGTTGCATTATCTATTATTACCATTCCGGCTTGTGTATGGTCATTTTTTGTTGAACCATCTTTATTTTTTTCTTTTCCTGATATTTGATATTTTTGTTTTGCAAATTCTTCTTCAACTCTTGCTTGTATGCTAGAATCTTCAGTAGAATATATTGTTAATCCACTTCCATAAACATAATTTTTAGCTAAATCACTTGATATATTCTTTTCTTCCATTACTTGTTGTATTACTTGTTTTATTGCAGCATCTGTATGATATGAATAATTTGATATTCCTGAATATCCTTTTTTAAATTTTAATCCATCTTCTACTTCTTTAACAGCATTGTTGTAATCGTCTTCATTTTCTATCATTCCTTGAGATTTCATTTCTTTTAAAACAGTTAATGTTCTGTCTTTTCTTAATTGTGCTGCTTTATCTTGGTCTAATGATGTATCATATGGATTATAAGCATTTGGTGAATTATTAATTCCTGCTAAAAATGCACATTGTGCTAAATCTAAGTCTTTTGCACTTTTATTAAAGTAATATTGTGAACCTAGTTCAACACCATGTAATTCACTTCCACCAACAAATATAATGTTTAAATAAAGTTCAAGTATTTGGTCTTTTGATATCATTCTTTCAACTTGAACGGCTTTTGACCATTCTTTCATTTTTCTTACTACACCAGCTATACCTGACCTTGCTTTGTCTTTAGTTATATTTTTAACTAATTGCTGGGTTATAGAACTTCCACCATATGATGAATTTCCTGTTACAACTCCTAATATTGCTCCTGCTGTTCTTTTGATGTCTACACCACTATGTGAATAAAATCTTTTGTCCTCTATAGCGATATATGCTTTTGGTAAATATGGTGACATTTCACTTAATGATATTGTTCTTCTGTTTTCGTCACTACTTAAATTTGCAATTTCTTTTCCGTCTTTGTCGACTACTATTGTATTTGAATTTCCAACGATTAATTCGTCTTTGGTTATTTCAAAATCGTCTCCAAATAGTCCAAAGAACATTGCTGCTACTACTCCTGCTCCTATTACACATATTAGTAAAAATATTACTAATAATATTTTTAAGAACATTTTGAATTTCGGATTCATTTTTCTTTTTTTATTATTGTTTTTAATATTTGTTTTTGTGCCTTGTTTTTTTGTTTTTGGTGCTTGCCTTCTGGCTTGTCTACCATTATTACTACTATTTGGCATGTTTTTGTACCTCCCTGCAATGTTTTGCATTTTAATACAACTATTATATTATACTTTTAATAAAAATAAAAGAGTTTATTAAAATTTTTTACATATTTCCATTATTAAGAAGTAATTTTTTAATACAAACCTTGTCATTTTTTATCTTTTTTCTTAAGTCTACAAATGAGCTCTTTTTATACATACCAGCTTCATATAAATCTTTTAAATCATAACTTTCACTAAAAAATTTTTCATCACATATATCATTTTTAAAATCAATTTCATAATCATTCACAGTAAGTCCATTAAATCTTTTTTGGACAATTTTTAAAGATTTTTTTATATTAATAACAATTGCATTTTCATTTATTCTGTATTTATTAATTAGTTCTTTTGGAAAATCTACATTTACTATAATTTGTGATTTCATCAAGCTTTTCTTTTTATTATTTGTAATTGTTATTATTATTCCCTGTTCATTCAGCTTTTTTTCTAGATTTCTAAATTTTTCTATGTGGTTTGTTACTATGTTTATTGTATTATATTTTTTTGCTAGTATTTTTATGTTTTCTAATTCTATATCTGTTAAATCGTTGATAAGTATTGATATATTAACTTTTTCCATTTTTTGATTTTTAACTGTATAATCGACAATGTCTGTTAATAAGACTTCGAATAGCCATCTTCCATTTGCTATTTCGAATCCATATGTATTTAGATAGTTTATGTATTTTTCTTCTTTTTTCATTTTCTTGCTTAGTATTATTTTTTTGCTGCTTGAAATTTGTTTGGATATTTTTTGTGTTTTTTTTGCAATTTTTTCAATTTGTTTTTCGTTTGTTGTTTCGTTTATTGGTAGTGTAATTGTGTTTCTTTGAATTTTTATTATGTTGAATGTTTTTTCTAGCCAATTGGGCTTGTCATTTTTTTCTATATAAATCATTTATAACACCTCATATCTTTTTACTAAAGTATATTCGGTGTTATATGTTTTTATGAAATATTTTTTTATTTTTAACTATTTGTTACAATTCACATTTTATAAATTATTAAAAATAAATTTATTTCAAATAAACTTTTTTATTATAATGTGAATTATAATGACTATTTTAATATTTAATATTATAATAGTCATAAATTTTTTTAACTTTCGATTTCATTATAATATAATGTCCCTTTTTAATAATTTATCTTTTATAGTTCCTGTTCCAATAAATCTACTTGTATTACAACTTGTACGGTTATATATTTTATAAACTCCATCATCAAAATTTTGTGTTAGAATAACTCCATTTAAAAAAAATTCTAACTTTCTGTTGTCTAATTCTATTGATGGCGAATTTTTAAATATACTTTCAACTGATATTATTTTGTTTTTTAAAATTTCTGTTATTGTTACATTTTTCATCTTTTCATTATCATTTTTTTTAATTTTTGTATCATCCATCATATTGCTTTTGGAATTTTGAATAATGTTATTTAATTCTTCTATTGTAACACTATCTTCCAATTTAAAATCTCCAACTTGAGTTCTTTTAAGTGATTTCATGTATCCAACTGTTTCAAACTTTGTTGCAATATCCTCACACAAGCTTCTTATATATGTACCTTTTCCGCAAAACACTTCGAATTTTATTTGTTTTTCTTCTGGTGAATAATCAATTAAATCAATATTATAGATTTCTATTTGTCTTGGTTTTAGTTCAACTTTTTGGCCTTTTCTTGCATATTCATATAGTTTTTTTCCATTCACTTTTATTGCAGAATAAATTGGTGGAACTTGTTCCTGTTTTCCTATAAATGTATGTAATATATTTGTTATGTTTTCGTTAGTTAAAAATCTTTCGTTTACTTGTTGTTCTTCTATTATTTTACCCTCAGAATCCGCTGTGTCTGTTTTTTTTCCTAATTGTAATTCAACAATATATTTTTTATCATGATTTATTAGATATTTTGAAAGTAATGTTCCTTTTCCAATTAAGATTGGTAATACACCCTCTGCCATTGGGTCTAATGTACCAGTATGTCCAACTTTTTCATTTAGCATCTTTTTTATTTTATATACTATGTCATGTGATGTGCATCCTTTTGTTTTGTTTATGATTATTATTCCGTCCATATTTTCCTTTCTAAAAAATCGGGATTAGGAGACTGGTCTTTAATCCCTTTTTTTACAAAAATAAATTTCGGGATTAAAGACCCATCCCCCAATCCCGATTTTTTTATTTTAATACTTTTTTTATTTCTTTCATAACTTTTTGTTTTACTTGTTCAACATCTCCTTGAGCTATAGCTCCTGCAGCTTTTTCGTGACCTCCGCCACCAAACATCATGCATATATCAGAAACATTAACATAGTCATTTGAACGCATAGAAATTTTATATGTATTTTCATCATCATCTTTTTGTCTAATAAATACAGAAACTTCAACACCTTCAACATCTCTGCCTATTTCAACAATTCCTTCATGGTCTCCTATTCCTGCATTTACTTCTTCCAAGTCTTTATTTGTTATGTATGTAAAAGTCACTTTTCCATCTTCTAAGAATTCCATTCTGTCTATTGTCCTTCTCATTAATTCAAAGTTTGCTTTTGTTTTTGTATCTAAAACTCTTTTATAAATATCTGAAACATTTACACCTTTTTCTAGCAATTCAGCTGTAAATTCAAATGTTTCTGGTGTTACTCCAGAATATCTGAACCCACCTGTATCTGTAATGATTCCTGTTAATATACATGTTCCTAACTCTTTGTCTATGTTTATATTAAAGTATTGGAACATTCCTATTAATATTTGGCAACATGCTGGCGCAACTGGATTTATAAAGTTAATATCTCCATACATTTTATTACTGCTGTGGTGGTCTATTACTATTGTTTGTTTTGCTTTTTCAAAATATTCGTTTCCTACTAGCCTTTTAAAGTCTGCACAGTCTAAACTTATTGCTAAGTCATATCTTTCTACATCTGAATCTGCTTTTATTTCTTCTCTTCCAGGTAGAAAGTCAAATATTTTTGGAACTTCTCTTATTATTACATCAGCATTTTTTCCTAGTTGTTTTAGTGCTACTTTCATTGCTAAACAGCTTCCAATTGCATCTCCATCTGGTGTTTCGTGTGCCATTATTACTATTGTTTCAGCTTTTTTTATTTCTTCTAATATATTATCTAAAGTCATAATTTTCTCCATTCCTGTCAATAGGGACGGGCCTTTTTGACAACCTTTTTCATCTGTCAAAAAGTGTTTTCCATATTAACAACTTTCTCACTTGTCAAAAAAGCATTCCCATTGACAACTTTCTCACTTGTCAAAAAAGTCCTTTCCATTAACAACTTTCTCACTTGTCAAAAAAGTCCTTCCCATTAACAACTTTCTCACTTGTCAAAAAAGGGCGTCCCCATTTACAACTTTTTTATCTGTCAAAAAGGGGCGTCCTTGTTGACAATTTATTTGTTTGGCATTATTTCTTTTAATATTGAGTCAATTTTTGCTCCATATTCCATTGAATCATCTATTTCAAATATCAATTCTGGTGTGTTTCTTAAATTTATTCTTTTTGCCAATTCTGTTCTTATAAATCCTGATGATTTTTTAAGTCCTTCCATTGTGTCTTTTATATTTTTTGAATTAAATATACTTACATATACTTTTGCATATTTCAAGTCTGGTGTTACTTTTACTTTTGTAACACTTATCATTCCTGTAATGCTTGAATTTTTTAATTCAAAACCAATAATTTGACTTAATTCTTTTCTGTATTCTTCGTCAATACGTCCCATTCTGTTATTGTTTTTATTAGGCATTTTTTTCACCTTCCATTCGTGTCATATTTAGAAACAAAGCAAAAGTAGTATATTATGCATTTTCAAGCAAGTTAATAAGTAGGTAGGCATACTCTTGTATGTCGATATTTATTAACTTGCTTAAAAATTTGCAAGATGCTGCTTTTCTTTTGTTTTTATGTTAAAGGGATGTCCCCAAATCCCCTTTGGGAGGGATTTCAAGGAACGTCCCTCAATCCCTTTTTCTTTTTTTCTATCTCTTAATTTCTTCCATAACATACACTTCAATGATATCTCCTTCTTTAACATCATTGTAGTTTTCAATTTGCATACCACATTCAAATCCTTTTGTTACTTCTTTTGCATCATCTTTGAATCTCTTCAATGTAGCAAGTTTTCCTTCATGAATTACAACATTATCTCTAATAACTCTAACTCCGGCATTTCTTTCAACTTTACCTGATAAAACATAAGCACCTGCAATTGTTCCAACATTTGATATTCTAAATGTTTGTCTTACTTCTGCATTTCCTATTACTTTTTCTTCATATTTTGGTGCTAACATTCCCTTCATGGCAGCTTCAACTTCTTCTATTGCTTGATAAATTACAGAGTATTGTTTAATTTGTACTTCTTCTTTTTCTGCCATTTCTTTTGCTGCTGGTATTGGTCTAACATTGAATGCAATTATTATTGCATTTGATACTTTTGCAAGTGTTACATCTGATTCGTTTACTGCTCCTGGTGCTGCATGGATAACTTTTACTCTTACTTCTTCGTTTTGTAATTTTTCCATTGATTGTTTAACAGCTTCTACAGATCCTTGGACATCTGCCTTTACAATTAAGTTTAATACTTTTAAGTTTCCTTCTTCCATTTGTTCAAATAGATTATCAAGTGTAACTTTTGTTCCGGCTCCAATTGATTTTTCTCTAGCTTCACGTTTTCTCTTTTCGATTAAGTGTTTAGCTGTTTTTTCGTCTTTTACTTCGTAGAATGTATCTCCAGCTTCTGGTACTTCTGTTAGTCCCATTATTTCTACTGGTGTTGATGGTCCTGCTGATTTTACTTTTTTGCCGTTTTCATTTGTCATTGCTCTTATTCTACCAATTGAAGAACCAACAATTATTGTATCTCCAACATCTAGTTTTCCTCTTTGTACAAGCATTGTTGCTATTGCACCTTTACCTTTATCAAGTCTTGCTTCTATAACAACACCTTTTGCTTGTTTATTTGGATTTGCTTTTAATTCTAGTACATCGGCTTCTAATAATACCATTTCTAATAATTGGTCAATGTTTATGTTGTTTTTAGCAGAGATTGGTACACATATTGTGTCACCACCCCATTCTTCTGGTACTAATTCATAGTTCATTAATTCTTGTTTTACCTTGTCAACATTTGCGTCTGGTAAATCAATTTTGTTTATTGCAACTATAATTGGTATTCCTGCTGATTTTGCATGGTTTATAGCTTCAACTGTTTGTGGCATTATACCATCATTTGCTGCAACTACTAATATTGCTATATCAGTTATTTGAGCACCTCTGGCTCTCATTGCTGTAAATGCTTCATGTCCTGGTGTATCTAAGAATGTGATTTCTCTACCATTTACTTTAACTTTGTAAGCACCAATTGCTTGTGTGATTCCACCTGCTTCTCCACCAATTACATTTGTTTTTCTAATAGTGTCAAGTAATGATGTTTTACCATGGTCAACGTGTCCCATAACAACAACTACTGGTGGTCTTACTTCTAAGTCTTCTTCTTTATCTTCAGAATCATCAAATAAGATATCTTCGTCTGTTACAGTTTCTTTCTTTTTAGCTGTAATTCCAAATTCTCCAGCAACCAAAAATGCTGTATCAAAATCTAAGTCTTGGTTGATTGTAGCCATAATTCCATATCCAAATAATTTTTTAATAACTTCTGCAGTTGTTTTCTTCATTTCTGCTGCTAAGTCTTTTACTGATATTGTATCTGGTATTTCAATTTCTGTTAATTCAAATATTTTTTGTTTATTTCTTTCTTCATTTTTAACTTGTTTTTTCTTGCCTTTTCTGCCTCTTTGTGTTGTTAAATCATAGTAATCAAGCATTCCGCCATCTTGGTCTTCAAACATATTTGATAATTTGCTTGTTTGTTTTAATGATTTTAATTTTCCCTCGTCAAAGCTGTTTTCATTTCTTCTTGATTTTGATTTTTTGTTTTTGTTATCATCAAATCTATTATTTAATTTTTGTTTATCGATATTTTTACTATAATCTCTAACAACTTCTTTTTCAACAGTATCAACAGCCATTATGTTTTTAATGTTCTTTTCAATTCCTTTTTCGTCTAATGGTCTTCTGTTATAATTATTTCCATTATAATTATTTTTATTATTGAAGTTTCCATTATCTTTTTTGAAATTATTTCTGTTATTTGAACTGTTAAATTCACCATTTCTGCCATTTCTATTGTTATTAAATCTGCTATTTCTGTTATCAAAACCATTTTTATTTTCAAAATTATTTCTATTTTCAAAACCGCTTCTGTTTTCTGAATTATTTCTATTATTGAAGTTATTTCTGTTGTTTTGATTGTTTCTTGAATTACCATTTCTATTATTAAAATTATTTTTACTAAAGTTATTAGTTCTTTCTGAATTATTGAAATTTCTATTATTTCTATTTTCTGTTGTAGAATTTCTTTTTTCTGCTACTTGTGATTGCATTGCTAAATTACTATCCCCTTGTCTTTTAATTTCTTCTTTTTTTACTGGCTCTATTTGTGCCTGTTCTTTTACATTTTTACTCTTTACTTCTTCTTTTACAGCTTCTTTCTTTGGTTCTGGCTTATTAAGTCCAAACAATTCATTAACAGTTTTAGGCTTATTGGGCTTATTTCTATAAACTATATTAAAATCTTTATTTTGTTTTCTTTCAACTATTCCTATATTGCTTTTATTTTCTTTTTTTGTTTTATTATTTTTTTTATTGTCTTCATCATTTATAATAACTTCTCTTCTTATTATAACTGGTGCTTTTTCTTCTTTTTTTGATGTATTACTTGGTTTTACATCTTTTTTTGGTACAGAAACATTTTGTTTTACATCTTTTTTTGAGGTCATTTCTTGTTTTGAATCAGATTTTTTTGATAAGCTATTTTCTATTTTTCTAGCTTCTTCTTCTTCTACCCCACTCATATGACTTTTAACTTCTATATTTAGTTTTTGTGCCATCTCTAATACTTCTTTACTGGCTAAGCCTAGCTTTTTTGCTATTTCATAAATTTTTACCTTACCCAATAACATCACCCCCATCGTATTTTTTTTGAATTGAATTTGCAAAATTTATATCTTTTATACCAATTACAGCTTTGTTACTTTTTCCTATCGTTTTGCTTAGTTCATCAATAGTCCCATCTATTATTATTGGTATTTTATAATTCTCACATAATTTTATAAATTTACTTTTTGTTCTTTCTGAACTCTCATTAGAAACTATTATTAACTTTGCTTTTCTTTTTGTTATAGTTTCTTCAACACTATCTGCTCCAAATGCTACTTTTCCGGCTTTCATTGCTAGTCCAATTAGTCCTAATATATTATTATTTATCAATAATTACACCTCTTAAACTTTCATAAATTTCGTCTGAAATTGACATTTCAAAAACTCTTTCTAGTCTTTTACTTTTGATTAATTTATCTAAACAATTTACATCATCACAGATATATGCTCCGCGTCCCTCTTTTTTTCCTGTTCTATCAACTGATATTTCATTGTTTTTGTTTTTTACTATTCTGATTAATTCTTTTTTGTCCTTTTTTTGATTACATCCCATGCATGTTCTTTGTGGTTGTTTTTTCATAACATACACCTTCCTTTAAATTTATGCCTGCTTTCCAATTATTATCACGCAATTATTTTTCATGTACTTCATTTTATATTTTAGTCATTATAAATAGGTCTTTTCTTTAAATTATTCTAAATTTCAAAAATCTACTTATTCTTCGCTATCTTCTACTTCTTCATTATTTTCTGTTTCTTCGTTGTTTTCAACTTGATTTTGTTGTTCTTGAAGAATTTGTCTAAATTGAGATTCTGATTTTATATCAATTTTCCAGTTTGTTAATTTTGCTGCTAATCTGGCATTTTGACCAGCCTTACCGATTGCTAATGATAATTGATCATCTGGAACTATTACTTCTGCAAATCTTTCATCTTCTTTTATATCAACAGCTAAAATTTGTGCTGGTAATAATGCTGAAGCTATAAATATACTTGGGTCTTCATCCCATTCGATTACATCTATTTTTTCACCATTTAATTCATTTATAACATTTTGAATTCTTACACCTTTTGCACCAACACATGAACCAACTGGGTCAATATTAGGGTCTGGTGAATATACTGCAACTTTACTTCTTGAACCCGCATCTCTTGATACACTTTTTATTTCTATAACACCTTCATATATTTCTGGTATTTCAAATTCTAATAATTTTCTTACAAAATCAGGGTGACTTCTTGAAATCATTACTTGTGGTGCACCTTTTAATCCTCTTTCAACATCAACTATGTAAGCTTTTATTTTATCATTTACTCTATACTTTTCTGTTGGAACTTGTTCTTTAGAAAGCATTATTCCTTCAATTTTTCCTAAATCAACTACAACTATATTTTTATCAGCTTTTTGGATAATACCTGTAACGATTTCACCTTTCTTTTGTGTGTATTCGTCAAATATTAAATCTCTTTCAACTTCTCTTAATTTTTGAACTATAACTTGTTTTGCAGTTTGTGCAGCAATTCTTCCAAAGTCTTTTGGTACTATTTCAATATCAACAGTATCTCCATATGTTAAGTTTTTGTTAATTTTATGTGCTTCTTCTAAACTGATTTCTGTTACTTCGTCATTTGCATTTTCAACTATTTCTTTTACAGAATAAATGTGTGTTGCACCTGTTTGATGGTCTATATCAACTTTTACGTTTTCTAGTGCATCAAAGTTTCTTTTATATGCTGTAACTAATGCTGTTTCTATTGATTCTAGTACATACTCTTTTTTTATTCCTTTCTCTTTTTCTAATTCTTCTAATGCTAATATTAACTCTTTGTTATCAATAGCTTTCATTTTTTATTCCTCCTATTATTTATTTAAGATTGTCCTTTTGGGGACGGTTCTTTTTAGGACATTGTCTTCAAAATGGACATTTTATATACTTATTCTGCCTCTAGGGTTTCGTTCTTTTTTGTACTTTAAAAAAATGTCCCAAAAAGAACCGTCCCCAAAAGGACATTTTACCAATTATAAACTGTTTTTATTTGTGCTATATTTTTTCTTTCTATTTTTATTTCTTGTTCTTCTGTTTCTAAAGCAATTTCATTTTGATTAAATTCTTTTAATTTGCCTAAATATTCTTTTGCTCCATTTTCATCTTTTTTGAATAGTTTTACATTTACTTCTTCACCAATGTTCTTTTCTAAATGTTTGTCTTTTCTTAATACTCTTTCTATTCCTGGTGAAGATATTTCTAAAAAGTATTGTTCTTTGATGTAATTTTCTTTATCTAAGATATCATTTACTGCATCATTTACTTTCTCACAGTCATTTAAGTCAATACCTTTTTCACTGTCTATGAATATTCGTAAGAAGTAGTTTTTTCCCTCTTTGGCGTATTCTACATCATATAGTTCATAACCCAAATTTTCTATTATTGGTTCTACTAGTTTTGTTACTTTTTCTTCTATACTTGCCAATTTTTACCTCCTTTATTTTCAAAACTAAAGAGTGGGATTTGTTCCCACTCTTTACTGTCTCGTATGTTGATATCTATATTATACCCAATTTTTGGCATAAATGCAAGTTTTTTTTAGATTTTTTATTTAAAATCATGTTTTTATTTTTTATTAATATGTTTTGTTATTAAACTTTCTCTACTTCTTTTACTGTATCTTCTATATTTTCACTTACATCATCAATTTTTATGCTTCTATTATGAGTAATTTTTTCCCAATTTGTATCTCTTTTAAATAAACATTTGAAGTTTATTAATAGCCATGAACCCATGAATAATGGATATGTGAATAATCCTTTTATCATTGGTTTTATTGGTTTACCATCTATCCACATAACAAATGCAGCTGTTAATGATGGTAATACAAATGTTGGTACCAAATATCTTAATATATTAATTACTAATTCAGTTTGTGTCATTCCATCCATAGCATATAAAACAAAGTTAGACACTAATAAAAGTAATGTTAGGATAAACATTGGTATACTTCCTATAATATATAAGAAACCATCAAAGTTCATCATTGTTTTTTTCTCTTTAGCGGCTTCAGCTAATTTGCCTGTATATTCTTTCATACATTGCATATGTCCAACTGTCCATCTGCTTCTTTGTGACCAACTTTGTGCAAATCCTGTTGGTTGTTCATCATATACTATTGCATCTGTTGCCCATCCAAGTCTTTTTCCTTTTAAAATTCTTTGTAATGAAAATTCTATGTCTTCTGTTAATGTTACTGTTTTCCATCCACCATTTTCTTTTATAATATTAAAGCTTACCATAAAGCCTGTTCCGTTTAATAATGGTGATAGTCCTAAATTATATCTTGCTAAATGATAGAATTTGTGCATTGTCCAGTAGAATAATGCATATCCTGATGTTATCCAGTTATCTGTTGGATTTTTAATATCTCTATATCCTTGAACAACTTCTTCTCCTTGACATAGTTTTTTGTTCATTGCTTTTAAGAAGTTTTTATCTACTATATTATCTGCATCAAATATACATATTGCATCATATGGTGCATCTTCTTTTATTTTTTGTTGTAAGAACCAGTCTAGTGCATATCCTTTTGTTTTCTTTGTTTCGTCATATCTTTCATATACTATTGCACCAGCTTCTCTTGCTATTCTTGCTGTTCTATCTGTGCAATTGTCTGCTATTACATAAATATCGTATGCATCTTTGTCATAGTCTTGATTTTTTAAACTTTCTATCAAGTTTCCAACTACTGCTTCTTCGTTATGTGCTGGTATTATTGCCATGAATTTATTTGTTTTTTTGTTTTTTAATGGTTTTTCTTTTATTTTTACTAATGAGCATACACTTACTAATACTTGATATAACCAGAATATTGTTATTATCCATACTAATGCTTCTCTTAGTATATAAACATAATCCATTTTTTCTACCTCTCTTTTTTCTTTTATTCTATTTTTATTATCTCACATAATCTATTATACTATTATTGTCAAAATTATGCAACTTTTTTTGCAATTTTTCTAAATTTTTGATATAATATATGTTAACTTTGTAGATTAGCATAAAAAATCAAGGAGGTTCATGTATGAATCAAGAAGAAAAAGAAATTATAAAGGAGTCTCAAGCACGGTTTAAAAGTCACAAACGGTTACATGTAACTGTAAGAGATAACGCAGATTCTCTGCCATACAAAATTTCACCTTTTACAGCTATAATTGAGCATAGTAAAGATGATTTACAACATAAGAATTATATCTTACATATCCATGATAAGTATTTAACAGTTAGTTCAAAGGAATTTAAATTTGAGCCTGTTAAACTTCTCATAGATGATAGAATCTGGATTGAGCTTTTTTACATTTTTGATGTTAATGTTAAAAAGAGTAAAAAGGATAAATCTCTTTTAAAAGACCGTGACGAAGAGCATATTTAATTTTCTTTAAGCCAAAAAGCCGTATACTACGGCTTTTTTGTTGTTATTTTAGTCCATTAAATTTTATCTCTGAAACAAACCATAATTGTATAACTTTCAATTGTTATTTTATTTTTTCTATTTCTTCATTTGTAAGTCCGGTAAATTTCATTATCTTATCTATTGGCATTTTTTCTTTTAACATTTCTTTTGCAATTTCAATGCTCTTCTTCTTTTCTCCTTTAATTTCGCCGTTCTTTTCTTCCGTTCATATCTTCCTCTTTGGATTCCGTTCTTTCTTTCCAGCTTCAAA
>URZW01000017.1 GCA_900552555.1 uncultured Clostridium sp.
AAAAAACTATTTTTTTCTTTTTTTTACTATTTAATTCTAATTTATTCTTTTTTTTTTATAATTAATTAGAATTGATTTTATTTTTCTCTTTTTAGATTATTTTGAAAATAGTTTTCCACATTTTATAAACTATTTTTATCTATTTTTTTCTATTTTTTTCTAATTTATTCTATTTTATTCTATTTTTTTATTACTTCAAATCCAATTAAATTTTTAATAAAAAATTATTTATTTTAAAAAGTTTTCCACAAACAATTAATAAGTTGTGGAAAACTTTCTAATTAATCTTCTTTAAGTCTAATTGGTAAAATCATATACACATAATCTTTATTTTCTGTTGATTTAATTAGACAAGGAGAAATACTTGTTCCAAATTCAACAAAAACATTTTCATCATCTATAGCCTTTAAGCTATCAAGAAAATATTTTGGGTTAAATCCTGCTTCAAGATTTTTTCCCTCTGTAGAAACAAATAATTCCTCTTTTGCATCTCCTGTTTGGTTTGTACAAGAAATTACAACTTTTCCTATATCAACATTTATTTTTACAGGATATTTTTTCTCTTTTTCTACTGATGATGCAGAAATTAAGCTAATTCTTTCAAAACTATTTTGTAAATTATTTTTATTTACTTCAATTCTTGTTTCCCAGTTTTCTGGAATAACACTTTTATAATTTAAAAATTCTCCATCAAGAATTCTTGTTACGATTTTACAATTATCCATTTCAAATAATGCTTGATTCTTAGAAACTCCTATTTTAACAGGTTCAAAAGAATCTAATAAAATTTTATTTACTTCGTTTAATGTTTTTCCTGGTATTACTGCATTAAAGTCATTTGTTTGTTTATTTAAAAATATACTTCTTAAAGCCAATCTAAATCCGTCTACAGCAACGATATTTAGTTTATTTTGTTTTACTTCAAATAAGCAACCTGTGAAAATTGGTCTATTTTCTTCAGAACTTACAGCAAAAATTGTTTTTCTAATCATATTTTTTAAAGTATTTTGTTCAACTTCTATTGAATTTTCTACTTCTATTTTTGGAAGTTCTGGAAATTCTTCAGGATTCATTGTTGCTAATTTATATAAAGAGCCTTCACATTCAATTTCTAATAAATTTTTTTCATTTAATGTTAAATTAATTTCTGTATCTGGTAGTTTTCTTATTATTTCACTAAACATTATTGCATTTACTACTGTACTACCTTGTTCTTTTACATCACATTCCATCACATATTCTATACCGATTTCTAAATCGTAAGTTGTCAATTTTATTTCATTATCATTTGTTTGAATTAATATACCTTCTAGTATAGGCATTGTTGTTTTAGAAGCTACTCCTTTAACTACGGAATTAATAGCTTTTAAGATTTTGTCTTTGTAACATACTATTTTCATTTTTCGTCCTCCCTATAATTATTTATAATATTAATAAATATATTTAGTAGTATTAGTATTAGGTCTTGTGGAAACTGTGGAAAACTCTGTTGAAAGTTTATATCCCTAGTAAAAAGCCTGTGCATAATTTGGTGGATAAAGTCAAAATTTATCCACAGTATATAAAACAATGTGGGGAAAAACTATTATCCACAGTTTTATACACACGTTTTACACAGTTACCTGTGGATATCAAACGTATTGCTTCCGTAAGAATAATTTGAAATTTGTTTACACAAACAATTTTTTTTACAAACATAGATTTCAAAATACTAATCTTTTTATTGAAATATATTATTTTTTTTCATCCGTAATTATGTTTTTCACACTTTCCACAATTAGTTTTGTATTATTTTTTTCTTTTATTTCTTTTGATATTTTATTATAACCGTGCATTACTGTTGAATGGTCCCTATTACCAAATTCTACACCAATTTGTGGAAAAGACATATTGGCAATTTCTCTGCATAAGTACATAGCTATTTGTCTTGGAAATGCTATATCATTTGACCTTTTGCTACCTGCTAATTCATCTTTATCTATGCTAAAATATTTTGATACTGTTTCTTTTATGAAGTCGCAAGATATTACTTTTTGACTTTCATATTTGAATTCATTTATTATATTTTCAGCAAGTTCAATTGTTATAGGACTATGTGTTAATGATGCTCTAGCAACTATTTTATTAAATACACCTTCTAATTCCCTTATATTTGAATCAATTTTTGTAGCAATATCTGATAAAATAGAATCATCAATTATTATGTTTTCATCTTGAGCTTTTTTTCTTAATATGGCTAAACGTGTTTCATAATCTGGACAAGATATATCTGCTAATAGTCCCCATTCAAATCTTGATTTTAATCTATCTTCCAAAAATTCAATATCTCTTGGAGGTTTATCACTTGATATGATAATTTGTTTTCCATCTTCCCTTAAAGTATTAAATGTGTGGAAGAATTCTTCTTGAATTCTGTCTTTACCAGCTATAAATTGAATATCATCGATTAATAAAACATCAATATTTCTGTATTTGTTTCTAAACATTTCTGTTTTACTGTCTTTAATGGCATTTATAAGTTGATTTGTAAATTTTTCTGAAGTAACATATAAAACATTAGATTTTGGATTATTCTCTAATATTCTGTTACCAATAGCTTGCATTAAGTGAGTTTTTCCTAAACCAACGCCACCATATAAAAATAAAGGATTATATGATTTTCCAGGTTCGTTTCCTACTGCTAATGCTGCTGCATGTGCAAATCTGTTATTATTACCAACAACGAAAGTTTCAAAAGTATATTTTGGATTTAAAGTTTGATGGTTATTTTCTAGTTCTGTATCTGATACATTTGAATTTTTATTTGTAATTATAGATGTATCTGAAGAATTTTCTTGAGATATATCTATAACAGAAAATGTCCATTCTCTATTTGTGATATATCTTAAAGTATTAAAAATAAGACTATTAAACTTGTTTTCAATAAAATCTTTTTGAAAATCTGATGTAGCTGTAAAAACTATATTGTCATCATTTATGCTGTCTATTCCAAGTGGTGCAATCCATGTATCAAAAGATATTGTTGAAACTTCGTTTTTTAGTAATTCTTTTAATTTGCTTAAAAGTTCATCTTTGTCTACATTCATTTTATTCATCCTTTCTAACAAAACTTATCCACACAATTATCCACAGTTGTTGATAAGTTTGTAATATTTTAGTAATAAAAGCCAAAAATATACGAACATTATTTTTGTTGAAACATCAATAAAAAACGCGTATTTTTTTGTAATTCATATAATAACAAAATTAATATAAAGAAGTCAATAGAATTGTGGAAAAAATTTTTAAATTGTGGAAAATCATTTAAAAAACTGTGGATAATTTTGTTTTATTACAAAAATATTACAAAAAAATCCAATTTAAAAGTTTACATAGTTCCTTTTTTTACTTTTTTTCAAAAACTCTTGACAAAAAGCAATTGTTTACTGTATAATCGATATACTTACGATTATGTATGAAATTTCCAGAAATGGAGTTTAATAAAATAAAAGCAGTAGGAGGTGCTAAAAATGAAAAGAACATTTCAACCAAAAACAAGACAAGAAAAGAAAGAACATGGATTTATGAAAAGAATGAAAACAAGAGCAGGCAGAAACGTCTTAAAAGCAAGAAGAGCTAAAGGTAGAAAAAAATTAAGTGCTTAATTTTTTTCGTTTTGCTTTTGTTAAGCAAGAAGGTACAAAAAATGAAAAAAACCAAAATGTTAAAAAAAAATTATGAATTTAAACATGTTTTATCAAAAGGAAAATATTATTCAGGAAAAACAATTGATGCTTTTATAAAAGATAATAATAAAAATTATAATTTTTTGGGACTAGCCATAAGTGTTAAAACAGCAAAAGCTGTTAAGAGAAACCGTATAAAAAGGCTAATTAGAGAAAATTATAAATTAAAAGAACAAGAAATAAAATCAGGTAAAAGCATCGTTTTTTTATGGAAAAAAGGTGTAGATGTTAAAAATGCAACTTTTGAAAATATAAGAAATGATATGGATAGTATTATAGGTAAAGCAAATTTAATGCAAAATAAGGAAATATAAAAAATGAAAAAAATATTGTTAAAAATAATTGATTTTTATCAAAATAATATTTCTTTATGGTTTCAAAGTAAAAATATAAATTGTAAATTTTATCCTACATGTTCAGAATATACAAAACAAGCTATTGAAAAATATGGGGCTTTAAAAGGTACAATTTTAGGAATACATAGAATTTTAAAATGTAATCCTTTCTCAAAAGGTGGGTATGATCCACTAAAATAGGTAGGAGGAATGCAAATGTTTCAATTTTTTGCAAACATTTTTGGATATGTATTAAATTTTATTAATAATTTTGTTGGAAACTATGGTTTGGCTATTATTTTGTTTACGGTATTAATCAAAATAATTATGTTACCATTATCAATAAAACAACAAAGGACAATGAAAAAAAGTGCAAAACTTCAAGAAAAAATGAAAGTTTTGCAATTTAAATACAAAAATGATCCAGAAAAGTTAAATAGAGAAATGATGGATTTGTATAAAAAGGAAAATATGAGTCCATTTAGTGGATGCTTAAGTTCTATTATGCAATTTATTTTGTTAATATCTATATTTTACATGGTAAGATGTCCATTAACATATATGGAAAGAATAGATAAAACTCAAATTGATACTTATGTTCAACAACTAAAAGAAGAGGGAATGTCTGTAAATTCAGCTTATTCAGAGATAGATATAATAAGAGAAATTGACTATTTAAGAGTTAAATTTCCAGAGGATGAAACTTTAAATAAAATAAACTTAAATATGAATTTTTGCGGATTAGATTTAAGCAAAATACCACAGCAAAATCTAGGGGATTGGACAGTTTATATAATACCAATTCTTTATATAATATCAACATTTATATCAATGAGAATAACAACATCAATGCAAAACAAAGACAAGAAAAATGATGGAGTAATTGATATTACTGAAAACAAGGAAGAAAAAGAAGAAGAGAAAAACGAAATGGAAGATGCTATGGCTCAATCTAATAAAATGATGTCATGGATGATGCCAATTATGTCTGTTTCTATATCTCTTGTAGCACCTTTAGGTCTTGCATTATATTGGCTAGTTAATAATATTTTGATGATAGGCGAAAGATTAGTTTTAGATAAAGTTATAAAAGATTAAAATTTTAAATGACTATGAGTGGAAAATCAAAATTTTGGATGACGATGAGCGAGTGAAACGAGCGAAAGGAATGTTAATATGAGTAAAAGTATTATAGCGGAAGGAAAAACTACAAATGAGGCTATTGAAAAAGGTTTAAAGGAATTAAAAGTTTCTAAAAATATGGTTGATATAAAAGTATTGGAAAATGAAGAAAAAAGAAGCTTTTTTAGTATTTTATCACCTAGGGTTGTTAAAGTACAATTAACTATAAGAGATGAAAAAAATAGTGTGAGAAAAGAAAAGAAAAATTTTGAATTATCAAGTTCTGAACAAGAAAAAGCTAAGAAAAATGTAGAGGAATTTTTAAAAGAATTTTTTGAAAAAATGCAAAATAATGCACAATATACTGTTGAAAAATCAAGGGATGGATTAAAAGTAAACATAAATAATGATGATTTAGGTTTTCTAATTGGTTACAGAGGTGAAACATTATATTCATTTCAAAATATTTTATCTTCAATAGCTAGTAAAGGTGTTGAAAATAGAGTACGAGTTATCCTTGATATAGAAGGATATAAAGCAAAAAGAGAAAAATCGTTAGAAGATTTAGCTGAAAAATTAGAAAAAACAGTTATAAAAACAAAAAAATCAGTTACATTAGAGCCTATGCAAGCATATGAAAGAAAGATAATTCATACTAAATTGCAAGATAGCACTATGGTAGAAACAAGAAGTATAGGCGAAGAACCTAGAAGAAGAGTTGTTGTTTCTTTAAAAAGAAAATAATTTAATATATAAAAATCAGAGGTCAAAGGTCGGATTTTACTTTTAATAGTAATTCTATCTTTGACTTTTTTTGTAGTAATATTAAAAAATTATAATTTTAAACAGTGTTAAATTATTTCAGTTCAGTAAGGAAATTTCTTACTGAATTGTAACGTTAAATTTGATTTTTTAAATAAAAAAATGGAGGTAAAAATAATGGATGTTATAGCTTCAATATCTACGGCCCCACGGAATTGGTGGGATTGGAATTGTACGAATGAGTGGAGAAAAATGCTTAGATGTTTTAAATAAGATATTTGTACCTAAAAAGCAAGAACGCGTAGAAGATATTAAAGGTTATACTATAAAATATGGACATATAGTAGAAAATGATGAAATAATTGATGAAGTATTGGTGTCTTATTTTAAAGCACCAAAAAGTTATACAACCGAAAATATGTGTGAAATAAACACACATGGTGGTAATGTAATTATACGAAAAATACTTGATTTGTGCTTAAAAAATGGTGCAAATTTAGCTGAACCAGGCGAATTCACAAAGAGGGCTTTTTTGAATGGAAGAATTGATTTATTACAGGCAGAGTCTGTAATTGATGTTATAAATGCGAAATCTGAAAAAGAAGCAAAAACAGGAGTAAAACAGCTTGAGGGAGTTTTGTCTAAAAAAATAAGAGAAATAAAACAAGAAATATTAGATGTAATGGTTAATGTCGATGTAAGTATAGATTACCCAGAATATGATGTAGAAGATGTAACAAATAGTCAAATTTCAAATATGTTAGAAAGTGTTCAAAAAAAGTTAGAAACATTAGAAAAGAGCTTTGATAATGGAAAATTGATAAAAGAGGGGATAAAAACAGCTATAATAGGAAAACCAAACGCTGGAAAATCTTCATTACTTAATGCAATTTTGAAGGAAGATAGAGCAATAGTTACGGAATATGAGGGTACAACAAGAGATACGATTGAAGAATTTGTCAATATAGAGGGAGTTCCTTTAAAACTAATAGATACAGCGGGTATTAGAGATGCAAAAGATGAAGTTGAGAAGATAGGAATTAAAAAATCAAAAGAAATAGCAAATGATGCGGACCTTGTAATTGCAATATTTGATGGTTCTAAGGAATTAACGAAAGAAGATATAGAAATATTAAATATTATTAAAAACAAAAAGTCAATTATATTGTTAAATAAGGCAGATTTGAATAGTGTTTTAAATGAAAATGATAATATATTTGAAGATATTACGGAAAATATAATAAAAATTTCGGCATTAAATGGTGATGGATTAGAAAAATTATATTCATTAATTTCAAAAATGTTTAGTTTAGAGGAAATAAATGTAGATAATGATGTAATTATTACAAATTTAAGACATAAAAATTTAATTTCAAAAGCAATTGGAAATGTGAAAAAAGCAAAAGATACAGTTGAAAAAAATATGCCAATAGATATAATTGCAATTTTTGTAAAAGATATTTTGGAAGATTTAGAAAATATAACAGGAGAAATTGTGACAGACGATATTATAAATGAAATATTTTCTAAATTCTGTTTAGGAAAATAATTATATAAATTGCGATGAGAATCCAAAATAAGACAATTTAATACTAAAAATAGTATAATTTTATATAAAAAAGTATAAAACACTAATATGACGAAAATAAACAGAAAAATATTGACAAAATATTAAAATAAAAAAATTAAGATTAAAAAAATAGAAAAAACAGAAATATACGGTTTAATTTAAAAATAATATATAAGTTAAAAAATATATTCAAAGTATATATAAATCAAATAAAAATTAGATTTTTGGGCGAACAAATATTACGGTAAACATAAAATTAATGCGTGAAATAGACCTGAAAGAACTAAAATGTAAATATATACGAAAAACAACAAAGCTACGGAAATAAACTCGTTCGACAAAATTCAACAAACGATATTATGAACGAATAGGTAAATGTTGGTAACAATATAAAATAAACACTGTTTTCTGTTTCTCATGGAAAGGAGAAAAAAATGAGTTATTATGCAGGAGATTATGATATAGCAGTAATTGGAGCAGGACATGCAGGTTGTGAAGCTGGACTTGCAGCAGCAAGATTAGGTATGAAGACATTGGTGTTTTCTATTAGTTTGGAAGCAGTGGCAAATATGCCATGTAATCCACATATAGGAGGAAGTTCAAAAGGACATCTAGTAAGAGAAATTGATGCACTTGGTGGAGAAATGGGAAAAAATATAGATAAAACTATGATCCAAATAAAGATGCTTAACACATCTAAGGGACCAGCAGTACATTCTTTAAGAGCACAAGCAGATAGAAAAAGATATCATGCTGAAATGAAACATACTTTGGAAAAACAAGAAAATCTATTTTTAAAACAGGGAGAAATTGTGGATATCAAAGTTGAAAATGGCAAGGTAGTGGGGATAGAAACTGCAGTTGGTGCAATATATGGTGTAAAGGCTGTTATAGTTGCTACAGGAACATATTTAAAAGGTAAAATATTTATGGGAGAATTCTCGCAAGAAAGTGGACCAGACGGAGTTGCTGCAGCAAATAAATTGTCTGATTCTTTGAAAAGGATAGGTGTTGATTTAGTAAGATTTAAGACTGGAACACCTGCAAGAATAAATAAGAGAAGTATTGACTTTTCTAAGATGGAAGTTCAAAAAGGTGATGAAAATATAGTTCCATTTTCTTTTGAAGATGAAATTAAAGATTTAAAGCAAGTTGATTGTTATTTAACATACACAAATGAAAAAACACATCAAATAATCAGAGATAATTTAAATAGGTCACCATTATATGCAGGGGAGATAAAGGGAACAGGCCCAAGATATTGTCCATCAATAGAAGATAAAGTTGTTAGATTTAGTGATAAGCCTAGACATCAAGCATTTGTTGAACCTGTTGGTTTAGATACTGATGAGATGTATATCCAGGGGTTAAGCTCTTCTTTACCTGAAGATGTGCAAATAGCATTATATCATACTATTCCAGGACTTGAAAAAGCTGAATTTACAAGGTCTGCGTATGCTATTGAATATGATTGTATAGATCCTTCAAATTTAAAACTTTCTTTAGAATATAAAGGGATTGATGGACTATTTATGGCTGGTCAAACAAATGGAACTTCTGGATATGAAGAGGCTGCGTGTCAAGGATTAATAGCTGGAATAAATGCAGCACAAAAAATAAAGGGAAAAGAACCTGTAATATTAGATAGAACGCAAGGCTATATAGGAGTTTTAATTGATGATATTGTTACTAAAGGAACAAATGAACCATATAGAATGATGACTTCTAGGGCTGAATATAGACTTCTTTTAAGACAAGACAATGCAGATTTAAGATTAACTGAAATTGGACATGATGTAGGTTTAATTTCTGAGGAAAGATATCAAAAGTTTTTAAGAAAAAAAGCAAATATTGAAAAAGAAATAAAAAGATTAAAAAATACTATTGTTAAACCTACAAAAGAGGTAAATGATTTGTTGATAAATTGTGGAACATCACCTCTTACAACAGGTACAAAGATGAATGAACTTTTAAAAAGGACGGAATTGGATTATGATAAATTAGCTTCAATTGATCCTGATAGACCAGAATTGACTTTACAAGAGAAGGAAGAGGTTGAAATTCAGGTTAAATATGAGGGTTATATTAAAATGCAAGAAGAACAAGTTGAAAAGTTTAAAAAGATGGAAACTAAGTTGTTGCCTGAGGATATTGATTATAGTTCAATAAATGGTTTGTGTTTGGAAGCTAGACAAAAACTTGATAAGTTTAGACCTCGTTCTATTGGCCAGGCTTCTAGAATTTCAGGGGTTTCACCTGCTGATATTTCTGTGCTTTTGATTTATTTGCAAGTTAATAAAAATGCTAATAAATAGTCATTTGATTTTTATTTACATATAAATATTAAATTATATCAAATTTATATGTATATGTTATAAATTATATACTTTTAAAAGGAGAAGATATGAATATAGAAGAGTTTGAAAGATTAATGATAGAATATGGTAAAAAAATAAACATAAAGTTTACTGAAGAACAATTAAATAAATTTTATGAATATATGAATTTATTATTGGAATGGAATGAGAAGATAAATTTAACAGCTATTACAGAACCAAAAGATGTTATATTAAAACATTTTATAGATTCTTTAACAATAAATAAATATCTTAAAGAAAATAGGACACTTGCTGATGTTGGAACTGGAGCTGGTTTTCCTGGTATACCTTTAAAAATATTAAGACCAGATTTAAAAATAATACTGGTTGATTCTTTAAATAAGAGAATAAATTTTTTAAATGAAGTTATATTAAAGTTGAATTTGAAAGATATTGACACAGTACATAGTAGAATAGAGGATTTTGGAAAGGATAAAAAATACAGAGAAAAATTTGATTATGTTACAGCAAGAGCTGTTGCTAATCTTTCTGTTCTTTCAGAATATTTGTTACCTATTTGTAAGGTTACTGGTAAATGTATTTGTATGAAGGGAAGTAATGTTGAGGAAGAGTTGAGTTTAGGAAAAGGGGCTATAAATGTTCTTGGTGGAAAAATATCTTGTGTAGATGAGTTTATGTTGCCTGATTCTGATATTTGTAGAAATGTTATTGTTGTTGATAAGATTAAGAATACGCCTAGTAGGTTTCCTAGAAAGGCGGGAGTTCCAGCAAAGGAACCAATAAAATAGTTTTGAAAGCCATTATATTTTTGTATAGTGGTTTTTTTTGTATTTTAGATTTCCTTTTTGAACGTAATGAACAGGATATAATATCAAATATATAATCCTTAAGGTGGCAACTTACACACAAAAATTTCTAAGGTTGTGAATTGTAACTATAGTAGTAAAAAATAATAAAAAAACATGATAAAAATATTGACTTTTTGTTAATATTTGTATATTATAAATATAGTAATAAAAGAAATTAATAAGTAAATGTTTACAAAAATGAATGGAGGCAAAAATTGTGGGAAAAATAATATCAGTAGCAAATCAAAAAGGGGGAGTTGGAAAGACAACAACAACAATAAATTTAAGTACAATGCTTGCAAAAAGAGGGAAAAAAGTTCTATTAATAGATGCGGATCCACAAGGAAATGCAACAAGTGGTGTGGGAGCTGAAAAAGATGTAGAATTTTCAACATATGATATCTTAGCAACAGATGTTGAAATGGAACAAGCAGTAGAAAAAACAATTATTAAAAATTTATTGGTATGTCCATCAGATATAAATTTGGCAGGAGCAGAAGTAGAATTAGTTTCAATGATGTCAAGAGAACAAAGATTAAAAGAAAAGTTAGCAGATGTTAAAAATAGTTTTGATTATATTATAATTGATTGTCCTCCATCTTTGGGATTGATTACATTAAATGCTTTTACAGCATCAGATAGTGTTTTGATACCTGTACAATGTGAATATTATGCGTTAGAAGGTTTGGGACAATTGATAAATACTATAAATTTAGTAAAAAAACACCTAAATAAAAATTTAGAAGTAGAGGGTGCTCTTCTTACTATGTATGATGCTAGAACTAATTTATCTAATCAAGTTGTAAAAGAGGTTAAGAAATATTTTGGTGATAAGGTCTATAAAACTGTTATACCTAGAAATGTAAGATTAAGTGAAGCACCAAGTTATGGAATGCCAATAACAGAGTATGATCCACGCTCTAAAGGAGCAAAAAGCTATGAAAAATTCACAAAAGAATTTTTGAAAATTAATAATGCGGAAAATAAATAATAAAAATTCAAAAGAAGGGAAAGTGATAGAGATGCCTAAGAAAACAGGATTAGGAAAAGGTTTAGATGCTTTATTTGGTCCAACACCTGAAGAAGAACAAGTTAAAGAAGATGATGTACTAAAAAATTTAAAAATTACAGAAGTAGAACCAAATAGAGAACAACCAAGAAAAAATTTTAATCAGGAAGCACTTGAAGAACTTGCAGAATCTATAAAAGAATATGGATTAATACAACCTATAATTGTAACAGAAAAAGATGGGTATTATAGTATAATTGCGGGAGAAAGAAGATGGAGAGCTTGTAAATTAGCAGGTTTGGAAGAAATACCGGCAATAGTAAGAGAAGATGATGAAAGAAAAAATAATGAGATTGCATTGATAGAAAATATACAAAGAGAGGATTTAAATCCATTTGAAAAAGCTTTAGGAATTAAAAATTTAATGCAAGCTTATGGATTAACTCAAGAAGAAGTTGCCAAAAAATTAGGAAAAAGTAGAAGTGCTATAGCAAATTCAGTAAGAGTTCTAAATTTGGAGCCTAGAGTTTTGGAATTTGCAAAACAAGGTAAAATAACTGAAGCTCATTGTAAAGCATTATTATCTATTACAGACCCAGAAAAACAATACTTAACAGCTGTAGATATTATTGAAAGAGGAGCACCTGTTAAGGAACTTGAAGAAACAAATAAGAGAATAAATAAAAAGGAAGTTTCAAAAGAGGAATTAAAAAGAATGAATATTTTATATAAAGATATAGAAAATACATTTCAAGGATTTTTTGGAACAAAAGTTAAAATGGCTCCTGGAAAGAAAAAGGGAAAGATTATAATTGAGTATGCTTCAAATGATGATTTGGAAAGAATATTAAATTTAATGAAGTAAGAAGGTTGATTAAATGCAGGAATTAATTGATTTTTTAAGAACAGATAATTATTTGTTATTTTTAAGTGTAATAGTTATTATGTTATTAATAGGATTTATAATTTTATTGATAAGTAATATAAAATTGAAAGAAAAATATAGAAAATTTATGCAAAAATTGGGAAATGGAAAAAATTTAGAAGAAGATTTAAGCAATTTTATGTATAAAGTAGATAGAGTAGAAAAACAAAATGCAGAAATCATGAATTTTTGTAAAAATCTAGATGATGATTTAACAAAATGTATTCAAAAGGTTGGAATTGTTAGATATAGTGCTTTTAAAGATACTGGAAGTGATTTGAGTTTTGCAGTTGCTTTATTAGATGAGAAAAATTCAGGTGTAGTTTTTAATGGTATTTATTCTAGAGAAATGTCTAATATTTATGCAAAACCCGTTGAGAATGGAAATTCTTCTTATACATTATCTGAGGAAGAGTCAGAGGCTATTAGAAAAGCTATTAATTCTAGAAATGTGTATAGAGAACGATAAAAAATGAAAAAATGTTTTTTAAAATTTTATAGCATTTTGCTTTTTTAGTTAATATAAAAGATGTGTAATTATAATGTTTAATTTTACCAAAATGAAAAAATATAAAAATTTCTATTGACAAATGATTTTAAAAATGCTAATATATATACTGTCGCTGGATATGGCGATAGTCAATGGAGAGGTGGTCGAGTTGGTTTATGGCACCAGTCTTGAAAATTGGCGTAGGTTAATAGCCTACCGTGGGTTCGAATCCCACCCTCTCCGCCAACTTTTTTTATAGATATAAAAGACCATAAATTTATAATTTTATAGATTTACGTTTTTATATCTTTTTTTATACATTTGGAGATGTACCCAAGTGGTGAAGGGGACTGTTTGCTAAACAGTTAGGTCGGTAACACGGCGCGGAGGTTCGAACCCTCTCATCTCCGCCAGATAAAAAAATAAAAAAAGACGATAAAAACATTTTTGTTTTGTCGTTTTTTTTGTATAATTTGAGAAAAATATCAAAAAAAGTTGAAAAAAATAGAATAATAGTTTATAATATATAGTATAAGGCAAAAAAGGAGGATATTTTAGTGCATAAAATAAAAAAAATATTTATAGTTTTGGTTATTGCTTTTTTGTTTTGTAATATATTTAATAGTACTTATGCAAGACGAGCAGATGATAAGGGAAATCCAGATGGTCCATCAACTTCTAGTAAAGCTTCTATCAACCCAGATGATTATGAACCAGATGAATTATCAGAAAGTTTAAGTTCAAGTTCTATGATGATGGCAAATAAGGTAATAGGTGCTTTTCAAGCAATTGGAAGTATTGTATCTGTATTAGCACTAGTGTTATTAGGGATAAAATTTGCTTTAGGTAGTGCAGAAGAAAAGGCTGATTATAAACAGTGGATGATATATTATGTTATAGGTGCAATTTTAGTTTTTGCTATAAGTAATATTTCTGCAATGATATATAATGCCGTTAATTCATAAAATATAGATAGAAGGTAGAAATGAAAAAGATATTAAGTTTTTTATTAATTTTTATAATGATTTTATTTTTTATAAATAATCCAAAAGTATATGCTGATACAATGTTAACAGATGCTATATCTGGTGGAAAAACTTTTTTAGATAAAGCAAATGTAGAAATGTCAGGTGACCAAAAAAAATCTTTGCAATCGACATCAAGTAGTGTTTATAATACTTTGTTATTAATTTCTTTTGTTGTTGTGGCGGTTGTAGGCATAACATTGGGAATAAAGTTTATGATGTCTGGTGTTGAAGAAAAGGCTGAAGTAAAACAAGCTTTAGTAGTATGGGCAATAGGAGCTGGGGTTGCATATGGAGCTTTTGGAATATGGAAAGTATTAGTTATTTTCTTAAATAAAATGTAGTTATTAATGTTTCTTATTAAAGATAAGAAGTTATTATATATAAAAATAAAGGAGGAAAAAATATGAATAAGTCAATTAAAGTAATAGCAACTTTATTATTAGTAGTTATGATTATTTCAATGTTTTCAACAGTTTTTGCTGTTGCTACTGATCCAGGAAGTTTAAAAGGAGATACAGTTAGTGATTTTAAAAATGTTGGAAATAAAATAATTGGTATGGTTCAAGCAATTGGTTCAATTGTTTCAGTTCTTATATTAGTTGTATTAGGTATTAAATATATGATGGGTAGTGCAGAGGAAAAAGCTGAATATAAGAAAACAATGATACCATATTTAGTTGGTGCTGTATTAATATTTGCAGCTTCAAATATAGCATCTATGGTATACAGTTTTGCTAATAGTATTACAAAATAATTTTACATATAAAAGTAGAGAATTTTAGAAATTTTCTACTTTTTTCTTTTTATCTTATTTCCCTAAATAAAAATCAAATTTTATTCAAAAATTCGTATTACAAAAATGTTACAATTCTATTAAATTTCCACTTTTTTTGATAAAAACTGTACAATTATCCACAAGTTTATGGTATAATATATATTGTAAAATTATAATAATGAATACGGAGGAAAAAAGAAAATGCAATCTTATGAAATACCAAGAAATTACAGAGGAGAGGGAAGAATATTATATATATTCTCTACTAAAGGATTAATATTTACATGTATTGGGGCAGGAGTAGGATTAATATTTTATCTTATTTTTAAAATATTAGGATTATCAATGGTAGGTTTATTAATAACTGTTCTTTGTGCTTCAATTGGTTTTTGTATTGGAACATTAAAAGTTCCAGAAATAAAGACAATGGAAATTACTAAGAAAACAGGTGGAGAGAATATTGATGATGTTATTTTAAGATGGATTAAATTTAAAAAGAGTGGTAATAAAATATATGTTTATAAACCGGAGGAGGAAACAAAAGATGAATAATAATGAATTAATAAAATTATTAACAATTGTTTTAGGAATTATGATTGGAGTACTTGTTATACTATGTTTGATTTTTATTGTATTAAAATTTAAAGCTAGGAAACCTAAAGAAAAAAAGGAAAAAAATAATAATAAAGAAATAAAAACCAAATCAGTATCAACAGTACAAAGTTATAATAAAGAGTCCATATTTAAATTTATGGATTTTGATAAGATTGAAGATAATATGATTGTTCAAAAAAATGGTAAAAGATTTTTGATGGTATTAGGTTGTCAAGGTGTTAACTATGATTTAATGTCTGGACTTGAAAAAAACAGTGTTGAACAAGGATTTATTCAATTTTTAAATACTTTAAGATATCCAATACAAATTTATGTACAAACAAGAACTGTAAATTTAGGTAGTAGTATAAATAATTATAAAGAGAGAGTAGATGAAATATCAAAGCAATATGTTAATAAACAAATGGAATATAATCAAAAGGCTCGTTCAGGCAAATATACAGCTAAAGAATTGGATAAAGAAAAATATGAACTAACAAGACAAAGAAATTTGTATGAATATGGTGTTGATATTATAAATAACACAGAAAGAATGAGTTTAAATAGAAATATTTTAAGTAAACATTATTATATTATTATTTCATACTATCCAGAAGAAGCGTCAAATTCAAATTATGGTAAAGATGAGATTGCAAATTTAGCTTTTTCAGAATTATATACAAAATCACAAACAATAATTAATTCATTAGCTGTTTGTGGTATAAATAGTAAAATTCTTGATTCTATTGAATTGGCAGAGTTATTGTATGTTGCTTATAATAGAGATGAGTCTGAAAAGTATGATTTAAAAAAGGCCTTAAATTCAGGATATGAAGATTTATATTCAACAGCACCAGATGTATTAGATAAAAGAATGAAAGAACTTGATATTAAAATAGAACAGGAAGCAATAAAGAAAGCAAATGAGACTATATATGATGTTGTAGAAGAAAGTGAAAAGCAAAGAAGAACAAAACGTAAAGAAGCTGAATTAAATGATTTAATAGATCAAATGGCTATGGCAATTATAGAGGAAAATAAAATGTCAATAGGTGGAGATATTGCGGAAGAGGCTGTAAATAAAATAAAAGAAGATAGTAAAAAGAAATCAAAAACAAAAGAAAAAGAAGGAGGAGATAAAGATGTCAAAGAAGAAAAAACAACAACAAGAAGAAGAAAATCTACAAGAACAATTTAGAGAATATACAGATGAAAATACAAATATTTTAAGAAAAAAGACTATAAAAGAATTGATTGCACCTTCAGGCATAGATGCATCACATATAGATCATCTAGAAATAATTTCAGATACTACAAGGTTTGCAAGAAGTTTTTTTGTATCATCTCTTCCTAGAATGTGTACATTTCCTGAATTGTTTAGGGATATGTATATGTTTGGAGATATAAATGTATCTATATATATTAATCCAATAAAAGAAGATAAATCTCAAAATGATTTAAATAGGGTTATAAATGAATTGGAAACAGAAAGAATTGTTGCAGCTGATAAAGGAAATATAAATAGAGAAAGTACAATTACACAAAAGAGATTGGAGGCAGAACAACTAAGAGATGAAATTGCAGCAGGTTTTAACAAATTATTTGAGGCTTCAATTATATCTACTGTTTTTGCATATAGTTTAGAGGATTTGGATAGATATACAAAACTATTATCTTCTGAAATGTCAAAAACTTTGGTAGGAGTAAAAACGGCATGGGGAATGCAAGAAGATGCATTTAAATCAAATTTACCTTTTATGAATGATAAAATTAATAAAACACATACATTTGATAGAAATTCAATGGGAACAGTATTCCCATTTACAACATCAGAGGTTGGGCATTCAACAGGTGTACCATTAGGATTTAATAAACAAACAGGAACACCAATTTTGTTTGATAATTTTCATTCATCACTTTCAAATTATAATATGGTTATATTTGCTAAATCTGGTGCTGGTAAATCTGTTACAATGAAAACTTTGATTTCAAGGTCATCTGTTTTAATGGGAATAGAAAGTTTAGCATTAGATGCTGAAGGTGAGTATACAATAGTTGCTGAAAGCTTAGGTGGAATAAATGTTGTAATTAGTCCAACATCACAAACAGTTATTAATCTATTTGATGTTGAAACAGAAATAGTAAAAGATGAAATAACAGGTAAAGAAAGAATTACATTAAATATAGAAAATAAAGTTGAGGATGTTACTCAGGCTTTACTTACAATGGCAAGAGGTAGTACACGTTCTGATGAAGTTAATGAACTTACAAAACAAATAATTGCAGAGTCTGTTGCAGAAGAATACGCTGCGCTTGGTATAAATAGTAATCCTGAAAGTTTATATAAGACTTCTTCTGGAATAATGCAAGGTGATATTTTTAAGAAAGAGAAAAAAGATATGCCAACAATTGGTTCTTGGTATAGAAGAATTCAAGGAAAAGCTAGGGAAAATACAAATTCAGATTATCAATATCATTATAGTTATTTATTAAAGGTTATGAAACAATACATAAGAGAATATGATGGACAAATGGCTTATTTTGATGGACAATCTACATTTGAATTGTTAGATGGGGCGCCATTTATAAATTTGGATATTTCTCAATTGGAAGAAAGGTTTGCAAGACCACTTGCACAGCAAATTTTACTTTCTTGGATTTGGGAAAAATTTGTTAAGAAAAATAGTGAAGATAGAAAAAAAGCTACACAAAAGAGAGTTTTAGTTGATGAAGCTTGGATGTTATTACCATATCCGGAGGCTGTAGACTTCTTAAATAAAATGGCAAGGCGTGCAAGAAAAAGAAATGTTTCACTTGCAATTGTTTCTCAAAGATTTCAAGATTTTTATGAGAAACCAGAGGCTCAAGCAGTTCTTACTTCTTCAGATACAAAATTATTTTTAGCACAAGATAAATCTGAAATACAATACTTAAAAGAGGTGTTTAAACTTTCAGAAGGTGAAGCTAACTTTTTGGTAACTTGTCAAAAGGGTGAGGGGTTATTAAAAGTTGGTGCTGATTCGGCAATATTGAAAATAATGCCAACTAGAAAAGAATTTGAGTTTGTTGATACAAACTTAAATGATATTGCAAAAAGAAACAATGCATAAAGAAAGTCGGGAGGTTTAAACTTTATGAAAACAAAAATTTTTGAAAGTAAAAATATTGGAGTATTTAAAAAATTAATAATACTGATAATAATTTTGATTGTAACGAGTTTTTCTTTAGCGGGAGAATCTAAAGCTAAGGATAATACCAAAGGTGGAAAATTATTAAATCCAGTTGCTGATTTATTAGTTTTTACCGGTGATGGAATAATGAATATAGCTCATACTGTAATGTATGATCAAACAGATACTACAATATCTGTTGATTTAGTTAATAGTGTTGTATCAAAAATTTTGGCTATTGCTGTAGGGGTTGTTGCGGCAGCAGGAGCGGCAGTATTGTGTGTTGTTACTTGTGGTGCTTTTGTAGCTGCCCTTGCGTCTATAGGGGTTACAATTGCAACTGTAAGTGCTGGTACTGTACTTGTTGTTTCAGCGGGTGCTGGAATTTGTGCTGCGGTTGCTTTTAATGCAAATGTTTTACCAGATGTTATAGATATACCTGTATATCAAATTTCACCTGATAAAATATTCGAAAATAAAATTTTGATGTTTGATGTTGACTTTTTTAACCCTAAAGAAGATGAGCCATTAAGAGATAAAGATGGAAATGCTGTAAAAAATTCAGATGGTTCAGTAAAATATTTACAATCAACAGCAAAACAGTTGCGTGAAACTATATCAAGTTGGTATACAATCTTGAGAGATATTGCAGTTGTTGCTTTATTGTCAATATTAGTTTATGTTGGTATTAGAATACTTATATCTAGTACATCTAATGATAAGGCAAAGTATAAGCAAATGCTAATGGACTGGGTAGTTGCTATTTGTTTGTTATTTGTTATGCAATATATAATGTCATTTGCAAATTTATTTGTTGGAAAAGTAACTGAATTAGTAACATCTACTAAAAAGGCAAGTGGATATACGGCTTTTATAGAAGATAAAGATGGTAAGGTTAGTAAAAGGTTGGATAAATTAGGATATAGTTATAAAAAAGATGATGTTGATGGAAAAACATTTATTACATGGCCAACAAATTCTTTGGGATATGCTAGATTAGAGGCACAAATGGCTAAAAATGATAATACATCATATGCTGGATATGCACTTATTTTTGTTGTACTAGTTTTATTTACGTTATATTTTATTGTAACATATTTAAAAAGGGTATTGTATATGGCCTTTTTGACACTTATTGCCCCATTGGTAGCAATGACTTATCCTTTAGATAAAATGAATGATGGAAAAGCTCAAGCCTTTAATATGTGGTTTAGAGAATATATATTTAATTTATTAATACAGCCAATGCATTTGTTATTATATACTGTATTAGTTTCATCTGCATATGAATTAGCATCTACTAATATAATTTATAGTTTGGTTGCGTTAGGGTTTATGATACCAGCTGAAAAATTATTGCGTAAGTTTTTTGGATTTGAAAAAGCTCAAACTCCAGGATTACTTGCAGGACCAGCAGGTGCTGCAATTACAATGTCAGCTGTAAATAAATTGTTTGGTAGACCACCAAAACCACCAGAAAAGCGTTTATCTGGAAAAAATAGTGGAGGTGTAGAAGAAGGTGCAAAGCCACCAAGAATTAATTCACAATTTGATAAAGATGCTGCTATATTCAGTAATTCAGATGATATGAATGAATTTAAACAAACGAATCAAGCAGATAAACAAACAAATCAAGCAGATAAACAAATGAATCAAGCAGATAAACTAGAAGATAATCAAAATGTTCTTTCTGCTAATAATAATACTACTTCAGCTAATGAAGAACCACAAAATTCTAGTGCTGATTTTCCTATTGTAGGAGATAATTTTACTTTACAGAATGGAATATATCTTCCAAATAATGTAGCCAAAGAAGGAGATTATTCTAATAATAGTAATAATAATGAGAATTTATTGAATAATAATGATGACTTAATTGATTTTAATAGTATTAATGATAATAATAGTCAATATGATAGACCTAGAGGAATAAGGAGAATAACTCATGCTGTTGGAAATGTAGGAAAGGCGATACCTAGAATGGTAAGTGCAGGAGTTAGTGGTGCTTTACCTGCAGCAAGGTATTATGGAAGAGGAGTTAGAAGACAGATAAAGGGAAGTATAAAAAATATGCATCCTATCAGAACTGCTACAAATTTGGTGGCTGGTGCGGCTGGTGCAGCTGTTGCGGGATCAATGGGGTTGGCGGCAGGAATTACATCTGGAGATTTATCTAAGGCCGTACAGTATACAGGAGCTGCAGCAATGGGAGGCTATAGAATGACTGAAGGTGCAAAGAAAAAAGCAGATGTTGTTTTAACACCTGATGAATTGCAAGATGCTACGGAGAGAGCTGGATTTAAAAATGATGAAGATTATGAAAAATTGAAACAAGATAAATATATTAAAGAGTATCAAAAAAATGAAAAAAATAGATTTGAATTGGAACGTAAATATGGAAATAAGAAGGCTAAAGAAATAATGAAAAGCGATATACCACAATTATTAAATAATGGTGTAACTGATATGAAAGATATTACTACAATTTTGGATATGAGGGATAATCATCAGATTAAGGATATAAATGAAGGAATTGCTGTAAAAAAATATGCATCTAGAATAGGGGAAGATACTACAAAAATGACATCAAAGAAAAAAGATGAATGGCATAAGACATTTTCATCTGAATTTAACAAAAAAGATAAATGGAAAAATTATAGTGGAGATAAAATGGCAGATAGTGTAATGAATAAAGTTGATAATTACAATAAAATAAAATATAATAAGTAATTAGGAGGACTATAATTATGTATAGATTGATTAGATTTTATAACCAGAATAGAAGAAGGATATTAATTATTATACTAATTATAGTCTTCATTCTTGGTATAATTCAATTATTAAATTATTTTTCTAGAATGAAAATTGCTAAAGAAGATAAACAGAATGCATTAATAGAAAATACGGAGATTAATAAAGATGTTGTTTCTGAAAAATCTCTTATTTCAGGGCAAAATGTATCAGGTACTCAACTAAATAGTGAAACAGAATTAATAGACGAATTTATAAAATATTGTAATAATAAAGATTTAAATTCTGCTTATGAAATGTTATCAGAAGAATGTAAAGAGGAGATGTTTCCAACAATAGATGATTTTTATAATAATTACTATAAAAATCTTTTTAATGAATATAAAACATATACTGTAGAAAATTGGATTGGAAGTACATATCAAGTTAGATTTACAGGAGATATATTATCAACAGGGAATTTGAATACAAATGAAACAAAACAAGATTATATAACTATTGTACAAAATAATAATGAAAATAAGTTAAATATTAATAGTTACATAGAAAGAAAAATGCCTAAAGAGGTAACTGAAGAAAATAATGTTAAGGTGACTATAAAAAGTATAGATACATATATGGATTATGAGATATATAATTTAAGTATACAAAATAATTCAGATAATTCTATTTTGTTAGATACAAATAATGATACAAAATCAGTTTATTTATTAGATAGTAGAGATATGAAATATTATTTTTATAGTAATGAGATTATTGCAAATAGATTAATGGTAAAAAGTAAATTTACGAATGATTTGAAAATTAAATTTACTAATTCATATAGTTCTAGTAGAAAAATTAGTAGTTTAGTATTTTCTAAAATGGTATTAAATTATGATGAGTATAAAAATTTAGAAAACAAAGAGGAATATCAATTTAATGAGTTTAGAATTAATATTTAAAAGTAGACGTAATAGTAGAAGGAGATGATAATGTGGAAAAAGTTCGTAGTTTTTTATATAAATATCGTAAAAGAATAATATCAGCTTTAATTATTGTTATTTTTCTAATATTGTTAGTTGCTTTTATATATTATATTACATTGGATGATGGGACTTATAAAGAGGGAGATATGTCAAGTACACCTTATGCTGCATCAACATATACCAAAAGTGTTAAATTTACTGAGAATGGATTAATTTTTGTATATAAACATAAAGATGAGAAAACTGGTAAAGAGGTGGAAGAGGAAAAAACATCAAAAGAAATGGCTCAAATTGTATGGGATAAGATGTCTGAAGCTGGGAGTACGGTTGAAAATTACATAGATACTGTTGATGAATTAGAAAAATTAATGAATGCCGAAATTATTACACAGTACCCCAAATTAGATAAAGATGTGGAATTAAATGGAACGATTGAATTTGAAAGACATAAATCTGATGGGACAAGTATTAAATTAAAATATATTAATTTGGATACTTTTAATAAATATATAACAGATAAGAATACCGATGTAATAAATTATTTTACAGTTGATGAAAGTGATAATGTTTTAGTTGGTGTAGTTGATGAAACTACTGAAACGTTAACAACTAATGACCCAGATATGAAATTGAGTGATTATTCAGATACATTATCTTCTTCTAATTCTACTGGGTCAGGAAGTTATAGTAAAACAGAATATGAAATATATTCAAAATCTATAAATTATAAGAGTGTTGTTAGTAAATATACTATGCCTTTCCAATATTTATGGTCTTTGATAGTAATTGGAGATGATAAAGATGTTGGTTTAGAACTAGCTGATTTGGTAGATCAAAGTGAAATTATTATTTCAGTATATGATAATGTGACAACTACAGTTAATACAAATGTAAAAACTTATAAAAGAGAAAGAAAAGTAAATGTTTCTGCAACAGCATCAAATGGAGCAAATACTAAGAGTGATAGTTGGAAACCAGCAAATGAATGGAAAGATGATACTGAATATAAAACAACACATGTAACAACATATAAAAATAATACTCCTGTTGTAGATGTTACTAAAGCGGATGTATGGATTGTTAATTATAGTAAAAATTATAATCTGGGACCATCTAATGTTAGTAAAGATGTTAACAAAAGGGATATAAATGATACTGATTATGTGGAAGAAGATGGAAATCCTAAAACATCATCTTCAGGTAAGGATTTGCCGCATTACGATAAATTTAAAGATAAATTATCTAGTCTAGTTAGTCAGTTATCTGGTTCAACTGTAACATCGTTGGATTCTGGTTCTTCTTCGGGTTCAGCAAGGATAATTTTTTGTAGTGCATCCTATTTCAAACGAGATGTTGATGGAAAAGAGGAAGATGAAACAGTAATAACTACACAGACATATGTTGCGGATACACCTGTAAATGAACCAAAGGTTGAAAAAAAGACTGATGAAGAAATAAAAAATGGTACAGGACAAAATAATTTTGTTACTATATTATGTGATGAAAAACATGCAGATGCAAGAAGAAAAATTACTAGTGAAATTACAAGTTGGTTATTTGAATTATTAGAGGATAATCCAGATACTACTAATATGGTGGATTTGACAAAATTTCTATTGTATAAAGTTACAGGAAACGATTATGGTGTTACGGATTATAATTTTGATGAATATGGAAATGATGCATTTGAAGATTCTACTACTATATATGGTAATTCATTTGAAGAAAAGGTATGGTATGCGTTGATAGGTGCTGGATATTCTGAATATTCTGCAGCAGGTGCTATGGGAAACTTTAAACAAGAATCAGGATTTAAAGCAAATAATATGCAAAATTCTTATGAAAAATCTTTAGGAATGACAGATGAATCATATACTAAAGCTGTTAATAATGGTACTTATAAAAATTTTATAAATGATAATGTTGGATATGGATTAGCTCAATGGACATGGTCAAGTCTTAAACAAGGATTATATAATTATACAAAATCTCAAGGAGTAGGAATTGATGATGAAGATGCACAAATTGGGTATTTATTAAAAAGTATAAAAGAAGCATCTTGTACAAAATGGAAGGTAGCAAAAAGTGTGGATGATGCTTGTTATTATTTTGAAGATGAATATGAAAAAGCAGGAAAACCTGAAATGGGTAATAGATTAAAATATGCAAAAGAATTATATAATAAATATCATGGAAAAACAGCACCAGAAAATGTTGATGTAAAATTAACAGGTGATAATAAAACTAAAATGGAAGCATTATTGAAGGAAGCTCAAAGAATTGCTAATGATAATAGATACACATATAGTCAATCGAATAGATATGGAGAATTTCAATATGATTGTTCAAGTTTAGTTGCTAGATTATATTATAAGTTTTTTGGAATTGTAACACCTAATACTACAAGTAACTATGGTACTAAATATATGGTAGGTCCTACATCAAGTGTTAAATTACAACCAGGAGATGTATTATGGAGAAGTGGACATGTTACGATATATATAGGAAATGGAATATATGTTGCTGCACATGGATGTAAAGGAATATATGCAAAAAATCCAGCTTCTCAAATTAGTGTTTATAATGATAAGCCTAGCGTGTATACTTATGTTTATAGATTTGTTACAAAATAAAGAAAGGTAGATTGAATGAAAAAATTAAAAAAATATATTATAATATTAATTATTATTATTGTGATTATACTTTTATTATTAATTGGTTTATTAAAATTAAATAATAAAACCGAGGATGAAAATGCAATTGGAGATGTTGGAGAAATTATAGAAGTTACAAATCAAGAAGAGGATGAAAAAGATTTTTCTAAATTTAAAAATGTAGAAAATTGTATCCAAAAATATTATAATATTATGAGTGACAATTACTTTGGTTTTTATAATAGAAATGAAAATGGTGAATATGAAAAAATTGATGATAAAAGTATTAAACAAATAAGATTAGATATATTGAGTTCAGAATATATAAAAAGCAATAATATTAATGAATCTAATTTATATCAATATATAAAAACTTTTCAAGAACAATATAATATTGTTACTTTAAAAATGAAAAAGATTATTAATGATAATGTAGATCAATATAAAGCTTATGGACTTTGTTTAGATTATAATGGTGAAGTTTTAGATGAATTTTATATTATTGTAAATGTTGATACAATTAATAAAACTTTTTCAATAGAGCCAATTTTGAATAATCCAAATAGTATTGATGATATTAAATTGAATAATGATAATAATGAAATAAAAACTAATGATTATAATGAATATGTTGATGATATTTATGATAATGAGAATGAAGCTCAAGAATATTTGATATTTTTTAAGAAATTAGCATTAGCAAGACCAGAAATTTTATATGATTATATGAGTGATGAATATAAAGCAAAAAGATTTGAAAGTGAAGAAAATTTCTTAAAATATATTTCAGATAGTATTGATGAAATTCAAGGTTTGAAAATGACAAAATATTTGGTAAACTATGAAACAGATTTTACAGAAATTGTATGTAAAGATCAATATGATAATGTATATATATTTGATGAAAACTTGCCAATGCAATTTGATTTTAAATTAGACAATTATACAATTTTAACTGATAAATTTAAGCAAACATATGAAAAATCAGATAGTCAGGAAAAAGTAAAAATGAATATTGACAGATTTATTCAAATGATAAATAGACATGATTATATGAATTCTTATAAGTGTATATCAGAAGGATTTAAAAATAATTATTTTTCTAGCCAAGATATTTTTGAAAATTTCATAAAAAATAATTTTTATGATTATAATAAATTTGAATTTAAAAATATAGAACAAAAGGGAAATAATGTTTATGTTTGTACTGTACAATTAACAAGTTTAGTGCAAGAAAATTCAGAGGAAAAGGATATAAATATAATAATGCAATTAAATGATAATTTTGATTTTGAAATGTCATTTGTTATAGAATAAAAGGGGTTGAAAGACAACCTCTTTTGTTTTATAATACTATTGTGGAGGGAAAATTATGATAGAAATAAATAATGTATCCAAAATGTATAAAAAGAATATGAAGGTTATTGATAATTTAAATTTAAAAATAGAAGATGGTGAAATTTTTGGCTTTTTAGGGCCAAATGGAGCTGGAAAGACAACAACTATAGAAATGATAACAGGAATTCTTGAAATAGATGAGGGAGATATTTTAATAGATAAAAAAAGTATTCAAAAGGAACCGCTGGAGGCAAAAAAATTAATGGGGCTGGTTCCAGATAATCCAGAAGTTTTTTTAAAATTGAAAGGAATAGAATATTTAAATTTTATTGCAGATGTATATGAAGTTCCAACTGATGATAGAATAGAAAAAATAAAAAAATATTGTGAAAAATTTGAAATTTTTGATGTTTTAAATAATAAGATAGAAAGTTATTCTCATGGAATGAAACAAAAATTATTGATTGTAGGAACTTTATTACACAATCCTAAAAACTGGTTATTAGATGAACCAATGACAGGTCTTGACCCAAAATCAGTGTTTTACTTAAAGGAATTGATGAGAGAGCATGCAAAAAAAGGAAATACTGTTTTCTTTTCAACACACATTTTAGATGTAGCTGAAAAATTATGTGATAGAATTGGTATTATAGATAAGGGAAAATTGTTGTTTGTTGGAAAATATGATGATATGAAAAAGAAATTAAAAGAAAATAAATCTTTAGAAGAATTATTTATGGAGATAACAGAAAATGATTAAAAATGTATTTAAATTAACAAATATATTATTAAAAGATTCGGTTATGAATCAGTATGTTGCAAATAAAAAGAATGGAAAAATAAATAAAAAATCTTTTTTTGGTTGGTTAGTTGTTATTCTCACAATGATTATAACTTATGTCAGTTTTGAAATAATAAAGGTGCTGGCTCAAATAAATCAACCTACAATATTTTTAAACAGTTTATTTTTGATTATGGATATTATAATGATTTTTCAGGTAATTTTATCAAGTACAAATATTTATTTTTTTTCGAGTGATTTGGATATTTTATTACCATTGCCTATAAAATCGGAAGAATTATTGTTGGCTAAATTTAATGTTATATTGAGGAATTTATATTTTACTGAATTTATTTTTGCACTTTTTCCGTTGATGATTTATGGAAATATTGTAGGTTCAGGTATAATGTTTTATTTATATGTTTTGATTGTTTTATTATTTTTTCCGATTTTAATAAATTTTATTGTAAGTATTATTATGATGTTTGCTGTAAAGTTGTCTAAATTTGTAAAAAATAAAGATGTTTTTCAAATAATTATTACGCTTATTTTTATTTTATTTATGTGTTTTATAGAGTTTAAGGGATTTAATACTATTGCAGGAAAATTAGAAAATAATTTAAATTTTGAAAATGAACAAATAATGAATTTTATTTATAATTTTAATGAAAAACTTCAAAATATTAGTAAATATTTTTTAAATATAAATCCATGTGTGGAATTATTAAATAATTCTGATAAATTATTTTCAGTTATGTATTTATTAAAAATAATTTTTATTGAATTAATTTTTCTATTTTTATTTATTTTTATTGGAAAAAAATATTATTTAAAAAATATTTTGAGTAATAAAAAATATTCTATCTTTAAAAAAGTTGATGAAGAATATATAGAAAAAAAATCTAGAAAAAAAAGTGTTAAAAGGGCATATTTGGAAAAAGAATTTAAAATGTTATTTAGAAATCCTATTTTTTTTATACAATGTGTTTTTCCTAGTATATTATTGATGGTTTCTATTATAGTTATTGTAATTATATCTTTTCCAAACTTGAAAGCTATATTACAGTCAGATTTATTTGATAAAAATATGACTTTTTCGGTGGATTTAAGTGTTATTTGTTTAATATTGGGAATAATTCAGATAATTTTTACTTTGTCTAACATTTCTATAAGTGCAATATCTCGTGAGGGAAAAAATATTTTATACATGAAGTTTTTACCAATAGATTTTTTAAAACAATTTTTTTATAAGGCTAAATTACAAATATTTCTTAATAATATACTAATAATATTTGTTTTGATTATAGTAAAATTAATTTTTCCTGAGTTTGGTTTATTATATTTATTATTTTTGTTTGTCTTATCAAATTTGTTAGATATATTAGATAGTCATTTAATGTTGTTGTTAGATTTATATAAGCCAAATTTACATTGGAAATCTGATTATGAGGCGATAAAAAATAATGGAAATAAATTATTTCAATATATTTTAACTATTGTATTTATACTGTTAATAGTTTATTTTTATAAGATATTTAATGATGTAAATTTATGTTTGGCTTGTTTTTTTATGATATTAATATTAATTATTTCAATATTGATATTAAATAAGTTTATTAAAGTTAATATAAATAAATTATTTAAAAAAATAAATTAAAAAATAAAACTAAAAATAATATTTAAATATTATTTTTA
>URZW01000018.1 GCA_900552555.1 uncultured Clostridium sp.
CTAACCAACTGAACTACCAGGCCGTAAATAAAAAAATTTAGATAATTCTAAATCTTCTTATAAAGAAATGGTGGTCGCTATAGGGCTCGAACCTATGACCCCCTGCTTGTAAGGCAGATGCTCTCCCAGCTGAGCTAAACGACCATGTCCTTTCGACATTGACTAGTATACAAGATTTAAAATAAAATGTCAATACTTTTATAAAAAAATTTTAAAAAATTTTCATAAAAATTTTAAAAACCTTGATTTTAACACAAAAATGTAATAAGATATTTAAAGAAAATTACATATATTTTGGAATTTTAATTTATATTAATTAATAAAATAGTTATATAGCAAAAAGATTATAGGGAAAATAGTTTTATAACAAAATATATGTAGGAGGAACGAAAGAAAATGAAAAATGAAAGAACAAAGAAAAAAGAAAAAATAAAAAAAACTGAAAATAAAAAATTAATAAAACAAATTATTTTTAGTATATTAATAATTATTTTAATGATAATATTAATTTTTTTATTTAATCAGGTTTACAACAAATTAAGGCGTAAGAAAAATTTTGAAAGTGATGTTGCATCATTTTCAGAGAAAAATGAAAAGACAATATTTTCTATAAATAAAATAGTTTTTTTTAGTAGTTGTGATTCAAAAAACAAGACAAGCTCACAAACCAATTTTACAATAGAAAATTTATATGCATATACAGATATTGCAATTTTTTTAAATAATGATTCTATACAAGAAAATAAAAAAACTCAAAATGAAGAAGAAAACACGAATACAGAAGAAAATAATGTTGAAATAGATGCTGAAAATTCAAAAGAAAAGAATACAGCAGAAAATACATTAAAAAATGTAAAAATAACAAACATAAAATTTACAAAGCAACCAGAATTGGGAATAGGAAATTTATATTATAAAAATGTAAATGATTTTGCAAAAAGTGAAATAAACGAAAATAACAAAATTGAAAATGAATTGCAATTTGAAACGACATCAGCAAGTGAAGCAGATTTAAGTAAGCCAGTGTTATACAATAATTGTGCAAATCCAATAACATTAAGCTATGTAAATCAAAATATCAAAACAGACTATACAATGACAGACACACAAAATCCAATAACATATAATGGAAAGCTATTAAAAAGATGTGGAGTTTCTGTAAAATCAATAAATACATCAATATCATTTGATATAGAAATAGAAAACAATAAAAATCACAAATTTAGAACAACTGTATATTTTGATATACCATATGAAAATGAAGATAAGTCAATAAATGATGGAAGTATTGTTGTAGAAAATAAAACAAATTTCGATTTTTATAGATATGAGTAATATAGATAAAAATTAATTTCTTAATGTTGCATGGATTTAGTATATAATATAAATATTTTTATAGAAATCAAAACAAATGAAAGGATATGTTTTAGAATGAAAGAAAAACAAAAAATATCAGAAGAATTAAAACAAAAATATCATAAATGCGAAGAGGTAACAAACTTTAAGCAAATGCTAGACAGGTCAGCAGAAATTTATAAAACAAGAACAGCATTTAAATTAAAAGACAAAGAAGGAAAAATCTATGACAAAACATATGAAGAATTAAAAGCAGATGTAACTGCGTTAGGTACAAGCCTTATTGAACATGGACTTTTAAATAAAAGAATTGCAGTTATAGGAAAAAATTCATATAAATGGGCAATATCATATTTAGCTGCATCAATAGTAGGAGTTGTTGTACCAATTGATAAAGAATTACATTCAGATGATGTGATTAATTTTATGAATGTTTCTGAAAGCAAATGCATTTTAGGAGATAGCAAAAATTTAAAGAAAATAAATGAAAATATTGAAAAACTAGAAAATAAAGAAACATTATTTATCGATTTTGATAGTAAAATACAAGAAGGTAATTCATTATCATTTGAAGTTCAAATGGAAAGTGGAAAAACTTTGGTAGAAGAAGGAAATACAGAATTTGATAAAATAACAGTAAATCCTGACGAATTAAAAATATTATTATTTACATCAGGAACAACAGGAAATGCCAAAGGAGTATGTTTATCACAAAGGAATATCTGCTCGAATATTTTATCAATATATGGAATAGTAAAAGTAAAAAGAAGTGATTTATTTTTCTCAATTTTACCATTGCATCATACATATGAATGTACAATTGGATTTTTACTACCATTATACAGCGGTGCAAGTATTTGCCATTGTGATGGCTTAAGATACATAACAAGCAACATGTTAGAATATCACCCATCAGTTATATTATGTGTGCCATTACTTTTAGAAAAAATGTATCAAAAAATAATGAAGAGTATACAAAAAACATTACCTAAAAAATACACAGAAAATCTAAAAGAAAATGAAAATATAATTGATAAGTTGCCATTCTATATTAAGGGAATAGTAAAAAGAAAAGTAAAAAATTCACTTGGTGGGAGATTAAGAGTATTTATAGTAGGAGCTGCAGCTGTAAATCCGGAAATAGCAGATACATTTGATAAATTGGGATTAAATTCATTGCAAGGATATGGTTTAACAGAATGTGCACCATTAGTTGCAGGAAACACAGATTTCTTTAAAAGAAATGATAGTGCAGGTTTGCCAATACCAAATGTAGAATACAAAATTGATAATCCAGACAGTGAAGGCGTTGGGGAGATAATAGTAAAAGGACCAAATGTAATGCTTGGCTATTACAATATGCCAGCAGAAACAGAAAAAGTTTTAAAAGATGGATGGTTCCATACAGGAGACTTAGGAAAAATTGATGAAAATGGATTTTTGTACATTACAGGCAGATGTAAAAGTGTTATAGTAACAAAAAACGGAAAAAATATTTATCCAGAAGAAATTGAAGCATATTTAAATGATAGTCCTTTAATCTCAGAAGCATTAGTTATGGGAATTCAAAAAGAAAATGATGATGAGACATATGTTAATGCTCAAATTTTCCCTAATATGGATGCTATAAAAGAATATTTGAAGGGAACAGTTCCTACAAAAGAAGAAGTTAAGAAAATTATGGCTGATGTAGTTTCTGGTGTTAATAGTAAAATACCTAATTATAAACATATTAAGAATTTTGCTGTTAGGGATAAAGAATTTGAAAAAACTACTACTCAAAAAATTAAGAGATATGGAGATAATATGAAAAAATAGGAATCGGGGGACGGGTCTCCAATCCCTATTTTTTTCCAAAAAAGTTGGACCGGAAAATAATTTCCAATCCAACTTTTTAATATGTCTTATAAAGGATTAGCAACATCCTCTATTTCCACCGCAACAACAGCAGATTATTAATATTAATAGTATGATACAGCAGCAGTCATCACCAAATCCGAATCCGCCACCACAACCTCTGTTCTCTGGCATAGTCTAGACCCCCTTTCCAAGCAAAAACTGTTTTCTTTTTGTGTTTTCCCTTGTTTCCTTTGTATAATACATATTATGAAAAAATAGAAAATTGGTTACAAAAATATTGTTAAAAATTTTGTGTTTTATGAATTTTATATGATAATTATAATTCTATATTTGGGTATTGAATTTATAAAATAAATCGTATATAATGTGAAAAAACGAAAGAAGGTTGATAATATGTCAGGGATAAAATTAAATTTAAAAAACACAGGAATATCACAAAAATCAATAATGGAATATAAAGAACAAGTAGAAAATATACACAAAGAACTACACCAAAAAGCAAATGACGAAAAAGACTTTGTAGGATGGTTAGAATTACCAACAAACTATGACAAAAAAGAATTTTCAAGAATAAAAAAAGCAGCAAAAAAAATAAAAAAAGAATCAGATATATTAGTAGTAATAGGAATAGGAGGCTCATATTTAGGAGCAAGAGCAGTTATAGAGGCATTAACAAGTACATTTAACAACATGCTTACAGACAAACAAAGAAAATATCCACAAATACTATATGTAGGAAATAATTTAAGTCCTAATTACATCAACGAATTAATTGAATATATTGGAGACAAAGATTTTTCAGTAAATGTAATATCAAAATCTGGAACAACAACAGAACCAGCAATTGCATTCAGAATTTTCAGAGAAATATTAGAAAACAAATATGGAATAGATGAAGCCAGAAGCAGAATATATGTAACAACAGATAAAGAAAGAGGAGCATTAAAAACACTTGCAGACAATGAAGGATACGAAAAATTTGTTATACCAGATAATGTTGGAGGAAGATATTCAGTATTAACTGCAGTTGGTTTATTGCCAATAGCAACAGCAGGAATTAATATAGACAAATTAATGCAAGGTGCTCAAAATGCACAAGAAAGATATGATGACCCAAATTTAAAATATAATGAATGTTATAAATATGCTGTTACAAGAAATATTTTATACAAATTATATAAAAACACAGAAATATTAGTAAACTACGAACCCAAAATGCATTATTTTACAGAATGGTGGAAACAACTTTATGGAGAGAGCGAAGGAAAAGACCAAAAAGGAATCTTCCCAGCAGGTGTAGACTTTACAACAGATTTACATTCAATGGGTCAATATATTCAAGAGGGAAGAAGAAACTTATTTGAAACAGTTATATCAATAGAAAATCCAAAATCAGATATAACAATAAATAAAGATGAAGATAATTTAGATGGTTTAAATTATTTAGCTGGAAAAACACTTGACTATGTTAATAAAAAAGCAATGGAAGGAACAGTTAAGGCACATGTTTCAGGAGATGTACCAAATATAATGATAAATATAGAAAATTTGGATGAAGAAAATATAGGTGAGTTAATATATTTCTTTGAAAAGGCATGTGCTATGTCTGGTATGATACTTGGAGTTAATCCGTTTAATCAACCAGGTGTTGAGGAATATAAGAAGAACATGTTTAAGTTGTTAAAGAAACCAGGGTTTTAGGGACGTTCCTTAAAATCCCTTTTTAAAGGGAACAGGGGACACTCCTTTGTTAAAAAATGTCTCTCTGTTGCTTGAAAACAGACCTGAGAGGAAAAGAGGATAATGAAATGATATTTAAAGAGCAATTTACAATGCAATTAAAGGATATAGGAAAAGAAAATTATATGAAAAACAGAGCAATATTAGAAATATTCGAAAACATTGGAACACATCATTCTGATATTGCAGGATATGGACCAAATGATATAAAAAGAACAGGAGTAACATGGGTATTACTAGACTGGAAAGTTCAAGTTCTAAAAAGACCTAAATATGGCGAAAAATTAAATGTATCTACTTGGGGAAGAACAATGAAGAGAACATATACATATAGAGACTTTGAAATGTATGACGAAGAAAATAAATTATGTGTGATAGGAACATCAAAATGGGTGTTAATAGATATTGAAACTGGAAAAATTGCAAAAATAACAGAAGAAATTTATGAAAAATATCAAATTGAAGAAAAAAGTGTATTTAATATAGAAGAATTGGATAAACTAAAAGCACCGGAAGAATTTAGTAATGAAATTGAATATAAAGTTTCTAGAAGAGATATTGATTTAAATGGGCATATGCACAATTTGTATTATTTAGACATAGCATATGAAGCTTTGCCAGAAGAAGTATATGAACAAAGACCTTTTGATAATTTTAGAATTCAATATAAGAAAGAAGTAAAATTGGGTGATGTTGTTAAATGCAGATATACTTTTAAAGATGGAGAACATATTGTGTCTATTTTTAATAGTGATGGAAGTAGAACTCATGCAATTGTTGTTTTAAAATAAAAATAAAAGAATAAATGAGAACCATGTAATTGTTTTTTAATTATAGGGTTCTATTTTTTTGAATATAAAAATATTACAGAAATATTTCGTTATTTTTACAGAAATATTACATTTTGGAATTTATTTAAAAAATAAACTTAAAATGTTGAACTACATCTAAAACTGTGATAATATAAAATTACAGGAACAACCTGTACTATAAAAAACAAAGGAGAAGAACAGTAATGAAATTTATAACATGTAGAAGCCTTGAGATTGTGAGAAGTAATACTTTAGAAGAAAATGGCTTTAGAAAAAGTAAAAATGGGATTACACTAGTGGCGTTAGTGGTGACTATTATTGTATTGCTATTGCTGGCGGGAATAGCTATAGCAACATTGGGTGGAGAAAATGGAATATTTTCAAAGGTGAAACAAGCTAAAAAAGCACAGATTGAATCAGAAATGAAAGAACAGTTAACAATGGGATTACAGGAATTGCAGGTTGAAAAGCAAGGCAATGCAACATTAGATGATGTAACTCAAGACTGGGCAAATAAAATTATATCAACAGAATATAATCCACAATTAAAAGAAGATGCATCATACAATGGCAAATTGATGATAATGACAAAAGATAAAATAACTGGTAAATTTATGATAGACCAAAATTTAAATATTACTTCAACAGAATATAATGCAAATAGTGTGGAAGTAGAGTATACGACAATTTCGAGAACTGATAATAAAGTCAGAATAAATATTGTTGTAACAGATAATGTAAATGGAATTAAACAGATAGATTATCCAGAGGGGAATCCGCTAAAGGTGGTTTCTGGAGTAGAGAAAAAGATTTCAATAGATTATGATGTGGAACTAGGAAAAGAATATAAATTTGTAATTATTTCAGGTGATGGAAGTAAGACAGAGAAAACAATAAAAATAGATGATTATTTTTATAATATAACAAAATCTTTAGGAGATGGAGCTACAATAGATAATAATGCAACAAAAGCTGCGTATAATAAAACATATGAAGCAACAATATCAACAGAAGGAAATTATGCAGTAACAGGCTTAACAGTAACAATGGGAGGCAAAACTATTACAACATCTGGAAATGATGTGGTTGATATTAATACAGGTAAGATAAAAATAGAAAAAGTTACAGGAGATATAGATATAAAAGTAACAACTAAAAAATTGGAAATACAGTATACAGCTGTAGCGGTTAGTACAAGCAACAGTGCAAGTAATACAAGTTCACTTGGCGCAAATACGCAAAATAAAGGAACAATATTGTATATAAATATAATAGCAGCATTAGAAGGCAATAGTTGTACGGTGGTTTCAAAAACAGATAATTCAAAAGGAGTACCATATCAAGTAACATCAAATGGAAAATATACGTTTAAGGTTAGTGGAACATATAATGGAAAAACAATAGAAGAAGAAAAAGAAGTAATAGTAAATCAATATATGTCAGCCCAAGGGGTAGTACAATATGATGCAGGAAATTGGACACAAGCAGAAATACAAGAATTACAAGGAAAAAATTTATATAATATAAATAAAGAAAAAATTGCAAACACAACAGTTGGTTTGGATTTTACATTTGGAGGGTTCACATATGAAGGAGATACAGCAAATGCAAGTGATATAGCAAGTGGAAATATAATTACGAGTAGAAACCAAAGTGTAACACCACAAAGTGGATATGGAATACCAAAATATTCAGGATGGCAAATACTAGAAAGTAAAGAAGAAAATGGAAAAACATATGTAACCAAAATAATACATGCAGGAAGCCCAGAGAATTTTGTATATTATTATACAACAAATTATGATGCATATAGAGCAGAATATATATTAGCAAATGGAAAGAGACAAACAGGGTATAATACATATCAATCAAGAAGTTGGCAAATGTATGTAGATAAAAGCCAAAATGATTTAATAGCAAATACTACAGATAATGATGGAAATCAAATAAAGGATATACATATAATGGATTATAACGATGCATTAGCAATAACAGGTGATACCGGTACAACTAATGGAATGAGAAATATAGGATCGTATTATTGGCTGGCATCTGCAAAGACAAACGATATTCACATATGGGGTGTTGGATACAATGGTGTTATATTCTATAACAATTATTTTTGTTTTGGTATCCGTCCTATAGTAACAATGGCAGAAGGAGTCTACATCAAATCTGGAACTGGAACAGACTCAGACCCATATATATTAGGAAAAGATTAGAATATGAAATGACACACTTAGTAGAACTTCAATCTACTGGTGTATATGTAAAAACGCCTATTAGGACTTTGGACTATTAGGCGTTTAGAAATTTTCAGAAAAAATAAAAAAACTGTTGAAAAATGCTACTTAGTTGTGCTATAATAAAAAACGGTTAGAAAAAGGGAGGAATAAAAATGAAACAATTAAGAAAAACAAAAATAGTTGGAACAATAGGACCAGCAAGTGAAAACAAATTAGAAGAATTATTTAATGCAGGCCTAAATGTAACAAGAGTTAACTATTCTCACGGAAGCTGGGATGAACAATCTGAAAAAACAGAAAACATAATCAAATTAAGAAAAGAATTAGACATACCAGTAGCATTATTATTAGATATGAAAGGTCCTGAAATAAGAACAGGAATGCTATACACAGGAAAAAATAAAAAAATTGAATTAAAAGACGGACAAAAATTTACATTATTCAATGAAGATATTGAAGGAAACGAAGAAGGAGTTTCTGTAACATACAAAGAATTATATAAAGACGTACAACAAGGTACAAAAATATTAATCGACGACGGAGCAATTGAATTAAAAGTTGACGAAGTTGATGGAAAAGATATAGTTTGTACAGTAGTTCATGGAAATGGATTAGGAAGTAGAAAAACAATGAACTTACCTGGAACAGTAATCAGATTACCAGGATTAGCTGAAAAAGATATAGCAGACTTAAAAACAGCTTGTGAACATGATTATGATTTCGTTGCAATTTCATTTGCAAGAAACTTAGATGATGTAAGACAAGTAAGAAAAGTATTAGACGAAAACGGTGGAAAAGACATCCAAATAATAACAAAAATAGAAAATGTTGAAGGTATAGCAAACTTAGACAACATCTTATTAGAAGCAGATGCTCAAATGATTGCCAGAGGAGATATGGCTACAGAAACAAACTTTACAGAACCACCTGTAATTCAAAAAAGAATAATAAAAACATCTAACAGACTTTGTAAACCAGCTATAACAGCTACACAAATGTTAGAATCAATGACACATCAACCATTACCAACAAGAGCAGAAGCTAGTGACGTTGCAAACGCTATCTATGATAGAACAAGTGCAATAATGTTATCTGGAGAATGTGCTCAAGGTGATTACCCAGTTGAATGTGTTCAAACAATGGTTAAAATAGCAAACAGAGTAGAACCAGAAATCAATTACTGGAAAAGATTTAAAGAAAATGATAATATGGATTTATCAGATTTCGAAACAAAAGTTGCATATTCAACATGTGTTACAGCAATGAACATGGAAGCAGATGCAATTGTATGCTACACAAATTCAGGAAATTCTGCAAGAAAATTAGCTGGACTTGGAGCTGGATGCCCAATCTTAGCTATAACAGATAATAGAAAAACATTTAATCAATTAGCATTAGCTTGGAATGTAACACCAGTATTTGTTGAAAAAAATGAAAATATTGATATAACTCTTGAAAATGGAATTAAAAAATTACAAGATAAAGGTATCTTAGAAAAAGGTGATACAATTGTAATTTCAGGTGGACCAAGTATTTTAGCAAATGCAGAAGAAAGCAAAGTAGTTGCAAGTGTTGCAAAAATTTAATTTGAATATAAAATAGTAAAAAGGGAAAATTTAGATAATCTAGATTTTCTCTTTTTAGATAATAAAAAAGTTCACTTAAGTAGAACTAGTACATAATAAGTGAACTTTTTAAATTTTTTATTTACAATTATTTATATAAAATTTCTTTTCTGCCAATTTATCTTGAACACCTCTTAAAGCCTCACCAAATCTTTGGAAATGAACAACTTCTCTTTCTCTTAAATATCTTAATGGATCAATAACATCTGGGTTATCTCTACATAAATCAATCAATTTCTCATAAGTTGCACGAGCTTTTTGTTCTGCAGCCAAATCTTCTTGCAAGTTTGCAATTGGGTCACCTTTACATGCAATATATGCTGCTGTAAATGGAGCGCCTGCTGCTGATTGTGGATATACATCAACACCATGGTCAGTATAATATGGTCCTAAACCTGCTTTTTCTATTTCTTCAATTGAAGCACCTTTTGTTAATTGGTGTACAATTGCTCCTACCATTTCAAGGTGAGCAAGTTCCTCCGTGCCTATATCGTTAAGAATAGCTTTTGCGTTTTGGTCTGGCATGCCAAATCTTTGAGATAAATATCTTAGAGACGCTGCAAGTTCACCGTCAGGTCCACCATATTGAGAAATTATTACTTTTGCTAATCTTGGATCTGGACATTTTATATTAATTGGATATTGTAATGTTTTATTATAAGTCCACATTAGTTCATTCCTCCTTCCCAAGGCCATGGTTCTTCCAGCCATCTCCATTTATTACATGGAAAATTAATAGTTAAAGGACCATAAACTTTTTGATATTTATCTTTCAAATCTTTTGCTTCTCTGCAATATTTTTTGTGTAAGCAAAGTGCTTTTTCGTCTGTTGGATGTGTATCTAAATATAAAGCAAGTTCATTTATTGCAAAGTCATAGCATCTTATTTGTTGTAACATTTCTTCTTTTTCACAACAGTCTATTGTTCTTCCTTGGGCATTCATTGTCATTTCTGGCATTGTATTCATATTGTTCATATTTGATGTCATGTTAAAATTATTCATCATATTGTTATCCATATTATCATTGCAACTGCAATTTCTATTTTCTTCTATTGACATTTGTTACAGCCCTCCTTTATAGTATTTGTTGATGCTATATACTCTATTTCACGCATAGATTGACATGGAGTATATGGGCTGACTAGTTCTGGAAATATCGTTCCCATTTTTAGTCCTACACATGGTTTGAATGTTTTATCCATATATTGGATTGGTACATAACTTTGACCTAACATTGGATTTTCAGGAAATACATTGTCTTCTTCTTCAAATCCACATTCACAACAATCCATGTATTCGCTTTGATTACAACTAAAATTTGCATTGGCTACATTTGAGCATTTATCTTCCATTATGTCATTTTGTTCTTCACATGAATTGTTTTGATAATTATTATTCATACAATAACATTTTCTTCTTCCAAACATTTTGTTTCCTCCTTTATTTTTATTATATGAGAATTTTCGACATTTGCTACTTTTTTATAAAATACAATAGTAAATCAGATAGATTTTTTCCATTGACAAAAAAAAACATAAATATTACAATAAGGTTAGAAAACAACAAAAATAATGTACACTTTTACTATTAAAAACAATGACTTATGAAAGGATAAAAAACAATGAAAACAAAAGAAAAAAAGATAAAAATAACATTAAAAACAATCATATATGCAACATTTGCTTTTTTTGCGATATTATACACAATAATGTTTTACAAAATGTATTTTCCAACAAACAAATCATATGCAAAAGAAACAACAACAAATTCAGAAAATGAGAGTAACTCAATAAATGCAACAGAAAAAAATCAAGAAATAAGTCAAGCAAATAAAATAGATATAGACCAAATAATAAATAAAAACACAAATGCTGGACAGACAGAACAAATAACAAAAAAAGAAGAGATACTAGAATATTTAACACAATATAGAACAAATAAAGAAATACCAAAAGGAATATCAGTAGTCGTACAAGAAGGAAGACAAGGAAAACAAGAAATAACAATTAAAACAACATATGATAAAGATGGAAATAAAATATCAGAAGAACAAACAAATGCAACTATAACAAAAGCATCAGCAAATAAAATTATAGAAATAGGTGGAGCAAATTATACAAGTAATTATAATGTGAAAGTAGGAGATAAAGTATATATAACATCAGATGAACTTGCAGTGTGGTCAGAAGCATCAGAAGAAAGCAGAAAAATAACTACATTAAAGCAAAATGATGAAATTAAAGTTTTAGAAATAGCTACAAATTGGTATAAAATATCATATAAAAATGTAACAGGATGGGTAAAAAAAGAATGTACAATTTATATAAATCCAAATGCAAGTGAAGAACAAAAAGAATCTATAGCGACAAGTAAAACAAAAGAACAATTATTATCAACACTTAGTATAAATATGCAGTTAAACAAACCAAGTGGATTAAGTTTAGAACAATTTAAAAAAGTGTTATCAGATAGTAAAGATACAAACAAAATATTTGAAAAAAATGCTGAATATTTTTATTATATAGAAAAACAATATAGTATAAATGGAATATTTGTTGCATCAGTTGGAATACACGAAAGCGCTTGGGGAACTTCACAAATTGCTGTTCAAAAAAATAATTTATTTGGATATGGAGCATATGATTCAAATCCATATAATGGAGCATATACTTTTTCGAATTATTCAGAAAGTATAGATTTATTAGCAAGGGTATTTGTAAAATATTATTTGAATCCAGCAGGTACAAGTATTTATGGTGGTGAAAAGGCTCTTGGAACATATTATAATGGAGCAAACTTGAATGGAATAAATGTAAAATATGCAAGTGATAAAAATTGGGCAAATGCAGTATTTTCACATATGAAGTATTTATATAATAAATTGTAAATTTTTTGTAAAATTCCTTGATATTTTTTTTAAGATATTGTATGATATATAGGTATAAAAAACGTAAAAAAATAAGTACTTTGAAGAGAATAAGAAAGGGGCAAAAATAATGAAAAAAACACTAGCAATATTCACAATATTAATAATGATATTAGGAATATTTACTTTTACAAATAAAGTATATGCAGAAGAAAAAGCAATAGACAGCAAAACAGAAAGCAAACTTGTAGAAATAAAAGAAACACAAACAAAATCATTAGATGACTATAAAACCAAATATGGTTCAGATTCATATGGACTAGTAGCATATATTTTAAATTTAGTAAGAATATATAGTATACCATTTTGTTTTTTAGGAATAGCAATAGGAGCAATACATCAATATGTAATAGGTATTAGAAAATTGGATACACTAGAAAAAGGAATGGGATTAATTGTAACTTTTGTTACATTATTAGTAATATGCCAGATTTTACCATTAGCATTTGCAATGTTTGTAAGATTTGGAAGGGGGTAACAAATGAAAGTTTTATTTGCAGTAAGTAATGAAGAGGTATCAGAATCAATAGTAAAAAGATACCAAAAAGATTATAAAGAAATAATTTCATATAAAAATGTATATTACTTTAATGCAATACTTAAAGAATTACAGAAAGATAAAAACTATGATAGAATAGTAATAAGTGAAGAATTAGAAGCATTTACAAATACACAATATTCGCAAATAGACAAATTTATATTTGACAAATTAGACAGTATTAGTGATGAAGCATCAAATTTAAAAGGTGAAGATATTCCAATAATATTAATATGTTCAGATAGAAGAGAAAAATCAGAAGATATGTTAGTGAAATTATTTGGAATAGGTATTTATAATGCATTGATTGGAAATGACAGAAGTGTAAATAATGTATGTCAGTTATTAAATAAACCAAGATTAAAAAAAGATGCAAAAGCATATTATAAAATTGATTCAGATGAAGTTTCATATCAAGCAGAAAATGAAAATGATGTAAGTGAAGTTGAAATTCAAAATATTTTAGCACATTACAAGAGACTTGGAAAAGACGAAAGAAAGTATGTTGAAAGTTTTGATAATATTGCATCACAATATAATGATACTCAATTAAAAATAATTAGTAAATTTCTACCATTAAATGTAAAGGCTGTATTGGAAGAACAATCTTCAAAATATCAAGAATTAATATCATATAATAGTAAAGTTTCAGACAATTTAAGGATGCAAAAAGCAAAAAAACAAGAAAACAATGGAACGAGTGAGAAACTTTTAAATACAGGAAATAATGAAAAAATCCTTTCAAAACCTGTTGTAATTCCATCATCTGTTAATATGAACAGTACTAAAAAATTTGCTAAAGTAAAAAATGAAGCAAAGCCTATTGAAGAAGCAGAAGAAAGAATTAGAACAAATCAACAGCAAAAAATAAATACAAATAGAATGGAAGAAAAACAAGCAAAAAGAATTACTGAAGTTAGAAAAGTTGGACCTATGTTTGAGGATAATGCTTTAGAAGATATAGATAAATTGATAAATGAACAAGAGAAAAAACAATCAGAAAATCAAAATATGATAAAAGAAGAGCCAGTAGCAGAAAAAACAAAAAGAGGAAGAGGAAGACCTAGAAAAAATCCGGTTCCAGAACAAAATAAAACCACAGCAACACCAAAAAGAGGAAGAGGAAGACCTAGAAAAAATACTGTTGTAGAAGAACAAGAAGAAATGGTTTTACCAGGAGTAGAAAAAGAACAAGAAAAAACTATATTGCCAGGTTTAGAAAATAGCATTGAAGAGCCAGAAAAAGTTATGATGCCAGGATTAGAAGAAGAACCAAAAGAAACAATGTTACCAGGCTTGGAAGAAGATGAAAATGAAGAAACAATTTTACCAGGATTTGAGGATGAAGATAGAAAAGAAGAACCAGAAGAAAGTAAAGTAAGTGAACCAGAAACAAACTACAATTTTAACAATAACTATAATTCAAACTATAACAATTATAGACAGGAACACAGTTTACAAAATACAAACACAACTTATGACAATGTAGATATATCAAATCTATTAACATCAAATAAAAAAGTAGCCTGCTTTATAGGAACAAGCAAAAATGGAACATCATTTATAGTAAATAATATAGCTGATATAACATCAAAAATGGGAATAGATACAGCAATATTAGATACTACAAAAAATAGGAATTCATATTATATTTATACTCAAAATGAAGAAAATTTAAGAAAAACAGCTATGGAAAGTATCACAAATTTATTAAATGGCAATGCAAATGGAATTCAAGTAAATAAAAATTTAACAGTATATACATCATTACCTGAAGAAACAGAAGGAATTGAAAATGCAGGAACAATATTACAAACTTTATTAAGAAAGCATTCTCTAATTTTAATTGATTGTGATTTCGAAACACCAATTAATTATTTTGAAAAAACACAAGAAATATATTTAGTACAATCATTTGATATACTAACAATTCAACCATTAACAGCTTTTTTAAGAGAATTAAAATCAAAAAATGTATTAGATCAAAATAAATTAAGAGTTGTTTTAAACAAAGCATTAAAATTAAGAGGAGTAAATGATAAAACAATTATAGGTGGTATGGCATATTACAATGACCCAGCAATGTCATTTATGACAGAACTGTTTGATAAAAATACAATAAGACATGTAACTGTTCCATTTAATGAAGAAGTGTACACATCATACTTAGAAAATATAATAAATTGTGAAGTATCAACTAAGGGGTATCCAAAAAATATTGTACAAATATTAAATGAATTAGCAAATATAGTATATCCATTAGTGTCAGGCAAATCAACATATGTACCACCAACAGTACAAAAAAATTCAAATGTATTTTCACCAAGTATGAATTCAACATTAAATCAAATGAAAAATAGATATTAAAAATAAACTTTAGGGGGGAAAAAAGTGCTAATAGTAGTTGTAGTAATATTAATAATAGCAGTTTTAGGATTAATAATATACAATCTTAATATACACAAAAAAATACAAACTTATAAAAATATTAATCAAAAAATAAACAACTTATCAGTTGTACAAGACTTTATGAGTACAATAGGAGAAACATCTACGGTAGATGATAAAATAAAAAGAATAAATGATATTTTAATAGAGAAATATGAAATAAAATATTCTACTATCGTTGTTTTTAATGGAGCAGAATATGAAATCAAAGCATCAAATGTTGACGAAGTACATTGGGATGCATTAAAATCATTACAGGATGTTGACATGTTTAAAGACAGTATAGCACAAGCAACCCCTAAATATGTAACTGTAAATAATGACCAAGAAAGATTACCATATCAAAAAATGGAATTTGGAAGAGCAAAATCAGCAATATTCTTTCCATTATATATAGATAATGTTTATATAGGATATTGGATAATAGAAAGCGGAACACCACATGATTTTGATAATGTTGATACAACAGTATTAGAAGTTATAAAAGATAATATAGTATCAGTATTAAAAACAGTGGTACATCAAAAAACACTTGAATCTATAGTGAGAAAAGATTTATTTTCAGGATTATATTCAGAAGAGTATTTGTATGGAGAAGGCAAAAAAATAATAGATCAATATACAACATCAACAATATGTATGTTCAAAATAATAAATCTTGAAGAAATAAATCATGCATATTGTAGAGAATTAGGAAATGAAGTAATAATTCAGATCAGTGATTATATAAAAGAAAATATATCAAACCAATATGTTTTTGTAAGATATATGGGACCTAAATTTGTAATAGCATTTTCAGGTGTTGAAATAAGTGGAGTGGTAGAATTTGTAAATGATTTAAAAGAAAAAATAGAAAATACTAAAATAGTATTAGAAGAGGATGAAAAAATGGCAGCATTTCCAAGAATGAATTTTGCAATTTCTACATATTACAAAGGAACAGGACTTGAAGAAGTTTTGAAAAAACAAGAAGAATACTTAGACAATTGCAGTGCAGAAGAAAGTGATATTACTAATATATAAATTAGTGAAAAAATCAATAAATAGAAATGAAAAATTTCAATTTCTGTTATATTAAAAGGAGGTACAAGCAATGGATTTTGATAAAACAATGAGCTTTCAAGTAGAAAGAGAAGAAAACACTAAAGCAAAGGAAATATTAAAAGAGGTTTACCAAGCATTAACAGAAAAAGGATATAACCCAATAAATCAAATTGTTGGATATATATTGTCAGGAGACCCTACATATATAACAAGTTATAATGATGCAAGAAATAAAATAAGAACAATAGAAAGAGACGAATTACTAGAAAAAATGGTAAAAAGTTATATTGGATTAGATTTGGAAGATTAAGCTATATAGGATATTTAAAAAGGATTGAAATAAAAATGAGAAAATTAGGAATAGATTATGGAGACGCACGCGTTGGAATTGCAATAACTGATCCTTTAAATATTACTGCCCAAGGATTAGAAACAATTCAAAGAAAGGATTCAGACAAAATTGTTTTACGACGTTTGGACGAAATATTGGAAGAATATGAAGTTGATACTCTTGTTGTTGGAATGCCATATAATTTAAAGGGTGAAAAGACAGTAAGAGCTGAAAAAACAGAACAATTTATTCATAAATTAAAGTGCAAATATAATAAATTGAAAATTGAAACTGTTGATGAACGTTTAACTACTGTTGCAGCTCATAAAACTATGAATTTTTTGGATGTTAATAAGAATAAAAAAAGAGATATTGTAGATACTATATCTGCGGTATATATTTTAGAAACATATATTAATAAAAAGTAGTAACATATTATTATATTTTTTGTAAAAAATAGTTGCAAAAAATTGTAAAATACGATATTATTATGATAACAAATTTGAAAGGAGAAATTATATTATGGATGAAAATTACGAAGGAGATAACTTAGATAATATAGTAATATTAAATGATGAAGATGGAAACGAAGTAAAATTCGAATTTTTAGATTTAATAGACTTAGATGATGAAGAATATGTTGTATTACTACCAGTAACAGATGAAGGAGAAGAAGACGAAGGAGAAGTTGTAATACTAAAAGTAGAAGACAATGATGATGAAGATTCAGATGAAGAATCATATGTAAGCGTAGAAGATGAAGATACACTAAACAAAGTATTTGAAATATTCAAAGAAAAATTTAAAGATGATTTTGATTTTGTAGATTAATTTTAAGAATAGGGCGGATACATCCGCCTTTTTATTATATTATGGGAAGGTTTTCAAATGTCCTATAATATAAATATTTTGCATAGGAGGAAAAATTTATGAAAAAATTTTCAACATATTTATTAGTAATGTTTATGGTAGTTTTTTGGATTATTAGAATAATAATCACTTTAGCATCAGAATTAGGGAAAGACTTTATGGGAGTAACTCCAATAAATGAGGGATTTGAAATTGCAATATTATTTGCAACACTGTTATGTTTAATTTTAGTTGTAAAAAGAAAAATGCTAGGAAGTTTATTATATCTTACATTACATGCTATTTATTTTGGAGGAGATGTTACAGAAAAATTAAATATAATGGCACAAAATGAACCATTAACAGTAGCTCAAAGTACTGACCTTATTTTTTCAATGATTGGAATTATTTTACCATTAGCTGTTTTAATAGATTTATTATTAGATAAGAACAGAAAAAATAATCCTAAAGATAAAAAAACAGATTGGTTTTATAAAAATGAACAATTTGATAGAAAATTAGATGATAGAGCTGATAAGAATAATTACAGAACAATGTAGTATAAAGAAATTTTGATATAAATGTAATTAAAATCTAGATAACAAAAGGAAGTGATAAAAGTGGACGAAAATAAAACAAATATAAACTGGTACCCGGGTCATATGGCAAAAACAAAAAAACAAATAATCCAAGACCTAAAATTAATAGACATAGTAATAGAACTATTAGATGCACGAATACCAATATCAAGTCAAAATCCGAACATAGCAGAAATAACAAAAAATAAAAAGAAAATAATAGTATTAAACAAATGTGACTTATCAGATGACAAGCAAAACAGGCTATGGGTAGAATATTTCAAAAAGAAAAATATACCAGCAGTACTAGTAGACTCAAATTCAGGAAGAGGGATAGATGAATGTATTAGACAAATAGAAAAAATAATGCAAGTAGATTTAGAAGCTCATGCAGAAAAAGGAAGAACAGGAAGAAGAATAAGAGCAATGATACTTGGAATTCCAAATGTAGGAAAATCATCATTTATAAACAGAATATCAAAAAGAACAACAGCTGGAGTTGGAAATAAACCAGGAGTTACAAAACAAAAACAATGGATACGAATAAATGAAAAAATAGAATTACTAGACACACCAGGGGTTTTATGGCCAAAATTTGAAAGTGAAGAAGTAGCATTACACTTGTGTTTTACAGGTTCAATAAAAGAAGAAATATTGGACAAGTTGGAAATTGCATATCAATTAACAAAGTTTTTATTGGAAAATTACAGAAAAAAATTGTGCGAAAGATATAAGTTAGATGAAGAAAACATAGAGAAAATCTTAAGTCAAGACCAGCCAGAAAATAATAATATTTATGAAGTTATGCTTGAAATAGGAAAAAAACGAGGATGTATAATGTCTGGTGGAAGAATAGATGAAGAAAAAACATCAAGTCTAATATTAGATGAATTTAAAAATGGAAAATTAGGAAAAATTACAATAGAACAAGCATAAAAAATGTAATAATAGTAAATGAACCTATAATATTGTAGATAAAATTTTAAAAATTTTGGATGACCATGAATGGAGCAAAACGGATTGAAGGAGAGAACAATATTGAACGATTTTATAGAATTAAAAAGAGATGAACAAGAAGTAAATTTAATGCCACCACTAACTTGGGCATATGTTGGTGACTGTGTATACGAATTATATATAAGAACAAAATTGGTAAATGAAACAAAATTGAAACCGCATGCATTACATATCGAAGCAATAAAACATGTTAAAGCAAAAGCACAAGCAGAAACATTAAAGAAAATATATGATGATTTAACAGAAAAGGAACAAGATATTGTAAGAAGAGGTAGAAATGCAGAAAATCATCATTTACCTAAAAATGCAAATGTTCAAGACTATATGTATTCAACAGCATTTGAAGCTTTAATTGGGTACTTATATTTAACAAAACAAAATGATAGATTAAAGGAAATTTTAGAAAAAGAATAAAAAATTCTAAGGCTATGAATTGTAACAACAATTTTATAAATACCTAAAAAATAATAAAAAACCGCTTGACGAAACAATAAAAAAATGGTATAAATATTAAAGTTACTTATGTGGCCCCTTGGTCAAGCGGTTAAGACGCCACCCTCTCAAGGTGGAATCATGGGTTCGATTCCCGTAGGGGTCACCAAAAACATAAAACACAAGAATATCAGTAATTGTATTAAATAATATTTATATAATTAAAAATTTTAACTATTATTTAATACCTAGAATTTAAAAGGGAGTAGCTTTAAATTACTAGTCAACAGTCGCGATAAGAAATTATCTGGTTAGTAAGCTTAAAATAAATTTTGAATATGTAAAATTTTCAATAAATTTAAGTAAGTGAGACTTTTAAAAGAAATTTTAGCGTAAAGCTATGAATAAGATTTCTTTTAAAAGTCTCATTTTATATTGTGTATAAATATAACAAAATTAGTAAAAAATAGAGATTAGGGAATGGCTCCAATTACGAAATTATTCAAAAAATGAATTTTGTGTGGTGCCCACCTAATCCTGGAAAAATGGAGGAAATAATATGGAGAAAAAAAACTGGTTTAACAAAGAAGTAGAAGAAATTGAAAAAGAGTTAGAAACGCACAAAGAAAACGGATTAAAGGAAGAACAAATTGCAAAAATAAGAGAACAAAAAGGATACAATGAACTACAAGCAAGTAAAAAGAAAACATTAATACAAAGATTTTTAGACCAATTTAAAGACTTTTCAATAATAGTATTAATAATTGCAGCAATTGTATCAGGAGTTGTTGGAGTGCAACAGGGAGAAGGGATAACAGATACAATAATAATCTTAATAGTTGTTCTTGTAAATGCAATAATAGGAGTAGCACAAGAAAGTAAAGCGGAAAAATCGTTAGAAGCTTTACAAAAATTAAGTGACCATGCATCAAAAGTTGTAAGAGATGGAAAACTACAAGTTATTCCTGCAAAAGAACTAGTACCAGGTGATTTGGTAGTTCTTGACACAGGTGATTATATTCCAGCAGACTTAAGAATTGTAGAAGAAGCAAATTTAAAATCACAAGAAAGTTCATTAACAGGAGAGTCTGTACCAGTTGAAAAAAACTCTGAAATTATTGAAGAAACAGAGATTGGTGTTGGTGATAGAAAAAATATGTTATTTTCTTCAAGTTTAGTAACATATGGTAGAGGAAAAGGAATTGTTGTAGAAACGGGTATGACAACAGAAGTTGGAAAAATAGCAGGTATGATAAATTCAACAGAAAAGCAAGAAACACCTTTACAACGAAAATTAAATAAATTAGGAAAAACATTAGGAATTGCAGCATTAGTAATTTGTGTAGTAATATTTGTAGTTGGGTTGATACAAGGAAAAGAACCAATTCAAATGTTTATGACAGCTGTATCATTAGCAGTTGCAGCAATACCAGAAGGGTTGGCAGCAGTATCAACAATTGTTTTAGCAATTGGTGTTCAAAAAATGGTTAAGAAAAATGCAATTGTAAAAAGACTTCCAGCTGTTGAAACACTTGGAAGCAGTACAGTTATATGTTCAGATAAAACAGGAACATTGACTCAAAACAAAATGACAGTAGAAAAAATTTATTGGAACGAAGCAATCAGAGATATGGCCAATATACAAGAAGATGAAATTGACGAAGAATTGAAAAAACTAGTATATGCAAATATGCTATGTAATGATACCAAAATATCTCAAGACGGAACTTTAACAGGTGACCCAACTGAAACAGCATTAGTTGATATGGCATTCAATTTGAGCTTTGACCCAAGCTTATATGACAGAGCACCTAGAGTTCAGGAAATACCATTTGATTCAGATAGAAAATTAATGACAACTGTAAATCAATTAAATGGAAAATATGTAGTATTTACAAAAGGTGGAATAGATGAATTATTAAAAAGATGTTCAGCATATGAAATAAACAATGAAATACATCAAAATATTGGTGAATATGTAAACAAAATAAGAGAAAAAAATGAAGAGATGGCAAAAGACGCTTTAAGAGTGCTGGGATGTGCATATAAAGAAATTGACCATATTCCATCAAAAGAAGAAATGGCAACAATAGAAAACGATTTGATATTTATAGGAATGGTTGGCATGATAGACCCACCAAGAGAAGAAGCAAAAGTCGCAGTTGAAAAATGTAAAACGGCAGGAATAAAAGTTGTAATGATTACAGGTGACCACAAAATTACAGCAACAGCAATTGCTAAAAAATTAGGAATTCTTGAAAATGACGATGAAGCAATAACTGGTAGTGAACTTGAACAAATGACAGATGAAGAATTAATACAAAATGTTAGAAAATATTCAGTTTATGCAAGAGTTTCTCCGGAACATAAAGTTAGAATTGTAAACGCTTGGCAAAAAAATGGTGAAGTTGTTGCTATGACAGGTGATGGAGTTAATGACAGTCCAGCACTAAAAAAAGCGGATATTGGTTGTGCAATGGGAATGGTTGGAACTGATGTTGCAAAAGAAGCGGCAGATGTAATTTTAACAGATGATAACTTTGCAACAGTTGTATCAGCTGTAGAAGAAGGAAGAAGAATATACGACAATATTTTAAAAGTAATTCAATTCTTACTTTCAAGCAATGTTGGAGAAATAATAGTACTATTTTTTGCAACACTATTAACGCCATTATTTAGCAAATGGTTTGGAATAACAGATATCAACAGTTTGGAAATATTATTACCAATTCACATTTTATGGATAAACTTAGTAACAGACTCATTGCCAGCATTAGCATTGGCATTTGACCCAGCAAATAGTGACATAATGGAACGAAAACCAGTAAAACCAGGTAAAGGTGTATTTACAAAAGGAATGACATGGAGAGTTATATATCAAGGTGTAATGATAGGTGGACTTACACTTGCCGCATTTATGATAGGACTTGGAACAACAAAAGCACCAATAAATGGTTTAACACTTGAACAATCTAAGATAGAAGTTGGGCAAACTATGGCATTTGTAACTTTGGCACTATCAGAATTAACACATGTATTTAATGTAAGGAATAATAGAAAATCAATATTTAAGACAGGAATATTTAATAATATGAAATTAATAGGAGCAGTTGTTGCGTCTGCATTGCTTGTATTTGTTATTTTGTTAATTCCTGGATTAAGAGAAATATTTAGTATTCCAGTTTTACCAACTGAAAATATTATCGAACTTGTTTGCCTTGTTTTAGCTCCAATTGTTATTGTTGAAATATTTAAGTTACTAAAAATTAATGGCAGGGAAGAATAAAAAAATATGAGTATAAATATTGCTCATATTCCAATTAAAACTCATTTATATTGCATAACTTTCAAAATATAAAAAATGAACCAGAGAAAAGATTATAAAATCTTTTCCCTGGTTTTAAATTTTAACTTCTTTTTGTTCTACAATTTCAACATTTTTATATTTATTTAAATCCATTTCATCTAATGAATTTTGAATACAACTAACAATAACATTATTAAAACTCATATTTTCTTTTTTGGCAATTTTTTTTAATGTATCATTCATATTTTCAGGTAATCTAATAGATATTTTTACATTACTTTTTTTGTATTTTGATATTTCAAACATAATTATTCCTCCGATATTTTTAAATTTGTTATAGTGCAACTTATACTAATTTTCTCACAAAAATGTTTTAAAAAATACCAGACAAAAGTATTACACTTTTTGCTGGTTAATGGTAATATATAAATAAGTGAAAATTATAAAAAACTAATTTATATGATACAAATAGGATTTCAGAATGTATATCAAATTCACAAATTGTGAAAAATGATTATATAAATATTAATATATTATAAAAATTTTAGGAGGAAAAAATATGAGAACAAAAGAAAAATCAAGTAAAGGAATTACTTTAGTAGCATTGGTTATTACAATAATTGTCCTTTTATTATTGGCAGGAATTACAATTGGAGCATTGGGACGATCAGGACTACTTGGAAAAATAAAAAAAGCTAAGGTTTTGGCACAAATAGCAACAGCAAAGGAGGAAGTAAATTTAGCAATAAGTGAATTAATAACAGAAAATAAAGGTGAAACAAAGGATATAACACCTAAAATGATTGCTGAAGTAGTTAATAACAATAACAAAAGAAATGTGACAGCAGAAAATGAAAACACATTTCCAACAAATATTGTATATCCTGAAGATTCAATGGGAATAGGAGAAAAGATTTTTGTAAAAGTAGGACAAAATTTAGAAATTATAGAATCAAAAACAGAAAATGGAACAAGTGATAAAGATGATACATCAGAAGATAATAAGGGGGAAACTTCTAATGTTGATGTGGGAAAAGTAAGTGTTACAGTAACAGATGTAAAAGCAAAAAAATTCACTATAAATGTAAATCCTGAAAAAGAAAATAATATTGCATTGTATCAATATTATTTGAATGGTAATTTAATTCATGAAGGAACAGAAAAACAATATATTGTTACAGGATTGGATTTTAATACAAATTACAATATAGAAGTTAGAGTTGTTCCAAGAACAACTGTAAGTGTGGCAAAATTACAACAGAAAACATTAGAAGAACCAGTTGTTGAATTGGCTAATAAGTTTGATAAATATATTTATATTGATTCTTCAAATGGTAGCGATACAACAGGTGACGGAAGCAGAAGTAAACCTTATGCTACTTTGGATAAAATTGCAGAGAGTGGGATTATAAAAAAAGGAAAAAAATATGGAATTATATTAAATTCAGGAAATTATGAATTAAAAGAAAACCTATTTAGCTTGGATTATGATGGAGAAATAAATATAATAGGACAAAAACAAAATACAATTTTAAAGGTAAAATCAATATTTGCTAATAATAGTAATGGTACAACTGGATATACAGTTAATATATATAGGTTAGTTTGGAATGCAACTACAGCCGCAACAAATGCAATTTTTCCAAAAATAGACATGGATTTTTATAATGTTGTTATAAAGCCAGATTTCAATGTAGCAGATGTTTCATATTTTATACCAAAGACAAGATTTAATTTTTATAATTGTATATTAACACAAAATGTTAAATCATTTTTAAGAAATACACCAGGGGAAAATAAATTAACAAATTGTTATGGTGGATTTACATCTGGATGGGGAACAACAGATGATATGTGGAATTATAAAACAAATTATATAACACCAACACCAAAATTAGATAGTACAACATATCAAATAACAGATGATGATAATGTATGGAAAAATGTTGGAACAGGAACAAATCCAGATGGAAGTCAAGCAAGTTTAGGAGTATATGGTGGAGAGTACTCATGGGAATATAATGATGATATATTTTAAAATATGAAAAAAATTGTATGCAAGGCTATAAAATTCAAATATTAAATTAACAAAAATTATATTTAAAGCAAATTTATAATTGAAAATAAAAAAGTTACAAGTTTTAAAAAAAGACTTGTACTTTTTTTAATTTATTATTATAATATAAAAGAAAAAAAGAGATAGGAGATTTTTAGATGAGAACAGAAAAAATAAGCAGAAAATCAGACCAAAAAAATTTAATAGAAGAAGTAAAAAGAACACAAAAAATAGAACCAGCAAAAAGATTTAATCAAAAATATGAAGAACAACTAACAAAAAAACAAGAACAACAAGAAAAAGAAGAAAACAGCACAGAAAATCAAAAAACAAAAAAAGAAATAACACCACAAGAAGCATATGAAATGCAAAAAACAAATGCAATGTCAAACAGAATAATAAAAACAGAAAAAGAAAAAGTAAGAGAATTCAAAAAAGAACTAAATCCACAAAAAGGATATGCCAGATATGAACAACACCTAGAAGATGTAGCCAATATGCAAGAAAAAAAATACCAAGAAAAACATGGTAAAGAGCAAGATAATGAACACGAAGAAAAATAACATAAATCTAATAAAACAAAAATTTAATTACGAATAAAAATAGTTAAGCATAATAACACAAACAAGAAAAAATAATTAAGTAAAAAATACCAAGGAGGAAATAAAAATGTACATATTTAACAAGATAACTGTAAATCCACAGTTACCAAAAAGAATTGAAAAATTATCAGAAATATCAAATAATCTATGGTGGTCATGGAATACAGAATTCCTAAGACTATTCAAAAAAATAGACAAAGATTTATGGGAAACATGTGAAAAAAATCCTGAAAAATTCTTAAAACAAGTATCACAAGAGAGATTAGAAGCAGTTGCAACAAATGCAGAATTTTTAAAAGAATATGATAGACTTGCAAAAGAATTTAATGATTATGTTACAAGCAAAAATACTTGGTTTGCAAATAAATATCCAGAAAACAAAAATGATTTAATTGCATATTTCTCAGCAGAATATGGATTAGATCAAACAATACCAATATATTCAGGTGGACTTGGAATATTATCAGGAGACCACTTAAAATCTGCAAGTGATTTAGGTATTCCATTAGTAGCAGTAGGGTTATTATATAAAAATGGATACTTCCATCAAAAAATAAATGGATACGGTGACCAAGAAACAGAGTATAATAATATAGAATTAAGCAATTTACCTATAAATCCAGTAAAAGATGAAAATGGCGAAGAATTAAAAATATATGTAAAATTTGAAAATAGAAAAGTATATTTAAAAGTATGGCAAATAAATGTGGGAAGAATAAAATTATATTTATTAGATTCTGATATAGATGAAAATTCACCAGAAGATAGAGAAACTACATTACGTTTATATGGCGGAGACCAAGATATGAGAATAAGACAAGAAATTATTCTTGGAATGGGTGGAACAAACTTATTAACAAGGGCATTAGGTCTAAATCCAACAGTATATCATATGAATGAAGGACACTCAGCTTTCTTAATATTAGAACTAATCAAAAATATAATAAGAGAAAAGAAAGTATCATTTGAGGTTGCAAAAGATATAGCAAGCTCAAAAACAGTATTTACAACACATACACCAGTTCCAGCTGGAAATGACATATTCCCAATAGCATTAGTCGAAAAGTATTTCAAAGAATTCTGGCCAAGACTAAACTTAGACAGAGAAGAATTCTTAAAATTAGGAATGAAACCAAGTACAGAATTAGAAACAGGATTTAATATGGGAATATTAGCACTAAAAGTTGCTGGAAAGAAAAATGGTGTAAGTAAATTACATGGAGCTGTTTCAAGAGAATTATTTGGAGATGTATGGCCTGAAATTGCAGCAAATGAATCACCAATAACATATGTAACAAACGGTATTCACACATGTTCATGGTTAGCACCATCATTAAAAGAATTATATAACAAATATTTAATTCCATATTGGCAAGATAACATTTTTAAAGATGAAGTATGGGAAAATATAAATAATATACCAAACCAAGAATTGTGGGGAATACATCAACAAAGAAAACAAAAACTATTAGAAATAGTTAAAGAAAATACAACAAATAGATTAAGAAGGTCTGGATATAGTTATGAAGAAATAAATGATATAACATCAAAATTAAATCCAAATGCATTAACAATAGGATTTGCAAGAAGATTTGCGACATATAAAAGAGCAACTTTGATATTCAAAGATTTAGAAAGAATAACACAAATTCTAAACAATGCAGATAGACCAGTTCAATTAATATTTGCAGGAAAAGCACATCCAGCAGATAAAGAAGGACAAGATTTAATTAAAAGAATACACGAAATATCAATGATGCCACAATTTAAGGGAAAAATATTCTTATTAGAAAACTACAACATTGCAATGTCAAGATATTTAGTAAGTGGTGTTGATGTATGGCTAAACAACCCAAGAAGACCAATGGAAGCATCTGGAACAAGTGGACAAAAAGCATCTGTAAACGGAGTTATAAACTTCAGTGTTTTAGATGGTTGGTGGGCAGAAGGCTACAACCAAGAAAATGGATGGACAATTGGAACCAATGCAGAATTTACATCATATGAAGAACAAGATATTGCAGATAGTCAAAGCATGTATCGTACATTAGAAGAAAAAATAATACCAACATATTATGAAAAAGATGAAAATGGAATTTCAGAAAAATGGATGAGAATTATGAAAAATTCTATTACATCAACAGGTGGAAAATATAGTACATCAAGAATGCTTGTAGATTACACAAATAATTTATATATGCCATTATGTAATTTAACAAAAAAATATTATGAAAATGTTGATAATGTTGCAGAGTTCAATTTGTGGAAAAAGAATTTATATACAAATTGGAAAGATATCAAAATTACACAAAAAAACAATTTGAATAATATAACAATGGATGCAGGAAATAATATTGAAGTTAAATGTGATGTTCAACTTCCAAACATTGATGTAAACAATATTACAGCTCAATGTTACTATGGTAAAATTTTAGATAATGGTGTTGTTGAAAATGTAAGCATTATTCCAATGAAATTGACATCAAAAGATGAAGAAAATAAAATTTATGAATATACAACAAAAATTGAATTGAAAACTGGTGGAAATTATGGTTATACTTTCAGAGTTATGCCAAAACATGAGATGCTATTAGATGCGGAAAATTTAAATTTGGTAAAATGGATTACAGATGAAAAATAAAAATAAGTGAGGCAGTGTAAAATTGTCTCACTATTATTATAATAAGTATAAGTATTTTATTGTTTACAGTTCAGTAAGGATTTTCCTTACTGAACTATAACTTTTAGTGATTATAACAGAATTATCACATCCATATTAGTGTCAAGAAGTTTCGGAAAATAATCCGATAAAATAATAATTTTTACGAAG
>URZW01000019.1 GCA_900552555.1 uncultured Clostridium sp.
TATATATATAATCCTAAGGGAAGCACCTTACTCATAATTTATTTTATATAAATCGTGAATTGTAACTAAAACTTCAAAGGCATATATCCCTAAGAAAAAATTTAAAAAATATAAACATTTTACATAAATATTGATTTTGTAACAAAAATGTAATATAATTGTAATGTAGGCGTAAAAAAAATATATGCTATACAAAAAGCCCTTCCGTAAGCTAAAGAAAGGGCAAAAAAAATCAAATAAAAAAACGCTATAAAAGCTATTGACTTCAAGGCTTTAATGAAATAAAATTAAAGTAATGTTATTTATATAAGAAGGAGAAGATTTTATTATGAGTAAGAAAAGAATAACTTTGTCAATCATGAGTATTATATTTGCAATTATACTTATGACAATTCCAAATACAGCAAAAGCAAAAACACCACTTACAACACCAATGTATTTTGGAATAAATGAATATAGAAAAGGAACTACACCAGACAATTTAGCATATGCTATTGGAAATCCATTAGCAAATGGTTCAACAACAGAATCAATTGTTGGTGCTAAAATATGGCAAATAGTAAAATATGATAATAGAACAAGCGATACATTCGTAACTGGAAATTATTATTGTGTTAGAGCAGGAGTAGGTTTTAATGATACAACAACAAAGGCAGAGTATACAATTTCTTATGATTTAAAAACAGAAAAATCAGAAATATTAGCTTCTGGAAATCCAGTATTACAAAGTATAGTAAATAATGGATATTTCAATAATTTATTGGCATTAACAGATTTAGTATATTTAAAAGGTGTATCAACAGACACAGAAAAAACAGCATTACTAGAAGCTGCGGGTATATATGCTGAAGATTATACAAATCCATTAACAGAAAGTGATATAGAAGCAGTTCAACAAGCTGCAATGTGGTATTTTACAAACCATGATGATACAGTATTCAACAAAGTATATAATCAATTTGGAGATGAAAAAACATCTTGGTTATTTTATAGAACATTAGATATGGCACATAATGGGGAATCATACAAAAGTTTAAGTGATTATGATTTGCACTTTAATAGTTTTGGTTCTCAAACTGGTGCAGGAAAAGATAGACAGGAACAAGCAGTATTATTATATAATTACTTAATTTCAACAGCAAATAAGAATGCAGCAGCATATGCAAATGGTACAGTAACATCAACAACAAAGGTTACATTGTATGCAAATGCTACTCAACAAAATACACAACCAATTATATTAATTGAAAGAACACCAGATGTAAAAGAATTTGACTTAGCTTTAAGAAAATATATAACAAAAGTTGATGGTAAAGCTCTTGATGGTAATAGTTCAAGAATACCAAATATAGATACTTCAACAGTAAAAACTGGTAAAACTGCAACATATAAACATAGAAAAGATCCAGTAACGGTTTCTAATGGAAGTGTTGTTACATATAAATTAACAGTTTATAATGAAGGAGAAAAAGCTGGTAGAGCAACAAAAATTGTTGATCAATTACCAACAGGATTAAAATTAAAAACAACAGGAACAGTAACATCTGGTAAAGGAAATAGTTATTCTGTAGTTTATGATGAGTCTACAAACAAAGCTACATTTACAACAACAGGAACTCAAAATTTAAATGCATATGATGGAAGTACATTAGATTCAGATACAATTGAAATAGAATGTACAGTTACAGCAACAGCAAATACAAATAGTGATAAAGTGTTAACAAATGTTGCTTGGATTTCAGAAGAATATGATGCAGTAACAAAGGAAACAATAACAAATCAAAAAGGAAAAGATAGAGATTCTGAACCATCAACAACACCAAGTGTAAATAAAGATAACATGGAAAACTATACAGGAAATAATAATAAATCTGATTTAACAGATTCAAATAATTATTATAAAGGACAACAAGATGATGATGACTTTGAAAAATTAATTATTAAAAAACAAAATGAGGGTTCATATAATTTAGTATTAGTAAAACAAGATGCAAAAGGAGAACAATTAAATAGTAAAGCAACATTTGTTGTTAATGGCGTTACAAAAGAAGTAACAGGAAAATTAACAATAGCAGAAAATGTCAAAATAACATCAGAAAATGTTGGAAATAATGATGTTTATACTATAAAAGAGACAGTGGCTCCAGATGGATATTGTAAATTTGATGGAACAATAGTAGTAACAGTTGAAAAAGTATTAGAAGGTAATACATATAAAGTTAAAAATGTAACTCGTAAAGTTGTAGATGATAAAGGAAATGATATAACATCACAAAAAGGTCAAGATGCAACTGTAGAACTAAATGCTGATGGAAACTTATATGTAAATGTAAAAGACTATCAATTTGATTTAAAATTAATTAAAAGAATAGTTGAAGTAAATGGAACAAAAGTACCTGAAAGATTATTAAGTGTTGATGTTACAAAATTAGCAAATGGAACAGCAACAACAGCTGATTATGAAATGGATAAAAATCCAGTATCAGTAAAAACTGGAGATATAGTTAAATATACATTAAGAGTATATAATGAAGGTGATGTTGATGGATATGCATCAGAAATTTCAGAAGATATTCCAGAAGGACTAGAATTTATGTGGTCTGAAAAAGATGCTACTGAATTAGATGCAGATACAACATTATCAAAAGAAGAAAAAGAAGCTATTAAATATAACCAAGGAATTTGGGATATTAAAAATATTAACAAAGATACAAATAGAGTTGAGTTAATTTCAACAGATTATTTAGCAAAAGGAAAAGGTGCTGAAATAACAAAAAATGGAGCAAACTTAATAAAATCATTTGATAAAACAAAAGGATATGTAAACACAATAAATGATAAAAATCCGGATTATAGAGAAGTATCTGTTTATATGAAAGTTGTAGCTGATAATGCAACAAACGAAATCATCAGAAATGAAGCTGCTATTACAGGAGATACAGATAAAGATGGAAATCCAATTGATGATAGAGATTCAAGTCCAGATAAATGGATTAAATATGAAGATGATGAAGATTATGATAATGTAATTTTACAATCATTTGATTTAGCATTAAGAAAATTTATTATAGCTGTAAGCAAAGATAAAACAATAGAAGATTCTGAATATTTGAAAAATTCAAATGGGTCATATACTAGAGCACCGGTAGTAGATACATCAAAATTAAATACTGTAGATGAAAATGGTAATATGATAACAACAGCAATTTATAATCATACAAAAGAACCAGTAGAAGTTACAAAAAATGATATTGTTGTTTATATGCTAAGAGTATATAATGAAGGAAGCATAAGTGGATATGCAAGTGAAATTAAAGACCACTTACCTCCATATTTACAATTTGTTGAAGGAGACTTTAATGATAAATATGGATGGAAAGTATCTGAAGATGGAAGAACAGTTACTACAAATTATTTAGATAATTATATTATCGAAAAAGCAACAATAAATGATGATGGAAAAATAATATTATCTTATAAAGAAATTCCTATTATGTGTAAAGTAACAGAAGATGCACAAGGAAAGATTACAAATATAGCAGATATAACAAAATATAAAGATGAAAAGAAACAAGATGTAACAGATAGGGATTCAAAAGAAAATAATGTTGTATTACCATCAGATAAAGACTTACCATCATATAAAGATGATGAAACAGGAGATTATATACCTGGTCAAGAAGATGATGATGACTTTGAAAAATTAGTTGTTAAGAAATTTGACTTAGCATTAAGAAAATTTATTACAAATATTGGTGATAAAGATGTAACAACAAGAATACCACAAGTAAAATATGATAGTGAAAATAATAAAATAACATATGAACATTCAAAAGAACCATTAGATGTTGTAACAGGTGATATTGTTACATATACAATAAGAGTATTTAACGAGGGTGAAATAGATGGATATGCATCAAAAGTATCTGATGATGTACCAGATGGCCTTGAATATTTACCAGATAATTCTATAAATAAAGAATATAGATGGGTAATGTATGATAAAGATGGTAAGGAAACAACAGATGTTAAAAATGCAGTAAAATTAACAACAGATTATCTATCAAAAGAACAAGGTGAAGCAAGAATGAAAGAGGATTCTCCATTAAAAGAAAATCCTGCGTTATTAACAGCTTTTGATGGAACAAAAGAAATATCAGATACAAACCCTGATTATGCAGATGTTAAAATTGCATTTAAAGTAACTGAACCAAATGGTTCAAATAAAATATTGGTAAATAGTGCACAAATATCAGATGATACAGATAAAGATGGAAATCCAATTGATGATATAGATTCAACACCAGATAAATGGGTTGACGGTGAAGATGACCAAGATAAAGAATATGTTAAATTAACAGAATTTGACTTAGCATTAAGAAAATGGGTAACACAAGCAATTGTTATTGAAAATGGAAAAGAAACAGTAACACAAACTGGACATAAACCAGAAGATGATCCTGAACAAGTTGTTAAAGTAGAATTAAATAGAAAAAAATTGAGTTCAGTAACAGTTAAATTCAGATATTCTATAAGAGTAACAAATGAGGGTGATATTGCTGGATACGCAAAGCAAATTAGAGATTATATTCCAGATGGATTAAAATTTGATGCAAAAGATAATCCTGATTGGACTGATGAGGGAAATAATGTTATAAGTACAAGAAAATTGGAAAATACGTTGTTACAACCTGGTCAAAGTGCGGATGTTGAAGTTGTACTTACTTGGAAAAATGATAAAAATAATTTAGGCTTAAAAGTAAATACAGCGGAAATTTCTGAGGATTATAATGATAAACATGTTCCAGATAGAGATTCAACTCCAAATAATAAGGTTCCAGGTGAAGATGATATAGATGATGCACCAGTTCTTTTAGCAATAGCTACGGGTCGTGCAAGATTGTACGTTACTTTAACTTTTGCAGTGTTAGTAACATTGGCAAGTGGAATTGTGTTGATTAAGAAATTTGTATTATAAAATGATTTAAAGTAAATAGTTGGGGTGGAAAATTTTGAGGGTTTTCTGCTCCAATATTTTTTCTTTTTTAGTTTACAATTAAAATTTGGTATGTTATAATTTCATTAGTAGAGAGGTGTTATAAAAATGAATCAAATACTTTCAACAAGTATGCCAGTTAATGAAAAGAAGATAAAAAATAGAAATTCTAAACCTATAAAAATAGGAACAATATTGCGTATTTTTGCAATAGCTTTATTAATATTTGGAACATTTATGATAGGTATGGGAATTTATTCAATTATAGGAAAACAGGGAAAAAGTCAAAGTGAAAATTTACAACCATCAATTTCTATTGAAGATAAATCAGAAGATACAATATTATTAAAAGTAGTTCATAGTAAAAATATTTCTAAATTAGAATATAGATGGAATGATGAAGAGTCAACTGTTGTAAATGGAAATAATGGAAAATATATAGAAAAAGAAATAAAAGTTCCTTCAGGTACAAATACTTTACATGTTTTAGTTGTGGATGCTGATGGAAATGAGATTCCATACGAAAAGCAATATGAACGTCAAAGTAATATAAATTTTGAGGTTTCTGGTAATAAAATAAAAATTACATGTGAAGAAGAAAATCAAATTTCATATATGACATATAGATGGGATGAAGAAGAAGAGAAAACTATACAAATAAATGATACAAAAATAAACCAGGAAATAGATGCTATGAAAGGATTACATACATTGACAGTTATTGTAGTTGATGTAAATAATAACACAGATACAAAGGTACAAAAAATTAATGGGGTGTCTAAACCAAAGGTTAGTGTTGCTTTAAGTGATGATGAAAAACATTTTGTAATTAAATCATCTGATGATGAAAAATTATCAAGTGTAGAGTTTAAATTAAATAAAGATGATAATCAAGATTATATAGTAAATTTGGATGATAAAGATATGAAAGAATTTAATTATACTTTGCCAATGGAATTACAAGCAGGACAAAACTTTATTGAAGTGATTGTTAAAAATTCTAATGGTATTACGGAGGAGACAGGTCTTGTTAGATTTGATAAATAATTAAATAGCTGCAAGAAGGAGGAACAAATGATACAAGAAATATATATAATAGATGATGATGAATCTTCAATAATGGTATTTAAGAAGTTATTTGAAAATGACCATGAATATAAATTTATAAGTGTAAAATCAGAACAAATAGATATAGCTTTGAAAAATATTCCTTCAATAATAATTGTAAACGAAGATGCAATTAAAGTTGATGTTATTGAATTATGTAAAAAGATAAGAAATGATGATGATAATAGTATAACTCCTATAATAGTTGTTTCTTCTAATTCAAATAGACAACATAGAATAGATATATTAAAGGAATCTGTTGAATATTATATAAAAAAACCTGTAAATACACAGTATTTGTACTTTACAATAAAGAATTTAGGAAGATTGATTAATATAAATAGAAGAATAAGTCCTTTAACAGGATTACCTGGAAATGTTCAGATACATGCAGAATTAAAGAAAAAAATTTCTAATAAAGAAGATTTCTCAGTACTATATTTGGATTTGGATAATTTTAAGGCGTATAATGATATTTATGGATTTTTAAAAGGTGATGAGATAATTAAATATACAGCTGATATAATATTAAGATGTGTCCATTCATATGTACCTAATAATAGTTTTGTTGGTCATATTGGTGGAGATGACTTTGTTGCTATTATTCCTACTTTGAATTGTGATAAAATTTGTGAAAGTATTATAGCAAATTTTGACGCTGGTGTTAATGCCTTTTTTACAGAGGAGGATGTAGAAAATGGGTATATTGAAGTTGCTAACAGAAAAGGTGTTATTGAGCAATTTCCTCTTACATCCATTTCTGTTGGGGTTGTTGAGGCTGATAAAGGTCGATTCGCAAATATTCTAGAAATAGGTGAAGTTGGAGCTCAAGTTAAACATGTAGCTAAATCTATTATGGGAAGTAGTTATGCAATAGATAGAAGAAAAAAATAGAGATATATTAAAGAGAGTAGAAAAATCTGCTTTCTTTTTTTGTTTGCTAATTAATTGTTTATAACAGTAATAAAAATCTAAAAATCATAATAATGATTAATAAGTAAGGAGGAATGTTATGTATGTTATAAAAAGAAAAAGGATAACTTTAATTTTACTTGCAGTTTTGTTGGGTATATTTGTATATTCATATGAGGGAGCAAAAATAAATTTAGATGAAGAAACACAAAGTACTACTGCAACACCTGTTTCTGGAAAAGTTATAGTGGTTGATGCTGGGCATGGGGTGCCAGATGAAGGAGCACAAAGTAGTAGAGGGACAACAGAAGCGGAAACTAATTTAAAAATATCATTAAAATTACAAAATTTATTAGAGCAAAGTGGATGCACAGTTATATTAACACGTTCAGATGAAAATGCAATTTATGATTTGGATAAGACAACATTAAGGGAAAAGAAAATATCTGATATTAGAAATAGAGTTAAAATTGGAAATAGTTCATCTGCAGATTTATTTGTAAGTGTGCATTTGAATAAAATTCCACAGCAACAGTATTGGGGATGGCAATGTTTTTATAATAGCAAAAATGAGAAGAGTATTAATTTAGCAAAAAAAATACAATCGAATTTGAATGAATCAATTCAGAAAGATAATAAAAGGGTTGCTATGAAACTTGATACTGTATATATTATGAAACATGTTGAGATTCCTATTTCAATAGTGGAGTGTGGATTTTTGTCTAATCCTGAAGAGGAACAACAATTACTTGATGATGAGTATCAAAATAAATTGGCTTGGGGGATTTTTAATGGAATAATTGAGTATTTTAATGAATAAATTTTTTTAGGTGATTATATGTTTTTAGTATTTAGTAAAGAAAAGATATTTACATATTTAGTATCTATATTAACAGTAACATTATTATTTGTTGGAGTTGCAAATTTTCAGGTGAAATCTGGAGATACAATAGAAACATCAGCAAAGGAAGGAAAATTATTGCCAATATATAAGGTGAAAACAGATAAAAAGAAAGTTGCTTTAACAATGAATTGTGCTTGGAATGCTGATGATATAGATAAAATATTGGAAGTTTTAAAAGAAAATAATATAAAAATAACTTTTTTTATGGTTGGTGATTGGATTGATAAATATCCAGAAGCAGTAAAAAAGATAAATGAAGCTGGTCAAGAAATTCGGAAGTCATAGTGATTCACATCCACATGTAAATAATTTGAGTTATGAAAAAAATATTGAAGAGATTGAAAAGAGTAATGATAAAATAGAAAAAGTAATTGGTTCAAGAACAAAATTATATAGAGCTCCATATGGAGAATATAATAATACTGTTATAAAAGCAGCAACTGATAAAGGGTATTATACAATTCAATGGAGTTTAGATACTTTAGATTATACTGGACTTACAGGTGATGAGATGTGGAACAGGTTGGATAAAAAGTTAGATTCTGGAGATATAATTTTGACTCATAATGGAACTAAACATACAGCTGATTCTTTGGATATGTTGATAAAAAATATTAAACAAAAGGGGTTTGATATTGTTTCTGTTTTCGAATTGATATATAAGGACAATTATAAAGTGGATCCTTCAGGAATGCAGATACGGATTATAAATTTTTTCAAAGACTGTGAATTGTAACTAGTGTAGAATGATTTGTTTATAATAGTTGGCTATATAATAATCAAACTATTATATTTTAACAATATTCTAAAATCATCAAATTTCTATCAAATTATTGGTATAAAAATTAGTGTTATGTATATAATTTAATATATCATAATTCTTCAAATACAGGAAAAATCTACATTTTTTGAATAAATTTAACTTTTTATGTAGACAAAACAAAAAAAAGGGTGTATAATAATAAATGTAGTAAAAAGAGAAGCACAAAGATAAATATACAATATTGATAAAAAAATAAGGGAGGAAAAAAATTTGGATACAAATTATTTAGAAAACAACTATTTAACATTAGTTGGAAAAGTTACAGGAGAAAAGAAATTTAGCCATGAAATATATGGGGAAAGATTTTATGTATTTAATCTTGAAATAGCAAGATTAAGTGGAAATGCAGACATTATACCAATAACAGTATCAGAAAGATTAATAACAGATGAGATGTTAACACAAGGTAAAAATTTATTAGTAAAGGGACAATTTAGATCATACAATAGTTATGAAAATGAAAAAAACAGATTAATTTTAACAGTTTTTGCTAAAGATGTTGTTGAAGTTGAAGAACTGGAGGAAGAAGAAGAAAATGAAATGGTGAAAAAAGATATGATAACTAATGAAGTTGTTTTAGTTGGTTATATTTGTAAAAAACCAATTTATAGACAAACACCATTTGGAAGAGAAATAGCTGATGTATTATTAGCTGTTAATAGAGCTTATAATAAATCAGATTATATTCCAACTATTGCATGGGGAAGAACAGCAAGATTTTGCCAAAACTTAGAGGTTGGAACTAAGGTTAAAATAGTAGGTAGAGTTCAATCTAGAATGTATGAAAAGAAACATGAAGATGGAACTGTTGAAAATAGAGTAGCTTATGAGGTTTCTGTTGGTAGCTTAGAGGTTGTTGAAGAAAGTGAAAATGCTGAACATAAAGAAACAGAAAATCAAGAGGCTGTATAGAATAATAGAGTTATAAAACAGTGTAATTGTAAAAAATTATGCTGTTTTTTGAATTATGGTGAATTATAAATTGACAAAAAATTTTTGGAATACAGTTCAAAGTAAATGTAAAATAAATGATGAGAAAGAACCTTTTACATCATTTATTTTACATAGACTGTGATTTGTAATTACTTTTTTCAGATTTGTTCTAAAAATAAATATATTTAGTAGCATTTTTTATTTTTATTTGGTATAATCTTATTGAATAATGAATGAAAGGAAGAACATATGAAAAAGAATAACGAAACAAAAAATGATAAAAAAATAAAATCTAAAAAAGATTTAAATTCAAAAAAATCAGATAAAAAAGGAAAATTAAAGAAACATATTAATATAAATGTTAATTTTACAATTGTTGCAATAATATTAATTGCAATATTTTGTGTAGCTGTAACACCAATCACATTCCAAAATGATACATATTATACAATAAAAATTGGAGAACTAATAAAAAATAATGGAATAGATATGATGGACCATTTTTCATGGCATGAAAATTTGAACTATACATATCCACATTGGTTATATGATTTTTGTACATATCTTGTGTATTCATTAGGCGGATTTAAAGGTGTATACATATTAACATGTATTTTGTCAGCAATTTTAGGAATTTCATTATTTTTTGTAAATTCAAAAATAACAAAATCTAAATCTGTATCATTTGCAGTTACAATAGGCGCAATTTATGTATTAAGAAGTTATATTGCAGCAAGAGCTCAATTAGTAACATTTATTTTGTTTATATGGGAATTATTTTTTATTGAGAGATTTGTTGAAAATGGAAAAATAAGATATGTTATTGGACTTATTACTATTTCAATATTAATTGCTAATTTACATGTTGCAACATGGCCATTTTTCTTTGTATTGTTTTTACCATATGTAGGAGAATATTTTATAGCTGTGCTAGCTGATATAATTATTTATAAGAAGATTAGACAAATGGTAATTAAACATAAAATGAAAGTTGCTCAAAAGAATAATAATTTAGAAAGATTGAAGGAGTTACAAATAAAGCTAGATGAACAAAATGATAGAAATAAAAAAATAAAAGCAAAAAGAGAAGACGAAAATAATTCTTATAAGATTGTTATTAGAAGAAAAGATAATGTTAAATATTTAATTATTGTAATGATTATATGTGTATTTACTGGATTATTAACACCACTTGGTGATACACCTTATACATATTTATACAAAACAATGAAAGGTAATACAACTCAAAATATTAGTGAGCATTTGCCAATGACAATTACAAATAATACAGAGGCAATGTGTATAGTTATAATATTTTTAGCAGTTCTCATATTTACAAAAACAAAGATTAGATTATCTGATTTATTTATGGTTACTGGTTTGTGTTATTTGATGTTAAAAACGAGAAGACAGCTTTCAATGTTTACAGTAATTTGCTCGGTAATATTAGGAAAAATGTTGGTTGAATTGATTAATAAGTATACGAAGTGTGGAATAGATGAACTTGAAAAAACATTTAAGCATATTGGTGTTGTTGTATGTTTAGCATTTTTAATAATATTAATGTGTTGTGATGCTATAAAACCAAAGCTTGATGATTCATATGTGAGTACAAGTTCATACCCGGTTGCTGCGTGTGATTATATTTTAGAAAATATAGATTTAAGTACAGCAAGATTTTACAATGAATATAATTTCGGAAGTTATATGTTATTTAGAGGAATTCCTGTTTTCATTGATTCAAGGGCTGATTTATATTCACCAGAATTTAGTGGAAACAAGGATCAGGATATATTTTCTGATTTTATAAATACATCGTCAATATCTACATTTTATGAAGATACTTATGAAAAATATAATATTACACATGTTATTTTAGGTAAAAAATCAAAGAATAATATGTTAATTGTTAAAACTCATGATAAAAATTATAAAGAGATATATTCAGATGATAATTTTGTTATTTATGAGAGATTAAATGCAAAAGTACAAGTTGAAAATAATGATTAATTAATGAAAAAGGAAGTGCAATTTTGATAGTAAATATAAAAGAATTAGAAATTGGAAAAAGAATTGACTCGTATTTGGCAGAGAATACTGAATATTCTAGAGCACATATTCAAAAAATGATAGAAAATGGAAAAGTATTGGTAAATGGAAAGAAAACAAAGGTATCATATAAGGTACAGAAAGATGATGAAATAATTCTTGAAGAAGAGGTACCGAAGAAAGTTTCAATAGAAGCTCAAAATATTCCAATAGATATTTTATATGAGGACAATGATATTATAGTTGTAAATAAACCAAAGGGAATGGTTGTTCATCCAGCAAATGGAAATCCAGATGGAACACTAGTAAATACAGTAATGGCTGTTTGTAAAGATTCTTTATCAGGTATTGGTGGAGAAATTAGACCAGGAATAGTTCATAGATTGGACAAAGATACATCAGGGGTTATAGTTGTTGCAAAAAATGATAAGGCACATATTAATATGAGCGAACAAATCAAGAATCATGAGGTAGAAAAAACATATATTGCATTAGTTAAAGGATTTGTTAAGGAAGAAGAGGCAACAATAAATATGCCAATTGGTAGAAGTACTAAAGATAGAAAGAAAATGGCTGTTAATAAAAATGGGAAAAATGCAGTTACTCATTTTAAGGTTCTGGAGAGATTTGGAAATTATACATTGTTAGAAGTTAAAATTGAAACAGGGAGAACTCATCAAATTAGGGTTCATTTGTCTGAAATTGGTTATCCTGTTGTTGGTGATACTACATATTCAAATGGTAAAAATGAGTGGGGAATTAAAGGACAATGTCTTCATGCAAAGTGTTTAAAATTTAAACATCCAATTACTGGTAAAGACATGTTTATTGAGGCTCCATTACCAGAGTATTTTGAAAATGTATTACAAGAATTAAGAAAAAAATAAAAAGTTACAGTTTAGTGGGGAAATTTTTTGAAATATCGGTGAATGATATTTTTCATATTTTTAAGAAAGGAAAATTAATGGAAGAAGATAGTATAAGATTACAGAAATTTTTAGCAAATAGTGGAATAGCTTCGAGAAGAAAGTGTGAAGAACTAATTTTAGAAGGAAAAGTTTCTGTTAATGGAAAAATTGTAAATGAACTTGGAACTAAGATTAATCCATCTGTGGATAAGGTTGAATTTTGTGGAAAACCGGTTCATAATGTAGATAAAATGGTGTATATTTTGTTAAATAAACCAATTGGTTATGTTACAACAGCAAAAGACCAATTTAATAGAGATTCTGTTTTAGATTTAGTTAAAGTAAAAGAAAGAATAGTACCTGTTGGAAGACTTGATATGTATACATCTGGAGCCTTAATTTTAACAAATGATGGAGATTTTGTTTATAAAGTTACACATCCTAAACATGAGATTACAAAAACATATACGGTTACTTTAAGGGGAATTATTCAAAATGAAGTTGTTGAAAAATTAAGAAATGGTGTTGAGATAGAAGATTATATTACAAGACCTGCAAAAGTTAAAATTTTAAAAACAGATGCTGAGAAAAATATATCCAGATTAGAGATAACTATTCATGAAGGAAAAAATAGACAGGTTAGAAAAATGTGTGAAGCTGTTGGCAGTAAAGTAATTGCTCTACATAGAAGTAAAATTGGTGATATATGTGTTAAAGATTTGAAAATTGGAACATGGAGATATTTAAAAGATTTTGAGGTTAAGAAAATTTTATTTTAGGCTATTGATTTGACTAATAATTTGAGGTAAAATTATATTTGAAGTGATTTGTTCAGAGATACGAAAGAAAAGGGAGAATAATATGAATTCATTTAAATTTTTTCCAGAGGGTTGGAAAAGTGAAAATATAGAAGAAACAAAAGAGGATATTTTACAAGGTGTTGTTACGAATTGTGATAATAATTATAATTTACATGTAAAAACTGAAAATGGATTAGAGGGAATTATACCAAGAACAGAAATTGAGGCTATAAATATAGATAAAGATGGAATTCCAAAAGCAAATTTATGTGAGGGAAAAGTACATAAATGTGTTCAATTTAAATTGAAAGAAAAAAATGGAGATAAATTTATTTTTTCAAGAAAAGATGTACAAAAAGAAGTTTTGGATTGTGTAAAACATGATTTAAAAGAGGGAGAATGTCTTAAAGGGATTGTTAAAAATATTACTCCATATGGTGCATTTATTGATATTGGTGGAGGAGTTGTTGGACTAGCATATATTGAGGATTTATCTGTTGCTAGAATAAAATCTCCATATGAAAGACTAAAAATTGGACAAAATGTAAAAATTGTGGTAAAATCTATAGATAGAAAGACTGGAAAAATAAATTTATCATATAAAGATACTTTAGGAACTTGGGAAGAAAATGCTAATAAATTTCAAACAGGTATGAAAACTACAGGAATAGTAAGAGAAACCGAAAAAAACAAAAATGGAATATTTATTGAACTTACACCTAATTTAGTAGGAATGGCAGAATATAAAGATGGTTTAAATTATGGTGAAAAAATAGATATTTGTATAAAAAAGATTGATTATGATAAAAAGAAAGTCAAATTAATTATAATGTAAGATGTGGTTTATTATTTAAATTAATAAAAATTTATTATTTTAGGGGAGGAATTAAAATGGTTGAAGATAATGAAATAAAAGCACAAGTGTCACCATTTGCAATTAGAGAAGGAGAAATAAAAACTTTTGATGGCAAAGATGGTTATGTTTCAATGAATCAAATTGTACATAAGATAAATATAGGTCATATTACAGATATTCATTTTGCTATATTAGATTTAGTAAACGAATTTGAATTTATAACATCAAGACAAATATATCAAATGTTAGAAATAAAAGGAATAGACCCCAAATCTCAGGATAAATTAAATAACAAATTAGATGCTTTAGTAAAATCTAAAATATTAACTAGATATTATTTTACATCTGATGAGGGAAAAGGAATTTATAGAATTTATTGCTTAGAGAAAATGGGAAAATATTTATTGACTTCAAAAGAGGTTGAATGTAAATGGCAACCTTCTGATAATACAAAACCAGTTCCAATGATTAAGAAGAGATTGGCTGGAAATCAAGTATTGATTGCATATTTAAGAAAGGTAAAAGCCTTTGATAGTTATACAGTTAAACCAGCACTTACTGCAAAAACATTAGGAAAAGTATTTAAAGCAACAGGTGGTTCTGTAAAACTTACAAAAAATAATAAATCAATTCAATTTTTATTTGAAGCTGTTAGAAGAGAATTTGACTGGAAAAAGAAATTAGTTGAAAAAATGAATTTATATAAAGATTTTTATGAAAACTTTCAACCAGGTGATTCTGGATTTGCCGGTTTACCTCAATTAATTTTGGTTTGTGAAGACGAAAAACATATGGCAGAATGTTTTAAAGAAATTGTAACTAATAATGTTGAAATTCCACAAATTAAATTGTTATTTACTACTGATTTAAGACAAAATAAAGAATCATTAGATGAGACTTTAGTTGAATTTAAATTGGTTGATGGTAAATATAAAATGGAAAATGTTGAACTTAAATTGTTAGGATAATGTTGTTTGAGTATAAAAAAGTTTAGTTTTTGGAGGAAACGAATGAAAAGAAATGGTTTGTTTAGAAATATAATTGCAATATCTGTTGGCTTTGGAGCTATGGTTCTTTTAGGAACTGGTAGCTCTAAAGCTGTATTACAGGCTAATGGAAATGATGGTGCTACTTATAATTTAAGCGATTGGATGATGAATGTTAGAAAAATGGAAGAGCTTGGTGGAGCAATGGGGCTTGGTGAGACTATTAATGATAATTTAACTTCTAGTGGTGCTTCTAATAATATTGATGTTCATATGCAAAAGAATACAGAGTACGGTGCTTTGGCTATTTTGTCTGCTTCTAGTTATGGTAATCCGGGTAAAGTCAATGATGGTGAGACTACAACAGGGAATGCTACTGGGGTTGTGATGAAATTTAATAATGAGTGGACTGCATCAGGATCACTAAATAGTCTATCAATAAACTTAAAAAATTCTGTAAATAGATATAAAAATTTATATACTACTGATTATGTTGCAAAAAAAGGTGATGCTATGGACGAAACAAAAAATTGGTATGGTGCTTATTCAAATAATTTTTATGGAGATTCATATGGAATTTTGAGAAATATGAAAGAAAGTATTTTCTCTTATGATGGTGGATTCTATAGAGGTTTTGGTTATCCTTATGGTCAAAATGCTTATTTTGCAAATTTACATTATTCTCGTGCTGTAGTGGTTCAAGGCGATGGAATATAATTTTTTCTTGTTTAAATAAAAAATATAGAAAGGAAAAATTATATGAAGGCTAAAAAAGAAAAAAAAGTAATAAAAAGTAAAAAAAGAATATTTATAATAAATGCTGTAATATTGATTTGCTTATTAATTTTTATACCAATTTTTCAACATATAGTAAAAATAAATAGAGAAAAGAAAAAGGCAGAAGAATTATCAGAATTTTCTTGGGAATCGAAATTGTTTACTGTAAATGATGACTATTCATATACATTTCTATGTCTTGTAACAGTGCAAGAAGTTGATGGAATAGATACAATAACATATAAAAAAGACGGAAAAGATGTAGTAGTTAGTGGATATGGAAAACACAAAATATCTATAGACTTCAATGCAAAGGAAAATACAGATTATGAATTTAAAATTAAACCAATTGGTAAGAAAGAGAAAAAAGAAATATTAAATGCTAAAAGAAAAGTTTCTGGAGATGGAACTTATAAATTGGTAAATGGAGTATATGTAAATATACCATTTTTGGATAACTTCAATAAAAAATATACAAGATATTTAAAACCAAAAGATGACCAAACATTAGAACCATTAAATTGGATTTATGATTCTGAACCAGATAATTGGTATGACTATAATAATCAAAAATGGGCAAATGTTTATGTTGAAGCAGAAGGTGTTGAGGCATATTATGTATGGGTTCCAAGATATGTATATAAATTGGATCAAAGTACTCAAAAGTCAGATGTCAAATTTGTTGATGTGTATAATAATTATATGGATGCTACAACAGGACAAGTTACAACATATAAAGAATTAGTAGATCAAGGATATCAATTACCAGAAGCTTTTGATTTTGGTGATGGAAATGCTGATAATGGATTATTAATGATGTCAATTTCTGGCTATTGGATTTCAAAATATCAATTGAGTGAATTAGCAAAATTTAAAATAGATTACAATATGACTGCAGGAAAATCTAGTATAGTTGTAAGTAACTTTACAAATAATGTATCTGATAAAGCGACAAGCTATACATATGCATTAAATGGACAAATAAAAAATACTTCAAATACTTTAGAAGATTATACATTTACTGGTCTTACAGAAAATGAAAGTTATATAGTAAATGTAACAGCATTAGATGTTAATGGTGCAATAGTTGGAAGTATGACAAAAACATTAGAACCAACTGAGGTTAACCCACCTAACTTAGAGGGATTTGATCCTGATACAACATTTTATGTTTATTATGATGAAGATGGAACAGAGCATAATGAAATTCCAATTAGTCAAGATGCTCCAAGTAATTGGTATAATTATACATATTCAAATTGGGCTAATATAGTTACAAGAAATGATGGACTTGAAACATATTATGTGTGGATACCACGTTATCAATATAAATTAAATCAAACAAGTCAAAGGTCAGATGTTAAATTTATAATGGGAACAGGAACAAATACAGAAACAGGATATCAAATACCAGAAGCTTTTTGGTGGGACAAAAATGATGATGAAAAAGAAGATGAGGGAGAACAGTTAACAGGATATTGGATAACAAAATATCAATTAACAAGAGAAGAAAAAAATGCAAGAATTACTGCTGAATTATCTCCTGCAAGTGACTGTATTCATGTAAAAGATATTACAGGAACATTATTACAAACAACAAATAGTGATGGAAATACTGAAAATGTTCCAATAAAATATGAATATTATCTAAATGGTGAATTAAAACATGAAGGTACATCAAGCACAGAAAATTACACATATACTGGCTTGAGTATAAATACAACATATACTGTAAATATAATCGCTAGAAATTCTTCAACAAATGCTTATGTTGGAGCAATTACAAAAAAGGTTACAACGAAAGTTGCAAATGATCCGGATTTAACAAACTTCAAGAGTAATGGGGATTTGAAAGCAAGAACATATTATGTTATATATAATGGTGATAGTATAAGTGAATATGTGCCAATAGAACAAGGTGCTCCATCAAATTGGTATGATTATAGTCAAAGTAGATGGGCAAATATTGTGGTAACCGATGGAAATGTAAGTGGAAACACTATTACAGATGCAACTACAACAAGTTATTTTGTGTGGGTTCCACGTTATGAATATAAAATCTTAAATTCTGTAAATGATTGGAGTAATTTAGACACTTCAAATGCTCGTTCAGATGTTAAATTTTTGAATGTTACAGATAATAATGCTGACGATGGTTATCAAATTCCAGAGGCTTTCTGGTGGGATAAAAATGATAATGGAACTGAAGATGATGGAGAGCAGTTAACAGGTTATTGGATAAGTAAATACCAGTTGAGTAATTAAAAAATTCTAGGAAATACCTAGAATTTTTTTTGCTCTTTTTACATCATCATCATTTGCAACTCGTACACCATCTAATTCATATTTTAGACCTAACTTTTCCCATTTATATCTACCCATATCGTGATATGGAAGAACTTCAACTTTATCAACAGTATTTAAACTATCGATAAAATTTTTTAGTTTTAATAAATCTTGTTCATCATCAGTATAACCAGGAACAAGAACTTGACGAATCCACATATGAATATTGTTTTCACTTAAATAACGTGCAAAAGCAAGTTCCTTTTCATTACCAAATCCAACTAAATTTTTGCATTTTTTTGAATCGATATGTTTTATATCTAGTAAAACTAAATCTGTTAAAGAAAGTAATTTTTTTATATCTGGTGTTAAAGCAACCATACCTGAAGTGTCAACACAAGTATGAATGTTTTCTTTTTTTAGTTTCTCAAATAATTCAATTAGAAATTTGACTTGTAATAAAGGTTCTCCACCTGTTACAGTTACACCACCATTTGGATAAATATAATTTTTATATTTCATAATTTTTTCGAATATATCATCTAATGATTTATATTCTCCACCATTCATATTCCATGTATCTCTGTTATGGCAGTATTTACATTGTAGGTGGCATCCTTGTAAAAATAGTACAAAACGTATTCCTGGACCATCAACTGTTCCAAATGATTCTATTGAATGTACTTTTGCATAGTATTTTAAATTAATATCTTTTTTTTCCATATTGTTTCTCCTAAAAAATAGGGATTAGAGACCCGTCTCCCCAATCCCGAAATTTTTAAATTTTTTCATGAATAGTTCTGTTTACAACATCTAATTGTTGTTCTCTTGTTAATTTTGTAAAGTTAACAGCATATCCAGAAACACGAATTGTAAGTTGAGGATATTTTTCTGGATGGTCCATAGCATCTAGTAATAGGCTTCTATCAAAAACATTTACATTGATGTGATGACCTGTTTGTTTAAAGTATCCATCTAACATATTAACCATATTTGTAACTCTCTCATCTTCAGTCTTTCCAAGAGTTCCAGGTGTTATTGAAAATGTGTAAGAAATACCATCTTCAGCTTCTTCAAATGGAAGTTTTGCAATTGAGTTCATAACTGCTAATGCTCCATTTGTATCTCTACCATGTAGAGGGTTTGCTCCTGGTCCGAATGGGGCTCCGGCTCTTCTTCCATCAGGTGTGTTTCCTGTGTTTTTACCATAAACAACATTTGATGTTATTGTTAAAATTGATAATGTTTGTTTTGAATTTCTATAAGTTTGATGTTTTTGCAATTTTTGTAAAAATCTTTTTACAATACATACAGCAATTTCGTCAACTCTGTCGTCATCATTACCAAATTTAGGGAAGTCTCCTTCAATTTCATAATCGACAGCTAGACCTGTTTCATCTCTTATAACTTTTACTTTTGCATATCTGATAGCTGATAATGAGTCGGCAACTACTGATAATCCAGCAATTCCACATGCCATTGTTCTTAAAATTTCTCTATCATGTAAAGCCATTTCAATTGCTTCATATGAATATTTATCATGCATATAGTGAATTGCATTTAATGCTTTTATATAAATTTTTGCAACATATTCCATCATTTGGTCAAATTTTTCTAATACTTCGTCAAAGTCTAAGTAATCAGAAGTTATTGGTGCATATTTTGGTGTAACTTGTTTTCCAGAGATTTCGTCTCTACCACCGTTTATAGCATATAATAATGTTTTTGCTAAGTTTGCTCTTGCACCAAAGAATTGCATTTGTTTACCTATTTTCATAGGTGAAACACAACATGCGATTCCGTAATCATCACCTAATGTTATTCTCATTAAATCGTCATTTTCGTATTGAATTGAAGATGTTTTTATTGATAAATCTGTTGTATATCTTTTAAATCCTTCTGGTAATCTTGTTGACCATAATACTGTTAAGTTTGGTTCTGGGGCAGGACCTAAGTTTTCTAGTGTGTGTAAAATTCTAAATGAGTTTTTAGTAACTAATGTTCTACCATCAATTCCCATACCACCAATACTTTCAGTTACCCAAACTGGGTCTCCACTGAATAGTTCGTTATATTCTGGTGTCCTTAAAAATCTAACTAATCTTAATTTCATAACAAAGTGGTCCATTATTTCTTGAACTTGCTCTTCTGTTAATGTTCCAGCTGCTAAATCTCTTTCAAAATAGATGTCTAAGAACGTTGTTGTTCTACCAATACTCATCGCAGCACCATTTTGGTCTTTTATTGCTCCTAAATATCCAAAGTATAACCATTGAACAGCTTCTTTTGCATTTGAAGCAGGTTGAGATATATCAAATCCATATTTTGCAGCCATTACTTTTAAAGCTTGTAATGCGTCAATTTGTTCTTTAATTTCTTCTCTTTCACGAATAATTTCTTCTGTGAATTCATTTGTATCTAAAACTTCTAATTCTTCTTTTTTTAGTGCTATTAAAACATCAACACCGTAAAGTGCAACTCTTCTGTAATCTCCTATAATTCTTCCACGACCATATCCGTCTGGTAGACCTGTTATTAAATGGCTACTTCTTGCAGCTCTTATGTCTGGTGTATATACACTGAAAACACCGTCATTATGTGTTTTTCTTATTGTATGGAAAATTTTATCAACCTCTGGGTCAACTTCTCTTCCATAGGCTTCGCAAGATTTTTCTACGATACGGATTCCTCCAAATGGCATAATTGCTCTTTTTAAAGGTGCATTTGTTTGTAGACCTACGATTTCTTCTAAATCTTTGTCAATGTACCCGGCATCGTGCGCAGCTACTGTTGATACTGTTTTTGTGTCAATGTCTAATACTCCGCCTTTTGATTCTTTTTCTTTTTTATATAGTTCTAATACTTCGTCCCATAGTTTTTTTGTTTTTTCTGTTGTTCCTTTTAAGAAACTTGAGTCTCCTTCATATGGTGTGTAGTTGTTTTGGATGAAGTCTCTTACGTTTATTTCTTGTTGCCAGTCTCCTGATTTGAATTTGTTCCATTGTTCAAATTTCATTTTTATACCTCCTTATTTTTTCTTCTTTTAGTGTGTTCTTTTTTTCAAATATTATGATAACATAAGTTAAGTTTGTTGGCAATTGTTTTAGAATAAATCTTAAAAAATTAAAGATTTTTTAAGATTTGTTTGTGTGCAAAAATTTATGAAATAAATTTTCTGTGCGATGTAGTTTTATATATTAGGCAAGTTGAATAATTTTTCTAATATATAGAAAAAACCTAAAACATCGATTGATGATATTTTAGGTTTTTTTGTGTCTATTGAATTGTTTTATCATAATAAATTTCATATAGTTTTCCTGAAATTTTTGAAAAACAATTATTCCAAGCTGTTGTACCCTTTCCATAATATGTTGTATGAAATATATTATTGCTTAGAAATTTTCCATCATTTGGGATTCCTAAGTATCCACGTTCTTCTAATGCATCAACTATATGACCATTAAAATTCCCATCTACTTTAAAACAAACATTGTAAATATCTATATCATTTCCAAAGTAAAATTTGCATTTTGGAGAGGTTCTATCATAATAAGTGGAATCATCACCATCATATGCGGCTTTATCTAAAGCATCTTCTGCAGTACAATCTTTATTTAAATCTAATTCATAATGATAGTCATCTTCATTATTTGGGTTATAACATTTTATGTTTTTCATTCCTTCAGATGTCATAATAGGATAATCTAATACTTTTTCAATTAAACCATCATTTCTTAATGTTCTTGCAAAAATAGTATTAGAATAATATTCTTCTGTTCCATAGTGTAATATCACTTGTATTCGGTAGGTTTTGGCAAATTGTAAATTATCTATATTTATTGAGGATTCTGTTACTCCTTTTTTTTCTTTATTAGAATCGATTAAATAATCATAAGTAATATTAGTTGCTTTTATTTCTGATTTATTTATTATGACTCTGAATGAATTTTGTGTTATTTCATCTACAGTTATATTTAGATTTCCTATTAATAGATTATATAATGTTATAGTTCCATTACCACCATTTCCTCCATTTTGACCAATTCCGCCATTAGCTTCTATAGTACCTTTGTTTTCTAGTTGGTTATAAAATACATTAACAGAACCGCCACCTGAAGCTCCTCCATATTCATTTGCATTTACTCCGTTAGATTGAAGTTTTCCTGAGTTATTAAGCTTATTAGCATATAAAATTAATAATCCTCCAGTTCCTGTTGTTCCGTTTTGTATTCCTCCGGGATTTCCTGTACCGCCATAATATCCATTTCCTCCAGATCCTCCGTTACTTTCTCCAGATTTTCCTTCATAAAAAAGTTCAGTATATCCAAAACCATTCCATTTATATCCATTTATGCTAGAGCCACCGCCAGTTCCACCTGAATAAGATGTTCCATAACTTCCTGATCCTGAAATGGCCGTTCTATCACCTCCATGTATTAGATTGGCGGAAGCAAATCCTGATCCACCTCCAGCTGTAGCTCTTTCATTTCCGTTTTCACCATTATTACCATTTTGGCTTTTGGATGCACTGTTTCCTGCATAATTTAAAACATGAACATTAGCAGAAGGACCACCTTCAGCTCCGATTGCTGGTACATATTCATAAATACCATTATCATGTTTCAACAAATAAACATCTTGTCCTTTTGCTTTTGCACCTCTTGCTGTCATACTAATATTTCCGTTGTTTGTCAATTCACCTGCAACATATATGAACATTCCCTTTTTTCTTGTTTGTGCTGTAATTAACCTATCTGTATCAATATTTAAATTTCCATTATATTTTACAATTAACATTCTACTGTCTTCTTTTGATGTTCCCAAATTTTTATCTGTTATATAATTAACATCTTCATCATAATTATATATTTCAGCTGGATATTCTTCTCCATTTACTTTTAGTTTATAATTTCCTGATTTTATAGTATTGTCTCGTATGCAAGATATTATGCTGTCGCCTTCTAATATTTGTTCTTCTTCATTATATAAATTATCAGGAATTGATATCCCTGATAATGTTTTATGGACTTCTACTTCATTTCTTCCGCTTTCAGAAACTTTTTTTAATTTTAATATTACATTTCCTTCTGCATCTGTCCAGTTATTTTCTTTTACCTTATACTTGTCCAAATTTACAATTTGATAGTCAGGTAGTTCAATCCAATTATCATTATCTTTACCTATAGCATAATAATATTTGTAACTATTTTCACCATCAAATTTTTTTATTATTTTATAATCTTGCTCTGTAGATATTTCTTGCACCTTTTCTATTCCAATTAAATTATTTCTAAATTCCTCATTTACTTCAATTGTTTCTGTCATTGTTTCACCTGCTGTTGATTTACTTGTAAATGTATATGTTCCATTATTTTCTATTGTGTAATCTGTTGCTATTTTATTTCTTGATGAGGAACTTATTAATTTATCACCATCTGGTAATTCTAATTCAGCTATTCCATTCTCTGTATCTGTTGCTGTCAAAGTTAGTTTTATTTTTCCATTTTGGTTTGAATATATTTCATATGTTATTTCTTTTGTTTCTAAACCTAATAAGGCTTTTGTGGTTTTTATTATTTTTTCTTTATTTATATAAATTGTTATTGTTAGAAGTATAAGGGTTGATATACAAAGTAGTAATATTATTTTTTTTTTCATATATTTAAATCTCCTATTAAAATAAATTAGCTATTCTATATTTCCATCATAATAAATTTCATATAATTTTCCAGTGATTTTGCCAAAAAAATCGGAGGTCCAGAATGTATTTTTTCCATAATATGTTATATGAAAAATATTATTATTTAAAAATTTCCCATCACTAGGTACATTCCAATATCCTGATGTGCTTAAGGTGACAACAATGTTGCCAGTGAAATTTGAATCAATTTTAAAACAAGTTTGATATGGTTTTGTATAACTTGCATAATAAAATTTACATTTTGGAGTAGTTCCATTATAATAAGTAGAATCATCGCCATCATATGCGGCTTTATCTAAAGCATCTTCAGCGGTGCAATTTCTGTTTAAATCTAAATCGTAATAAAAGTCATTTGAATCATTTGGATTTGTATATTTTACATTTACCATTCCCTTTGAAGTAAAAATAGGATAATCTAATGTTGTAACTATTAAATTTGGGGTTGTAACAGATAAACTTGAGCCAGCATTTTTTGTTTTTCCATGATTATCTATGGCCAAAACATCTATTTTATATGTTGTATTTGCCTTATCTAGTGCAAGGTTGTATGGTAATGATGCATTGATTTTTGCAACATTTCCATCTAGCAAAATGATATATCCACTTATAGAACTATTATCTGTAGTTGTTATTGTTCCATCAATATTAATTTTTGCATTAAGGCCATTTTGTTCTTCTATCTTAATATTAAAATCATTTATTAATTCAGAAGTTGAACTTCCAGATTGAGTATTTCCGCCGGTACTACCTTGTGAAGAGTTATTGGCATTGTTTAAATTCAGGATATTGTAATCAGAGTCAACTAAAAAATAGAATGTTTCATTATTTTTTGTCATTGTTATTAATCTGGCAATATCACTTACCTTTGTTGTATAGCCACTTATGGTTAGATTATCTAGGTCTTTTAAATTTTTTGTCCCTTGATTTCCAGCTAATATACTAGATAGTTCTGTTGATAATAATTCTTGTGCTTGTGCAATTTCGTGTTCTTTTTTTGCTTTTTTACTTTTGTTTATTAAACTATTTTCTCCGCCTATATTTGCGATTGTAATTCCTGCTAATATTAGCATAATAATAATTGTTACTACTAGTGCAACTAGTGTAATACCTTTAGTGTTATTTTTGATTTTTTTCATAAATTTTCCTTTCTTTTTCTTTTGATTTTTATATGTAAATATATTAGCATAACTGAAATTAATTTGCAAGTAAAAATGGGTGCATATTTTTGTATTTTTTTATTATAAAATGCTTGCAAGGAGGATACATGGTTATGAATAAATTGAAGATTCCAGAAAATCATAGCGGAGTAAGTAAAACTTTAAGGTTACCAGAAAATATAGTTGAAGATATACAGAATCTTGCTAATATAAAAAATCTATCTTTTAATAAAATTGTAATTACTTTATTAGAATTTAGCTTAAATAATTTAGATGAAAGTGATAGAAAAAAGATAGATAAATTACAAAAATAATTTTTGATAGACAAACTGAGTCTATCTTTTTATTTCTATAGATATAGTAGTATCATTATCCATATTCAATATTATTTTTTCTGGTTTATATATTATTTTATATATTTGATTCATATTAATTATTATATAATTTTTGCTTTCTTTATCAAAAATTTTTAGCAACTCATATTTAATTTCATAATTAAAATTTTTTATTTCAAAATTAGATTCTATGAATCCTAACTGTTTAATTATTATATTTTTTGAAATAAAAGTGTTTAAGGTTTCTTTTGATTCTTTAAACTTCATATATAGTGCCTCCATATATAATATATTTCCAATTTTTTTATTAATATGCAGTATTTTAGTATTTTTACTAGTTTGGTAAATTGAAGTTGAGTGAATTATAACACATATAAATTTTCAATGCAACAAACTAGTTCGAAAAATCGAAAAAATATAAAAACATATAAAAAATTTCAATTAACCAAAGTGGTTTAAAATGATATTTTTATATAATTTGATTAATTTCAGTAAATAAGGAGAAAAACATGAAATTATCAAATGCTATTAGAAAAAGAATCAAATTTTATTTAAAAGAGAAAGAAATGAATGTGTGGAATTTATGTAAGAAAACAGGAATACCTTGTTCCACTATTTCTACTTTTATGAGTGGAAAAACAGAGTTGATAAAATTAGATACTTTACTTCATATTTGTGAGGGATTTAATATTACATTGGGTGAATTTTTTACTAATGAAATTTTTAATAATGTGGAGCAAGAAAATAATAAGGATTAAGAGAATAAAAATGGTATTTTGTAATTTTTTGTCGAAATGTTTTTCTTGACATTTACTGTATAGCATGTTATTATGTAGACATGCTTTTATACATATTTATTGGAATTAATTTTGCAACTTAGATGGCACATATTAAAAATTATTTCAAAAAATTTTTTCGAAAAAATTTAGATCGCAAAGATTCAAAAAACACATCAAAACAGGGAGGTAATGCTTATAAAAAATAAAATAGACTACAAGGTAAATGTTGACAAAAATAAAAATATACAGTATAATAGAAGTGATACAGAAAACTTTACATTAAATAATAAAAATATGAATAAAAGAATTAACAATGCAGATGACAAAATATATAGAAAAATGTTTGATGTTAAATTTGAGGCAGTTCAATTTATTAATGAAAAATTAAATTTAAAATTGAGAGAGGAAGAATTAGAAAAGTATAACAGAAGTTTTGTGACAAATGGATTAAGTAATAAAACTGCAGACATCATTTATAAAATAAAAGGGAGAAATGTGTTTTTTCTATTAGAACATCAAACAAAGAAAGATGTAACAATGCCGTGGAGATTGGTGGAATATAAGGTAGAACTTTTACAAGGTGCAATTGATATTAAGAAAAGAGGAAAAAAGAATTTTAAGATACCATTAGTTATTTCAATTGTGTTATATACTGGAAGAGAGATTTGGAATATAACAGATGAAATTGAAAAAATACAAGAAAAATTAGAAGGATTTGATGAGGCATTTGGAAAGTATACTTTAATAGATATTAATAAATATAGCGATGAAAAATTATTAAATGAAAAAACATATTTATCAAAAATTTCATTATTGGAAAAATACAAAAGAGATGGAACTTTGGCAGAATGGATAAAGAAAATTTTAAATGAAATTAATGAACATCAAGATAAATACAAGGGAGAAGGAAAAGAGGTACTTTATTTAATGATTTCTAAGGTTTTAAAATCCTATTTAGGAAAAGAAAAAACAGAAAGTTTATTATCGAATTTTGAGAAAGATGGTGAAGATATGCTACAAATTTTAGAAACAATTGAAGAAGAAAAGCAAATGTTTATAGATAGGGGGAAGAAAGAGGGAAAAAGAGAAGGAAGAAAACTTGAAAAAAATAATATAATAAAAGAAATGCTAAAGAAAAATATGGCAATTGACTTAATAGCAGAAGTAACACATTCAAGCAGAAATAGCATAATAAAAATTGCAAAATCTTAATAAATTATGTTAAATAAAAAAGCAACACCATTATTTGATGTTGCTTTTTTTAAAACTCTCTTCAAGTTGAAGCTTTACTAAATCATTAGCAAGTCTACTAATAACTTTTTTATTATAGTCATTTAATTGTGAATAATCTTCTAAGAACTTATTATCAACTAAATCTGCAAAAGCAGAAGAACTTGTATCAATCAAGCCACTAAAAAGAAAATCTGTAGAGATATTAAGTGCATTACACAAACTAACAATAGTAGTAGCACTACCAAAAGCTATACCACGTTCCAATTGGCTGATATATCTTGGTGATAAAGAAGTTTTTTCTGCAAGAACTTCTTGTGTGTACTTAGTTTTAGTTCTAGCTAATTTCAATTTTTTTCCAATATTTTTTCTTAAATTTTTTTCGATTTCTGTCATAAAATACCTCCAAATATATAAGAATTATTTAGTTTTGAGTATATCAATCATAATTAAATAATAACACGAAGTATTAGTACGAAAAGATTTAATTTGTAATACTGTTAATAGTATAAAAAATAATTTTAAATATCAGATAAAAAACAGAAGATATTGTAAAAAATTTTAAATATAAAAATA
>URZW01000020.1 GCA_900552555.1 uncultured Clostridium sp.
TTATTATATCAAAGGACTTTCTTTTTGTATATTCCGAAACCATTTTACACTATTAAATTAGATTTTTAGTTGAAAATTATTGACTTTTATGATATATAATAATAAAAAATCATAAAAGGAGGCCATATATGAAATATATAGGCAAAAAAATAGAAGGCAAAGAATATAAAGAAAGAAAAACAGCATATGCATTAATAAAAGATGACAATGAAAATATAGCTATAGTATTAGAACATGAAAATATGTACAATATGGTTGGTGGAAAAATAGAAAAAGACGAAGAAGCAAAAGAAACTTTAGTTAGAGAAGCCAAAGAAGAAATAGGATATGAACTAAAAAATCTAAAATATCAAGAAAGTTTAGGATGCTATCATTATCTTGACTTTTTAGACAAATACGAATTAGCAATAATGGATTTTTATAGTGCAGATATTGGAAAAGAAGTATGTGAACCAATTGAAAAAGATATTAAATTAATTTGGATAAAACCAGAAGAAGCTGTTAATAAAATGTATTTTGAATACCATAGATATTTTTTAGAACAATATATAGAAAAAAATAAAGAAAATGAAAGATAATTTATAATAAAAAAGAGAGAAAAAATGGAATATAAAGATAATAAAAATAGATGCAAGTGGTGTAATCCCAAAAATGAATTATACATAAAATATCACGATGAAGAATTGGGACAACCGTAATATGAAGACAAATATTTATTTGAAATGTTAATACTAGAATCATTTCAAGCGGGTTTGTCATGGGAATGTGTTTTGAATAAAAGAAAAGCATTTGATAATTTTGACATAGACAAGATATGTAATTTTGATGATAAAAAAATCAAAGAATTACTAGAAAATCCTAACATAATTAGAAATAAACTAAAAATAAATGCAGCAATAAATAATAGCAAAATATTTAAAGAAATACAAAAAGAATATCAAACATTTTCTAATTACATATGGCATTTTACAGATAATAACATTGTGTATGAAATAGATAAAACCAGTTCAGAACTATCTGATATAATTTCAAAAGACTTGAAAAAGCGTGGAATGAAATTTGTGGGAACAACAATTATTTATTCTTATTTACAGGCAGTTGGAGTAATATATTCACACGAAGAAGGATGTTTTTTGAAGGCCTAATAAAAATATAACTATAATAAGTAATCAATGGAATTAGAGGAAAATTGATATGGAAACATTATATGAATATTTGGATTTTGCAAAAGATATAGCAAAACATGCTGGAGAAGTGATGTTAAAATATTTTAATCAAAATAATGGTGCAAGTTATAAAGGAGATAAGACCATCGTAACTTTAGCAGATACAGAAATAAATTCATACTTAATAAAAATGGTTAAAGAAAAATATCCATCTCATTCAGTAGATGGGGAAGAAGAACAATTTGGAAAAAGTGACTATGTATGGGTATGTGACCCAGTAGATGGAACTGCCATGTATGCTAGACATATTCCCGTTGCAGTATTTTCTTTAGCTTTAGTAGTAGATGGAGAACCAATGGTAGGTTTGGTATATGATCCGTTTACTGACAACTTGTATACTGCTATAAAAGGAAATGGTGCTTTTAAAAATAATAAAAAAATAGAAGTTAATGATATTTTGTTTGATGATATGAGAAGTGTATCAAATTTTGATATGTGGTCAAATGCTGATTATAATTTATATGATTTTATAAAAGAAATAGGAAAAAGAACATATTTCGTAAGTATAGGAAGTGTAATAAGAGCGTGCATGTGTGTTGCTAGTGGAGAATTTAATTTTGCAATTTTTCCTGGTACAAAACATAAAAATTGTGATATTGCGGCAGCAAAGGTAATTGTTGAAGAAGCAGGTGGAAAAGTTACCAATATTTTTGGAGAAAATCAAAGATATGACCAAAGTATAAAAGGTGCTATTATTAGTAATGGGATGGTTCATGATGAAGTTATATCTATAATAAAAAAATATTTGTAAAAGACTACACAAAAAACAAAAAATATGTTACAATATAAAAAGAATTTTTAGAAAAAATGGGTAAAACCAATATATAGAGGTTCAAAAACCTTGAAAATAAAGGAAAAATTTAAAGAGGAGGAATTAAAATGTCAGGACATAGCAAATGGCACAACATACAAGCAAAGAAAGGAAAAGCAGATGCAGCAAGAGGAAAAATCTTCACAAAATTAGGAAGAGAACTATTAATAGCAACAAAAGAAGGTGGACCAGATCCAGCAGGAAACTCAAAATTAAAAGCAGTTATAGCAAAATGTAAAGCAGCAAACATGCCAAATGACACAATAAACAATGCAATCAAAAAAGCATCAACAAGTAACGAAAACTACGAAGAAATAGTATATGAAGGATATGGACCAAACGGAGTTGCAGTAATTGTAGAAGCATCAACAGACAACAAAAACAGAACAGCAGCAGACGTAAGGCATGTATTTGACAAAGCAGGTGGAAACTTAGGAACAACAGGATGTGTATCATACATGTTCAACAAAAAAGGTGTAATAGTAATAGAAAGAGCATCAACAGAAATGTCAGAAGATGATGTAATGATGTTAGCACTAGATGCTGGAGCAGAAGATTTTTCAGCAGATGAAGAAGTATATGAAATAACAACAGAGCCTTCAGATTTCACACAAGTTAGTGAAAAACTAGAAGAAGCTGGATTAGAATTCTTAGAAGCAGGTGTTCAAATGGTTCCAACTACAACTGTTCAATTAGATGAAAAAGGTGTAGAAAAAATGGAAAGATTAATAGAAAGACTAGATGAACTTGATGATGTAGCAAACATCTATCATAACTGGGAAGAATAAAAAATTAGGGATTGGGGGACAGGTCTTCAATCCCAATTTTTTTAAAACAATATAAAAATTTAAAACAGAGATTAAAAACCTGTCACTCAATTTCTAATTTTTAGGAGATATTTATGGAAAAAATACCAGTAGAAAAAAACAAAGAATATATAGTTGAAATAATTGATAATGGATTTGAAGGAGAAGGAATTGCTAAAATAGATAATTTTACAATTTTTATTAATGGTGCAATAAAAGGAGAAAAAGTAAAGATACTAATTGTAAAAGTCTTATCATCACATGCGTTTGGAAAAATAGTAGAAATACTAGAAAAATCAGATGTAAGACAAGAAGTAGACTGCACAACATATAAAAGATGTGGTGGATGCAACATGAGACATATAAAATATGAAGATACACTAAAAATGAAACAAAATGCAGTTCAATCACTAGTAAATAAAACACTAAAAAACAAAATTCAGGTTAAACCAACATTAGGTATGAAAAATCCATTACATTACAGAAATAAAGCACAATATCCAATAGGTATAAATAAGAACGGAGAGCCAGTAATTGGCGTATTTGCAAATAGAACACATGAAGTAATACCTATGGAAAAATGCTTAATTCAAAGTCCAATATCAGAAGAAATAGCAAAAACGGTATTAGAATTTATAAAGAAAAATAAAATTTCTATATATAATGAAAAAACTGTAAAAGGATTATTTAGACATATAGTAATAAAAGTTGGAATAAAGACAAATGAAATAATGTGCATATTAGTTATAAATGGAGAAAAAATTCCAAAAGAAAGTGAATTGGTAGAAAGTCTAACACAAAAATACCCTAATATAAAAACAATAGTAAAAAACATAAATACTAAAAATACAAATGTAATATTAGGAAAAGAAAATATCAATATATATGGAAATGGGTACATTGAGGATAAATTAGGAGAATATACATTTAAAATATCTCCACTTTCATTTTATCAAGTAAACCCAGCACAGGCTGAAAAACTTTACAATATTGGCGTAGAGGCTGCAAAAATTACTAAAAATGATACAGTATTTGACTTGTATTGTGGTATTGGAACAATTTCATTATTTATGGCAAAATATGCTAAAAAAGTGTATGGGGTTGAAATTGTAGAACAGGCAATTAAAGATGCAAAAGAAAATGCAAAAATTAATAATGTTGATAATGCTGAATTTATTGCAGGTGATACAGAAATTGTTTTAGATGACCTAATTAATAATAAAAATATTATCCCTGATGTTGTTATGGTTGACCCTCCAAGAAAAGGAATTGATAATAAATCTATTGATAATATTTTAAAGATTAAACCTGATAGGTTTGTGTACATTAGTTGCAATCCTGCTACTTTGGTTAGGGATTTGGCTAAGTTTGAAGAGGACTATGAAGTTAAAGAGATTCAGCCAGTAGATATGTTTCCATTTACGGGACACGTTGAGTGTGTTGCGGTGATGTGTATAAAATAAAACTTAAAACCCTTGCGAGAGTAATAAAATTTAAAAATATAAAGAAAAATATAATTGATTAAAAACTAAAAAAATTATACAAAATATAAAAAAATTATTGAAATTAAAATTAACCTGGTAAATGGTTGATTGGTAAAAATAAATAGAACAACTATATATTTTCCGAAAGTAAAGCATTTTTGATGCTTTATTTTTTTGAACTTTTTTGGAGGTTGATATTGTATGAAAAATAAAATAATAAAAGAAAAAATAAATAAAATGACTAAGATATCTAAAGAAATTTATGACGAAATAGTAATAGAAAAATTTTTAGAGATGAATTTGAATAAAAAATTAGATGAGCGTGTATTAGAAAGAATAATATTAGCTCATCTTTCATTTTTTTCAGATAATGATTTTTATGAGTATGAAAAATTAAGTATATATGAAAAAAACATATATTTTCGAATGATAACTCAGGGAATGGTTTCTTTGTATCTAAATAACAAATATTTAGATAGGCAAGATTATAGAAAAAAATTTCAAATCTTAGATGAAATAACAAAAATATTAGTATATCTATAATTATTTAATAAAAAAAGTTTTACTATATAATTAGACATTTAATGTTAAAAAGTGCTATAAAATCGATTGTGGTGCGAATAAAAAGGAGAATAAGTAGATGAAAATATAAAAATTTAATTATAGTAAAAATAACAAGTAAAAGAAATGGAGGAATTTAAATTGAAATATAAAAGATATTTTTTAACAAGTGAAAGTGTAACAGAAGGGCATCCAGATAAAGTAGCTGATTTAATATCAGATGCAATATTGGATGAATGTTTAAAACAAGATAAAAATTCAAGAGTAGCAGTTGAAACTCTTATATCAAAAGACAAGGTAATTGTTGCAGGACAAATAACATCAAATGCAACAATTGATATAGAAAAAATAGTAAGAGAAAAATTAAAAGAAGTAGGTTATACAGATTCAAAAATAAATATGGATTATAAAACTTGCGATGTAGAAATAAATATTACAAAACAAAGTAATGATATAGCAATGGGAGTTGATTATGGAGGAGCAGGTGATCAAGGAATTATGTTTGGTTATGCTACAGATGAATCAGAAGATTATATGCCATATCCAATAAGCATTGCAAATAGACTTGCAAAACAGTTGGCAACAGTTAGAAAAAATGGAGAAATTCCATATTTGAAATCAGATGGAAAAGTACAGGTGACTGTTGAGTATGTTAATGACGAGCCATTCAGAATTGATACGATATTAATATCAACACAACATTCAGAAAATGTGGATATTGAAATTTTACAAAAGGATATATTAAAAAAAGTAATAATGCCAATAGTAAAAGAAGATATGATCGATGTGGAAACAAAATTTTATATTAATCCGACAGGAAGATTTGTTTTAGGAGGAGCTATTGCTGATACAGGATTAACAGGAAGAAAAATAATGGTAGATACTTATGGAGGAGTGGCACATCATGGAGGTGGTGCTTTTTCTGGTAAAGATGGAACAAAAGTGGACAGATCAGCATCATATATGTTAAGACATATTGCAAAAAATGTTGTTGCTAATGGACTTACAAGAAAATGTGAAATACAACTTTCTTATGCAATAGGAGTAAGAGAGCCAATATCAATTTATATAAATTGCTTTAATACAAATAGAGTACCAGAGTGGTTAATAATAAAATTGATAAAATCAAAATTTGATTTAACTCCGCAAGGTATAATTGAATATTTGAAATTAAGAGAGCCAATATTTTCTAAAACTACAAATTATGGTCATTTTGGAAGAGAAGGCTTTACATGGGAAGAATTTGTACAAATGTAATGAAAAATTAAATAGGACTTGTATAAAGTGAGTGTAAGAGTTAAGATACAACACAAACTTTATATAAGCTCTTTTTTTATAAAAAATGGAGGAATCAAAGTGTATATTTTAATATTAATAGGTGTAGCAATGATAAGTTCTTTTTTAACATTGTTACTACATTGTTGTTTAATCGTAGGAAAGGAAAGTGACAGAAGATGGGAGGAAGAAGTGATTACGAAGAAAGAAGAAAAAGAAGAATAGAAAGGTATAAGGAATTATCTCTAAAAGCACAAGAAAGATCTAGCCAATATAGTAATTCAAACGCCAATAGAATACTACAAATTGCACCTGGACAACCAATATTGGTAGGACATCATTCTGAAAAAAGACATAGGAAATTAATCAAAAAGGCACAAGATGATATTAGGAAATCAATAGAAGAAGATAATAAAAGTAACTTTTATAAGGAAAGGGCAGAAAATGCTGAAAATAGTAAAGTAATATATAGTGATGATCCACAAGCAATAATTAAACTAAAAGAAAAATTGGAAAGATTGGAAAATGAAAAAGCTAGTATAAAAGCAAGAGAACATAGTACATGGGAACTTACTAATATAGGAGCAACAATAAGAGAAACTAAAAAAAGAATCGAAAGACTTGAAAAATTAGAGAATATAGAATTCCAAGAAATTAATTTTGAAAATGGAAAAGTTATTCATAATAAAGAAATAAATAGAATTCAATTTTTATTTGACAATATTCCAGATGAAGACACGAGAAAAATATTAAAGTCTTATGGATTTAGATGGTCTAGATATGAAAAAGCATGGCAGAGAGTGTTTAATTTGAACTGTATAAGGGCAACTAATATTATAGTAAAAGAAATTGCTGAAAAAGCAAAAGAAAAAGAGGAGGATGAAGAATTTGAATAAGATAGAATTATTAGAAGAAATGTATGAAATGGAAGCACACAATTGGATATGCTATTCAAAAGATTTATCATTAACAGAGGCGAAAAAAGGATTTTCAAAGGAATGGGAAGAAAGCAAAGAAAAAATAGGTTTATTACAAGAAATGATAGATGAACAAAAAAGTGAAGAAAAAGTTAATCATCCAAAAAGACAAATAAATGAAGAAGAATTTGAGTAACACAAGTTAGGAGATGAAGAAAATTGTTAATTGCTAAAATTGATATGGTAAATAAAAAAGAATATGAAGAATCAGAAATATATAAGGAAATAAAAATTATAATTCCCAGAAGTAGAGAAGAGTTAGAAAAAGATTTTGAATATCTTGGATTAAATTACAACAATTATACAACACAAGATACACATATAAAAGAATGTATATTTATGGATAAAGAAGATGAAGATTTTGCTGTTGATATTTCTAGCTATGTTAATGATATGATTTGTAAAGCAAATAGATCAGGATATACTACTCCATTTCAAGATATAAAAAAGTTTTACAATATTGTTAAAAATTTTAAGGAATATGATAAATATAAAATACTTGCAATAATGGAAGCAGAAGAAGATAACATTAGAAATATTAAAGATGTTTTAAAATATGCAAAAAATATTGAGTCTTTTGATTTAACTGAAGCATATGATGACAAAGAACTTGGAAGGAGATTAGTATATGATGGAAAAATTGATGTAGAAGATTTAATAGAATATACTGATATGAGAAGACTAGGCAAGGAATATGCCGAAGATAAAAACATGAAGCATACTTCATACGGTTATTTAAAACAAGAAAGAGATTTAGCTGAATATATCGAACAAGATAATGAAGAAGAATTAGGATAAAGAATCAAGAAAGGAAAAATTATTACAATGAAAATTAAATTAAGTGATATAAGAGAAGCAACATATGATGCTTACTTAGATACAGAATATAGAGAAGCTCTAGCTCATAGTTTAATGGGGTTAGGATATGTAAGTGATTCACCACTAAACTTGGCTATGGGAACACAAAAAGAAAAAGAAGAAATTGAAAGAGTCGAAAGAAAAGCATTAAGCTCAAATCAGATAAGTGAAATTATACATTTAATGATGTATGAGATGAGAAATGATTTTCAATATGGAAAATTTAAACCAATCGCATTGGAATTTTTAAATATTTCAGAAAAGATGAGAAAGACAGAAGAAAAAAATAAGATAAATAATGAAATAAAAGAAAAGCCAAAATGTAATATTGATAATGAACGAGGTGTAATGTACGATATCATTTGTGAAGTTTCAAAAACATTAAAAGACAATAAGCTATTTAATGAATCAAGAGAAATGATTGAAAGAGCAACAACAACTTACAGTTATGACGAAGCATTTGATATCATAAATGAATATGTTGAAATTGTTGAAGAAAGAGAAAATGAGGAGGATGAAGAATTTGAATAAATCTGAAAAACCAAAGTGCAAATTATTAGGAGAAGACGGAAATATTTATAACTTAATGGGAATTGCATCTAGAACATTAAAGAAAAATGGACTAGAAGAAGAGGCAAAAGAAATGTTTAATAAGATAACTACAGAAGCAAAAAGTTATGATGAAGCGTTATGTATTATAATGGATTATGTAGATGTTACAGGAGAAGAAATATCAGAAGATGAAGAATATTGATAAAAATTAAGAAAATTTGAGGATGTCTAAATGACTACCTCTATTTTTTAAAGCACCCAGCTAAAAGCCACGCTTTTAGGCAGTTTTGGGGTGACAGTAGGTCGCCCTGATCCTGCAAAATTGCTTGAAGGCAATTTTGATTGATAAAGTGGGAGCAAGGAGGAAGTTTGGAAAATAAAAAATCAAGTGAAAAATTAGAAAAATTAACTATAAGAATTTCAAAAAGTAAAAAAGAAATGCTAAAAAAGATGGTAGAAAAAAGTTCATATAATAGTCTTTCTGAAATAGCAAGGGCAGGGATTGAAAAAGAACTAAATGTTGAAATGTATAAAGAAAGTTTGGATTTTATAGTAAAAGCATTCGATCAAATGTTAGATGAAAAGTTAAAACCATTTATAGCAAGTCAAAGAAAAATAAATGCAAAATATTTAAGAACATCAGTAATAAACACATATTTGCAGGGAGAAGTAATGTATAAATTACTAGGAGATGATATGCATAAGGAGTTCATAAATATGTTAAATAATGCTCGTAAAAAAGCCAACTATTATATATCACGAGACACAGAAAAAATGAACAAACAGGATTTATATGATTTTTATACAATAGGAGAATTATATAGAAATGAATAATATAATTTTCTTATTTGAAACATTTAATCCAAATAAAAGAACTACATTTTTTAAACATAAAAATTATACAAATTATTTGGCATATAGTGAATATGCTATAAAAAATAAAAATACTGAACATGGATTATTTGGAAAGATTGCAGATTTTCCAGATATAGAAAAAATGAAAGATATAGAGCCAGTAAATTCATATATAACTAATTTAGCATATAACAAAATGCCAATATTCAGATGTACGATATCATTAGATGAATATGATGCAATAAGATTGGGGTATGATTCAAAAGAAAAATGGAAAGAACTTTTTGAAAGTAAGTTAATAAGTTTTGCTAAAAAAATGAATATAAAATATGAAGATTTACAATATGCAGGTGCTGTTCATTTAGAAAGTGGACATCCACATTTACAAGTAATGATGTGGAGTAAGCAAAAAGAAAAAATGAATTATTTTATAAAATATAATGTAATAAATAAAATGAAAGATGAATTTACTAATAGCATTTTTAGAGATGATTTATTACAATTATATAAGGAAAAGGATATTGCTAAAAAGAAGATAATACAAGAAAATATAACATTACAAAATTTGAAAAAAATAAGTAGTGATAGTAAATTTTTAAAAGACATGATGAGATATGAAAAAGATTATCAAAATAAGAAAATTATTCCACAAAGACTTAAATATAGAAATATAAAAAATATTGCATTAGATTTATTAGAATTAAGAAAATTATTAAAAGAAACAAGTGGAAGTATAAAATATCAATATTTAAAGAAGTATCCTGAAGTTATAAAAAAAGTAGATGATTTATCACAAAAAATTATTGAGAAGTCATTAGATACACAAAAGCAAATTAATGAATATATATTGGCAAAACAGAAAATTATTACTTTTAAGTATAGTGATAAAAATAAAATTGAAGAAGCACAAAAATTGGAAATAGAAAAAGCAGAAGAAGAAATAAAAAAGATAATAGGAAATCAAATTTTGAATTTTGAGAGAGCCTTATTAAATCAAAAAATAGAAGATGATAAAACAATGTACTATAATGAAACTGAAAGTTTGATATGGAGAATATTTAATTGTGTTTATTTTTCAGCAAGACAAGAGGAAAAGTATGTGAAAAATTTTGAAATAAAATATAAAAAACAATTATCTAAACAAGCAAAAAAAGATATTGCAATTAATAAAATGAATGCATCTAGTTTTAACTGGGAAAAATAACAATGAACATTTATTATAAAGTAGATGTTCTTTTAATTTACATGAAAAGGAGGAATGTGGAGTTCCAAAAAAGGAGAAAAAACATAAATAGAAAAATTTTACTTATAATAGCGATAATATTTAGTATAGGAATATGTGCTTACACATCTGTAAATCTACATTTTTTATTAAGTAAAGATTTTGAAAGTATGCTAAATTTAAATTTGCAAGACATAATAAAAATACTATTCACAGACAAAAGAATATTACTTATATTTATAATATTAGAAACAATAGTAATAACATTTTTACTATTATTTACAAATAAAACTAAAAATATATATCATAGTAAAACAGTAAAATTAACAGATAAGATAGAAGTACCAGTGCCAGCAGGAGATGGACAATATGGTACAGCTTGGTGGTTACAAAAAAAAGACTATGACAAGATATTTAATTACAATATAATTGATAGAAACAAGGAATATAAAGAAAGTTGTTTTGATTCAGGTGGAATAATAACTAATTTTGAAAGAAATGGAAATCTAGAAAAAATACATTTCATTGGAGACAATTTACATACGATTTTAATAGGTAGTTCAGGATCAGGAAAGTCAAGGTCAATTTTAATTCCAAGTATAACAATGCTTGGGTTAGCATCAGAAAATATGCTAATTAGTGATGTAAAAGGTGAATTATATTTATATACAGCACCAAAATTAAAAGAACTTGGATATAATGTAATTGCATTAGATTTTATAAATTTTTTAAAAAGTAATCATTATAATTTTTTAGACTTAGTTATAAATGCAGTAGAAGATGATAATATTCCACTTGCTGAAAGTCTTGTAAATGATATTGTAAATATATTAGTAGAAAAGAATGATAAGACAGAGCCTATCTGGGTTAATGGAGAACAGAGTGTAATAAAAACAGCAATTATGGCTGTGGTACTTGAAAATAAAGGCAGAAGAGAATATCAAACTTTAACAAATGCTTATTATTTTGTGGCTGAAATGTTTAAAACAGCAGATGATGGTGAAATGTTAATTGACAAATATATGAAAAATAAATCAGCAGAAGATCCTATAAAAAAGTTTTTTGCAGTAGCAGGTACAGCACCATCAAAAACAAGAGGAAGTTTTGTGGCGGCAGCACTTTCTACTTTACAAATGTTTGTAAGTGAATATGTTGCAGATACAATACAAAAATCGGATTTTGATTTAAGAGATTTTGCAACAAAGAAAACAGTAATATATATTTTATTGAGTGATGATAAATTAACATATCATAAATTACGGTAGTCTATTAGTACAACAGTTATATACAGCAATTGTAGATAGCAGTAGAAATTCAGGAGGAGAGCTACCTATAAGAATGAATTTTATATTGGATGAATTTGCTAACTTTACAAAAATTGATACATTTCAGTCAATGCTAACAGTTTCAAGACGGTAGAAATTGCAGATTTACAATTGCAATTCAAAGTTTTGGACAACTAGAAGAAAAATACGGAAAAGAAGGAGCACAGAATATTTTAGACAATGCTACTCTAATATATTTAAAATCAAATAGTGTTGAAACAGCAACTAAAATATCAGACAAATTACGGAGTATATTCAGCACAAAGTTATGGTGAAAGTAGTAACACGAATATTAAATATGATAATAGTAGTAGCAGTATGAGTTTAATTTCTAGAAAGATGTTAACAGCAGATGAAGTGCTAAGAATACAAAGCCCAATTATTTTAGTAATGATTGCAGGTGAATATTCAGCTATATTATATGTTCCAGATATATCAAAAATGTATTTTAATAAATTAAATGGAATGGGAACAAAAGAAGAAAATAAAAAATTAAGAATCAAAAGAGAGGAAGAAAGACCAATAAGAGAAATTCAAAAGGTTAAAATATGGAATATTTGGGATGAAATAAATAATATGGATGAAGAAGATTTTGAAGAAAGACAGAATTTAAAAGAACTTCGTGAAAATTGGAGAGTAAGTAGGAAGAGAAAGGACAATGATGAATAAAAATAAAGAAAAAATAAAAACAGCAATTAAGATTGGTTTAAGAATAATCTTATTTGTTGTTTTATTATTTGCAATGCAACAGATAGTTCATGCAGCAAGTTTTGAAGAAACTAAATTAGTTATAGGAACACAAAATTTAGTTAATGCAGTAATTAAATGGCTAACTGGTATAGGAATAACAATTTGTGGTGGTTATTTCATTTACTATGTTTATTGCCTAAAAACAAATGATGAGGGAGAAAGAAGAAGAAATATGCAAAATATTAAAACAACTTTAATATCAATGGTATTAATTACTTGTGGTTTGGCACTTATAGATGTAATTCTTGGATTCTACAGATAAAGAAAATTATTGAATTTTCTTTGAATAGAGGTGATAAAAAATGGCAGATATGCTTGTAGAATTAATTCAAAAATTTATTGATGGATCAGAGGCAACACTAAATTCATTATTTAAAAGTATGGTGAATTTGGTGTTTTTTATAGAAAGAGAATTAAATAGCATACAAGTGCAGGGTGGCAGTAAAATAGATTTCAATGGAATATATCAAGTTGTATTTAATTATGCTTGTTTTATTTTAGTAATTGTATTTATTGCAAAATTAATAAAGATATATTTTTTACAAAATGATGGGGATGCAGAAAAAAATCCAATTCATTTAATTGTTGGAATGTTAAAAGCAGTAATAATTATGATTTGTTGTAAAGAAATTTATGATATATTTGTCGGAATCACAAGTAGTTTTCTAAATAGCATTTTAGGTGCTATGCCTGTTAAAACGGTAAGTTTATCTGAAGTGTTAAGTGGAAATATTGCAGGAGGTATTTTTACAGCAGTAGCATGTTTAGTATTACTGATAACTTGGCTAGTTTTAATTTGCCAGTTTATTATGAAGGGAATTGAAATGTTACTAATGAGAATGGGAATACCATTTGCAAGTATTCGGACTTTTAAATTCAGATGGAGGAGTATTTCCTGAATATATAAGAGGCTTTTTAATGACATCATTTACATTGGTAATACAATTAACGCTTATGAATTTGTCAATTTTAGTAACAATAAATGGACATTTAATTTATGCTATTGCAATAGCAGTAATATCAGTAAATACACCAATGATACTATCAAAATATTTGGTAAAACCAAATGGAAGTATTATAAATTCAGCAGGAAATACAGCACGTAATTTAAGGGCATTGACACCTAGATTAAGAAGGAGGAGATAAGAATCGAAACTTTACAAGAAATAATACGAGTTTTAAGAAATATTGGCATCGCTATTGGGGGTGTAACATTTATTATCTTATTAATAAAAATGAGTGTAGAGCCTGATAACAAAATGAAATATATAAAATTAGCAAAAAATACAGTTATAGCAAGTATATTAATAACATTGTCACTAAGCCTTTTAGAAATCCCTAAAAGTTATTTTGGAACACCTACTGGAATTGCAGATGATGAAACAAGTGATATTACATTCGCTAAAATAGAAGATAAAGATTGTCAAAATAGAGAAGTTGTAAATATAGATGGAAAGAGATATGTTATAACAGATTCAAATAAAACAATTGCAGCATTAACTGACAATGAAGAATTGCATGAAGCCTTTGGACTATATTCTTCAGCTAAAGTAGTAGAAAATGTAAGCTATTTAAGACTATTTAATGATTGTCAAGGCTTTTGGAAAGGCTATTATGCAGATATAGCATATTATAGAGATTCAGATGGATTTATTTTCCCTTCTAACTTTACATATCAAGATTATATAAATCATAAGGAAAATAATTCATTTGGTCGGAGGAGCAAGTGGAGGTGGTAGTAGATGAAAAAAACTGTAAAAATACCATCACAAATTAAATTGCAAACCGAATTTTTTGAAGGATATGGTATGGCTGAATTAATAAAAAGTATTATTGTTTTGGCTATATCAAGTATAATTGCATATTGCATATATAAAATAACAAAAACCACTTTATTAGCAACATTCTTAGTTATAGGAAGTACAGCGATTTCAGTTGTATTTGTTACTAAAAATAGAAGTGGTTTTTCTTTAATGGATAATATAAAAAATATCGTAAAATATGAACTTATGCAAAAAGGGTATAAGTATGAAAGAGGGAATTTCAATAAAAGAGAATAAATCATTAAATGAATTTTTAAATATTAGAAAAATTGAAGATAACTTTTTATATACATTAGATAAACAAGTAATTTCTTTTATAAGAGTACATCCAATAAATACGGAATTATTTTCAGAAGAGGAACTTATACAAAAAATGAATAGTTCAAGTGTTGAGTTTAGTAATGAACAACAACCATATACTATTTTTATAATTCCTAGAAAAGTAGATATTGCAGATTTTATAAAAGAACAAGAAGATTTAAAGAAAAAATTAAAAGATGAGGCAAGTATAAGAATTGTTGAAAAAAGAATTATATCAACACATGAAATGGTTGCAAATAAAAACATTATCGAAAATGAATTTTATCTATATATATGGGAGAATGCATCAGAGAATGTTGAAGAAAAATTAGAAAAAAGAGCAATAAACTGGAAAAATAGATTAAAACAATGTGATTTGGAATCTGAAATATTAGAGAAGACAGAAATTATATTATTAATTAAAAGTTTTACAATTCCAGAATTTGCTCGAAAGGAGAGTGTGGATTATGATGATAGCATCATAAAAATAAGGAGAAATAGTGTTAAAAATAAATAATGTTTACAATATGGATTGTATGGAAGGAATAAAATTATTAGATGATAAAAGTATCGATTTAGTGATAATAGATCCGCCATATAAATTAAATTTAAGCAAATTAAAACATCCATCAAGTTTTAATAGTTATGCAAATGAACTATTAGATTTAAAGGATGGATTTGATTTAAAAGTATTAGATTTATTAGTACAAAAAATGAAAAAGATAAATATATACATTTACTGTTCTAAAAGGCAGGTAAAGGAATTACTGGAATATTTTATGAATAAAGATTGTAATTATGAAATATTAACATGGCATAAAATGAATCCTAGTCCATTAACAAATAATAATTATTTGCCTGATACAGAATATGTGGTATTTGCAAGAGAAAAGGGAGTAAGGCTATATGGAAATTATCATACTAAAAGAAAATATTATATTTCAGGAGTAAATCAAGTCGACAAGAAAAAATGGAAGCATCCAACTATAAAACCATTACCGTTTATAGAAAATCACATAATAAATTCAAGCAACGAGGGTGATTTGATTTTGGATTGTTTTGCTGGAAGTGGTACAACTCTGGTTGGAGCAATAAATCAAAATAGAAATTTTATAGGTTTTGAAATAAATAGCCAATACTATGAAATAGCAAAACAAAGAATAAAAGAAGCATTAGAAACAAAGGCAGGTGATAAAAAATAAAAAAGCAAGAAGCAGATTATAATTTAATAGATTTAATTACACCAACTGGAGGACTAACATTTGAAAGAAATAAAATATATTTTGGGAGTAGATATTGTAAAGTATATACGATTGTTCATTATCCATCAAATGTAGAATTAAAGTGGTTAGGAAATTTAGTTAGAAATATAGGAGCAATATTTTCGATAAATATTGAGCCTACAGATAATGCAGAATTAATTGATTCATTAGATGCAAGAATCAGAGATGCTTCAGGATTATTACAAATATCAAAAAATGAATCAAGTAGACAAATTAGAGAAAAAGAAATAAATGAGGCAAGTGAAATTATAAATAGAATGATACAGAATAATGAAGTTGTATCATATTTAACAATATACATTTTAGTTTCAGCAGATGAGAAAGAAGAATTAAAACAAAAATGTAAAGAAGTTGAAAATGAAGTACAACATCAAAAATTGAAAATAAGGAATCTTACAAATTATTTGCAATTTGATGGTTTTAAAGCAGTAGCACCTTTTTTTACAATTCAAACTGAGTTAAGTAAAAAATTTAAAAGAAATATATTAACAAGTTCTTTTACAGGAGGATTTCTATTTAATACAGAAACTTTTATTGATAAAAACGGATATTATTGGGGAATAAATCAAAATGGTGGTATTATTATTTTTAATTTATGGCAGCAAGATATAATGAGAGGCAACAGCAATATGTTTGTAGTAGGAAGTTCAGGCTCTCGGAAAAAGTATGGCAGTAAAGCATATGATATTAAATGAAATTCCTACAACCAAAATTTTAATAATAGATGTAGAAAATGAATATAATCATTTATGTAAAAAATTAAATGGCAAAGTAATAGAATGTGATGGAATAGATAGTGGAGGAGTTTTAAATCCATTACAAGTAAGAATAAATAGAGATGATGAAATAGGGAAAAATGCTTTATCATTGCATTTTCAATTTTTAGAAACATTTTTTCAAATATTATATCCATCATTAACAGAAATAGAGTTTTCAAAATTAGATTTAATATTTGAGAAACTATATGCTAAATTTAATATTACGAAAGAAACAGATATTTCAAAATTAAAAAATACAGATTTTCCAATTTTAGAAGATTTGTATTTTTTTATTGATAATGAAAATAAAAAACATCAAGATGCGGTATATGAAAAATTATTAGCCTTAATTAGACCAATATGCATCGGACAAGCATCTAGTATATGGAATGGATATACAAACATTGAAGTAGATACTAGAATAACAACATTTAATACATCAACAATGCAAAAGTTTCAAATTCAATATAAAAGAGCACAGTATTATAATATTTTGTCTTATGCTTGGGATATTTTAAGTAAAGATGTTAATGAAAGAACAATGCTTGTAGCTGATGAATGTCATATTCTAATAGATCCTAACATTCCACAAACATTGGAATATGTGAGATACATTAGTAAAATGGCAAGAAAGCATAATTCTTCAATTTGTGTAATTTCACAAAGTATTGAAGATTATCTAAATGAAAAAATTAGATTATATGGTCAAAGTTTATTGGCAAATTCAACCAATAAACTATTTTTTAAATGTGATGGAAAGGACTTAAAAGACATAGTAAACATATTTAATTTGACTGAACAGGAAGAAAAAATGATACTAAATGCAAAAGTAGGAGAGTGTTTATTTATGTGTGGTACAAGAAAATTATATATGATTTTTAAGTTATTTGATTACGAATTAGAAATGATAGATTCAAAATTTGCAAAGAGTGATGTATATGAGTAAAAAAATATATTTAATAATTGGAATAATAATATTTATATTAATAATAGGCTCATATTTTCAAATAACAAGTTCAAATTCAAAATCGACTAATAATACAGAAAAAGGTAATATAGAAAATGAAACAGAAATAGGAGAAACTGTATATAATGGCAAATTTGCTATGCCAATTGAAAATTTTATTCAAGTTACAAGTAAATTTGGGTATAGAGAATCACATGGAGTAGTACATTCAAATCATACAGGAATAGATTTATGTGGAAGTCTTGGCAGTAAAGTTATGGCTGTTGACAATGGAGAAGTAACACATTCAGGGTGGCAAAATGGATATGGGAATTGTGTAGAAATAAAACATATAGATGAACAAGGAAATATATTTTATACATTTTATGGGCACATGAGAGATAATTCATTACAAGTTACTAAAGGCCAGCAAGTTGCAGTAGGACAAGTAATTGGAATACAAGGCTCTACTGGAAATTCCACAGGAGATCATTTACATTTTGAGGTAAGAAAAAGTAGTGGTACTAATAAAGATACCATTGATCCTGCACCATATTTATTTGGTGAGAAAGAGAGGGAATAATGCAAAGAAAAAAATATTATGATTTATATGAATTATATACAAGAGAAGAAATGTCTGAAATTGCCAATAAAGAAGGTTTTTTATTTGTCGAAACTTCAAATGGAGATAATTATGAAATTAGAAAAAGTGATGTTGCAGATTTTATTGTTTTAGAAGTAGAACGATGTGGACATGCAGTTGATATAAAAATGTATGTACCTAATTATGAAATTGAAAAGCCATTTGTATCCACTTATGGATGTTTTTTAAATAAGATAAATCCAACATTTAGAGAAGAAATTATTGAAAGACTTATTAAATTACAAACGACAAATACAAAACCAAGAAAGGTAAAGGTTTTTGACAACGGTATTTTTGAGAAAATGACATTAGAAGAATTAGGAGAGAAAGAAGGGAAAACATTGCAATATGATAAATTTTATAAAAAATATTATCAACAACACAAAAGAGAGAATATCGATGAATTGGAGGTAGAATGATGAACAGAGATAAGAAGGAAATGTTTTGCTATTTGGCTATATTTATTATTTTACTGATAATTGTAGTATTAAATAATGTATTCTGGAAACTAGGCAAAAATACTGGAGATACTACCAATAATACTGAATACTTGAAATCTAACAATGTAATATATAATGTACCGTATGAAGAGAGGGTACTTGATTAGGAGGGGAGTATAATGTTAAGTTACATTGCAAGTAATCCTATGGAAGATTTAATAAAGGGTGTTTGTGAAGAATTAAATATCACGATATTAAGTAAAATAGGAGAAATAGATTTTTTACAATATATAAAAGAAACAAAAGTAAACTTTAAATTGATAAAATATATTATTATTGAATTAAAAAGTTTAAAGGGAACAGAAGAAAATATTATAAATGGTATAAGTTATTTTTATGAAGTATATCCAAATATAAGAATAATAATTTTAGCAAGTGGATATGATGATCAAAATGATATTTTAACTAATTTGTACGAAAAAGGTATATATAATATTATAAATTCTGTTGAATTAGAAAAAATAAAATCTGAATTGAAAAAATCATTAATATCAGATGGATTGTCAAAAAAAGAGAGTAAAAAATTTAAAAAGGCTGAAATTATAAAGAAACAAAAAAGAAATAATTTGAAAAAATACATTACGAGTATGAAGAAAAATAAAAAATTGAATAGTGAAGGTATAGAAAAAACACAAGTAAATAATACAAGTGTTTATTTTTTTACACTTTTAATTCAGGCAGTAGATAAATTATTAGAGCTTTTAGGAACAGCTATTATATTTGGATTAACATCACTAGGACTTACGATTATTTTTAATGAATCATTAAGGAACATTGTATTTCAAATGTTAGGTTTGAAATAGGAAAGGAAAAAATGTGGGATATTATAGTGAAGTAATGATTGCAGTAACGAAAAAAGATTTTAAGAAGGTAGAAGATGCACAAGCTAAAATGACAGAAAATTTGTTAGACTATGTTAATAAACACGACTATAAAGAAAATAATAAAGATTGTGTATTTATGTATTGGGATTCTTTAAAATACTATAAAGAATTTGAAGAAGTTCAAGCACTTGAAAAAAGTTTAAGTAAATTAAAAGATGGATATGTTTTTTGTAGACTTGGAGAAGAAAGTGGAGATATAGAATTTAGAAAAAGAACAAAAATCCCTGAATTAATGAAGGAATTTCAATTTATAAGGGACATAAGAAAAAAATTAAATGAAGAATTAAAAGAAGAGGAGGAAGAAGAATTTGAATAAATCAAGAATTATAGGATTGAGTATGTTAATACTAACACTTTTTTCAACAAATTGTTTTGCATCAAATATTGAATTAAAAGATTATGAAATAAATGAAACAATATCAATAGAGAATGCTGAAGAATTTGAAAAAAATATTCAAAAAAATATTAACATTGATAATGTTAAATATGAATTACAAGATGTGGCAAAACAAGAAAATAAACAAAATATTAATAAAGAAGAAACTCAAACAAAACAAAAAATAGTATATACGAATAATAAATACGATGTGTTAAATATGTTTGAAAATAAAATTGAAATGACAAAGGATGGAATGTCAGGAATTTTAGAATTACAAAATAATTCATTAGATATAAAAACAAATGATAGTTATATAGAGCAATACAAAGTATCATTAACAAAAAAATATGAAAATGTACCAACTAATGAATTAAACGATATTCCAAAGAGTATTGAAGAAAATGGAGTTACTTATTATTTAGTAAATCCAATTTGGAATATTTCACAAGTAGAAAAGATTGAAGGGCAAGATGTTCCAATAGCATATGATGGAGAGATGCAATATGAAGGAATAAAAGAAAGGAAAATAGTAAAAAGCTATTTGGCAACTGTAACATATATAGGAACATTGGAAAAAGAAGAAACAGAGTCAATAACCTTTAATATAAAATATAAAGAAATGCCTCAAGAAGATGTAGAAGAAAAAACAAATTATACACCAATAGTAGTAGCAACAGCAGGAACTAGTATTTTAGTAATAAGTGGAATATTTCTTTGGAAAAGAAAAAAGAAAGATAAAATTGCACAGTAGGAGGATGGAATGAAAAATAACATGGTTATAATAAGTATTTGCATTTTATTGGTTATAATAATTGGTAGTACTTTGTATTATTGCATTGTATATGATAAAAATTTAGTTGATCCCAATAATATAACAACAGATTCTAAATTTGAAAATATTACATATAATCAAGCAGACGATTCAGACATATTAAAAGATGGAATATTAGGAATAATTAGTATTGAAAAAATACGGTTTAAAAGCTGAGGTAAAAGAAGGTAGTAGTAATGAAATATTAAACGAATACATAGGGCATATAGAAAATACATCAATTTATGATGGCAATGTTGGACTTGCAGGACATAATAGAGGTAATAAAAATTCGTATTTTGCTAGATTAAATGAATTAGAAAATGGAGATATAATTACATATAAAACAAATTTTTTTACAAGAAAGTATAAAGTTGATAATATACAAACAATACTAGAAACAGACTGGAATTTATTAAAAGAAACAGATCAAAATAAATTAACATTAATAACTTGTATTGCAAATAAGAAATTGCAAAGGTTATGTGTGCAAGCAACAGAAATTGTGGAAAATAACTTGAAATAAAAATGAAAATGGGTTACAATAAGCACAAGGAAGAGGATGTGGTTTATATGAAAAAAGAGAAAGACAAAGTTTATAAAGTCGAAATAAAGCCAAAATGGGAACTAAATTTTGCAGCAAAATTTTATCTTGTTTGCATCATAGTTTTTGTGCTTTTAGTAGCTTATATTCAAATATATAGACATATACATAGAGATAAAATAATACAAAATATAATTGAAAGAGAAAATAAAGTAGTTGTAGAAAATGAAATTAAATAAAAAATAATAGAACACCTTTTAGGGTGTTTTTTTAATGGAGGTAGAAAATGAAATTAAAAAAATTAGTTAGTATAATATTACTAATTTTAATATTAGTAAATTCAATGTCAGGCATTGCAAATGCTTTTGAAGTTAATTCTGCATATGTAGAAAATTTAGGAGATTGTGGTCAACATTTACAATTTAAAACTACATCAGGAATATGGAGTTATGTTATTACAACAATGGTTGGATATAGAAATAATGGGGTATTACATTATGCATATTGCTTAAATGTTGATAAACATGGTGTTGGAGAAGAACAAAATTATAGTGTAAATGTAACAGAAATATTATCAGATGTTCAAGTGTGGAGAGCAATAGTAAATGGATTTCCATATAAAAGTGCATCAGAACTTGGAGTAGAAAATGATCAAGATGCATTTGTAGCAACAAAACAAGCAGTATATTCAGTTATATATAACAGAGATGTAGATAGTTTTTATCGTGGTGGAGATGCAAGAGGAACAAAAATATTTAATGCAATAAAAAACATTGTAAATCAAGCAAGATATGGATCAGAAACACCATCAGTAAACAGTGTACTAAATGCAAATAAAATAGGAAGCTTTAAAGCAGATGGAAGTAACTATTATTCACAAGAGTATAGTGTTACAAGTAATGTAAATGTATCTAATTATATAGTTACATCAATTAGTAATTTTCCAGAAGGAAGTTATATTGCCGATTTAAGTGGTAATGCTAAAACTACATTTAATGGCAATGAACATTTTAAAGTTGTAGTTCCTAAAGACAAAATTTTAGATAATTTTGATGGAAAAATATCACTAAATGGTAAAGTTAAAAGCTATCCAGTATTTTTTGGACAAAGTCCAAATTCTAATTGGCAAAATTATGCATTAACTTATGATGCATATTACACAGCAGGTGGTGAGGCAACTCTATCAGTAGATGCATATAAATCAAAAATTAAAGTTATAAAAATAGATAACGAAACTAAAAAATCAATAGAAGGAGTAGAATTTAATTTTAGATATAGTGATGGACAAAATATCGGGAATTATAAAACAAATGCACAAGGTTGTATTGAACTAAATAAATTAAGACAAGGAAAAGTAATTGCCACAGAAATAGCAACAAAATCTGAATATATTTTAGATGATAAAGAAAATGAAATTCTTTTGGACTATGATACATATAAAGAATTAACAATTGGAAATGAACACAAAAGAGGAGATTTAAGTGTATATAAAGTAGATAGTGACAATAAAAAAATAACTTTGGGTGGAGTTAAATTCGCATTATATTCACACGAATTTCAAAAAGTAACAGGGCATTATACAACAGATGCAAATGGTGAAATTCATATTAAAGGTTTAAGAACAGGAAATTGGTCATTAATTGAAGAAGAAACAGGAAAATGGTATAATCTTAATGAGAATCCAATTGAAATTAAAATTAATTGGAATGAAACTACTAACACAACAGTAGAAAATGAATTGAAAAAATCACAAATAAAAATTATAAAAGTTGATAAGGAAAATCATGAAGTAAAATTAAAAGATGTTGAACTTGAAGTTTTAGACAAAGATGGGAATGTTTTAGAAAAATTAAAAACAGATAAAAATGGAGAATGTTATACAAAAAGATATGCAGTAAGAGATTACCCTGAATTATATATAAGAGAAACAAAAACAAATGAAAAATATGTATTAGATACAGAAATGAAGAAAATCATATTAAAAGAAAATGAGATTGTTAATTATACATTTGAAAATCAAAAAATATATGGACAAATTAAAGTAATAAAAACATCAGAAGAAGACAACAAAATAAATGGAGATAAAAAAGGAACACCAATTCCAAATGTATCTTTTGGAGTATATGATGAAAACAAAAACTTTATAGAGAAAATTACAACAGGAGCAGATGGAATTGCAATTACAAGTAAATTAGAAAAAGGCAAAAAATATATAAAAGAATTGGAAGGGGAATCAGGAGAATGGTATCAATTAAACGAAAATGAATATTCAGCAGAGATAGTTAAACATGGTGAAATTGTTGAATTAAACATTACCAATAAACCTGATAATCCAGATATAGATGTTGAAAAAGATGGAATTATTCAGACAACAGCAAATCAAGAGATTAAATATGATTTTACAATAAAAAATACAGGTAATGTGCCATTAAAAGATTTTACTTGGTATGATTATTTACCAACAGACTATGTAACTGCTACAAAACTTGTAACTGGAACATATAATCAAGATTTAAATTATGCCGTATATTATAAAACGAATAAAAATGATTATAGATTATTAAGAGATAATTTGAATACACAAACAAATAACTATATTGATTTTTCAAATTTAGAATTAGAAGCGGATGAGTATGTAACAGAATTTAAAGCAGAGTTTGGAAAAGTAGATGTAGGATTTTATTCAGTAGAAAAACCACAATTATTTGTAAAAGTTAAAGCTTCAGTAAAAGAAGATGATACATTTACAAACAAAACAAAAGTAGAAGGATATCACAAAACATATTATGTATTTGATGAGGATGATCACACTACAAAAGTATATGAAAAAAAATTAGAAGTAAAATTACCAAGAACAGGATGTTAGAATATATTTTGGAGAGTTCAAATAGAACTCTCCTTTTTGAAAAAAGAAAGGATTGATAAAATGAAAAATACAAAATTAAAACAAATGGAAGAGTTAGATGCTAAAATTGAAAAGACAAATTATGACTTATCAGGGTTGGAATCAAGAAAAAAAGAAATGGAAGATAGCAAATTTGATAAACAACAAAACATAGAAAAATTAGAAGAAGAGAAAAGAACAATATTAGCCAAAACGGATAAAATGAACAGATTAGAAAAAATAATTTATATAGCATTTGCATCAAAAAATGATTTGAAACAGGTAGATTTATTAAATGCAAAAATTACAGAATTAAGAAATGAAAAAGATAGCATTCAAAATAAAATTGATATTCAAAATAAATTATATGCAGATACGATTAAAGAAAAAGATAATTATATAGAACAAAGAAAACAATTATATGTTGAAAATACAATGACTAATGTACAAGAAAAAGAAGATATAGTAAAAACAACTCATGTAGAGGATTTGGCTAGAATTCATAAGATTGCTAAACAATATGAAGGTAGTGAAATTATGAAAAAGTTATCACAGACAATAGAAAAATATGTTGATAAGCTGTTGGGAAATACAGAAGAAAATGAAAAAAATGCATTAGAAAAAGAAGATGAGGCAGAAGCATAAAAGGAGAAATTTTGAAAGAAGTAATAGTAAAGAAAATAAAAAAAGGAAATGCAGGATATAAAAAGATTTATTCTGTAATAGTTCATAATGTAAAAAATAAGAAAAAATCAAGAAAACAAAGAAGGTGATTAATATAGATGAGAAAGTACAAGAATTAATAAACAGTACAGATAAAATAGCAAAGGAAATATTTGAAAATCCAAATAAAATGAGAGATTTTTTAAAAACATTAGCCAAAATGTATAATACAAGTTATAATAATATTTTGCTATTGAAATCACAAAAAGAGAATGTATCATTTGTAGCAACCAAAGAAGAATATCAAAAATATAAATATAAAATCAAAGATGATGAAAAACCACTTGAAATAATAAAAAGAATAAAAATAAATAATGATGTTAAATTTAAAGTGGTGGAAGTTTATGATATATCACAAACAAATGCTATAAAAAAACAGAAAGAATATAAAAAGGAATATGTAGATGTAATTTTAAAAGGAATGTGTGAGAGAAGAAATCTATATTATGATCCTAATAATCAAATGGAAAATATTGAATCAATTGTAAATGATATAAGTAATAATACAAGAAGTTTAAATATATCATATTTTGATATTGACAGATATGCAAGTCAAAGACAAGCAGAAGTTATTGCAACAATTTTTGCAGTAGCAAAGAAATTGGGGATTAATACAAGAAATTACAATTTAACAGAGGTATGCAAATGGGGAGTAGAGAAAGAAAATAGAAGTTTAAAGGAAAGTTTAAAATATATGCAAAAATTTGTTAATTACTTTGTTAAAGATTTTGAGGCACAAGAAAAAATATATAGAATAGAACATCAAAAAGAAGATGAAGAAGAAATGGAATAAGGAATTCATTCAAGAAAGGGTATTATGGAAGAAAAATTTTCAATAAAAATGAATAAAGATGAAATGTTAAGATACTACGAAAATAAAATTGTAGAAGATGGAATAAAAAGTTGTACCGAATTTAATACAATAGTGAATCTAAGAGATTATAACACTAATGAAATAAAGTTAGAAAAATATAAAAATCAAATATTGCAATTATTATATCGAGATGAAAGAGTAGCCGATGTAGTGATTGATGATGAATTTAATGTAGATATGGTTTTTTATACTGATTATTGTCCATTTTATTATGATGACGAAAAAAATGTTATATATAATGAAATAATGGATAGTCCAACTTATCAGGGAATAGAATTGGCGGAATTTGTTGGATATATGGGAAAAAGAATAATAGAAGATTCTTATATAAGTACAAGAAATTTAATTAATAACTATGTTCAAACTAAAAATTTAAAAGATACAGATAAAGAAATTTTAGCAAATTTTCTGAAAAAAAGTATTATAGAAACAGGATTTACAGAAAAGTATATTGATAATATAAATGTATTTGTAACTTATAAAAATTTCCAAGAATTAGAAAAAGGATTAATCGAAATTGTAAAACAAAAGAATAATGAATCACTAAAAAAAATTGAAGAGGAAGAATTTGAATAATAAAAATAAAGGCTCTAGCTTATAAAACGGCTAGAGTTTTTTATTTACTAAAAAAGAATAAGAGAACGAGAGATGCCATAAACTCGTTGTAAAATAAAAAAGTGATAGCTCTGGTGGAGGCGATGCTATAAAATCCATTCGTATGATTACAAAAAATCTATTTGTAAGAAATGCGTCAGTGAGATTTTGTAACACATACTCACAATAACTAAAGAGTTTCAGGAGGCAAAACTTGTAAGAGGGATACACAAGTGTAAAAAGTTTGGGCAAGGATGGACAATGTTATTTTATATAACAGCATTTGTGGTAAATATTATTATTTACATACTAGATTATCATAAACGAAGTGATGGGATGAGGGGTTTCGTTTATGGTGTATTATTTTTTTGAATATAAGGGGATAATACATCATTTTACTCGTTCAAGGATTTCAGGGTTTCAAATTTTTATAAATTTGTGAAGATAAGTTGACAATTGGTTTAAACAGAGTTAATATCACATATAATATAACGAGATGTTATCAAATTTATTAAAAAATTCTAGGGATACGATTAGGAGGAGAACATGGATAGAAAATGTGCAATTTATAATAGAATTAGTGTTGAAAATAAAACACAATTAGAAAAAATAAGAAATATACTGATAGAATATTGTCAAAAAGCTCTTGGTATAAAGGATTATATTTTGTTTGAAGAAATTGGCTCTGTCGATGGAAAAAGAAAAGAATTTGAAGATATGATTGATAGAATACATAAAGGAGAATTTACTGATTTATTAGTTTATCATCCAAATAGAATATATAGAGCAGAGTATAATAAAGAAAAATTTGATAATATTATAAATGATATTGATAAATATGCAGTCTTACATAGTGTTGTCTTTGAATATGAAAGTAGTCCAGTAATAGATAAATACTTAGCAGTATTAAAGAAAGAAAATGAATATTTTGAAAAATATTTCTCTTCGTTG
>URZW01000021.1 GCA_900552555.1 uncultured Clostridium sp.
CATCGTCATCCAAAATTTTTTTCAAAATTTTGTCTGCCAAATCTTGGGCGTTTCGCTCATCGTCATCCAAAATTTTTTCAAAATTTCGTCTGCCTAATCTTGTGTCTTTTATTAATTTTGAATTTTGATTTGTTCTTCTTTTATTAATTTATATCTTATAAGTTCTTTACTATCTAGATTTTCCTTATGCATATCAACTGCTGTAATTTGATGGTTATCATATGTTGTGTAATAATAAATTCCTTTACTTGCATTACAGCAAGATGTATAAATTGTTATCTCATACTTTCCGTCATCTACCTCACAACATCCCCTTTGTTGATCTACTGAATTAAGAATATGGAAGAATTGGCTAACGCTTTCATTTTCTGTATCTTTTGAAACTGAGTTCATTTTTACAAAACTTGCTCTTATAAACCTAGATTGTGAAGATAAATCACCAGGAAGTCCTATTGCTCCCATTCCTCTGCTGTATCTATCTAAATTTATATTTTTTGCAAATTTATTCTCAGGAGATTTAGGTGATAAGTTCATATAGTTATTTAATGCAAACATTTGCTTATCAAATGGCGGGTTATTAGTTAAAATTCCTACAGGGTTTTCATATATTTTTATTCCATCTTTCATTGCTTCAACTGTTATGGCTTCTTCTTTGTCTGCTATAATCCAATGTAATTGTGCTAGCGGTAATTGTTCATTAAATGGTTCATTTAAAAAGTTCATTTTTTCTATTAGTTGTCGTGCTTCTTTTACAGTTGTGCATTGACTTAAAATCCATGGTATAAATTCGTATTGTGTTATATTATCTTTTTCTTCTTCTTTTGAGCTGTAGTGCGTGTTTCCTACAAAGTTCAGTCCTGCTATTCCTAATCCTTTTTCATTTATTGCGTCATAGTATAGTGGGTAGTTTTCTGCTACATATGCCATTCCTATTATTGCATAGTGATTTTTTATTGGTTCTTTTTCTTTGAATTTGAATTCATAATTTCTTGGTGTTATTGTTATTTCATCTCCATATGAGAATTCATAGTCTAGTGTTCTTCCAAAATAGAAGTCTTTTGTTTTATATGTTGCTGCTGTACACATAATTTTTCTCCTCCTTGTTTTGTTCATTGTTATTTGAATTTTTCTGTTATTTTTCCACTATTATATCACAATATGCGGATTGTTGTGTGATTTTTAAATTTAATTTTGGATTTTTATTTGAAAATAAGTTTAAAATTTGATTATTCTGCTAATTTTTTAAAATTTAAATTTTAATGATATAAAATACTGGGGCAGAATGTTTTTTAGTGTTCTACCCCATAAAAAATTCTTGAATTCTAATTAATTTATATGAATATTTTGGTATATTGAAATTATACTATTTGTTTTTCTATTTTTGTGTCGAAATTTGTCATTTTATTAATTTTTTACATTTTTTGTGGTTCTGGATATTCTACTCCAAATGTCTCTACTGTTACTTTTTTCATAACAGGTGGTTCTACTGGTCTATCTTTCCCACCACCAAATGGACTTCTGGTAATTACTCTTGATTTTACAATTTTATCTACTACATCCATCCCTTCAATAACACTTCCAAATGCAGCATATTTTCCATCTAAAAATTCAGAGTCATCTGTTACTATAAAGAATTGAGAACCTGCACTATTAGGCATCATGCTTCTTGCCATTGATACAATTCCTCTTACATGTGATATGTTGTTTTCTACTCCATTTTCTTTGAATTCTCCTTTTATTCCGTATCCTGGTCCTCCCATTCCTGTTCCTTCTGGGTCTCCTCCTTGTGCCATGAATCCCGGAATTGTTCTGTGGAATATTAGTCCATCATAAAATCCTTTTTGTACCAAATTCACAAAGTTGTTTACTGTTTCTGGTGCTTTGCTTGGATATAGTTCTAGTTTTATTATTCCCCCATCTTCCATTTCTATTGTTACTATTGGTTTCTTTAAATTTTCACTCATAATTTTATCTCCCATCTTTTATTTCAAAATTTTTTCTACAAAGTCATTATCCTTAAATAATGTAATTGATTTTGGTAAAACATCTATTACAAATTTATTTCCTGTTAGTTTTTCTCCATCTACATTAAAAGTAATTTCTTCATCAAGCTGTAATTCTACATGATTTGTTCTAAATTTATGAATTCTTCTTTTTCCTTCATGTTTTCCTTTTTTCAGTCTTAAAATTAATGGAATCATTTTTATTTTTGGCATTTCTTCTGCATAATAAACATCTAAAAGACCATCCGTTAATGTTGATTTTGGTGCAATATTAAAGCCACCGCCATAATATGCTCCATTACAAATGCTTAAAATTGTATATTTTGTTTCAATGTTTTTTACACTGGTTTTCAATTTCATTTTTTTATGTTTAAATTTTATAAAAGTATATACAATACTTGCATTGTATAGTTGACTTGTTGGTATTATAGTATTCCTTAATTTGTCAATATTGTTTGCTACTTCAGCATCAATTCCCGTACATGCTACATTTATGAAGTATTTGTCATTAATTTTTCCTATATCTATCAGTGTTTCTTTATTAGGTAGATTTTTTATAGTTCTATATGTATCATTTCCTGAGCCTGATGGAATAATACCCAGTTTGTTTTTAGTGCCAACTAACGCAGGCAACACAAGTGTTAGCGTTCCATCTCCTCCTACAACATATATTATGTATTCCTTATCTTTGTATTCAAGCGCAATGTCATATCCACTTTTTTCTTTTGTTATATATCTAATTTCGAATTCAATGTTTTGATTTTTACATTCGTTTTCAATATTGGGTATGATTTTTTTGCTTTTTCCTCTTCCAGCACTTTCGTTTACTATAAAAATCCATTTCATATTTAATTTCATTCCTTCCTTAAGGTAGAAATTTGGTTGGGAAAGATTTAAATTTTCCAACCTTTTCTATTTCCTAAGTATGTTTAATACTTCATTCTTAATATAATTATTTGCTTCTTCTATTTCCATTTTACTGATATTTACTGGTTTTCCAAATTCGATTGATAAGCCTTTTCTGAATGGTTTATAGTTGCCTTTTATTGCAAATGGAATTATTGGTGTATTTGTTTTTTTGGCAATTTTGACTGCTCCATATCTGAATTTTAAAAGCTCTTGGTTTGTCCTGTTTCTTGTTCCCTCTGGAAAAATTCCAACTGCTCCACCTTGTTTAAGTACTCTTTCTGCTTTTAATATGGCTACAGGATTACTTTTGTTTCTGTGTACTTTTATAGTTCCAATGCTTTCAAAAATTTTTCCGTGTATTCCTTTGAATAGGCTTTCTTTTGCCATGTAGTGTACTATTCTGTTTGTGTTTGCCATTACCATTATTGGGTCAAATGCGTGCTTGTGGTTTCCTACAAAGATAATCGCTCCTTTTTCTGGTATGTTTTCTGTTCCTTTTACTGTTGGTTTATATATTATTTTTAGCAATTTGCTGTATATTGCTTTTGCTATTTTGTATAGTGTTTTGTTTTCTTTCATTTTTTGTTTCCTTGTTACTTTTTCTATATTGTTTCAATTTTATGGATAAATATTTAATTAGTTTTTCAACCTTTTATATCCTTAAGTATTTCCTTAAATAATTCTCTAGTATTTTCATATGTAATTGTTTCAACTGCTTTATCGAAATCTAACCATTTTATTTCATTAACTTCACATTCCTGTGCTTTAATTTCTCCTCCTGTGCATTTAGCAACAAATAATACTACTTGTTTTAGCTTTCCTTTATCTGTTACATATTCCATTGTATATCTTTTATTAGCATCAATTTCTACATCTAAATTAGTTTCTTCCTTCACTTCTCTTGCTGCTGTTTCAAGTTCTGTTTCATTTTTTTCTACATGTCCTTTTGGAAATCCCCAATGTCCTTGTATTTGCTTGATTAGTAGTACTTTATTATCATTTATTATAATACATCCACAGCATTTTTCTTTTTCTGAATTGGCATTTTTGTTTAATATATTATCTACTTCTCCTAGTTCAATTTCTTTTTTTAAATCATTGTTTATTTTATGTACTGGAATTTTGTTTTCTTTTAAGATTTCTTTTATTGTTCCTGGTAAGATTTTATATTCTTCTATTTTGCTTTTTTCTATCCATTCATAGCGTAAGTTTTCTTTGCCCTCTACATTTTTTAGTGTTTGTTCTATTTTTTTGTCTTCTTCGTTTATGAATTCTGCTTTGTGAACAAATAATATTTCGTGATATTTTTGGCCTTTTTCTTCGAAGAAATTTTCTATTGTTGCTATATATCCTCTTGTTTTTATTTCTTTTCCAAGTTCTTCTTTAATTTCTCTTTTGATTGTTGTTTCTGAATCTTCTCCTATTTTTACTCTTCCTCCTATTAGTGCATAGTGGTCTTTGCTTATTTCTTTGTGTACTAATATTTTTCCGTTGTGTTCTATTATCACTGCTGCTCTTATGTTTAGTTTGTAGTTTTCTACATTTATTGTTAAATCCATGGTTTTTCCTCCTTTTTTTGAAAATTATATCATAATTGTATGGTTTTTTATAGTCAAATTGAAAAAGTACTTATTTTTTTGCTATTATATTAAATATGTGCCAATGTTTCTCTTTTCCTAAAGCAGTAGTTCCATCTTTTTCAACTTCTTTAAAATCTATTATTTCATAATCTTTAAAAAGTTCCATTACCTGTTCTTTAGTTAAGAAAGTCATCCCCTCTTTTTTATTTTTCCATTCATCATTATCTCCAAAGAAATTGCCTGCAAAATACCCGTCTGTTAAGATGCTCTCATCAATTTTATCCCATAGTTCTTTGAAATTGTTTTTATTACAATATGGAAGGCTAAAATTGGCAACGACTAAATTATTTTTTTCTAATTTTATACTTTCAAATTTTTGATTTGAAAATTTAAACTTCTTTTGTTCTTCTTTTGATAATCTTGTGATAATTCTAGATTCTACATCTTCTTTATCTATCGCAAGCACATTCCATCTTTTTTTTATTAATCGTCCTGTATCTCTTCCCGCTCCACATCCTAGTTCAATTGCGTTTCCTGGCTCTATATTTAATTTTAGGAATTTTTTACAGTATAAGTTGGTTCCATATTTTGGGTGTTGTCATAGAATTTTTCTGTATTAGCCTTTTTTGTTAAGATTTTTTCTAATTCTATTTCTGCTTTTTTTACAAAATAGTTATCTGTATATATTGGTATTCCTATTTCGTTTACTTTTTGGATTAATTTTTCTGTGGTATCTAATTCATCTTTTTCTTCTATTTCTATTAAATTGTCGCCGTTTTCTATATCTTTAACTGCTAATTCAAATCCATTTTTTTCGTATACTATGTCATTTTCTTTTATATTCATAATTTCTTTATATCCTATTGATTTTAGTAATTCTTTTGCTTCGTCTATTTCTAGTATATTACAATTGGTTGATTCTTGGCTTAGTATATTACCGGATTTGTCATAGTTTTTGATTTTGAATGTTATTAGTTTTGTTCTTTTGTTTGATGTTTGGTCCTTGATGTCTCTTACTAGTACTGCTTTTGATAGGATTTTTCTTGCATTGTTCTTTTCTAATTTTGTTTCTTTGGGTATGAAATATGTGTCGTCCATTGTGAATTTTTTTGTTATTTTGTATCCTTTTTCTTCTAGTATTTTGTAGAGTTCGTTTGGTTTGCTTTTTATTTTTATTGTTATTTCATTGCTATTTTTTTGATTCATTTTTGTTTTTTCCTTTCCTTTTTTTATAATTATATCATTTGTTGTCTATTTTTTAAATATGTTTTTGGTGATTTGGGTGGTGGTGGTTGGATTAGTAAGGGCTTCGGGTTATGAGTAATGCTATCAAAGTATTGGTTTACAAGGCTTTTCGATGTGTTGGTTGGTATATTTGGTGTGCCCAATTTTTATCCTTTGTAAATTTATGTGATTTTAGGTTCATTTTGGTCAATAGTGTGCCCATTTTGAGCCCAGTTATTTTAATTTATGGAGGTATGATTATGAATAAAAAATGTTTTTGTTGTTTTGAAAATATTTGTAATAATTTAAATGAGGATGATGATCTTTTACAAGATTGGCTAGATTTTAGATCTGAAGAATTAGAAACTAATTTGAGTGATGAAGATAAAAGCCATTTTCTCAAATTTGATGATTTTTATGATAAGATTATAGATGTTACTTTAGATACTAAAAAAGATTATGTTTCTAATGTTTTAAATGATTTGCGTGATGATTTTATGCAGTATTGTATATATTGGAATGAAAAATATTATAAGACTGGATTTAGTGATGGCGTTAAATTACTGGATAAAGCTTTGAATTCTTAGGTTAAATAAGTTCTGTAAGATAATTTTTCGTAATATTTTTAAGGATAATAAGCAGTTTGCTCAATCTCAAATTTATATATTGTATGATAATCTTATACAACATATTAAATATTGGTGTGAGAAGTATTATAGGTATGGATTTGTTAATGGTTCACCAATAGTTATAGGATTTTTTGATAGATAGTAAAAGGCGAGATTAATTCTCGTCTTTTATCCAAAATATTTCTATTTAAAATTTATTATATTCTATTCAAACAAGTCAATTTAATGTTCTTCTTCTATTAATTTTTTAATTATATCATTACCATAAATCTTTTTTAATTGCTCAATTGTATTTTCTTCTAAGTTAGAAATTTTTTTATTTTGCAAATATTCTTGCATTATACTTTTTGCTGTTTTTATTTCTCCAATTTTTAAATATAACAATATCAATGCAAATCTTAACATATTTTTATTTGGCTCTCTAATTAATATATCTTCGATAAATGAAATTAAATGCATATGCTCATATGGTACTTTGAAAGCTTGCTTGTAGTGATATATAACTTTTCCTTCACTTTCATTACAATATGCCTTTAAAAATGCAACACTGTATTTCCATGGTCCGTTTTTATTTATTTTTTTGCAGCATCCTAAATAATCATTTGTTTTCTTTATATCTCTATATTTCAAAAAACAGCAAACACTCATTCCTTCATAATATATATAAGTATTTTTTTTATATTTGTTTGCTTCATTTAATTCATTTTCAACATAATCAACATTTTTATTATTTTTTGAATTTTCAACTAACATTTTGGATATATGTATATCATAACATAATAAGCTTATGCTTTTTCTTATTTCATCAAAATTTCCTTCTGATAGGTGAATTAACTCATTATATAAATTTTCACTAATAACTAGTGCACTTTCTAGTTCGTTACTCAAATAGTATGCCCTTGCTATTATATATCTACAAACAAAAGAGATTCTTTGTGCTGTAACTTCTAAAATATTTAATTTGTCTTCTTTTGAGTATTCCACTCTTGCTGTTGGCATTCCCAATATATTAATTTCACTTTGAAATATTTTCTCTATTTTATCCATATACACTGGATGTATAATTCCTATATTAAATTCTGTTATATATTTTGTACTTTCTCTTGTATCTTCTGATCTTGTTTTTATCGTTGTTAAAAAAATACAATTTGTTTTTTCTAACAATTTTATGATTTTATTTTTTTCATTATAACTGTTTTTTTCAATTAAATGAAATGGGATATATAATATTTTTAGTTTGTTTTCATTTAATTTTAGAAATTTTTCGAACTCGTTTCCGAATTTATATTTTATATCATCATACTCATTCTTATCTTTTGCAATAATTCTAATTAATATTGCATTATCTGCTTTGTTTTTTGGTAATTTATTATATAGAATTGTATCTATTACATAATATACCACTATTCCCACTACACACAAAATTGCTATTATCTTAGCAACAACTGCTGGAATGCTAAAATACAAAGTAATTGAAAATATAATTCCAATTAGAATTGCTATAATAATACTGTATGCACTTCTAAAATATTTCTCAAATAGTGTATTTATAAAGTCCATCTGTTTCTCCAATCTCTTTTATATATTTAAACATATATATTATTATCATTTTGCATATTATCAATATATGCTTTATACTTTTCTTTATCATAGTATCCTTTATTTTTACATACATTACATATATAATCACCTTCCTCATATTTAATAAGTTGAACTAATTTACTTTGAGTATCCCAACAACATGAGCAATACAATATTGGCAACTTATCCTCTTTTAAAGTTATATATGTTTCATCATGTCTTAATATTTTATTTGTAATATCTTCTTTTTGCTTCAATCTTTTATTTTCTTCTACTAAATTACTGATTGTATTTTGCATATCTAAAGCTTGCGATGATAAATCTAATAGTTTTTGATAAAGCTCGATATTATCAGCCTTCTGAACCACTTTTGCTACATCCTTAATTCCATCATATAATCCCATATTTAACTCCTTTATATCATTATTTTTATTCTAAATATTCTTTCAATTCATCTACAATCTTGTAAACCTTTGTCATTGGATTTCTTTGTGAAGCTTGTCCACCGTTATTTAACTCTTCCATAGCTTTGCAATTATCTATTGCCTTATGTATTTTTCCAACATTAGCAATCTTTTCAAAAATTTTAGAATCATTTTTGCTATAATCGCCTAAACCATTTTTTTGAAATTCTCTATTTAATTCTTCTAATACGTTTTCTTTAGAAATATACCTATCAACTTTTTTAAAGTGTGATAATAGCCAAAGTTCTATGTTAGGATTTGACCAAGCTACATTATAATTACAATTTTCAATAGCTCTATTAAATTGATCATCATCATAATCATCTTTATCAAATAAAACCCAAACTTGCCCATATACTTTAGAAGAATAATTTACCATTCTTTCTGTGTATTTTACAATGCTTTCCGTGTTAAGTCCTGTTCCTTTGACATCAATTTTAGGTATCATAACATCAACTCTATTACCGTATTTTTCATTTATTTTCTTCTTTAGTCCATTGAAATAATTTGGCTCTGTTGCTGTTCCTTCACATACTATTAAGTAATTAGCTGGTGCAAGCTTTTTACTTTTAAAGTTTCTTCTTTTAGATACATTTTTATCTTTCATTGTGTATATCAAATTCCTCTAAAACTGGAATAGCACCATATCTTCCAGTTAAATAATCTTTATTGTATGTTGCATCATTTCTAACTTTTTTGCCTTTGCCTTCTTCATCACTATCTAAGACATAATCTGATAATGAATAGATATCTGATATTCCATCATTATTTTTTTCTACAAACCAAATTTCATCTCTTCTAAATGTTTCTTTGTTTAAATTTACTGTATCATGTGTTGAATATATTAGCTGACCATTACCCACATTTGTTTCACTATTGTGGAATAAATTTATTAAATATCTTGTTAATAATGGATGTAGCTTTGCATCTAATTCATCAACAAATAACACCATTCCATTTCTTAAAGCATCCATAAAATAATCAAATAAATGGAACATTTTCATTGTACCATTTGACTCTAATGCAAGTGGTAATGCTTTTGACTTTCCATCTTCTCCCTGATGAACTAGTTCAACTTTGATAACTCCGTTATTATTTCTTACTTCTTCTATTGAATTAGGAGATGTATTTATTCCTACTATTGTTGAATCAAATGTTTTTATAAATTTTAATAATTCATCTTTATATTTTTTATCACTTAAAATTTTTAATGAAATTCTATTATTTATAAAATTTTCAAATTTTGGATTTCCTAAATCTAGATAATTTGCATTTATAAACCAATCATATACATTATTGAAATCTTCGTTATCTTTATCAATTTTTGTATAAATATTTAAAAATAGAGTCTTATCGTCTATATTTGCTAATCCAATAATTTTATTATTTATAGATTTTACTTTTACATCGTTGTTTTCTCTTTCAAAAATTGCATAAAATTTATTAATTCTTTTTCCGTATAACCATTCTGATATAATCTTGTCTTTCAATACCTCAAAACCATATTTATATACTTTATTGTTTTTGGCTAAAATTTCTACTTCTAAGCTTATTGGTTCTTCATTTATCATAAAACTATAAATATTTTCTTCATCTAATGGAGATACTGTTTTTGAGTCATCACTAACTAATATTCTTTTTTTCATATAATTAAATGCCTGTAATACATTAGTTTTTCCACTTGCATTTGCTCCATAAATTGCAGCAACTTTTAAGAATTTTCCTTCATCGTTATTTTCAATATTATATTCATGTTCCTTTAAAGAAGTTGCTTCCATATCTAAGCAATTTTCATTTTTAAAAGATTTGAAATTTTTAAAACTAAATCTTATTAACATTTTAATTTTCTCCTCCTTACTTTTTATATTATATGCTAAAATTAAAAAAATATCAATATTTTTGAGATTTTTTCTCAAATTTTATTGATATTTTATATTTTTTTATTTCATCTCTTTAATATTGATTATATATAATTAAAAAATGCTTTCAAATTCAAGTGGAACTATATCCTCATATAAACAAGTAAATTTGGAATATACTTGTAGATTTTCATGATAATGTCCAAAATACTATTTTTTAAATATGCATTTCTCTAGAATTTGTTGTAAATAATCCATTAAAATATCTCTTTTATACGTTGGATTTATTAATGCTTGTATACTTGTTGGACAACAATGAGATATAATATAATCAATTTTATAATTTACTTTCTATAGATTTTTTATTCCGTTTTTCATTTCTTGATTTGTTGGAAGTTCTAAATCCCACCATGAAAAATCTCTAATTCTAAAATACGTTCCTCTTTTACGATATTCATATATTCTTTCTTCTTCATCCAGATTTAATATTCCATCCTGTATATCATGTGATCTAGCACCACCAAAAGCGAATATTTTCTTATTATTAATATTAAAAATTTCTCCTCTCATTAAATGAAATACATAGTCCCTTATTTTATGTACTTTTCCACCATGCCATTCTTCTACTGGATAATTATATAGTCTTGTATAATTTTCATGATTTCCATCTATAAATAAGGTTGTAAAGTTTTTATTATTTAACCAATCAAGTGCTTCTTTTTCTCTACTACTTTCTTCAAATGTCCATACTCCTCCAAAATCTCCGCATATAATTACATAATCGTTTTTGGTCATTTCAGTTTGTATTGGAAATCTATCTGTTTCAAACTTACTAAAATCCGAATGACAATCCCCTGTAATGTAAATCATATTTATTCACCTACAATATCTCTCAATTTCTTTCCATTTTCGTTTTTCCATTCATCATATCCATTACAATTACGTCCTAAAATAACAACTCCAGCCATTGAAGGTGATGAACATAAATGATTTCTTACAAATTCTCCATTTATAATATCATTAGAATCACGCTCTCTTTCTGCAAAGTTCAATAAACTTGGAGAAATACTTGTTGAAATACCTTCTTTTATTCTTGAACCTTTTAATATTACAAATCCTTCGTCAGTTATTATTCCTTTAGCATATTGTATTTTATTATTGGTTAAATATAAAATTTTGTCTTCTTCTATTTTATTTTCTTTATCAACTATTTCATCAAATATTCTATATCCATACATAGAAGTCAACATTTTTATTTTTTCATAAAATTTTATTGCTCTAATTTCATCAGCATCATCTAATGAAGATTTTGTCGGTCTATTGTCATTTTCAATTTTATATCTTTCAGTCTTGTAAGCTTTTTCATATAATTTATTTTCAATATATTTTATATGTGCTTTATTTAAAGAATTATCTTGACTTATAAATACTATACATTCTGTCCAAAATTCCTTTAATTTATAATGTTGTAATAATCTCGAATAGATATCTTCTGCTTCTCCAATATATGCTCTATTCTCTCCTGTCTCCTCATCTATTCCAAATAAAATATATACACCAGAATTATCTATATTTTTTAATTCTTTTGCTTCTTTAATTTTATTTCTTGGTATTTTATAACTTACTCCTATCCATTCATCAACATTTGCTTGTATAATTCCTGTTGGATTACCATTTTTTAATATCATTGTTATAACGTTTTGATTCATTATTTATCACCTCATCCAATCCTTAAATATTCTATATTTCTTATATTTTCATTATAATATATTCATATAAAATAATCAAATATAGTAATTACATCCATATTTTATTTCTTATTATATCATCATTTATCTCTATCAATCATATTCTTTTAGTAGTATTGTTTTTATCTTTCCAATATACATTATATCACAAAATTTATGTAGTTTAGCGTATCCTTTTCAAAAATACTAAAATTTATTCGTTCTGGATACCCTTTAAATTTTCATTTTCTTTTCATTTGGAATATTTTCATGTAATAAAATTTTTTAAAATAAAAATCAGCATTTCTGCTGACTTAAATTATTATAAAATTTATTTTATATATATTTGTTCTCAGTTTTATATTATATAAATACTATTCTTATATTTGAGTTTAAAATACTTCATATTTAATTTCTACATTTTTTCCATGATATAACTCATTAACAGTATCATTTAGTTTTTGTTTTGCTTTTTTCATTGATTTATATATTTCTAATATACCAGATTTATCATCTTTGTCTATATTATCTTTTTTAAATTCATTTTTATCTGTTGTTTTTTTATTAATTTTTTTAGTATATAGTTCATAGATGTAATTTATATTTTTTTCATCAAAATTTGGAAATGGTATTTGTAAAAAATTTTTTAATTTTAGTTCTTTCATTTTTGATCCCATGGATAAATTAGCACATATTTTTCTATACATTGGACTGTTTAATAAGCAAGTGATAAAAACTAACTTTTTATCTGAATAATTGAATACTTTATATATACCTTGATTATGTTGAGCTTTTCCTTTCTCTTTATAATCATAAAATGATGTTATTCCTACATATTCACCGCTTCCTCCTTTTGATGTTCTATTAATTATTAAACAGCAATTTTCATTTATATTATTTTTTTCACAATTAATTCTAGTATCATCTATAATTGTACCATCATCATTTATAAATGTTGGTATTATCCATAAAAATTTTAAATTTCCTTTTTTATCAATATATCGATCTTTAGGTGTATTTCCTCCTTTTATCTTATCCTCTTCAATATAAAAGAACCCATTTTTATAATTTTTGATTTTATACTCAATTTCTTTAAATTCGTTAGTGTAATTACCTGTATCTAGTCTATTAATTTTTTTTATGTCTTTTACTGTAGGATATTTAAATGTATAGTTTTCTTTATTTTGTTTTGTACATATTTCATTTTCTATATATTTATCTATTTTATCTTTTTTAATTTTTATTTTCATTTCCTTATTCACAATAATATCTACCAAGTCTTCTATATATCTTATCACTTCTTTATTTGTTACTATTGGAACCTTACATCTTAAATATAAATCTTTAGCATGTTTTATTGTTGATCCCTTTGGAATCATGTTATTTAATTGTTCTTTAAAATTATCATTTTTCATTAATGCAAAAAAGTATTTAGGATGATCTTTAAAAATAATTTTATTAATTCCTGCGCTATACATTGTTTTTTCCATATCTTCATATAAAATTGCAACTTCTCCCACATTTGAATCTTTACATATTAATATATCATCTTTTTTCAATTTGCTATTAATAAATGATTTTGGTGTAATATTTATTAATGAATTGTTATCTATTTTTAATGAAAATGTCTTTTCATTAAAAGCTGCTGTTCTTAGAAAATTAAAATTAGATATTTCTACATATTCTTGAGAACCAACTTCAGCACCTTTTTCTATTTTACTAATATATCTAGATATTTCTTCCAATTTTGTTAAATCAACATTTATTTTTTTATAATTACTAGGTGCCAACTTAAAATTATTTTTTATTAAATCATTTACTTTTATAATTGGCATTTTTTCCTCCTTTTTACAAAAATAATTTTTTTAATTCGTTTTCTTGAGTATTACACCATTCTTTAAACATTTTTTCTATTTCTGTAAATTCTTCATCAATTATTGGTTTTCCCATTCTATCAACAATCATATTATAATCAGCATCTAATTTATATTTTTTCTCAAAATATTTTATTCTTTTTGACGTTTTTACTTCATATCCAACTTTTTTGATATCTTTAATAAAAATATCATAATTATTATTTATTAATTCGTCTAATCTTTCTTTTGGTGGTTTATATGCAATAATAATTGTTGTATTAACCCCTGTATCTGCAAATACATTTGATGGCAAATCAAATAATGCTACAATTCTCATTTTATTTATTAACCATTCTCTTGCAGCATTCCACTTGTCCACTGACGCTAATGAATTTGACAAAATAATTCCCATTCGTCCATTCTCTCCTAATATTCTATAGGCATTTTCCAAGAATACTAATCCTAAATCAAGTGAATTTCCATCTTTTGCAATATTCCACAATTCGTAATTCTCTATTACTTTTCTATCATAATCTGTTTTAATTTCGTATTTTCTTCCGTCACCAAAAGGTGGATTAGTTAAAACAATATCAAATTTTTTTAATTTTGTATCATTAGCCCAATTATCCCAATTCCCATTTTTATGTAATTTATTGTCTAAATCTACTATTTCACCTCTTGAATTAAACTTATATAGAACAGAACCCTTATCTGAAACCCACTCCAAATGAGAATTTCCATCTCCATTTAATAACATATTTAGCTGTGCTAATGTAATCATCTGTTCATCATTATCCATACCATATAAATTTTCATCATTTAATTTTGATCCAGAATATTTATAAGCTTCTGCCAAAAAATCAGCTATTCCGACTGTTGGATCAATTATAGTTTCATTTCTCTTAGGATTTACTATATTTACAATAAAGTCAATAATTGGCAATGGAGTTACAAATTGCCCTTTTTCTGCTTTTGAAAAAGCACTTGCAAATTGGTAAAATACTAATTGATATAAATCATTTTCTTCTGAAAGAATAAAACTATAATCTTGGAATTGCCTAACTATTTCACTAATAACATGAATATGTGATTCTTTAGTCCATGATATTGTTTCTTCGTCATTTTCTTTTAATATATATTTATATTTATCAGATGCATCATCATATAATTTTCTCATTCTTCTTATAAAATTTTGTATATCCGGGTCAGACAATTTTATAAAATTTCTTTCTATATCGTTTATATAGAAAAATAATTCAAATTTTTTTTCTTCTATTTCTTTCTCATAAAATTCCAGTTTTCTTCTTTCTTCTTCTTTTATACTCTCGTAACTTCTTTTTTCATCAAATATTTTTAAAGCTAATATTTGAATAAGAATTTCATATCCTCTTTCATTATCTAATGAATTTGCTTCCATGACTTTTAATATAGATGCAATGCTATCTTTTAATTGAGTTGTAGCCGCTCCAGATATTCTATCCAATTCATCTACAGTTCTATTACTTCTATCTATTGCTTTATATTCTACTTTTCTAAGAATTTGTTCAAAATTAGGTAATGAATTATATGCATCTGGTAATTCAAGTGATAAATCTTTAGTAGTACTTTTATCACCTTTCTTATTCAAAGTTTCATTAAATCTTAATATATTTTCACCTTTTTTTCTAAATATATATAGTTTTTCAGTATCATAAAGAATTCCTAATGCATAATTTTGTTCTATTTCTTTTATTGCAGGTTTTAATTGTTGATTATACACAACTTCTATGTTTTTTGAATATTCATTCTTGAATTCTATTACAATCAATATATTTTTTCTTATCCAATCTAATTCCTCTTGGCTATTTTCTTCATGAAATTTTTTATAATGCTTAAACCAATCTGCACTTCTAAATATTGCCGCATCAAACTTTATAGGTGCAGAGTTTTTGTTTCCTTTAGGTAAGCAAACTTCTACACCTATAAAATCCTTATTATACATACCACTGTTTATCAATGCATATATAAACTGCCATTTATAATATTCTTCATTTTTTTTATTATTTTTTGTTTTTATAACGCAAGTTTTATTTATTTCTAAATTCACAGGAACAATTGCTTCAATCTCATTTTTATTGTAGTATTCTTTATCAAATTCCTCTTTTTTATCACTAAAACTATATATTTCCATTTTGTTCCACCTACCTCTAGAATTATTTTAAACTAATTTACTTTTTAAATCAATATATATTTATTAATATTTTATAATTTAATATTATTGTAATATTATCGTAATATTATTGTAATATTAATTTTCATATTTTAATTTTGAAGTATTTTTTATTGTATTTAATCTGTAACTAAACATACAATCTCCACCTTTTCATCCAAATACTTCCTAACATAATCAACACAACAATCCAAACAAACAACCTTAACTTTTGCATCTGAAGTCAAATCATCAGACGATAAAAAATTAATATAATCCATAAAATAAAAATTCGCAAAAGGCATATAAAAAATATAAATATAAACATTATTTTCCTTAATATAATAATTATCAAAAAAACTCTTATATTTTAGAGATACTAATTTATCCTCAAAAATATCATGCAATCTATCATTCATAAAATTTTCATCCTTAATAATGCTAAAAACTTTCCATGTTTCTTTATTATATGGGACAATATAAGATTCTTCATATCTAATCTCATTAAATTTAGGTTTATACAAATATGTATTATCTTCTGTAAAAATAATCAATCCATGAAATTTACTTTTATTTCTATCCATCTCCTTATCTATGTACTTTAATTCTCTTGGAGTAATATCTTTATGAAGAAAATAAACAATATAAGATCTTTTATAAAAATCATCAAGACTTTCATTCCATTTTTTCTCTTCTCTAGACATAACGCCTACATATCGATTACCTTTTTGGGTATAAGTATTAACATCACACTTCCAACTAGCTTCAAAATACCATCCACAACTTTTTACTTTGCAAGCAATATCGCTAATTCGTTCCATTCTTTTTTTATAATTTTCATTTCTGTTGATATTTCGATATCCTATTCCAATTTGATTTAAATAATGTTTTCCTTTTCTGCTCACCACTACTTTTCCATATAATCGTTCAATCATATCACCTTTAGCTAAACTTGCTAATCTATTTTTGTAATAATATTCTGATTGATATAATAGTTTTACATTTTCATTTGTAATACTTCCATATTCAGCTAAGAACAATATTAATTCTATATCTCTATCTCTTAAACATACTCTCTTTTCTTTTTCCACTTAAATCACCTCCATCCTTTTTGTCATTTCTACCTATCTTCCTACTTTCTTCTATGCGAATGAAGACACAAGATTACCATCTTGTGCCTCCATTCGCCTTTCATTCATTTATGTATTTTTTTGTGTCTTACTCCTTACCTATGTACAACTTAAAGTTTTTTTAAATTGGCATTTTTCTTTTATTTTTAAATGCTTTTATCAAAATATCAAAGTGTGATTTTTCAAAAGCTTAAAAAGTATGACTGATTGTATATTTTTAGAACTGTAAATAATCACACTTTCCTTCAAAATATTCTTCAGGTTTTAGACCACTTACTTTTTGAATATTTCTTTTTTCTCCAATAAATATTTTTATATAATTTTCTCTGTCATTAATTCCTTCTAACATATAACTTACAAAATTTATGTTGTCATCTGTAATTAATCCACCATAAACAAATCCATTAAAGATATATCTTAAATCTCTATTGTCAATATCCCAGTTATCTCTTGGCACACTTACTTGAACTCTAATGATAACTTCTTTGTTTTGAAATAATCCCTTGTATTTTTCTCCAATTACTTGGCAAGTTCTTTCTAATCTTTTGTTGTTATAGGGTGTTCTAACTGGTGGTAATAATTCATAAATTTTAAGTTTTAAAATTTCATCTGAATATTCATATTCATACTCGCTAATCCCATCTTCTGTTCCTGGTAGTGGGTAATCTGGTAACATTGGTTGTCTAACTTTTATACATTGATATATTGAGTTTCTAAAAAGCTCTGTTTTATATAAAATTTGATAAATATTCTGCTCATTCAAATTATCATTTATAAATTCTTTTGCAATAGTAATAAAATCTTTAAGTCTTTTTCTAAAGTTTTCTTTATCGTAAATTACTACTTTTCTTTCTAACATTCTTTTTCCTCCCTTCTAGCTATTTTTTCATATTATCCATTCCTTAATTTATCTCCATCACTATAAATAGCTACATTGTTTTCAAAATTAATTCATTCTATAATCATTCCCCTTGCACTCCACTCTATAGCACATTTCGTATAATCTTGATATTATAGAATTCGTAGTTTCACATATTTTATTAGGTATTTTAAGTCTCTCTTCTAATTGCTCCAATTCATAATTAGTTGTAATTATAATTGGTAATTCATTTCTCATTCTTTCATTAACAATTACAAATAATTTAGATAGCATCCAATCATTCATGCTCTCCACTCCTAAATCATCTATAATTAATAAATCAACTTTTGTATATAATCTTGTTAATTCTATATCTGTATTATTTTTATAACTCTTACTATATTTTTCTAATAATTCTGTTAATGTTCCAAATATTATTGGTATGTTTTGTTTTCTTAATTCATTGGCAATTGCTATTGATATATGTGTTTTTCCTGTTCCGTTTTTTCCAACAAATATGATTCCTGTTTTTGTATTTCTAAATCCTTTTATAAATCTTTCTGCTATATATTTCATATTTTGATTTGTTTTATTTATTATAAAATTTTCTAATGTTTGATTTTCAAATTGTTTTGTTATAAATTCTGTTCCATAATATTGCATTACTCTTTTGTTAAGTTCTTCTCTTCTAAACTTTTCAAAATCTTCAAGTAATTGTTTTCCCTTTTCCTCTTCTAACTTATTTTGCTCTTCTATTGCTTTACTACAGTTGCATTTTTCATTTTGTAAAAAAATATGTATGCTTTGATCTATTGGATTTAAAATTCCTTTTGGCTTTAATATTTTGTTGCAATATGGACATTTTCTTTCTTTTGGAATGGATGTTTTTATTTTATATCCCTTTTCTAATATTTCTTCTAAACTATATATAATTTTTAAATTTTCTTGGTCCTTCCCTTGCATTTTCTTCACCTCCTTTTTCTATTTTTATTTCTTCTTTTACTTCTTTTTCTCTTTCTGTTTCCACATTTTTTGACTTTTCTGTGGATTCTTTAATCTGCTTAACCCCTTTTTCTTGTAAGTTTTGATACTTATTCCAATTTTTAATTTTGTAACCATATTCATCTTGTATTATCATGCTATATTCCTGAAAAATATCAAGTGCTATTCTGATACTTTCCTGATTTCTACTCATATGATGTGCTAGTGTTTCTATGCTGAAAAACTTATTTTCACTAATCTTCAAGTATCCTCCAGATTCGCAATTTGCTGCTATTGTTAAACAATTAATAAAAATTACAATAAGTCTATCTCCATCTTTTCTTCTTTTAATTTCTTTGACTTTTTCATTATCAAAAAAATTATTGTAAAACTTAAACCAATATCGTTTTCCTCCTTTCGGCATATACTCACCTCTTTTTTCTAAAAATCCTTAAAGCTGTACTTTTTCTTTTCTTCAGCTTTTGGCTTTGCTTCTTCCAGACTATCTTGTATATACTTGTCTAGAATTTCTTTTGTAAATAATGTTTTAGATTCAATTTTGTAATATGGTATTTTCTTCTCTCTTACTAGTTTTCTGATTAACCAATATGATATTCCTAAATATTGTGCTGCTTCTGCAGAATCTAAAACTCTTTTTTCTTTTGTGTTTGAATTTAAATTCTCATTTTCCATACTATCGCCTCCTTTCTTTTTCTCATTATGCGTACATAATACAATAATAATTTTATTTTGCAAATACTTTTTTTGAGATTTTTTTAAAATTTTTATGTTTTAAATGTTTACAATTAGTAATTTGTTGTGTATAATTGTTTAAAACAAATAGGGGGAGTTCAATAAAAATGGAGAAGTTTAATTTTGGAAATCGCTTGAAAGAGTTGCGAAAATCTGTTGGTATTACACAAGCACAGCTTGCAGATTCTTTGCATGAAAGGCGTGCCACTTTATCTAATTATGAAAATAAAAATGTCTATCCTGGATTTAATATGTTAATAAAATTGGCTGATTATTTTCATGTTTCAGTAGATTACTTAACAGGAAGAACTGATGATTATGAGATTAATTCAGAAAAAATTGAGGATATTCTTTATTGGACAAGGATAGTCAATCCTTTGCCTTACAAAGATAATAAATATGGTATATATGCTTTATCTCAAGATACTGATATTGAATTTTACAATTTATCTGATTTAAAGAAAAAATATACTAGAATTTATCTACCTTTCTTAAAATGTGCTCCTGATTCTGAATCCCATTTAAAAGAATGTTATGAATTTCTTTCAAAATTTGGATTTTTAGGTAGTACAGAATATAATGATAAATATATGAATTACTCTATGTTTAAAAAGCAATGTCCTGGAATTTATAAAGAAAATGGCGAATTTAATATTTCAAAAGTTGATTTGTCTGTTAATTTGCTTATGTCTAATCCGGACTTATTTAGCTTATCAAAAGAACAAAAAGAATATATGAAAAAGAATTCTCTTATGGGATATTGCGAAACAATTTATGATGTTGAATATTTTTCTTCAGAGATGAAAACTTTAGTAACTATGTTTTTGCTTTCTAATAATGTATTTATTGCTAGAGCAAATGAAAAGATGAGAGACATTAATTTCTATTATGATAATAATTATAAAAGGAAAATTACTTTTACTTCTCTTCTTTCTTATATGTATTATGAGTTACTAGAAGACTATGTTAATGGATATTATCCGTATAAATGTAATAAATGCTGTAATTACTTTTTATCACGAGTTAAAGATAATCCACAGTTAAATCATATTTGTGATGATTGTAAATAAAGGAGGATCAATATGTATAATCGAATTTCTATTGTTGGTGGATCTGGTAGTGGTAAAAGTACTCTTTGTAACATTTTGTCTAAAGAATTAAATCTTCCAGCAATCCATTTAGATGCAATCAATTTCAATTCAGATTGGGTTGAAATTGATAAAACTGAAAGAGATAAAATAATATCTGCTAAGTCTTCTGAAGATAAATGGGTTATTGATGGCAATTATAACAAAACACTTAAAGAACGATTTGAGAAAGCTGATTTAATAATTTGGCTAGATTACTCAACCTTTACGCAATTAAAAGGAATTTTCAAAAGATTCTTCAAAACGCATAATAAAGAAAGACCTGAAATTCCTGGTTGTAAAGAACGTTTGAATTTTACTTTTATAAAATATGTTGCTACATACAACAAAAAGAAAAGACATATAATTGTAGACACTTTGGAAAATGTTTCAAAAGATAAAATTTTAATCTTTAAAAAACAAAAAGATTTAAATAAGTGGCTTAAAGAATTTACACATAATGAAAATATATTAGATGAAATTAAATAAGGAGGCATTTCCTATGATAGGTAATCCGGTTAATTATGATAAAAAATACAAAGGAGAATTTCCAATTCATCCTGCCAAACTAGATTGGGATTTAAAAAGATATTTAAAGTTAATACCTGGAAAAGAAGTTTTAGATTTAGGAATTGGACAAGGAAGAAATTCAATTCCACTAGTAGAACTAGGTTATAATGTTACTGGTGTCGATTATTCTACTAAATGTTTAGAAATATGTAAAAATAATTGTCCTGAACTAAATCTGATACACAGTGATATAAGAACTTTTCCAATTGAAAAAAATAAATATGATTTAATTTCATCAAGATGTGTATTACATTTTTTTCATAAGGAAGATACTTATAAAACGATCAAAACTATTAAAGATGGTCTAAAAGAGAATGGCTTGGTATATATTCATGTATTTTCTTTAGAAGATCCAAAGTTATTAAAACACACTAACTCTCAAGATTATGAAGTTTTAGAGAATAACATTTTACACAATACAATTAACGATACCTATGTTAGTTTTTTTACTAAACAAGAAATATTAGAATTGTTTAGTGATTTTAAAACAATCTCTATTGCTGAAGAATATTGTTTAGATTTAGGTGGAGATATTCCACATTATTCAGGCATTATAAAATATATTGGACAGAAAATAAAATAATAAAGTAATATATGCTTTCTACCACATGGAAAGGAGGTGATGCACGTGTGGTAGGAAACATCGAAAAACGAGGAGAGAATTCATACAGGTTAAGGGTATCTGGAGGCTATACTGGAGAAGGAAAAAGAATAACTTACAAAAAGACCATTCAAGCCAAAAGCAAAAAAGAAGCTCAAAAAGAATTAGCACTATTTATTTCAGAAATAGAAACAGGGCAAGCTTTATCAGCCAAAAAAATGTGTTTTAAAGATTATGCTAATTTTTGGTTAAACAATTATGCAATACCAAATCTGTCCCCTAAAACGTATGAAAGATATAATAGTATGCTTAAATCTAGAATTCTCCCCTATCTGAGCAATATGTATCTAGACAAAATTCAGCCAATGCAATTAATGTATTTGTACCAAGAATTAAGCGAAGCAACTTATGTTAGAAAAAACGTCACTCATAAACTTTCTTCTAAAACTGTTTTAGAACATCATAGATTATTGCATTCCATGTTACAACAAGCAGTTTATTGGCAAATGATACCTTATAATCCAGCATCAAGAGTACGACCACCTAAAGCTAAAAAGCCTAATATTAATTTTTATGATGATGCTCAAACAATCGCATTAATTAAAGCATTGGAAGGCGAAGAATTAAAGTTTCGTGTCATTATTCTTTTAACAATTTTCACTGGTTTAAGGCGTGGTGAAGTATTAGGATTAGAATGGCAAGATATCAATTTTAAAAATTCTTCATTAACAGTTAGGCAAGCAAGCCAATATATTTCTTCTATTGGAATTTATACAAAAGATCCAAAGACAGAAACATCAAACAGGATTATTAGTATTCCTGAATCAATTATTAAATTACTAAAAGAATACAAAAGAGAACAATTAAAAAATAGACTCCGTTTAGGAGATAAATGGATTGAAACAGATAGATTATTTGTTCAATGGAATGGTGCTCCTATGCACCCAGATACAATTACAAGATGGTTTAGGCAGTTCCTAGAAGATAAAAACTTGCCACATATTACATTTCATGGTTTACGCCATACACATGCAACTTTGTTAATCAGTCAAGGTTTGGATGTTCGAACTGTTAGTAACAGATTAGGACATGCTCAAACATCTACAACTTTAAATTTCTATGCCCATGCCTTTGCGAAAATGGACAGAGAGGCATCAGATAAACTTGATAATCTTCTTTATCGAGAAGATACAAAAAAATATTTTAAAGCCAATTAGAGGCTTATCATATAGATTTACAAATAAAAATGAAAGGATAAAAATTCTATGAATAAAATACGATACAAAAAAGAAGAAATCAAGACAGCATAGTTTCTGCTTAAACACACACTAATTCAATTCATATAAAATTTATAAACAGAAACTATTTGTTTATTTTAGAATTTTAATCAAATATATTATAAACATCGAAAATTCAAGGTTTACCAAAAATCTTTTTATATAGATTCGTGCCCATAACGTGCCCAACATTATTTATGTTGACCTTTTTAAAGTAAAAATATAAGAGTCACAATCTCTTGTGGCTCTAGTAATTCTACTTGTTATGAGTGTAAGAAACACCCTCATTGTCATCGGGTTATGAGCCAATATCTATCTCTTCCTCACAATGTCCTTAATTCTTTTAATCTCTAAATATCATTCTGTTGAATCATAAATTCAACCGGAGAATATCCCCCTAAAACATACTGTGGGCTATTATTATACCATGTCAAGAAAATTTTCATAAAATCCACAACATCATTTTCATTTTTAAAATTACAATAACCCAGCAATTCATTTAATATTTTTTCTCCAAATTCATTTCTTTTAATAATCCTTTGAAATGGATATTCCCAAATGTCTTCATTTAGTGATTTTAAATACTGAAATAATTCTTTTGTTGATTTATCCCACAAGTATTCTTCTCTACTTAGTATTTCTTCTTTTGTAAAAACTTTATAATTTAACCTTCTAGATTTTTGTTGATTAGCAATAAAGCCTATCACTTGTGAATCTTCTTCCTTGTCCAAATATGTTATAAAATCCTGTTTTTCATTATCATTCATCCATCTCACATGGTAATAATTTACATCAAGATTTAGATTAAGTCTTTTAAAATATAAGTCGTATAGTTCATCCTCTGTAATAATTTCATTCATATATTTGCAAATTTGTTTTCTAAAAAATTCAAATTCTACTACTCCATATGAATAAAGCATTTCTTTTGTTAGTTTTTCAATCTTTCCATATCTTTTTGCTATTTCTTTATTCTCCTTTGAGAAAATCTTTTCTATTTTTTCTATAACCCCTGGATTTAGTTGGTACTCATGTTTATTTTTCTTTGCTCTCATGACTATTATCAATGCTTCTTCTAAATATCTTACATCTGGATGTTCTGTTTTATAATAAAATTTTGTTATATCATTACTTGTTTTTATATATTTTATTAAATCTTCTAATGCTTTATATGTCTCGTATGGTAGCATTTTTATTATTTCTTTTGAGTCTGCTTTTTCATATATTTCTGGCATTAGTTTTAATATATTCTCTTTTGTTGTACTTTCTTTTATTTCATTTTCTAATACATGATTAGTCACAAATAACATTGTATCTTTTGATACATTTATTCTTCCTTTATATTCCTCCATTTTTCACCTTCCTATTTCATACTCCCACAAGCTCAATTTTCCTTTTGCATCAATTGGTTCATCAAATACTTCTACATTTTCCAGCTGCCATGCAAATTTTTTAGCAAATGTACTTTTATCATAAACATCTTTATTTTCTTTTAAGCACATTTCTTTAAAGTTCTCGTCACATTTTACGCAGTCAACTAATGTTACTTTTCCCAATATTTTTCCTGCTGGTAAATTTTCTGGAATATATTTTGATAATCTTTTCATTGCTTCTTTGTCTATTCCTTTTCCTGCATGAATTAGCAGTTCTCCTCTATATTTTGTTTGCCAACTTCTAAATTCAAATCTTTTATCTCCTTGCATTATCAATGTTGCCCAAGGTTGTTTTATCGTTAAAACTTTCATTGTTCACACTCTCTTTATATTTATTTTAAATCTTTCATCTCTTTTCCACAATTATATCACTATCTGTGTATAATTAAAACTATTTGTTATTCCCTTCATATATTAATTCATATAATGGATTATTTGTATAAATAAATTTTTGTTTTTCTTCTGTTTCATATTTTCCATTATATTTTTTTATTTCTTTTTATCTGTAATATTTATTTTCTTGTTTTAAGTTTCCGTTTTTTATCATACGCATCTGACCTCATTTTTAATACTTCTGCATCTGTTGACGTGTTATACCAAGGATGACTGTAATGTGTTGATTTTTTTCCTTATTTTTGCAACAAAAAATCCCTCATATAAATCTGTTGGTTTAACACATAAAGTTCCCGGAACTTTTGTTGGAAGAATTGGCAATTCTTCCATTCCATTAAATTTTATAGGAACAATTTCTATGTTTCCATTTTTTATAACTGATGCTACAACATCTTCGTTTTCACATGATAATATTGAACATGTTGAATATACCATTTCGTGTTCCGGTTTTAGTAATTTTATTGCTTTGGCTAGTAGAGTTTTTTGTGTTCTTGATGACCTTTCTACTAGTTGTTCTGTAAAATATTTTTCTATGTTTGCATCATTGTAGTCTAATGTTCCGCTTCCGCTACATGGTGCATCCAACAAAATTTGGTCAAATGAGAAAAAGTCATCTATAAATCTTGAGTCTTTTGGCATTATAAACACACATGTTGCTCCTTGTTTGTCTACATTGTATTTTAATCTTTCTGCTCTTATTTTGTTCTTTTCACATGCTGTTATGTGTGCTTTATTATTTGTAATTGCAGCTATTTGTGTTGTTTTTCCTCCTGGTGCAGCCGCCATGTCTAATATGTCTGTTCCTTCTTTTGGTTCTAGTATTATTGGTGGTAACATTGATGATAGACTTTGTAAATAGATTTTTCCGTTTTTGTATATTTCCATTTCTTGTATTGATTTTTCGTCTGCATTTTTTATTATTAGTGCTTCTTTGCTCCATTTTATTGTTTCGTATTCTATTTTTTCTTTTTCTAGTTCTTTTTTTATTTCTTCTATGTTGCTTTTTATTGTGTTTATTCTTAGTGTTGTTTTTCTTTTTGTTTGATATCCTTTTATTATTTCTTTTGTGATTTCTTTTCCATATTGTTTTTCTAATTTTTCTTCTAAAAATTTCATATTTTCCTCCACTTTTATTTAACTATACCATAAATATAAAAAAAATACAAAAAATTGTCTGTTACATTAGCAAACAATTTTATTTTATGTTACAATTCAAAACACTCCTTATAACTCGCTTAATATAGGTACTTTCTTCATTATACTCGATAAATGCCAACTTTTATATTTGAAAATTTTTACAAATTCTTTAAAAAGTATTGACAAATTTAATTTTAAAGTTGTATAATGTATTAGTCAACACATCGCGGGGTGGAGCAGTTGGCAGCTCGCAGGGCTCATAACCCTGAGGTCGGTGGTTCGAGTCCATCCCCCGCAACCAAAAGTTTTTAACATCTACATTTTTGTAGATGTTTTTTTATAAATTTTCAAAAAGAAAAAGACGAACATTTTTGTTCATCTTTTCTACCCATGCTTTCATTTTCCTTGTTTTATTTTTTTAATTTTACATCTATCACATCTAAGATCTTATTTTTTTGCCTTGAAGTACATTTTGTATTTTTTATTTCCTTTAATAGATACAGATTTATAGCCCAAACTATTGTACAAGCAATTCCAATTAATCTAAATATTGGTGTACAAAAAATCATTACTGGAATCATCTGTATTATAAGTAATAACAGCAATATAGTTGTGCATCTAATTTTTATTTTGATAATATTTTTATTGATGCTTTTTCCTTTTATTTGCATAATAATACAAAATATCAGATAAGCTGGCATTCCGCACAATAATGCTAATTCTAAAATGATAAAAATATTTACCATAATTTTCCTCCCATTTGTCAATGAAAGCAGGGTTTGGTTAAATGCTCAAAAATTAGTGAGCTACAAAAGCAAGGCTTTGTAAATATATCTTATCATATATTTAAATAAAAATCAAATTAATTAATTTTAAAATAGTGTAAAATGGTTTCGGAATATACAAAAAGAAAGTCCTTTGATATAATAAT
>URZW01000022.1 GCA_900552555.1 uncultured Clostridium sp.
TGATAGTTTCTTTTTTTCTTTTCTCTCTCTTTTTTTATGTCTTTTATTATTTCTTGTTCTTTGCCTTCTGCTGATGTTCTTATAATTGCACCATTACCTTTTCCTATATTTTCTTTTACTAATTTTATTAATCTTTCTTGTTCTTTTTTGTCTTCTATTTTTTGTGAGACTGTTATTATTTCTGTATTTGGCATTAGTGCTATATATTTACTTGGCAAATTTATATGGGTAGATACTCTTGCACCTTTTTGAAGATTGCTATCTTTTTTTACTTGTACTAGTAATTTTTGCCCTTTTTTTAGTACTTTATTTATTTCTTCTGTTTGTTGCTCCTGTCCTTTGGTTTCATCAACTTTATTAAGGATATCTTTTAGATGAATAAAACTATTTTTTTCTGTTCCAATATCTACAAATGCTGCTTGCATACCTTTTATTATGTCTTTTACTACACCTACATAAATATTTCCTTCTTTTCTAGTTGTTTCCTCTTCATCTATATAATATTCTATTAATCTGCCATTTTCTACTAAGGCTATTTCTCTTCCTTCTTGATTTCTGTTTATTAATATTTCTAGCATTTTTTGTTCCTCTCTAATTAAATTTGTTCATTGCGATATCTATGCCATTTTTTAAAATTTCTTCTACTGCATTTGCTGCCTTATCTACTCCTTGATGTAAAATTATTTGTTCTTCTTCCGGAACTTTTCCTATAACATAATTTATCATATCACTTTTGAATTCAGGTTGTCCTATTCCAACTCGTATTCTCATAAAATCTGTACTATTTAATTCTTGTATTACAGATTTCATTCCATTATGTGAACCCGGTCCGACCTTTCTTTCTTAGTTTGATTTTTCCTTTTGCAACATCTATGTCATCATAAATTACTATTATTTCTTCTGGTTTTATATTATAAAAATCTACTACTTCTTTTATTGATTCTCCACTTGCATTCATGTATGTTTGTGGTTTTAATAATATAACTTTTTGATTTTGAATTATTCCTGTTTCATATAGTCCTTTGAATTTTGTTTTTGTTATATTTATATTGTTGTTTTTTGCAATTTCATTTATAGTATCAAATCCCATATTGTGCCTTGTATGTGCATATTCGTTTTCTGGGTTGCCTAGTCCTACTATTAGATACATCTTAAACCTTCCTTTTTTGCTTTACTGAAAAATCTTTGTTTTTTTCAGAAATGTCCCAAAAAGAACCGTCCCCAAATGGACATTTTCTATTTGTTCTCTATCTGAAAAATTTATTAAATAATCCTTTTCCTTTTTTGTCGTCTTTTTTTGCTGATGAATTTTTTTGTATATTTTGTGTCTTTCTTGTACTTTTTATGTCTTTTTCATAATGTTTTACTTTTTGTTGTTTTATGTTTTTATTGTTATGTTTTTTTGTTTTTTCTTCTTCATCATCTTCTTCATACTCATTTTCATCTATCTCGTCATCTTCATAATCATCTTCATCGTATTCATCTTCTTCATCGTCATATTCATTATCTTCTATTTCGTCTTCATCGTCATAATAATAGTCTTCATCATCTTCGTCATCACTATCATCATAATCATGCTCATAATTGTCATCCTCATTATCATATTCTTCATCATTGTCATACTCATCATCGTCATCATAATAATCATCGTTTTCGTCGTCTTCATATTCATCGTTGTCATATTCTTCTTCATCATCATATTGATCTTCTGTTTCTTCTTCATAATCTTCTTCGTTATCATCATATTCATTATCATATTCATCATCATCTTCATACTCAAACTCATCAACATATTCAACATCATCATCTGAAATTTCTGTTTTGAATATATCATCTTCAGGTTCAGTTTTTTCCACTGGAATTACTTCCTCTTCATGTTCTTCTAATTGGAATTCAGATAAGTCCTTTCCGAATTTTTCAGTAACCTCATTTTGAAATACATGATATATGTTTTTTATTTCTTCAATTCTCCAATAATTTGAATTTATTATTGCTCCTGAATGAATTTTTATGTTGTTTATCTCTTTTTCAAAGCTTTTTTCTTTTTCTTCAATATTTTTTAAATACTCTTTGTTATATAATTCTCTATATGCTTTTTTACTAGATTTTGATGATATTTCACGCAAAATTAAGTCATATAATTTGTTGAATTGCTCCATGTCTGCTTGAAAATTGTTGCATGATTCTTCCATAAGTTGTTTATGTGCTTTTAATCCATTTATTGCAGTAATTCTTTCATTGTCTAGGAAACTGACTATATATAATTTTTCTGCTTTTAAAAAAGCTAATTTGACACTTGCATCGCGTAATGCTTTTTTATATTTTTCTAATTTGATATCATCATTGTTTATTTCCGCAATCAATCTTCTTGTTCTTTCATAAATTGTAACAAAACATTCTGCTTCTTTTTTTGCTATTTCGTCTCTTACTCTTACTGCATTTTCTATTACATCTTTATTAAATGGTATTCTTTCGTCTTTGCCATTATTAATCATTGTTTCTACTATTTCTCTTTTTTCATCTTCATTGTCAAGATTTATAAAATTTTTTACATTTTTTAAAGTTTCTTTGTCTATATCGTTTAAATCATTTGTTATTTTTTCTATCAATTGAAGATGCTTTTTCTCTTCTGTTCTTCTATTTCTTGAACACATATTTCTATCTATTTGCTTTTGAGCAAATTCTGCTATTGAATTTACATATTTTTTTCTTAGTTCTATAAGTTTGTCGTTATTTTCTGATATTGTATTTTCAATTTTTGTTAATTTTCTTTCTATGATTTCTGATTCTTCATCTAAATTGTCAAATAATTGGTTTCTTTCTTCTTCAAGTTTTAAATTTGATTTATAAAGTTTTTTCTGTTCTTGTTGAATACTTCTTATTTCATTTGCAGTTTTGTCAAAATCATTTATTATATTATCTTCTTCTTCTATTATTAATTGGTACTTCTGTATTTCTTCTGTAATCTCTTTGTAATCTTTGTATATTGTTTTTAAATTTACTTTTTGGTCTAGTCCTAATATTGTGCTAAAATTTTTTTCAAGTACTATTGCGCTTCTTTCATACATTTGGTGGTACCTCCGCTAATCTCAAATTTTCTTATATTTTATCATTTTTATGTTAAAAACACAAGTGCTTTTTGGCTATTTTAATTTTTCCAGAGTTACTATTTTACCGTGGCACTCCGTACAACAGTTACATTATCTGGTATATTTTTTAAAACAACACTATTCGCACCTATTTTTACATTATTCCCAATTTTTATTGGACCTAAAACTTTTGCCCCAGAACCAACCATCACATTGTTCCCTATATCTGGATGTCTTTTATATTTATCTTTTCCAGTCCCACCAAGTGTACTGTTATGATATATTGTACAATCATTTCCTATTGTCGCAGTTTCTCCAATCACAACTCCCATTCCATGGTCTATTAATAATCTTCTTCCAATTTTTGCACCTGGATGTATTTCAATTCCTGTTATATGCCTAGAAATTTGAGATATTAGTCTTGCTAAAAAATATAATTCTTTATTATATAAAAAGTGTGCTATTCTATGAAAAAATATGGCATGAAAACCTGGATATAATATTATTGCTTCTAGTACATTTCTACAAGCTGGATCCTTTTCTTTTATATTTTTTGCATCTTCATATAAACTTTTTTTTATATTTTTCATTTACATCACCTATTATATTGTATGATGTCCATTTGGGGACGGTTCTGCAAAGGACATTTGTTATTTTCCTATAAAAATTTGTACATATACTTTTCCATATTTGTTACTTTTAACAACTCCTATACCTGTATAGTTAAAAGAAGAATTTAAAATGTTTGCTTTGTGTCCCGACGAATTCATCCAAGCTGTAACGGCCGCACTATTACTTGAATTTCCTGCAATATTTTCTCCAGCGGTTTTATATGATACCTTAAAACTTTTTAGCATATCAAATGGCGAACCATATGTTGGTGAATTATGTGAAAAGTAGTTATTATCTACCATGTCTTTAGCTTTTATTCTTGCAACATTTAAAACCTCTGTATTCATTTTTAAAGCAGTTAATCCATTATTAGTTCTTTGTTTATTTATTAAATCAAACACTTCCTTTTCGTCACTGCTCATTGTACTCGTGTTTGATGTACTTCCAGAGCTCGAACTACCTGAACTTGTGTTTCCTGAAGTTGTTCCTCCACTTGAGTTTGGATAAATTGCTTTTACATATTTTTTGCTAACTGCACCTACATAATCACCTTCAACCTGAACAATATACCAATCTCCAACTCCTGCAAATACTCTTATGTATTCATTTTTCTTGACTGTTGCTACTATGTTGTAATTCACACCCGGACCACTTCTAACATTTAAAGTTGTTGCTGTTACTAATCCTGTTGAAAAATCAACTTTGTAGTAATGCTGCATTCCAAATGATTGTGTAAATATACATATTACCATAACAAACAATATTGCACTGCTTACTTTAAATATTGTTTTCTTTCTTATACTAATAATTTTCATACAACATCCCCTTTCTATATAATATTTATACATATTGTTTGTCTTTTATGTCCTTTTAGGGACGGTTCTGTTTGGGACATAGCAGTAAAAACAGACATTTAATGTTATTACAGTCTATTCTTTTAGCTTTTTCTTACTCCCTCTATGTGTATGAATCTTATTTTTTCATAATTATATTCTGATATTCTTTTATTAAACGAATCAAATGTATGTGAACTAATAAATATTTGATTTAAATCTGTGTTGTTTTCTATTTTTACTATTACTAAACTATGTGAGAATTTATTTCCATCAAATGAAAGTTGTGCTATATCTCCTAATTCTATTTTATCCTGTCCTACTTCATTTCCATATGGACCAATTGATTTATTTTGAGTCAAAAAATTGTGTAAGAATTCTACGCCACTCCAGGATGGCGATTTGTTGTTCCCGTTAATATAATACCATCCATTTTGTTTTGAATAGTTCATTATTTTTGAACCTGCATATATGCATTGAGATGCAAAGCTTGTGCAGTCTCCTCCTACATTATCAAAATTATAATATTGTGGATTTCTCCCATATGCCCATTTTCTGGCATATTCGATTACATTGTTTCTATTGTAAGGTAATTTTTTCATGCACTTCCTCCTTTAGAAAATGTCCATTTGGGGACGGTTCTGTTTGGGACATTTTCTTTAATAATACTATCTTTAAAAACACTTTATATTTTAGTATTTAGAGATAATTACAAAAATTGGTAAAATGTCCCAAACAGAACCGTCCCCAAATGGACAAAATGGACACCAAAGAGCTGTTAGTTTAGTATTCTTCTATTTTTACATAAACTTTATCTTCTATGGCATATTTCTTTTCTACTTCTAATTTTGTAATTTGATTATCATCTTTAAAAGCAAATTTGTTCATACTATCTAAAATTGCTTTTACAATGTTATCTATATCAGGCTTTTTGGTTGGACTTATATTGTTTTCTAACATTTCATTTATGTCTGCTTTTTTTGTTGTTTTTGGTATTGAAAAATATGCTATTATACTTACTTTTATTCTTCCTTCCAAGACTTTAAATCGTGGGTATTTTAGTAAAAAATATTGTTCTACTAAAGATTCATAGTCTTTTGTTCTTGTTGGTGTATAAACTATTCCTGTATATGAGTTTAGCCTTGGTCTTCCTTTTCCTATTACTCTTCCTGGTACTTCAAATTCGTATATCATTGTTTGCTCCTTGTATTATATTAAATTTTCTGGATTTAATGTTTGTAATTCCTGTAATACAAATATTCCATCTTTTCTGATAAGGACATCATCAAAAAAGATTTCTCCTCCGCCATATTCTTTTCTTTGAATATTTACTATATCCCAATGAATACTTGACCTATTTCCATTGTCGCTTTCTTCTAGTGCATCTCCTGGCGTAAAGTGAAAACTTCCTTTTATTTTTTCGTCAAATAGTGTGTCTCCAATTGGTATTTCTACATATGGATTTAGTCCAAATGCGAATTCTCCAATATAGCGTGCACCTTCATCTGTGTCTAATATTTTATTTATCATTTCTGTATTATTTGCTGTTGCTTTTACTATTTTTCCATTTTCAAATTCAAATCTTATATTATTAAATGGATATCCATTATATGTTGTTTCAGTATTGTATGTGATAAATCCATTTACACTTTCTTTTACAGGAGCGGATGCAACCTCTCCATCTGGAATGTTAAATGTTCCCATGTATTTTTCTGCTGGTATTCCTTTTATGCTAAATGTTAAATCTGTGCTAGGTCCTACAATGTGTACTTTATCTGTTTTATTCATTAAATCTTTTAAATTGTCCATTGCTTTTGACATTTTTGAATAGTCTAAATTACATACGTTAAAGTAAAAATCTTCAAATTCTTCTAATGTCATTTTGCTCATTTGTGCCATTGAATTATTAGGATATCTTAATATGCACCACTTTGTCCTTTTTACTCTTTCTTCAAAGTGTACAGGTACTGTGTAATATTTGTTGTACATATTCATTATTTTGCTATCTATTTTTGATAGTTCTGATGTGTTTGATGTTGCTCTTATTCCTATATATGCGTCCATGTCTTTCATTCTTGATTCATCGTGTTTTCCATATAGTTTAATTTGTTCTTCTGTTGCGTTTTCTAACATTATTCTTAATAGTTCGTAATTTACTATGTTGAAATATGGTTTTGCTTTCATTTGTTCTGCTTGTCTCATAAGTTCTTTTGCTAATGGTATTCCATCTTCTCCTAATACTTCTATTAATATGTTGTCGTTTTCTTTTAAGTCTATTGAGTATGTTAATAAATTGTGTGCTAGTTTTTCTATTCTTGTATCTTTCATTTTAATTTTTCCTTTCGTTTTTTGATGTATTATATATTAAGTAAATTATAATACATACCTTTTTCATTTATCAAATCATTATGACTACCCTCTTCAACAATAACACCATTTTTCAAACAAACAATATTATCAAAATTATCAATACTATCTAAAGTATGAGCAATGACAACAACAGTTTTAACCTTTGCAATTTCATTTATTGTTTCTTCAATATTTTTCTTGCTCTCCTTATCTAACGCACTTGTAACCTCATCAAATAAAATAATAGGAGTATCTTTTAATATTGACCTAGCAATTGCAATTCTTTGTTTTTGACCAACAGATATATTATTATTATTTTCTAACATGATTTCGTCATATTTATGTGGTAGAGTTTCAATAAAATCATGAATACTTGCAAGTTTACAAGCTTGTTTTATTTGTTCATCTGTTGCATCTGGTTTTACCATTAGTAAATTCTCTTTTATACTCATATTAAATAACATTGGTTCTTGATTAACAACAGAAATTGCATTTCGTAAACTTTTCTCTGAAAAATCTCTAATATCATATCCGTCAATTAATATTTGTCCATCATAGTTGTCGTATTGTTTTAATAACAATTTAAATATTGTCGTTTTTCCACTTCCACTCATTCCAACTAGAGCATTTTTCTTTTTAGCCTTTATTTCAAATGAAATGTCATTTAATATTTTGTCCTTAGAATATGCAAATGTAACATTTTTAAATTCAATATTTCCTTTTATATTTTTATATTCTTTTGTTCCAAATTTTTCTTTTTCTAGTTCTTCATCTTCTAATAAAGATTTTACTCTTCTCATATTTGCTGTAAATTCTGAAATTCCAGAGTCATGTTCAATTATTCTATGGAATACATCATCTACTATGTTTGTCATATATGTAATTACCATCATTGCAGTTTCTATGTCCATTGCAGAAATTCTCAATTGCTCTATTATATATAGTAAAATAATGGCATCTCCAATAATTCTTATTGTCCATTTTGAAGTATTTACTGTTTTTCCTAATAGTCTTCTTGTTATTCTTGTATCTTTTAAATTTTCGATATCTTTTTCAAAAATATTAAAGCATTTTTCTTTTAAATCTAGTGCCTTTATTTCTTTAAATCCTCTGGTTGTTTCATTTACTAATGTTGAATAATTATCTGCATAATTAAACTCGGATTTCAAATATTTCTTTGACTTATTTAATTTTATTTTAAATAATAAAAGGCTTATTGCTGATATTGCTGTTACTCCTAATCCTATTTTCCAGTCTATAAAATATATTACAAATAACATTACAACAGATGTTGCAACATATGCACTTTCCTGGAATAATTCGCTTATTGTGCTCATCATTCCGCTATCTGCTGCTTTTATTGTTGTAAATATTTTCCCTGATTTCATATTTTCAAATGATGTCATTGATAAATTAAGTACTTTTGAATATATCTTTTTTTGTATAGTTGCTGATATTTCCTCTCCTGTCTTAATTACAATTTTTCTGTATTGATTATGGCAAAATGTTATTGAAAATATTCTTAAAAGTGCACATATAAATACTAGCTTTATCGCTTTATCTAAATTTAGACTCATTATATTTGCTATTAATTTTGAATTCATTGTTGTATAAATCATTGATGTAATTACAAATATAATCATAAATATTGTTCCTAAAATATATTTGTTTTTATTTTCTTTTGAATATTTAAATAAATCTTTTAATGCTCTAAAAAATCCATATTTTTCGTCCATCGTTTTCTCCTTTTTTCTATAATTATATCTCAACTAAATATTCTTTTAAAAATTCTATAACTCCATTCTCATTATTAGTTCTAGAAGTAATATAATCAGCTTGTTCTTTAACTTCCGGCAAAGCATTTTTCATAGCAACACCAACACCACATTTTTTAAGCATTGCAACGTCATTTAGGCCATCACCAAAAGCAATAATATTTTCATTAGAAATACCTTCCAATTTAGCAACTTTAGCTATTCCTTTATATTTTTCAATATCTTTTTGAAGTATATCTAACCATTTTTTATCTCCAAAACTATCTTGCATCATCTCTATTTCTAAATTAGGAAATTTTGCCTTAAACAATTCCAAATATTCTTTTGTAAATTCATTATTTAAGAAATCTACTGTTACATGTGTTATTTCTGATACTCTTTCTAATATTTCAATTATATTTATTGTACCATCATAATAGTGAATTCTATTTCTATCAAGTATTGACACTGATACAAATTTATCTTTATTATAATAGGATGCAATATTTTGTACAATATCTTTTGGTAATGTTTCTACATATACTTCTTCCCACTCTTTGTTTCTTTTATCATTTTTAAAAACAGCTGCTCCTGCGTCACTAACGATATAGTTTGCAAATTCTGCACCATCTGTTCCAACAAGAGCTCTATTTAAAATTCTTCCAGTTGATATTGTTATTATATGTCCTTTTTCTTTTAACTTTTGCAAATGCAATTTTGTTGCATCACTTACTATTCCATCACTGTTTAATAGTGTTCCATCTAAATCTAATGCAATTAATTTTTTATCCATTGTTTTTCTTCCTTTTTTCTAATTTTTATAATTTTATTTTTCCATTTTGTCTTTTAATTATTCTATAATTTTTATTTATTTTTTACTATTTATTGTTATCTTTCTTGTATATATTATAAACTGCATTTTTAGATTACAATTCATATATATTGGCTTTTAAAATTATTTTTTGTATTTTTGTTTTATCATCTAAGGAAATATTCCATCTACTTCCTGCAATACTTCTTTTGATTTTGTCTTCTTTTGTAGGAGTTCCTAGTAATTTGTTGAGCTGTTTTTGCAAATTGACTTTGTTTGTATATATTGATAGTATGTTTTCGCTATATAATACATTTATTGTTGTTTCTGTTTCTGATTTGTTTGGTTCTTTGTATATTTTTTCCATGATTTGCTCCTATTTCAAAAATTTATTTGATTTTATCATATTTTTACCAATTAAGGAAGTACCTATTTAGTACTTCCTGCTTTTTTGTATTTAATATAAAAGTATCCGGAAATAATGCAAGAAATTATAATTACATAAATAATAAACCGTTTTTTACCTGCAAATGGTAGCATATTACTTAATACGTCTTTAATATTTTTATTTTTTTCATTTTGATTTCCATTATCATTTCCTATATTATTAGCATTTGAATTATTTTTATTGTCTCCTTGGATTTCACCATTTTCTTTATTTTCATTGTTTTGCCATTATCTGTTGAACGATATAGTCCCCCAACATCTGTTCCATAAAATAGATATTTTCCATCACTTGACATTGCTATACTAAGTGGCCATTGGCATCCCTCTCCTCCTATTGTTACTTCTTCGTTTTCTAATATTTTTTTGATACTATTGGTATGTTTTTCCAGTAACTTGTTTCTTTTGTGTTGTCTGCATCTATTTTTGTATATTCTGTTGTCTTGGCTAAACCTCTTGTTGTAAATGTTAATACTAGAATTACTAGGATTGTTACTTTTGATATTTTATATTAAATCATTTTTATTACAAGGCTATTTTTTCATAAAATATGTACTTGTTTCTTGTAAATCTTCAAAATTATGTTGTCTTAAAATTTCATATGTAATAATTGCAACAGAATTTGATAAATTCAACGACCTAAGTTTTGGAAGCATTGGTATTCTTATTGTTTTTTCGTTCAAATATTTTTCCAATAACGGCTCTGGTAACCCTTTTGTTTCTTTTCCATATAATACAAATACTTCATCCATTGTTGAATAGTCTATGTCTGTATATTTTGTAGTTCCTTTTGTTGTTGCAAAAAACATATTGTTTTCTTCCGGTTTGTATTTATTTAAAAAATCTTCTAATGATTTGTGTTCTTCTATATCTAACTTGTCCCAGTAATCTAGTCCTGCTCTTTTTACTGATTTTTCGTCTATTTTGAATCCTAGTGGGTGTACTAGGTGTAATTTGGCTCCTGTTATTGCACATGTTCTTGCTATATTTCCAGTATTTTGTGGTATTTCTGGTTCTACCATTACTATATTTAATTTCATTTTAATTTTTCCTTTCTCAAATTTCCAATTTATTTTTATATCCTTAAAAATTTTTTTACTATTATTATAATTTTTTTTAAAATTGATGTTTTTTTGTACTCTATTAATTCTAAATTATCAGTGTTTTTATTAACTTTTTTATTTTTTAATATGTCAATATTATATTTTTCTTTTAATCCATTCTGATATATTATTTCATTATTTATATATACTTTTTTTAAATTATCTTTTTCATTTTCATCTTTACACCAATATTTTAAATACAATATTGATATTAGAGTAAGTGTTCTATCCTTTAATTTTTGTTCTTCTATTGGTGTATTAGGATTTATGTGTGGTATATAATCTTTTTTTGTGTTTTCTTTAAACAGTTTTAACACTTCTTTTGGAATTTCATTTTTATAGTTATCACCTAATAAATCTAAAAATTCACATATTTCACCATATGCTTCTTTTGTATCATTATCCATTACATTTTTCCTTTCGAATGTTACTTTTCTATATTTTTTTCATTTTTTCTATTTAATCTATTTTTTATATCTGAAAACGTCTTACTTATTTGTCCCATTCTTACTCTTTTACGCGTGGCTTGAATTGCGTTTTGCAACAAGAGGCTATCTGTATCTTTTAATGAATTAACTTTATCCATATTTTTATATACTTGTTCTAATCTTTTTAATTGATTATTATATTCAATAACAGTTTCGTTTTGAGAGTCATTATTTCTTAAATAATAATTTAATCCTTTTTCCTGTATTAAAAAATCTGTATAGTTAATAATATCATTTAATTCCTCAAAATTATTTTTTCCAATAACATTATAAAAGTTTTCCATATTTCCAGTTATTCTTGCTTTTATAATATCTTTTCTATATTTTTTCATAAATTCTGATAACATATTTTTAAGAATACTACTTGTATTATTATTTTGTACATCTTCATTTATATATTCTTTTGGTTCAATTATATATATTCCTTTTTTTATATTGTTTTTTCTGGCCTCTATAGCAAAAATATCTGTAATTGTTTCATTAAGTCTTTCATATTTTCTGTAATTAATATTATATGAATTTGCTTGGTCGATATATGAATCAAATCCTGACCCATTTTGCTCTGGATTCACTTCTATTGCATGGCATATCTCATGTAATAAAACATAATCTTCTTTTCCTTGTTCATAATTCCTTATTGTAAAAAATATAGTTCCATTTGTATCCCCAACTGTTGCCATATAGCAAATCTTTTTTACTGATTTTATATTTAAAAATTCCTTGTTGCAGAATAAGTTTACTAAATCCTCATTACTTATATTTTCTATTTGAGATTTTTCATATATTTCTTTTTTCGTCTTACTAATTAAGTCTGCTACTTCATTTGGAACAATTAATTTTTTTATATCATCTCTTTTTATAATGTTCTTATATGTTTCTTCTTCTGTTTCAAATTCAGGAATATCTATATTATACATATACATCTGACGAAAATACTCGTTTCTATAATAATATATTTTTTCCTTTTCATTTTTACTAATATTGTCATCTTTTAATTTCTTCTCATCATTTTTTGAAAAATATTCTACATATAATTTTTGGGAAAATTCATATCCATTTTCTAAAAAACTTGTCTCTCTTTCTTCATCACTCAAATATTTTTTATCTAAAAAATTTTTTATGTCTGCTGGCAAATTTTCTTGTAATTCTTCATATAATTGCTTTAAGCATTCTTCATTAAGTCTATAATTTTTTTCTTTTTCATTGTCAATGTATTCTTTATATGGACTTAATTTTTGCAAATATTCATTGTATTCTTCTTCAATTTGGTCATATATTGATAATATTGTCCTTACCCTTTCTTCATATTTTTTATATTCATCTGTTTTGCAAAAAATATCAAGGTCTTCTTCTGTTATAGTTTCTTTACTATTTTTCCTTAAAAAGTTTATAAATTTAATCATGTCTTCCCTTTTACTTTTTTCTGGATATAATGTTTGAATTATTACATTTATTTCATCAGTATTTTTTTCAATGTCAACCCATGAAAAAATGCCTTCTTCAAGCCATATATTTTGTTTCGGTTCCCAACATTCTAAGCCTGTATATTGTAACATTAATTTTTTTATATGTTCATCTAAGTCTTTGACATAACTTTCTGGTATATATAAATTGACATCTTCTCCTATTTGTTCTAAAAATTTAAATGTTAATTCTTTTTCTTTGCATTGTTTTAAAAAATTGTAATAGGCTTCAACTCCTTCAACATTATTATACATAATGAATTCTGTTTCATTTATTCTTTTTTCTATTACTTCTTTATATTCATCTCCGAAAATTTCTGTATATGTTTTTATTATATCCGGAATATTTTGCGTTATATCAATATTTAATATATTCATATTATTTTTTCTCCATTATTTTATTTATCAATTGGTATTCTATTTTTTCTAAGTGTTCAAAATTATATGGAAATTCATTCTTTCCAATATATTCTATTTTTTCTCCGTTTCTGTATATTACTGTTAATTTCCATATCATTCCATCTAAACAATTTTGATTTATATATTCTCTTTTCCATCCATCAATTGTTCTGAGTAGTTGATCTAAATATTTAATTATTAATTCATTTGATATATTATCTATTTTAATTTTTTTATTATTTTTTTTATATTCTAATTTGCTTTTTTCAACATCTAGTTCAATCCATTCTTTAATGGACAGTGCATTATTTTTTTCATATATAATTTTTTGTATATTTTTAATCATATTTTCTCCTTTGTTTATATATTTTTATAACATAGATTTTGTATATTTTGTAACATTATTAGGTCCTAATATTTTTATGTGAAAAATAATATTCCTAAATATGCTGCTTAAATATGTTTGAACCAATTATATTTTCTATTGCAATATCACTGTTTCCTTTTATCGCAGCAGTCACACTTGTTACAAGTTCTGGAAGACTTGTTCCTATTGATACTATTGTAAGTCCTATTATTATTTCTGGTATGTGGAATTTTTTTGCTATTCCACTTGCACCGTCTACTAATAAATCTGCTCCTACTATTAATAGTATATCATATAATATCCAACCTACATTATAGAAACCAAATCATAATATTCTCCTCGTTTTTCAATAAGTTCATCGTGATTTCCCTCTTCTATTATTTTTCCATCTTTCATAAGCAATATTTTATCACAATTTTTTATAGTTGATAATCTATGTGCTATGATAAAACTTATTTTACCTTTTGTTATTTCCTCAATTGCTTTTCTCACCATCATTTCTGATTTATATGAAAGTGATGCTGTTACTTCGTCTAATATAATAATTTCTGGATTTTCTACCATAACTCTTGTAAAGTTAAGCAATTGTTTTTCACCTGTTGAGAAGACATCTGTATCACTTGAAATTTTTGTTTCGTATCCATCTTTAAGGCTCATTATTTTTTCATGCAAATTTAATTTCTTACAAATTTCAATTATTTCACCTTTTGAAATATCTTTGTTTGCATAGTTTATATTTTCTAAAATTGTGCCATCAAATATCACAACTTTTTGCATTATATATCCTATTTTATTTCTTAAACTTCTTATACTATATTCTCTATAATCTCTTCCATTTATTTTTATAGTTCCTTCATCTAAATCATAAAACCTGCATAATAAGTTTACTAAACTTGTTTTTCCACTACCTGTTCTTCCAATTAATGCTACACTTTTATCTTTTTCAATTTCATATGATATATGATTTAATACATTTTTTTCGTTATCATATGAAAAACAAACATCATTAAATTCAATTTTTTTCACATTATCAAGGCTGATTCCAACATCAATATTTTCTTCTTCTTTTTGTAAAATACTTTGAATTTTTTCATATGATATTTTTCCAACATTTCTATATTGAAATCCTTCTATCACCCATCTAGCATATGTTTCTGGTGATGTTATATATCTTGCAAGTATTATCATAGTTCCATAAGTTATAATTCCTTGTTCTACACTAATTGAGCCTATTAGTATGTTTATTACACCTACAAAAGATACTATAAAATCATATAAACAGCTATATATTCTAATGTTTTTTTCTAGTTTATTTGTAACTTTATTATATTGTGAAATTAGATTTTTTAACTCACTTAATCTTTCTTCTTCAATTTCTAATGCTTTTATTGTAGAATACCCTTGTACTTGTTCATTGGACCAATTTAATATTTTTGCATTCGCTTCTCTTTTTAACTTCGTATACTGGATTGATTTTTTATTGAATATATGTGTTACAAAAAATCCTATTGTATATATTAAAAAGGTTATTGTAACGATAGGAATGTTTAAATAAGCTAAAACCAATAATGTTCCTACTAATCTTACTATTCCTGCAAAATATGACCTGCATATTCCAGTTCCATACCACATAGAAAATTCCTTAGTATCATTTATAATATTTTCTAATATTTCTCCTACCTGTATTTTATCCAGTTCACTTTGTTTTGTATTTTGCAATTTTTTAAAGATTTTTTCGCGATAATCTGCTTGTAGTTCTTTTTCAAATCCTGTATCATTGAAATCTTCAAAAAATGTTGCAATTGCTCTTAAAATATTAACTGCAAAATAACTTATGCCCAATATTAAAATTAATTTTATATTTTTACTCGGTATTGCATATTCGACCATTACTATCATATATGCTATAAATGCTACAACCATAATGCTTGTTATAAACCACCCGTATTGCTAATTTTATTGCTTGTTTTTTATAATTCTTAAAAATTTCTTTTAACATTATTTATAATTCCTCATCTTCTAATATTTTGTTGTTACTTATTTCTATAATTTCTCTATACAACTTATTGTTATCCATTAATTCTTGGTGATTACTTACTTCAATAGTTTTATTGTTTATAAATAAGACTTTATTACATCTTTTAACTACTTCTGAATCGTGTGATATAATAATTGTTCCTTTTTTCATTTCTATAATATTATTTAATATGTTGATTTTTGTTTTTGTATCAAGCTTTGATAATGAATCATCAAAAATTATAATTTTGTTTTCTTTCATCAAACTTCTTGCTATTGCTATTCTTTGTTTTTGGCCTCCAGAGATATTATTACCACCTTTACCAATCATATAATTAATTGTATCATCAAATCCTTTTACATCTTCATATATTTCTGCTAAACTTAATACCTCTTGTATTTTTTGGTCCTCAATATTTCTATTTGTGATATTAATATTATTTTTTATTGTATCTGTAAATAAATATGCATCTTGAAGGACTATTCCAATATAATCTCTTAAACTCTTTTTACTAACATATTTTATGTTGTGTTTACCTATATAAATATTTCCTGTATAATCATAAAATCCTAACAATGTTTTTGATATAACAGTTTTACCTGAACCATTGTCCCCTATAATTGCTACATTTTCATTCTTATTTATTGTAAAATTCAAATTTTCCAATATTGTATTATCATTTAATTTTATTGTAACATTTTCAAAAGTTATATTTCCATCAAGTTCTACATCTGGATTTTTTTCATTGTCTTCATCAAGTTTCATTAATTCTTCTAATTTTTTATAGGCTACTATGAATTCATTTATTGCCTTTAATTTGTCTACTGATTGATATACATATTCTAAGATTTTTGTACTATATGTTAATAGTATTGATATTGTTGCAAGTGTCATTTCTCCTCTTACAACTAAGATTCCTCCCCATAACAATATGAATGGTTCTTTAAAATTTCCTAAAGTATGTGTTCCTATTCCATATATTACCTTTATTTTAGCTAATTTTATTTCTTTTCTTTTATATTCCTTATTCATTTTTGAAAAATCTTCTATTTCTTTATCTTTTCTATTGAAAATTTTTAGCATCTTTGATTCTTCAATTCCAATAGTTGTTTTATTTATTACTTCTTTATTCATTTCAACTATATCTTCCACTAATGGTTTTGAAACTTTGAAATACCATATTGATAAAAGTAATATAAGAAAGCATATTATGCCTATAAATATTCCTATCGTACTATTTGATTTTAAAGTTTGTGCAACTGCAAATATAACAATAAAAATTGTATCAAAAAATAAGTTTATTTGTGAATTAAAAAACTCCGAATATGTTGCTGCATCATTGTTTATTCTTTGTATTACATTTGATTTGTCTATACTGCTAAATTTTATATATTGTATTTTTGGTATGTGTTTTAATATTATTTCTTTGACATTTCTATTTATTTTTAGGTTAAATTTTGTGTTAATTTTACTTTTTACATAATTTACTATAAATACTAATATATTTACTAATATTAGTACTAAAGTTAGTATTATAATTTTTGATATTTTACTGTCCGAATAAAATAGATTTCTTATTAAAACTGGAATTACCTTTTCGTTTTCCATTATAATTCCATCAAGTGCATATTGTATAAACATTGGTATATATACTAAAAGTCTTGAAGATATTGCACTTAATATTAGTGTTAATATTATATAAAATTTTGTTCCTTTTAATGTTCTGTTTAAAAAACTGTTTTTTATTGTTCCTCTTTTTATCATTTCTGTAGTTATTTTTCCTTTCAAATTGATATCTTCTTAAATTTATATTGCAATTATATTATAAAAGGCAGATAATTTCAATCAATTATCTGCTTTTTATAATATAATTTTTACAAATTTATCTTATTTCAATTTGGAATTGGAGGCCGCAAAAAGCGACCTCGTTTTGAATAAAATTATTTTTCTTTTTTTAGAATTTCTAATACCTTATCAGCTGTTTCTTTATCTGGAAACAATGAATTTAACACATATGTTGGTTTCGGTCTTTTAGCCATTTCTTCCTTTTTCTTTTCCAACTCTTTTTCAGCTTTTCTTTTATATCTTATATCATAGAATATAAATGTGTCTATTAACATTCCTCCCATAAAAAGTGCTATTATGATTGCAATAGAAATTTCAATTAAATCCATATTTTTATCCTCCTTGCCATTTGGCCATCTAATAAAATATTGTTTTTGGTTACATCTATATTAAACTATCTTTATTTAGAACAGGATTTTTATATTAATTTAACATATAATATCACAACTTTTTATTTGTTTCAATCTTTCATAAAGATTTTTATAAATAATCACATTTACATCCAAAAGCAATGAAAACTTTAACTCCATTATTTTTTTATTAAAATTTATTCTTGATATGTTGGATTTATTGTTGAATATCCATTGCAACCAGAAGCCAACCATACTTTTCCTGTTCTAGGGTCAATACCTATGCAAGAAACCTCATAGCCACCTTTATTAGTTGCCCATTCTTCATAATTAGGATTGTTTGCCGTTGTTAAAACTCTCCAAGTATCTCCACCGTCAACACTTCTAAGTAAACCTGTTGATGCTGAGAAATAGTCTCCAGCGCCACCAACATATATTACTGATGTAGACTTAGGGTCAACTGCTATTGTCCTTATTCTCATAAATCCTCTTTCAGTATCTCTAGGTACGTCAATTCTAGTACATTTGTCATTGTTTATGTCATATTTGTAGATTCTTTCTATTCCTCCCCAACTGTAAGTCTCTCTATCTAATATATACATATAATTATTAACATGGTCATATGCTAAATCATATATTTTTTCCGATGTTGAACTACTACTAAATTTATTTTTTGTAACAACTTCCCAAGTATCTCCATTATCATATGAAACCACTACCTGTCCATCTTTATTTGCTCCATATAATTCTTTTTTGCCAGTATAATTATATGTATATACAGCTACACATCCGTTCATCTCTTGCCATGTATAACCTTTATCTTTTGAATAATATTCTTGTGCAAATAATACATTTGAATCTGTTATAGATTGTAATGATGAGTAGTAAGTTGATGACTCTTCATATTTGGCTTTTAGTCCTGTGTCTGTCCAAGTTTTTCCTCCATCATGTGTATATGTTAATGTACCTCCACCCCATGATGAATTTGCAAATCCATATATTGTATTTTCATCTGCTGCGAATCCTCCATAGAAATTACCTTTATTCATAACTAAATTTGTAAATGTTTTTCCTCCATCTGTTGATATTACGCCTGTATAGTCTTGTGCTGATAATAACATTAAATCTGGATTGTAATAATTAAATTGGAATTTTCCACCTTGCATCATATTTGATATTCCGCTTGCTTGTACAAAATTAAGTCCGCCGTCACTACTTCTGAAGGCGTTATCTCCTCCTAATGTAATAACATTTGTGTCATCACTTGGGTCTATGATAAATGCCTTTTCTCTTGATGCAAAATTTACATTATAATAAAATGTTGTATCAAGATTTGCTTTTGAAATTTGCCATGTTTTTCCGCCGTCAAATGTAACATTTACTAATGTTGTAAAGTAGTTTGTTACACTTCCTCTAAATTCATATACCATATGGTTAGGATTTGATTTTGATACGGTTAACATTTGTGGCCATCTTGTATCATAGTTTTCATTTGTTATTTTTGTAATCACATCATTTTCAAGTGTATAAATTCCGTCCCAAGTTTGAACATAAATTACATTTCCTACAACATCTAGTCCTGTTACTCCTTTTGTTGATGCTTCAACAGAGGCATTGGGGTTATTACTAAATTCTGTATATTCTTTTTCTATTTTATTTGTTTGTGTATTTATCAAAAACAATCCATATTGATTTCCGATATATAATTTTCCGTCATCTGTAAATCTTATAATTCCATCTGCTACTTTTGGATCATTTATTATTAAAGAAAAGTTTTCTCCACAGTCATCAGATTTGTATAATCCAACTTCATTTTCTTTTAATGTTGTTAATAATCTATAATCTGAAGGATTTGTTCTTATTTGAGTATCTCTTTTATATGGTGTTGAAAAATATAAATCTGTTGAATAATTTTTACTTGCATCATAACTTGTTGGGTCAAACTCTAGCCCATCCCATAAATATCTATATGCTCTAATTCCTATTTTAAAGGTCTTGTTCCAAGTTTCTGCTTGGTCATAACTTATGTGTATTCCACCAACATTTGAATACTGACTTAATCCTAATGTCGCAACATGGTTACTATTATGTGGGTCTATTGCAAACATTCCTGCTCCTGGTGATGTTAGTCCTGAATTTGCTCTTGTCCAGTTTTTTCCATGGTCTGTTGATTTATATAGACCTGCTACATCTACTCCATATAACATTAAACTTCCATCATTTGATGTTTCTAATGATACAGGCCATTGGCTTCCTGCTCCTGCTATTCCATATTTTTTCATTTTTTGATTTGCCATTACCACTGGTTCATATGTTACTTTGCTATCTACTGGTGTTATTTGTTCAAAGTTATATTGTGGAGTATTGTTGTCATCTGTTTTGTTGTTTATATTTTTTATTAAATAGTGTAAATCTACTAAGTTGATATTGTTATCTTCGTAGATATCAGCGTTTTCTTGTTTGTCTTTTGATATTTCTTCTAATTCTATCAAGTGTTTTTCTAATATTTGTATGTCATTTTTGTCTATTTTTTCGTCTGAATTAATGTCTCCTTTTTTAGTGTTGTTTGATGCTGCTTGGATTACATTTGAATATATATTGTTTGTCATCGCGAATGCTAATAGCAATACTAAAAATGTTTTGTTTATTTTTTTGTATCTTATTAGTATACATATTGATATTATTACTGCTATTGTTATAAATAATATTAATATTTGTGATGATTGTTTTCCTGTAAATGGCCATATTCCATTTAAAATATTGTCTTTTCCCTCTTTTTTATTTGAGTCTTCATCGTTTTTATCTGTATCATTGTTTTGTTCTTTAACATTTTTAATTTTTATATCAATTTGTTTAGAACTTAATGTTGTTATTTCTATATTTTGTTCTTCATTAACTGTTTTTAAGTTTTTTATATCTATTTTTGTGTCAGTGTTTTCTTCCTCACTTTTGCATAATAGTTTGATTTTTAAAATTTCTTCGTTACCATTACTTTCATTTTTTGTTAATATAAATTTTCCATTTTGTTCGTTATATTCTAAGTTTTCCCATGAATTTTCTGTGTTGAAGTTTTCATTTGTTACATTTTCAAATATTTCTTTGTCATATTCTAGTTCTCCAGTATATGTGTATAGTGGTTCTTCTGTACTTGGTATTTTTATGCTTATTTCTATTTCTTCACCTTTTTTTATTTGGTGTTTGTTTGTGTTTATTTCTATTGCTTCGCTTTCTTCTCCTGCATATGATACTATACTAATGCATATTATTATTAATATGTTTATTATTAAAGCTATTTTTTTCATTTTATCCCCTTTTTCTTTTGAAATATCTTTTAATTATATATTGTATTTTTCTAGAATTACCTTTAAAAAGTTCCAAGGGCCTGATTTATCAGTTAATCCTTCATAATTGTTATCAATTCTTTTTATTAATTCCTCTTTAGAAAAATATTTAACTTCTGATAATTCTTCTTTTTGAATTTTTATTTCTGAAATATCAATATTCTTTGTAATCAAATAACATTCATTATAATGTTTATTTATAATATCTCCTTGTTGGTTTATTGATGTTGAACCAACTAAATATTTAATGTCATCATCTGATATTTGAATTCCTAACTCTTCTTTAGTCTCTCTTATTAAAGCTTGTCTTCCAAATTCTCCTCTGTCAACATGTCCGCCTACTGTTACATCCCACATATTAGGCCATAATTTTTTATTTTCACTTCTTTTTTGCAGTAATACATTTCCTTTGTCATCAATAATAAAAGCATATACAGCTCTATGCCAATAGCCATTTTTATGACATTCTTCTCTGGTTGCTGTTTTTCCTGTAAATTCTCCATATTCGTTAAGTACATCAAAAATTTCCATCTTTTTCTCCTTTTATCGATTTTTTGTATTTTCATTATATTATAAAAGACAGATAATTTCAATCGATTATCTGCCTTTTTATTATTTTTATTCCTCAAATAATATTTTTTGCATTCCATATGGATTATTTAAAAAGCTTTTATATACCCTATATACTTCTGTATCTTCGTATTTTACCTCTTTCATAGTATTATTCATATCAATTATTTTGCCATGTTTATATGATAATAAAATTGGAGAATGTGTTGCAATAATAAATTGAGATCCATTTTTAGCCAAATCATTTATATAGCACAATAAAGTCATCTGTCTTTGTGGTGAAAGTGCAGCTTCGGGTTCATCTAAAATATACAACCCATTATTCCAAAACCTATTTTCTATAACTTTTAGAAAAGACTCACCATGAGAACATTCATGCAAATCTCCTCCATATTGTAGACTTAGCTTTCCTTTTGGTGATTTATTATCACTAATATAACTTGCAACATTATAAAAAGATTCTGCTCTTAAAAAGAATTTTGTTTCAGGTATTCCAAATTTACTTATAATCATATGTTTGTATAAATCTGAATAATCATCATAATTTGAAAATTGCATATTATTACTTCCACCTTCTGGATTTAATCCTAAAGATATTGCAATTGCTTCAATTAATGTCGATTTTCCAACTCCATTTTCACCATATAATAATGTTACAGGACTATCAATATTTAGTTCTTCAAAGTTTTTTAAACATTTTATATTAAATGGATAAATATCATTATTTATATTCTCTTTGTTTAACCTAATTTTAGTTACAAATAATTCGTTCATCTACTATTCTCCAAAAATTTTATTCTTTTTCATAGCAACAACTTTATAATACGATTTCGTATTATTTATATAATAAAATCATATTATAATCAATAGTATTTAAAAAAAATTAGAGAGTTCATTTTGAATCTCTCTAAAAATTTTAATTTATTTAATTAAATGTGCCGTAATAATTGTATAACTATAAGAGTTAATAGTTATTTTAATATTTTCAATTTCACAATACCAATTTTTACCCTGCTTATAAATATTACAATTCTTATCTAAAATTTTATTTTTACAAAATTCAACTACATCATCAGTATTCAATTTTAGATTCTTCTTAATTCTATCAATCCCCATTTCAGTAGTATGAATTTTATCTATATTAGACAATAATATATCTTTATTCAAAAATATCATCTCACTTTCAAATTGTAATTTGTATAAATCTTTTAGCGTCCTGCATTTAAGCCTATTAAAACATATATGCCTAATATGTAAAAGGATAAAACTCCTACAATTATTGATATTATCAATGCTACTAATATTTTTATAACTAATTTCCAATGTTTTTTATCTTTTTTTTGAATATCATTATATACTATTTTGTTTTTTCTTATTATGAAAAAAAGTTGTATCAAAAAAATTCCCACACAAACAATAAACGGATATATTATTAATTGCATACATATTCCTCCTCTACAAATTACTATTTTTTGCTTTGTTTACACCATATATTATATCATGAAAAAAGCAAATCATTTTAACGGCTTTCTCAACAAATTATAATTTTCTATTTATCTAATTTTATTATATCGTTTACATCATTGGAGCAAATAAT
>URZW01000023.1 GCA_900552555.1 uncultured Clostridium sp.
TCGAAATTCACATTCCTAGAAGTTTTGGGAAAATCTGAAAAACGGAGGTGATGCGCAATGACAACATATGAAACAGTCATGGTGGTGCTAACAGCGTTAGCATTTATTGTGTCTATTATAGGAATCATTGTAAAGTTACTTCTTATCATTATAGATAAAAGTGCAAAAAAATAACTACCTCACTCCTGGTCAAAGTATGAGTTAGTTATTTTAACAAAAATACAAAATCCAAGGATAGCCGCTTACTGGCAGTTCCTTTTTTCAACTACATTATAGTTTATACAAAACTGAAAGTCAATATACCAGTGTATTGAGAATAACTACCTATTAACTACCTATGCACTACCTATGACATAAGTGGGATCATTTATTATTGCTTGTAAATTCAAGAATATTTGATGAAAAAATGAATGTAAAATTGTAATTAGAATGATGAAATTGATAAATTTTAAATTATATATAATAGAGAAAAACGGATGCAAAGGTATCCTTTTTTTATTGGAGGAAAATAAAATGTGAATAAGAAAAGAACAACGATTTGGTTAACTCAAGATGTGATGGACAGACTGGATGAAATGACAAAAACAGATGACAGCAAAAGTCGAAGTGAGTTTATTGAAAGAGCAATTAAATTTTATGATGGTTACAATCGCTCAACGTTGGAAAATCAGTATTTGCCTGTTGCTATTTCAAGTGCTGTTCAAGGAACTGTTAAGTCAAGTGAAGATCGTATTTCAAAATTGCTTTATAAAAATACAGTGGAGCTTTCAATGGTCATGAATGTTCTTTCAGCAATAGCTGATGTTGATAATGACACTCTTAAAAAATTAAGAGTGAAATGTATGAACGAAGTTAAAGCAACCAATGGCAAGATAAGTTTTGAAGAAATAAATAAATATCAAAAAGGTTCCTGATTCATAATAGCTATATAAAAACAGTTGTGATAGTATGTCGTCTAGAAAGGAATGATCTACATGTCAAAACAGGATGAATTTATAAAACAGCTTTATTATGGAGATGACTTATTCTATGAAAATACTAGAAAGGATTCTTCAAAAAAATGTGAGTTAAATAAAATCAGAGATGAAATTCATAAAAAAATTATGAAGGCATTGATACAAGTATATGGTGAGGAAGAAGCGAACAAAATAAATGAAGAATGGATAGGATGTTCATCAGAAATAGAAATTGAAAATGAAATAGTTATTTTTAAAGAGGCATTGTATTTGGGATATGATCTTGCAGATGTATTTTTTAATAGAAGATAGGAAGTATATGTTAGGAAACTTTAAAAAGGTTTCCTTTTTTATTTGGTAAAGATTATGGTAAGAATTATTGTTAAGTCAGGATATATGAAAGGTAAAAGTCATAAAGAATATTATGTGAATTATATTGCTACCAGAGAAGGTGTAGAAAAGTTCAAAAGTGATTATGGAAATATGAATGCAACAAAGAAACAGCAGAAACTTATTCAACAGCTTATAAAGGATTATCCAACTGCAACAGGAATGTTTGAATATAATGATTTCAAAGAAAATCCAACAAGAGAAAATGCCAGTGAATTTATATCGAGTGTGATTGATACTAATCTTGATGATATTCCAACAAAGGAAAATTATATAGATTATATTTCACATCGTCCTAGAGTAGAAAAACTTGGTGAGCATGGTTTGTTTTCAGATGCAGGTCTTCAATTTGAACTGAATGATGTTGTCAAGGAAATAGGAGAACATGAAGGCAACGTCTGGACACATATCATTTCTATAAAAAGAGAGGATGCTACCCGTTTAGGCTTTGATTCAGTTCAAAGCTGGATGTCACTTTGTCAGGAAAAAAGAAATGATCTGGCAAAGGCAATGAAGATAGATCCGAACAATCTCAAATGGTTTGCTGCTTTTCATAATGAAGGTCATCATCCTCATATTCATATGGTTGCCTATTCAAAGAATCCTAAAGAGGGTTATTTAACTAAAAAAGGAATAGAGTCAATCAGAAAACAGTATGCTGGAAGTATTTTTAAAAATGATCTTTTACATATTTATGAAAATCAGACTGCCAATCGAGATGAAATAAAAAAATACAGTAAAGAAAAAGTCGTTGAAATTTTAAATGGAATGGATCATGAACATTTTGATAGTTCGCAGATCTTTAATGACCTTTTAAAGCTCAAAATGAGCTTGAAAGATTACCATGGAAGAAAGATGTATGCCTATATTCCAAAGGAATCAAAGCAGATCATCAACGACATTTTAAGAGAGCTGGAAAAGGATGAAAATATAGCGCAGCTATATGAACAATGGTACCTGTATAAACAACAAGTCAATGAAACATATAATGACACTATCCTTGAACGTTTACCACTACTTGAACAAAAAGAATTTAAAAGCATCAAGAATATGATTTTAAATATGGTCATGCAGGATTTTGAAGATATTCACAATTTCGGCAATAGTGAATTGGATGATGTGACTAATGAAACAGGTATGGAATTTAATAAAGAAAATAGTTTGTTAGAAGAATATAAAATAAGGCGTGACTATAAAAAAATAGGTGATAGCAATTTAGCAATTAAAAACAATGAATTTGAAATGATTCCAGAAAGTATAGAATGGCTTGAAAAATGTGAACTTCCATTAGCTAAATATATACTTGGCAAAATCTATCATGATGGATTCTATGTAGATCGTGATTTGGATAAGGCAATAGAGTGTTATAAACAAAGTGGTGATAACAAATTTGCTTATAACCGACTAGCAAATATCTATAGGGAATTAGGAGATAATGATTTGTATGTTCATTATCTTTATCAGTCGGCAAATGAAAATTTTTCAGTAGCACAATTTAAAATTGGTAAAATTCTTGTTGAAGGTGAAGTTACTGAAAAGAATGTAGAGCAAGGAATTTATTATTTGAATAAAGCCTGTGAATATAGAAATGAATATGCACAGTATTATTTAGGCAAAATGTACCTTTTAGGAAAAGATGTTGAAAAGGATAAAGAGAGAGCTATAAAGCTATTAACATTGGCCGCTGAAAATGGAAATGAATACGCTCAATATTTTTTAGATCATATAGATGATATAAAAGAAGTTCCATTAAGTATGATGACAACAAGAATGTTTCGTCATATTGGAAGAATCATTGAAAATGAGTTGCCAATAAGAAATACGATTCTTACAGGAGTCGAACATAAACTCAAACAGAAATTAATAAGAAAACGAGGTGCAACGGGTCATAGAGAAGATGATCATTCACTTCGTTTTTAATTTGAAGAAAAAGGTGAAAGATATGAAGGATAAAATTAAAAGCATTACGCATATACAAAAAGATGAATCTATGAAAGTAAAGTCAATCAAAGGTAAAAAGCAAAATAAAAAGAAAAAAGCAAGGAGGCATCAGTAATGGCAAGAATGTTCAGTGAAGAACAGATTGCAATGGCTAATTCAGTTGATATTGCATCTTTTCTTCAAATGCAAGGTGAAGCACTTATAAAGTCAGGAAAGGATATGAGATGGGCAAGGCATACAAGTATTACTGTAAGAGGTAATCGCTTTTATGATTGGAAGGCAGAAGCAGGTGGTTATCCAATAGCATTTGTTCAAAGATATTTTAACTATAATTTTAAGCAGGCTGTGGAATTTCTTCTATCCAATGTGGGTGATCTTCAAATGTCAGTTCCTTATGAAAAAACAGAGAAGGCAGAGTTTAAACTTCCTGAAAAAAATGAAACTTTAAACAGGGTCTATGGATATCTTTTGAAAACAAGATTTCTTGATAAGGAAGTCATTGATGAATTTGTAAGAAAAGGTTTGATCTACGAAGATAAGGAATATCACAATGCTGTATTTGTTGGTTTGGATGAAAATGGTGTTGCTCGTCATGGACATAAAAGAGGTACTGCAACTTATGGTAAAAAGCAGTCATTTAGAGGAAATATAGAAGGCTCTGATCCATTATATCCGTTTCATTATAAAGGATCATCCAACAAGGTTTATGTTTTTGAAGCACCTATTGATATGCTTTCCTATATTTCTTTAAACAAAGCGAATTGGATGGAAAACAGTTATATTGCTTTGAATGGACTTTCTAAAATAGGACTGAATCATTTTTTAGATGTTCATCCAAACATCAATCAAATTTATTTGTGTCTGGATCATGATATTGCAGGCATCGAAGGTGCAGAGAGAATAAGTGATTTTCTAAATGAAAAAGGCAGTTACACTATTTCATGTATTCGTGCAAGAAATAAAGATTTTAATGAAGATCTGAAAGAACAAAACAATGTTGAATTTATTAAATCAACAGACAGTCCTAAATATCAGGAAGCAATGAAATATGTTTCAGATATTAAAAGTGATTTTAAAACAATTGTAAAAGACAGATTTCAAGAAGATGAATTTGATTCACTTTTTGCCAAGTTCTATTATTCTTTTAATGGAAAAGAACCAAGAGATGATTTTAAGTTTCAGGCACAGATGGATAGACTTTTAAAAATGACAATGATCCATGAACATTCTCTTTTAGGATTCTCTCACCCATTATCAGATGATTCACCAGTCTGGTCATATTTAAAACAGGATTATAGAAGTTATAGGGACAATGGCAATACAAAAAAGATGTTTGAAAATGTTTGTCAGTCAGTAGCTGACTATAAAAACTGTGTTAAAGAAAATAACAGAAATAATCTAGTAAAGGCTTGTAGAAATTTATCTGCAGGTCTTTTTTATATGAATGTTCATTATAGAAGGGAGATTTATAAAACCATGGAAAATAAACAGGCATATGGTCTTCTTGAAGAAGAACGACCAAAGGCAAAGATGATAGGTGAAGATGGAAATATTTTTAATCTTATGGGTATTGCCTCAAGAACATTGAAAAGTGCAGGGTATGAAGAAAAAGCCAACGAGATGTTTGAAAGAATAACTTTTAATGCGAAAAGCTATGATGAGGCTTTGAATATTATCAGTGAATATGTTGAACCAGTTGAAAATTATGAGGAGTCTTTTCAAATGAAAGGATTTGAATGAATAGGTGAAGAAGGTGAGAAAAAAAGATGACAAAATCACAAGGAATATTTATAGCGTTTGGTATTTTATTTTTTCTTTTTATAGGATGTGCCGTGTATTTTAACGGAAACTATAATCTGAATAAGATCAAATCAAAAACAGTCGGTGATGGACAATACGGAACAGCTCGATTTGCGACAGATAAAGAGGTTCATCAAAGTTTGAAGTATATTGAATTTGACAGTGTGAAGTGGAGAAAAGGTATTGATCTTCCGAAATCACAGGGATTGGTTGTAGGAAGTAAAATAAACCTTGGAAAAACATTTGGATATGTTGATTGTGATGATATTCATTTGTTGATGATTGGTGCAGCTGGTGTTGGAAAAACAGCCCATTTTTTATACCCAAATTTAGAATATGCCTGTGCCAGTGGTGTCTCTTTTATAACAACAGATACAAAAGGTGATCTGTATCGTAATTATGGTGGAATTGCTCATGACTATTATGGGTACAATATTTCAGTTATTGACTTAAGAAATCCTCTTTTTTCAGATGGAAACAATATGCTTCATATGGTCAATAAATATATGGATCAGTACAAACAAAACAGAAATGATTTGTCTTTAAAAGCCAAGACAGAAAAGTACGCCAAAATAATTGCTAAAACAATTATTTTTTCTGATGGAGAAAGTGCATCAAGCTATGGTCAGAATTCATTCTTTTATGATTCGGCAGAGGGACTTCTTACAAGTATCATTTTAATTATTTCTGAATTTTGTGATGATGGAGAAAGACATATCGTCAGTGTATTTAAACTTGTTCAGGATCTGTTGAAACCTTCTGGAATAAAAGGGAAAACACAGTTTCAGATCCTGCTTGATTATTTGCCTGATAACCATAAAGCAAAGTGGTTTGCTGGAGCTGCTTTGAATACAGGAGAACAGGCAATGATGTCTGTTCTTTCTACTGTTTTATCTCGTTTAAATGCATTTATTGATTCTGAAATTGAACAGATATTATGTTTTGAAACTACAGTTGATATAGAAAAATTCTGCAGTGAAAAATCTGCAATCTTTTTAGTAATGCCTGAAGAAGATAACACAAAACACTTTTTGATTTCTCTTTTTATTCAACAGTATTATCGTGAAATGTTGGCTTGTGCTGATAGTCAGGGTGGAAGATTAAAAAGAAAGGTCATTATGTATCTAGATGAAATTGGAACTATCCCTAAAATCGAATCAGCAGAAATGATGTTTTCGGCATCGAGATCAAGAAATATTTCCATAGTAGCAATTATTCAATCATTGGCACAGTTAGAAAAGAATTATGGAAAAGAAGGAGCAAGTATTATTGTGGATAACTGTCAGGATACACTATTTGGCGGTTTTGCACCTAATTCAGAAACAGCAAAAGTAATGAGTGAAAATCTTGGTTCAAAGACTGTTATGAGTGGATCAGTCAGTAAAGGGAAAAATGATCCCTCACAGTCTTTACAAATGATAGAAAGACCTCTTATGACAACAGATGAATTAAAGAGTATGCCAAAGGGTCATTTTATTTTGATGAAGACTGGAATGCATCCAATGAAAACAGTTTTAAGATTATTCATTAAGTGGAAGATAAAATTGGACAAGGAATATCAAGTCAATCAAAGAGTACAAAGAGAGGTTAAGTATGCAGATATAAATAAGATCACATCAATTTTAAAATATAAGTTTGAAAAAGATGACAATATAAAATTTGATCTTAAAAAAATAATAAATGAGGCGGGTGTCAAAGTTGAATAAGGATTATATGTATTTTTATACAAAAGTATCAAGTGCCAATGTAACTCCAGCAGGAAGAATGGTTTATAGAGCATTACTACGATACGCAAACAGGAAAACATGGTCTTGTTTTCCGTCAGTTAAAACAATTGTCAATGATACAGGACTTTCAGAAAGAACAGTAAGAAAGCAAATAAAGATACTTGTAGAAGAAGAACTCATAATAAAAATCCCAAGAAAAAGAGAAAACAATGGAAATACATCTAATATGTATTTTTTTAATTGATCTTTATTTTGGGATAACTGTAATTATATAAGTGCATAGGGATGGTGCGGTTAGGACATTCCTGTAACCAGTTTATTAATATTTATTACAGAAAAAGATTTTAATATTAACTATAAGAACATGATTTAATAAATATACTATTTGTTATATGCGGAATCCTATATTATTGTGTCAAAATTTGCTAAAATATAGAAAAGGTGTGATGCAAATGAGTTTTAAAAAATTATTGTTACAAAATGATATGAAAAAACCAAAAATCAAACAAAAAAATGGAAAAATAACTATATATGTCAATTATAATGAAAAAGTTTTTGATGCAAAATCGTTAGAAGAATTTAGAAAAGAAATTAATTATATTTACGAAAATGATATAGAACTAATTTCAAATAAAAATTCAAATATTAGAATATTAATAAATACTGGATACTTTAAAGATAGAACAGTGGTGTTGATATTAGAATTAATAATATATTCTTTATGTTTGAAAGGAAATTTTAATATATATATTAATATTCGAGTTGAGGATAAGGAAAGCATAGCATATAATTTTTATTATTATTCTTTTTTAAAAGAAATAAATAGAAAACAAATAACAAATAAAAAATTTTGTATCATGTACGAAAAATTTTCTGGACGAATTTATAAACAAGAAATTATTGGTGCGAATATTAGAAAAATAATTGACAAAAGTACGTATAAAGATGTGTATCAGCAGATGCATATGCAACAACGATTATCAAGTGATATTATGTCTATTTTATCGTTGATTGTTAATAACGAAGATATGATAGATGATGCTTGTGAAATAGTTGACGAGTTAATAGATAATATTTTATCACATACAATCGGGTTTGGAATTGTAGATGTTGCAGCTGTAAAAGTGATTTCTAAAAAAGATAATGACGATTATATACATATTATGATAAATGTTATTAATATATCTGACAATTTCCTTTATACTAATATAAAAGAGACATACAGAAGAAATGTTAACAATTTTAAATTAAGAAGCAAAATTAAAGATTATTATGAAGCCCAAAGAGAATTTTTCTTAGATTCTAACTATTCGGAAAATATGTTTTTTATGGTATCTGCATTTCAAAGAGGTGTTTCTACAAGAAATAGAAATAAAATAGGAGGAACAGGGCTTAATAAATCTATTATGAATTTTTCAAAAATGTCACAAAAAGATTTACCTGAGAACCAATCATATGTATACTCTAATAAAGATATTTTAATGTTTAATGAAAATATTTTAAGTAGTGAGTTAATTGGTGAAAATATTGCTTTTAATTACGAAAATGATTTTTCTAAAAAGCCTGATGAAATTTGTTTATCAAATAGTACTTTTAATTTAAATGGAACAGCATATAATTTAATGTATGTGGTTAAGGAGGAATAATCGATGAATATAATTAAATTGAAGTTTGAACCTACTGCAACAAGGGCTACTGGTAGCATGTATGGATATGCAACATATAATGATCAAATAAAACCAAAAATTAAAGAAGATGAAAAAAATGTAATAGTTTTTCCAGATAACATTAAAGCGATTGGAATTTCTTTTGTTAGAGGAATGATGACAGATGAAGTAACAAAATATGGAAAACAAGGGGTTTTAGAGCACTTTGAATTTAAATCAAATAATGAAAATCTTGTAGGAAAAATTATCAAGAGTATTAATTTTTAAGTAATTATGAATTTTGATGGGAATACTGTACAGCTCTTTTGTGCAATTTTAGGGGCTGTACTTGCTTACATGTTTGGTAGGTTTCAGCATAGAAAAGAGTACGAAGAAAATTTAAAAGCCCAAATATTTGGTGATTTATTAACTATTGATTTACCGAATGCTTATGCTGAATTTATTGAAAATCCACAACAAGATTATAATTTTGAAAATTTTGAAAATAAATTATTAGAATTAAGAAAAAAGTGCTCTATATTGCAAGTCAGCAATTACAAAAAATATTTAGAAATAAAAACTATTATTTTAGAAATAGATGAATTATCAGGAATGCAAGAAGAACAGATAATTGATGGGGTAAGACAACAAGTTAATATTACAGAAATCAATGTATTAAAAAAAAGAAAAAATGAAATCCATAAAAAAATGCTAAAATTATATAGATTTCTTGGTGTTGATCATTATAGAAATGTTATGTATGTAGGTAAATTTAGAACTTTTGCTAGGTTTCTTTACGATATAGTATTTAATAGAAGACATTTTAATTAATGGTAAATATTATTGTATATAAATAAAATGAAAAAAAGTTGTAATAGTTGACTAAAGTGATTACAACTTTTTTTATTTTATAATAAATATTCAAATAACTTTATTATGTAAATTAAATTTAATTAGTAATAGATACACGTATATTTTTTTATGAGTTTTATATCATTTAATAAGTCACATTTATATATAATTTAAAGAATCTATAAATAAGGACTATTATTTTTAATTGTTATAGATTTTATGCAAATATTTCTAATTTATAGTTTTGGATTCATTATTTTAGAAAAAAATGAAATTATTATAGATAAGATAGTTAAAAAAATGCTGTAAATTTTTATATGAATCATAAAGATTATTTGCAACCCTTTTTTATAGATGAAATAAAGAACTTTTTAATTGAAAATCAAGGTAATATTTTGAATAAAGTATCAAGTAAACTTATTGAGAAAGGAGAAAATATAAAAACAATAAAGGAAGAGATGGGAATTATATTAGATAATATTTCTAACATGCTTTATTTTGAAAGTGAGGAAGCTCAAAATATTGAGCAAATTCATAGTATTAAAACAGATATAAAAGATTTAATGGATTTATATTATGAAGGATTTGCCGATGCATTTGCAATGAAAGTGTTAGGTATAGATATTAATGATTTTATAAAATGTTTTAATGTAAATGGTAGTGGATCACTAAGAAAAACGAAAATAGATAGCGATTATGATTTAGGGGAAATTCGAATTTTAATCCAGCAATATGATAAAAATAGTAATAATGAGCCAGATAAAACTACAAAGGAAAATGATAGTGATGAGCATTTCTATCTTGATAAAATTAGATATGATTTTATCAGAATCGGTGATATTTTAGCACCTTGTCAAGAATATATTAATGATTGCAAAAATGCTATTCAAAAAGAAATAGACGATGATAAAAATAAAATAGGTATTCAGAACATACAGGATATATATAAAGTAATAAAAGATGATGCAATAAATATTAATGAAAAAATAGATGATTTTCTAAATTTGTAGTTCATTAATAAAACTAGTTTTTGCTGAGTAGAGAGTTCACTTATTAAATTGCTCCTATATTGAAAATATAGGTTTTGTGAAAATTAACAAGTTATTTTGAAAGAGGCTGTACAAATTAAACTTACGATATTGTACAGCCTTTTCTTTTACAAAATAAAATATGGATAACCAAATAATTTAGGGGAAAAGCCAAATTATTTGATTACCCATTTTATTAACATTATTTTTTTATATTTAAATATTGAGAAATCTTATTATAATTTTTCTAATATTTATAAGAAACTTTTAGTACAAATAGTTAAGAATGAACATTTCATGTTTTTACATATGTTATTGCTTATTAATTAATATCCTGTCGAGATACAAATGATGTATTCGGTAATATTAATTGTTTTTTGTTTTATTTATTGATATTATTTATTTCAAATTTTTGCTCAGTTACCTCAAGATTGTCTATATCAATGAATTTGTATCCTTTTAAAATTTTAATCTCATTATCTGACGTATCATTTACGTAAGCAATAGCAACGTATTTTTTATCAGTTGTTTCAAATAATAAATAACCATCTGCATTGGAATTAGAATTGTAATTGATGTTTGATTCTATTTTTGTAAATAAATCTTGCTCTTTCAAAATATTAGTACCTATACTTCTTAGATCAAAAGCAAAAGTAATAGCAAATAATACGTAAAAAATGATAACAGTAAGAATTATCATACATATTGGGCTATCCATTTTTTTTATAAATTCATTGATTCGAGAAGGGCTATTATTTACGTTATTATTAAAAGTTGTATCTTTACGTAAAAACATTTGTGTTACGGGAATAAGAGACATTATTAATGTAAAATATACAAGTAATAAACTAAAGGATAAATCTTCAAAAACTATTAAAAAACAAGTAAAATGTATTATTCCAACCACAACTGCAGCAATAGTATATGATTTTTTACTAAATTTACTAGTATTTTCTTTTTTATATATGAAATATAAAGCTATTCCAGAAATAATAGCAGCAATAATAATTGGAATTAAACTTAAAAGTAATTCAACTTGGTTACCTTCAGATACAAGAAAACAAGTATAAATTATTGAAATAACGAATAGTATTTGAAAACAATAAAGAAACTTTATGAAAAATACTAGTAAGCTTGATGGAATATTATCTTTAGTTTGTTTTACAAAGATAGTTATAAAAAATATACTAATTATAAAAGGAATTGATATCTGAAATAGTGCGGAAGAAATTGATATCGAAAGTGTGATATTGTTGATATACAGTCCTTCAGAGTAACCTTTTTCAAATTGTCCTTTAACAATGGTAAATAAAAATGTTAAAACAACAATAATTGATGAAATAATAGAAATAGCAGAGCTAGTATCAATTTCATCTATCATTTTATTAAATCTATTTTTAATTTTAGTAAGCATGTTAATTACCTCCTTTTTATTACATAAATATATTCTTAAATAATAAATTTATCTTTAAATATTATTTTATAAGTTACAGACAATGAATTTAATAGATAAGCAATATTTAATATTTTTAGAAATTTAATTGGTAAAACTAACTGTAAAAGAAAAAATATTAACCACAAGCTATAAAAAGAAAAATTGGTATCCAAATATTTGATTTGAAAAATCATCAAGCAACAATTCATTATAATAATGTAAGAATATGCATTTAGATGGTATAACAATATAGCAAATAAGAAGATTAAATCTGATACAATCAAACATCTAAATGGTGTGCTACAATGAGCGCCTCCTATTAAAATACGATATGGAGTCCAAAATAGAATAAACAAATAAAAAAAATCAAGATGATGTAATAAAAAACTTAAAAATAAAAATGATATAATTACAGAACTATTAAATATTATTACAAATAGACCGTATTCATATATATCCCTATCAGAATGTTTTATAATATTTTTTTTGATAAATAAATTAATAATATTAGAAATCATGAGAATCTAGACTTTCGTTATATTTTATAATTAGTAACTTATTTAAGGGATGAATAACTATTTTTAAGTCATTTTGATTTTGAAAACTTTCAATTATTTTATTTTGAATTGATGGGGATGTTAAAATTATAAATTTGACTTCCAGTATTTTAGAGGTGTCTTCTATTAAAAATAACTCAACCTCGTTGGCATATCCACATACTAGTTTTAAAATTGTTATAATTTTATTAATAAGTACTAAGTCATTATATGATTGATTTTTAGAAATAAATGCACAAATTTTTAGTTGTTTATGTTGATGAGATAGGAAATCTATTTCCAAATTTAGCATAAAATCAAATAATTCATTATTAGTATTTATTACGTGGGAATTATTTGTAATTAGATTTTTATATGATTTTATTTTTAACATTGCATCATCGAATTTTTGATCTTCTAGATCAAATTCAATAGATTGAAGCATATAATTCATTCTATGTTCAATATTTTCAACTTCATATTTTATTGATTTAATATTTTTTAAATTCTCATTTATATATTCTTCTCGTTGTTTTTTTAACCTATTTTTATATAATGTGTTATTCATATTAATCATTTGATTAAATATAAAACAAAACGATAAAAATAAAAGTACGAAACATATAAATATTATGTTTGCTGAATTACTCTCATTGCTATATATAACATCTGACATAAAATAGTATTCCATTAAAAGAATTACAAAAAGTTCAAAAATTAAAAAATAATTCATTTTTAAATTATCTGTTTTAGATAATAAAAGTGGTCTTTTTTTTAAAGAAATAGATGAAAGAATTAGAAATATAATTTTTGAAAAAATGATTTCTATAGTAAATACACTGGTATTAAGAAAAATTTTGTTTGGTGTTGTTTTTAATAATAAAGAGAACGTTAAAATTGAAAAGTAAACAGATATAAATAGTAATATATTAAAAAATAAGGAGATCATAATATCTTGACTAGAAAATTTTTTATTAAAAAAATATAAGCTACACCACAATACAATTTGGATAAGTGCTGTTTGAGTAAATCCATATACATTCAGCGTTGATAGCATTACACTAATTATTGTATTAATAACCGTAGCAATAATTATTATATATTTTTTATTTTCTTGTTTAAGATATGTAGTTATAAAATAACTTAGTAAAAAATTTTCAAAAAAGTCATTGATTATTTCGAATAACATAATTTATTCTCCTTTAAAAATAAAAGTGTTAAAAGCATCATTAAAATTTTTTTTAAATGTTCGACCAATTTTAAATGTTTTTTTATTATCTAATGTGACAGTATTCTTTTTGTCAAAAGAAATATGTAAAATATTTATAACCGTTTTTCTATTGATTTGAATTAAATTCTGAGAATGTATTTCCTCCTGAGTATCTTTTAATGACTTGTAGATATGATATTGATTTAAATTGGTATAAATAGTTGTTAAATGATCAGATGTTTCTAAATATAAAATGTCATCAACTAGAATGCTTACTATTTCTGAATTATATTTAAATTTATAATATTCCTTTTCTATATAACAGTCTTCAAGTAATGTAAATGCTATGGATAAATCTTTATCTAAATTCGTTTTTCTAATAAAATAAAAAGGTTGAATTGTGATTGCACTGAATACTAAATCAACATGAGAAGTAATAAAAATTATTTTAGCAAGTGAATTTGTTGATTTTATTTTTTTTGCTATATTAATTCCATTTGATGATGGCATATCTATATCTAAAAAATAGATATCATATTTTTTTGAAAAAAGTAAAGAGCAGCTTGTAAAAGTATCAATAGAAATACTAAATAAATTTCTAGAATATTGCTTTATTTTTTTTTCAATATTATTTAAAAAATATAAATCATCATCAATTATTGCTATGTTCATTTTGTACCTCCAAAAGAATTATTTTATACTATCATATAGTATAAAATAATTAATTAGAAAATAATAGCATTATACTTTATTATTTTTTTAATCTAGATGGAGCATTGGGTTGAAAATGTACAATTTGAGATGGTGTGTTTGCAGAAAATTTTGCGACAGAAAATACAAATATACTAATTAAATATAAAATTTTTTTCATTTTTTTACCTCCTTTTCCAAAATATAACAAAATATATATTTTGTTAGAAAATAAATTACGTAAATAAAAATCATATTACGTGAATTTGTACTTTAAGAGAGTATGACTCTCATCTATAATGGTAATGGAGAGGAGAACAATGATGACAATAGGTGAACGTTTGAAGGATGCTAGAGAGAGATTAAGTTATTCACAAAAATATGTTTCGAAAGTAGTAGGTATTCATAGAACAACAATAGGAAAGTATGAGAACAATGAGTGTTTGCCATCTTTAGATATAATTATGAAATTGATAATTCTTTATAAAGAAGATGCAAATTACATATTATATGGAAAAAGTAAAAAAACATTAAATATTGAGAATGTTTCTAAGAATATAGTGGATAAAATATATTACATTTTAAGTAAAGAAAATTATATTGATTAAAAGGATACTTTTTAATATTTTTAACTATTAAAAAGTAAATAATATTGAATGAAAATAGACGAAGGAGAAAAGAGATACTATATGGCAAGTATCTCTTTTTTACGTTAATTTTAATATTTTTTTTATTGTATCAAGAGAAAGATTTAAATCTCTCAATATTTTAATTTTTTCTAAAGTAGCTAAAATGTTTTTATCATAATATGTTATGCCATTTTTTTTATACGATGAAATAAGTCCCTCTTTTTCATATAAGTTTATTGATATATGTGATAAACCACTTTTAATTTCTATTTCTTCTAATGTCATATTTGATATAATCCTTTAATATTTATCAGGTGTAAATGAATCAATTTTTTCGTTCACGTAATAAATTATTCATTTTACGTAGAATAATTTCTATAAATTTCTTTTTATGATAATGTGAATATGAAAATTAAAAATAGATTTATTTATTTAGATCATCTGTATAAAGTGTGGGTTGGTACATCCCAGATAAAGACATGCTTGTAATGGCTTGAGTTCCTAAAAAAGCTACTAATGTTAAAAAAATATTAATTGTTCTTCTTTTCATATATTTTATGTCCTCCTTACTTTTTACATTTATATTTTAAAATAATAATTAGAATAGATAATAAATTTGGAATAAAAGGAAAATATATGGAATAAAACTAAATAAATTATATAGGAAAAAATGTTAAGTTTATATGCTAAAATAAGGGAGTTTATATAAAAAATTAGATTTACTAATATCTTTTTTTTGTGCTAATACGTTACTATTTATTTTGAAATAAGAGATAGGAGGATTATAAAATGAAATGTTTAATAATAGATGACGATAAAGATTTTAGTCAATATTTAGGAAAGTACGTTGAAAAATTTTTATCGGATGTATTTAAAAAATATGAAATTAAAATTCAGAATGATCATTTTACAGAAATGTCAATTTATAACAATATTGATTTATTATTTATTGATATTGATCTAAATAATATTAGTGGAATTGGAATAATTAAGCAACTAGAAAATAAGGAATGCAATTTTCCTATAATATATGTTTCATCTAGAAAAGAATTGGTTTTTTCTTCTTTATCTACACATCCATTTTATTTTATTAGAAAACAAAATTTAGAAAAAGATATCAAAGAATTATTTAGACTATTAGATATATATTACAAAAAAACAATGAAGATGATTACATTTGTTTATTATGGAAGAAAAACCAGTATATTTTTAAAAGATATTCATTATATTGCGTCGTATGGGAAAGACGTAAGTATTATAACAAATGATCAGATTTATACATATAGGTCTGGATTAAAAGATGCACTTTCGTTGATAGATAGTAATTATGTGGTTCGAGTGCACAGAAATTATGCAATTTCATTAATGTTCATAAAGGAAGTTGAAAAGGGTAATATTATTTTAAATGATAATACCCAGATTACTATTGGAAAGAAATATTATAAAAATTTTATGTTGTTATATAAGGAGTTTTTGATATCATGAATTTATTTGATTTATTTATTAATGTAGTTGAAAGTTTTACAATATGTTATTTTTTTGGAAAGTATTTTGAATTAAAAAATTACAAACAATATATATTAAATAATATAGTAATTTTTTTAGAAATAACAGCAGGAAATCTTTTTATTAATACTAGTTGGCTGCTTATTATTATTGTTGGATTAACATTATTGTTACTACTAAAAATTTGTCATGTGAGAATAACAATTGAATCAGCAGTTGTTTGTATTTGTATTTTATTTATGGACATGATTTGTAATAATGTTGCTTTGTTAATTGTAACATTTTTTAATATGCTAATTTCCCTTGAAAATATGTCACTAACAATTGCAGTAATTATATCCAAAATATTTTTTATATTTGTAGCAGTATATATATCTAATAAGAAAATTAAGTTCAATACACAATTAGATGAAAGTAGATGGGGAAGTATAGTAATTGTATTTTCTTTGTTATTAATATCGCTTTATATTCTAGCAAATGATTATGTGACGAATAATTTAAATAAAGTTGATGTATTTATATGCATGATTTTAATTTCAATTAATGCTATTATGGTTATTAATGTTTATTTAAGTATTTTGGAAGAAAACGAAGAAAAAATGAAAATAAAAATAAAAAACGAAGAAATAAAATATAAAAAAGAAAACTATATTATTTTGGCAAGGATGAGTGATGAACTATATAGATTACAACATAATTTAAGATATGTTTTATTAAAAATAAAGTATTGTTTAAATGATAGAGAATATGATAAATGTAAAAATTTAGTAGATAGTTATGTAGATAAATTAAGAAAATTTAAAATACTTATTAATACTGATAATCCATATTTTGACTATTTAATTAATCAAGAACTCAATGATTTGAATCTTCGAGGAATAGATATAAATATATCAGTTTCTATTTCAAATTCTGATTATTACTTAAATAAAAATTATGTTAACTATGTTATTTCTTTAATGGAATATCTAAAAGACAAAGTAAAAAAGTTAACAATTAATATTTATGAGGTTAACAATAATAACGTAATAGAAATAATTTTGAATGAATTAGATGATTTTTTTATTCAAAAAAATATTCAAGATTTAATATTATTAATTGATGCCGAATATAAAATATCTAAACAAAATGAAATGTTGATATTTAAAAGTATACAACAAATTCATAATTGATTTTAAGTTTTTATTCCATATTTAAGATTTTTATTCCATCAAGAATTATAAAAAACAGTAAGTTTTATATAATAGCGTTGGAGGTAATAAATATGGATATAATAATGAATTATTTATTGAATAATAACTATATTACTAAAAATAATAAGAATTTTATTAAGTATGGGATAGAGGTTTTTATATTAAATAATCTATCTATTATGTCAATCTTATTAGTATCTTTTGTTACAAATAAAATTATTATAGGGATATCATTTATTATTAATTTTATTGTTATAAGAACTAATTTGGGAGGATTTCACTGTAAAAAACCATTGAATTGTATATTAATGTTTCCATTACTTTACTTCAATTTGATTTATATTTTGAAAGCTTTATATATAGATGTTTTGATTCTATTCTCATTGATCATTTTAAACGTTATGCTCTTTTTAAAACCTATAAAAAATAATTGTTATCTAAAGGAATATGATTATATAAGATGTAAAAATTTTTTAAATATGATTTTGATATTTTACATTCTAATAAATGTCTATTCGTTAATTTGGACATCTAATGTTTTGATATTAAGAGGAATTGATTATGCAGTAATATTTTCATTTTTTTTGTACTGTATTGAATTGATTATAAAATCAGGAAGTAAGGTGTTTTAAATGAGAGAAATGATGATTCATATGGTTCAAAAAGAAGAAATCGATTGTGGAGTTGCATGTATGCATATGTTATTTAGATATTATGGATACTTGCTGGATTATGAGTGGTTAAGAAAAGAAATGATAGATTCTAATAATGGTACATCGTTACAGAGTATGGTAAATCTATTAAAAAAATTTAGTTTAAATACCAATGTTTTTCATACAAATTTTGAATATTTAAGCTCGCAATATGTGTCTTTAAAAAGAGAAGAATTTCCGTTAATTGCATTAATAGAAACACCAGAAAAAGAGTTATATCATTATATTTTGATTTATAATCTAAAAAAAGGAATTATAAAATATTCAGATCCACAAGAAAATGGTGTTAAAACGGAGAAAAGTAGCGAATTTATTCATAAAATTAAATATTTAATTAAAGCCGATTTTTCATCATTTAAAGAAAATAATAATGAACACCTATTAAAAGAAAAGGACAATTTTATAATTCGAAGTATTTATAATGAAAAGTTTAGACTAATGACTATTTCATTTTTATCTGCAATAATTTCAATAATAGGAGTTCTTTTAGCATCAAAATTTGGAATACTACTGAATGCAATAAATGTAGATAAAAGTAATGTTTTATTGGGAGTATATTTAAGTATATTTCTTATGTTATTACTTTTAGTTGTTATCTTTAGAGGAAGTGTAACTTTTTTTAAAAATGTTTTGAGTGTAAAAACTATAAAAAATATGGAATATTATATTAACAAGAAAATAATAGAAATATTTGTTGATAATAAACAAAATAATGTAAAGCGTATGAAATCAGGAGAGGTTCTTTCAAGAATAGGAGATAGTTTGTTATTATCAAGAACTATAAATGAATTATTAGTAAACTTACTGCCGGATTTTATAATAATGATTTTTGGTATTGCATATATGTTTTTTTTAAATGCACATTTAACTTTAATAATATTAGGAAGTTGTATATTAATAGCGATAATTGGCTGGAAAACATTCAATAAAATTTATCGTAATAATCTAAAAGAAATGCAAAACTATGCAGATTATAATGCAAACCTTTTAGAAACAATTCAAAGTTTAGATGAGATAAAAACGAATGGTAGTGAAAATTATTATAAAAAAAGAGTTTTTTCTAGTTTGAAAAACTATGCGGATAGTAGTGCTGATAAAGAAAATTATGGAAATTATATTTCTGTATTACAAAATTTATTTTCTATCTTTTTTGGAATAATTGTTATCTTTCTAGGAATAAAATTTGTAATAGTTTCAAAAATGACAATGGGAAATTTAGCAATCTTTGTAACTATCTCTGAAATTATTCAATCGGTTTTATTGGAAATTGTATTGTTTCAATTCCAATTAGAAGAATTTTTGACGGCTTATAATAGAATTTTACAAGTTTTTTTTGAAAAGAATACTAGCAAAAGTAATAAAAAAACGAGAATGAATGTTACTAATATACAACTTGTAGATTTTACTTTAAGTTATGAAAATAAGAAAGTGATTGATAAAACAAATATGGTATTAGAAGGAAAGAACATTTTCCTTTTAGGAGAAAGTGGATGTGGAAAAAGTAGTATTGCTAAGTGTTTAGCAGGATTATTAAATGTTTATACAGGTAGAATTCTAGTAAGTAATGGTGATAATCGGTTTAAAGACATTGACAAATGCAATGTTGTGTACTTATCCAATGAAAGTAATTTATTTACAGGAACGATAAGAGAAAATATTTGTTTAGGAAGAATTGTTACTGACAGAACAATAGAGAGGTTGTGTAAAAACTTTGCTATTGATGATTATATTAATAACTTGCCTAATAAATTAGAAGAAAAAATTAGACCGAATCAATCTAATCTTTCAACAGGTCAAAAGCAAAGAATTGCACTAATAAGGGCAATATTATCAGAACCAGATATCTTGATATTAGATGAGTCATTATCAAATATTGATATCGAAAATAGAATAAACATTGTTAAAAGTCTTGATGAATGTAATTTTATGAAGATATATATTAGCCATGATAATTTAGGAATAGCTGGGGCAAGTGATTATCACATAATGAATAGAGAAATAGTGCAGGAGGTGAAATAATGTTTATGGAAAGAAAAAATTATAATTTAAAAACATTGAATTATTTATTTCTGAAAATGGGAATTAAGACTAATTTGTTTGCTATATCTAATATCTATGAGAAATATTGGTCTGATAAAAGTTTAGAAGGTATATTAAATGAATTATCGATCAATTATAACCTAACTACTGAATTAAAAACAACACCATGTATTCTTTGTGGAAATAATTATCCTCTAGTAGCTCTTGAAGTATATGATGATAAGATTAGAGTTTGGGATCCTGTAAAAAAGAGAAAGGAATTTATAGAAAAAAAAGAAACTTTTACATATATAAATATTAAATATTTGAATAATAATCAACTAAATATTCTTAGCATTATCCATTATATAAAGGAAAAATATAAATTTCTTTTTAAAAACATTATTCTTACAATGTTATTTATCATGTTAAGCGGCCTTAAAGTGGTGTTACTTACTGTGATAGGCTATCTTTGCTATATGAATTTAGATTATTATTTTATGTTTGTTGACTTTACAAATATGCTACATAATATGGTTATTTGTTTATTGTTATTTTTAGGAATTGTTATAGATGTGAATATTTCTAATATTCTAATTAATAAAATTACAAAAGATAATAAAAAAGATTTTATTTTAGGTGAAAATAATTTTTTTAAATTAATAGATTATTTTTTTGTTGGACTGTTATTGTCGATAGTTGTTTATTATAGTAATAAAAATATTGGATTTATTATTGCTATACATACATTAGGAGTTATTTTTCTTAATAAGAATATTGTTGGCTATAATAAATCTTTAATAAAGAATATTAATTATTTATATCTAGGGCTAAATTTAATATTATTTATAACATTAATAATATCTCTTATATTTAATGATTTGGTAGGATATAGTTATTTGGTTATTCCAATTATTGGTTATCTGTATATTTTTATTTATGGTTTTAGTATTCAAAAATATTATAAACAAATAAATGATTATGTATATCATTTAAAAGTAGAAATATGGGAAAAAATATCAAATACAACTTTGGTTTCAAAAATTACATTATCAAAGCCGGAAAATTTGTATTTAATAGGAGACACACATATAGTAATTGAAAAAAACAAAGTAAATCTTCTATTTGATAAAAATGATGAGAAGATAGATCAACTTATAGAGTGTTTAAAAGACAATAGTATCACACATTTTAAAATGTATTTAGGTAAGGAAAATATTAAGGACTATTCTATAAATAGTTTGAAAGATAAAATTTTCATAATAAATAACCATTTTCAAAAAAAATATTTTGATTATGGATCAGTATATAAAAATGATTTTGAAGAAATAGATGAAATTTTAGATTTGGAAAATATTTACTCTAAAGACGTTTTTACTGATACGGATCTTTTAATAATAAATGTATGTCAATCAATTTTAAATAATCCATTTTATTTAATTTTCGACAATGTATTAAGTAGATTTAATGATGAAATTATCAACAAGATATTGAAAGCATGTAAAATATTTAATATTACAGTGGTAATTTTAGAACATAAAAATCTAGATAACAAATATATTGACAATACAATTGATTGGAATGAGGGGATAGAATGAAAAAAATAATATTAAAAAACAAAAAGATTATTAGAAATATATTAACAGTTTTAATTACAACTCTTATTTCAGTTAATTTAATTTATACAGAGGTTAATGGACGTAATTATTATATAAAAATAGAAGCATCAGAAATAAATGAGTATACTGCATCCAAAAACGATACAATCATATATTTTTATAAAGAAAATTGTAGCCCATGTTCAAAATTTAAAATAACATTAAATAACTATATCAAAAAAAATAATACGAAAGTATATGGTGTAAATATTAATAAAGGAAGAAATGGGTATTTTGATTTAACTGATAAATATAAGTTGAAGTATACACCGACAGTAATTAAATTTAAAAGTAAAAAGGAGATTAAAAGAATAGAAGGATTGGTATCGAATAAAAAATTTTTGGACTTTATGAAAAATTAATTTTAGAAAAATAAGTTAAATTCAATTTTTTTATTGTACAACTATAAAGATGACTTTTATTCCATAAAAAGATGTTTTATTCCAAAAAGATAAAAAATAGAATTA
>URZW01000024.1 GCA_900552555.1 uncultured Clostridium sp.
GGAACGAAAAAATCCTAAAACAAATTCATCTATGTATTTTTGAGTGTGCTTTAATATCAATATTTAAGATGCTCAAAACAATTTAATATGAATAAAACCAAAAAAATTGGAAAAAATATAAAAAAGTACTTGCAAAAATGATTTATATATAGTATAATTCAAAAGTACAAAAAATAAGTTATCAATTTTCTGGTAATGATGACACTTAGGGTAATACCTGTTCCCATTCCGAACACAGAAGTCAAGCCTAAATGTGCCGAAAATACTTGCGGGTTACCCTGCTGGAAAGATAGGTTGTTGCCAGATTTTATATATATTCCTCTTTAGCTCAGTTGGTAGAGCGCTCGGCTGTCGAGCAAGTCGCAAGACTAAAAAGTTAGCAGCTCTATAAGGAAACTTATAGATGAAAAGGTGGCTAAGTCGGTGAAACTCTTAACAGGTAATGCTGAAGACAATACCGAGCAAGGCGAAAGCTATGTGTAGAGACTTTACACCACCTACCTAAATCGCAAGACATGGTAAAGAGAAAGTCCAGACTACAAATTATATTTTAAATATAATGCTAATGAAAATTAGTGTGGTGCAGTAACCGATAGGTCGTTGGTTCGAGTCCAACAAGAGGAGCCAATAAATAAAAAGCTTTGTAAAGTAACATTTACAAGGCTTTTTTGCTATTCATAAAAAATCAATGAATACTCGCATTATACAAAAACTAAAGATAAAAGTCAATATCAAAATAGAAACCAAAAATAAAAAAATCAAAATTTTAACAATGTTCGCTATTAAAATGTAATAATTTATTATATAATTATAACATCAAGGATGTGAAAATATGATAAAAATATGTGAAATATGCGAAAATAAATTTGAAACAAAAAGTGTTACAAAAATTTATTGTTATGACTGTAGTCGTGAATCAACAAGGCTAGATAATGAGACAAGAAAGCACCAAAAAACTATATTAAGAAATAATATGAAAAAGCAAGCAGTAAAATTATAGAGAGGAAAAATATGTATAATATTTACGAAGAATTAAATAAAATAACTGAATACATAGAAGAACATATATTAGATAAAATAACAATTACAGAACTAGCACATCTAGTAGGTCTAAATGGAAACACATTAAAAAATATATTTAGTTGTCTAACAGGAATAACAATAAATGAATATATAAGATTACGTAGATTAAGTCTTTCTGTTACAGATATATTAAATGGAGAAAATATAACAAATGTCTCATATAAATATTTATATAACTCGCCATCAAGTTATAATAGAGCATTTAAAAAATTTGAAGGAATCACACCAAAAGACATAAAAAAATCTAAAAATAAACTAAAACTATTTAATAAAATTACATTTAAAGAAAACATAAAAAATTATAATATAGATTATCAAATATACAAAAATAGAGAATTTAAGTTATATTATATTTCAAAAAAAGTCAACTATAACAATAGAAACAAAGAAATACCAGAATTTTGGAAAGAAGTAAAACAAAAATATCCGGAGTTTATCAAAAATAAAAGATATGGATTTTTAGAAAAATATAATAACGAAACATACTATTATTGTTTACTAGAAAATAAATTTGATAATTCTAATATTAAAAATATAAAAAAATGCAATTATTTTGCTATTAAAACAACAAGTTTTGAATCAAAAGACATAATAGAAAACATAAATAAAGGAATAAAAGAATATATAAAATCATTAAATTATCAATTATTAAAATCACCAATTATAGAAGAATATTATAAAGATTTTGTAGAAATATTAATACCAATTACTTGATATTTTTAGATACTAAAATATCAAGTTTTTTTATGCTTTTTTTGAGATAATTTGTTAAAGAAATCTAATAACATAAAAAGGAGAAAAACAAGTTATTATGAACAAAAGCAAAAATATTATTAAAGATTATTATAATTTAATAGAAAGTGATAAAAATAAGCTAATACCATATTATTTTATTTATTTTCTTAATATCATTATAGAATTAATCATACCAATATATATTGCAAAAATAACAGAATCATTAACAAATTCATTGATTATAGTGGCACTTGCTAGTATTATAAATTATTCTATTTTAAAAATATTGAACAACTTGTTGGGATATGCTGACAAATATATATACCAAAGATTTTTTAGAGATAATTATATAACAATCTATAAAAAAATTGTAAAAAAGATATATAATTTTGATGAAGAGCATAAAAAGAAAATATCAACAGGCAAAATTATAAATAGTTTGACAAGCGATATTGTAAATATTGGAGAAATGGCAGATAATTTTTTAAAAGCAACACTAAATATTTTAAAAAGTATAGTAGTAATAATTTATTTTTTTAGAATTAATATATTTTTAGCATTAATTATAATTGGAGTAGATGTAATTTATATTATAAGAAGTAATTGTTTAAATAACAAAAGTGTTAAATATTTAAAAGAACAAAAGAAAGAAAACGACAAATTAATAGGATTAATAAATCAAACATTACTAGGACTAAAAGATATTCAAACCTTAAATATTACAAATACAATGAATGATAAATACAATTACATATATAAAGATTGGAAAAAAGCATATGATAATAGAAAAAAATACGAGAGATATAGACAAAATATTTTGAAATGCTTTTTAATTATAATTAAATCAATAGTTTATTTTACATGTGTATATTTAATGATAAATAATAAAATTACTATAGGTATAATATTAATAATAATTTCATATTTTGACTCTTTATTTTCAGCAAGTGAAAATATTATGGATGCAAGCCAATCAATAAAAGACCAAAATATATCAGTAAATAGAATAAAAGAAATATTAGATTACAATACTATAAAAGAAAAAAATTTAAAAGAAATAAAAAATATAAAAGGAATTATTGAATTTAAAAATATAGATTTTTCATATAGTAATGAAAAATTATTACAAAATTTAAATTTTATAATTAGACCCAATAGAATAACAGCGATAACCGGAACAAATGGAACTGGGAAAACAACAATTGTAGATTTAATATTAAGATTACATTCACCAACAAAAGGAGAAATTTTGCTTGATAATATTAATGTCAAAGAAATTGACAAAAATTCATACTTAAAAGAAATATCGGTATTAAATCAAGAATCATATTTATTTAATTTAAGCATAAGAGAAAACTTTAATTTGGTAGAAAACGATATAAAAAAACAAGAGGAAATGTGTAAATTAACAGGAATAGATAAATTTATAAAAACATTACCAAAAGGATATGATACAATTATAGATGAAAATTCTCATAATATATCTGGTGGTCAAAAAAGATTACTTTCTTTAACAAGAACATTACTTAAAGATGCCAAGATATTAATATTTGATGAAGCTACATCTTCGTTAGATACAGATAAGATTCAAAATATTATAAATGTTTTTAATGAACTAAAGAAAAATCATACAGTTATTGTAATAACCCATAAAAAAGAAATAGAGAATATAGCTGATGAGATAATTACAATAGATTATGGAAAAGTTAAAATAAAAATTCCTCGGATCATCTATATAAGAAAAAAATATTTATAAATTAATATAATTATGATATTATTTTTTAAAAGTAAATATGAAAGTGAGAAAATGTATGACAGAAAAAGAAAAAAGAGATAAGCAAGAATTATATAACGCAAATTATGATAATGAAATAATTGAAGAAATGAAGAAAACAAAGGATTTATGTTATGAATATAATAATATAAAACCATAAGAAAGAAAACTATGGTGTTAGAATAGATATATGGACACATTTAATGAGAGAGTGTATAATGAATTATGTACACTAATTTGAAAGAAGTGTGTCAAAAATGGCCAAGAGAAAAGCACATGATGTTAGAACAATGTGTAAAATACTAGGAATAGCACCTTCAGAGTATTATTATCAGAGAAACAAAAAGAAAAATAGATATAAGGAAGCAAATGAAAAATTAGATAAAGAAATACTAAAAGAGTATAAGAACTCAAAAGGAAGATATGGTTCGCCAAAAATCTAAAAAGCACTAGAAAAAAGAGGAATAAGGGCAAGTCAGAAAAGAATATCAAGAAGAATGAAGAAAATGGGGCTAAAATCAATAATAGTAAAAAAATACAGACCGAGTGGAAGTAAAGGAAAAGTAGATGATACAAATAAGCCAAATTTATTAGCTCAAAACTTTAATGTAGAAGGATTACGAGAAAAACTAGTATCGGATATAACATATATTTATACACAAAAAAAAGGATTGACGTATTTAGCTATAGTAATGGATTTATATAGTATGAGTGTAATAGGATATAGCTATGGAGACACAATGGATGCAGAACTAGTAATAAAAGCAATACAAAATGCAAGGATTAAAGGAAAATTCAAACCAGGAGCAATATTTCATAGCGATTTGGGTAGCCAATATACTTCTAATAAAGTTGAGAGATATCTCAAAGAATTGGAATTAAAGCATTCATACAGTAAGAAAGGATACCCATATGATAATGCAAGTATGGAGAGCTTCTATGCCATCTTAAAAAAAGAAGAAGTAAATTTACATGAATATAAAACATTTGAAGAAGCCAAAAGAGTAATATTTGAATTTATAGAAAGTTTGTATAATCGTAGAAGAATCCACTCAGCTATAAATTATAGAACACCAGATGAAATAGAAAAACAAGCAATATGAAAGAAAAATGAAAGACTATAAAAAAATAAAAAAATTCTCAAAAAAAGTGTCCAAAAACTTGACATAGATCCAATCTATACCAGATGAAAACAAGCAAAATAAAAATAAAAAGAGAAATAATGATACCAGATTTTAAAAGGAAGGAAATTTTTAATATGGAAAATGAAAAAGTAAAATATTTAATTGATATGATAAATGAAATGGATATAAAAGATAAATTAAGATTAGCAATATGTATGAGCCAGAGTAAATGGAGTAGTCTTATATATAATACTAAAGAAAATCTTGAGAAATTTGATAGTATGTTAAAAGATATAGATGAAGAATATAGAACTACACTTATAAATTTTGGAAAATATAAGCTTGTAATGTTTGTAATGGCTAAACTTATGGAAATGGAAACAACAGAACAAAATGAAGTTGCATTGTATTTGTTTAATAATATAAAAGCTATCTAATACACATTTAGCACAAGAAATTCAAGTGAAAATAAAAAAATGCTTGAAAAATCAGATCAAAAATGATATTATATTTATGTAAATTTCTTTTTAATCCTGTTTTTCAGGTTGACATGTAGCATCCATAGTAAAATCATTATTTTAAGGAGGAAAAACAAATGTTAAGCGAAAAGAAACTTCGGGAAATCAAGGAATATGAGAAAGCTGGTATTGATGTTGTTGCCATAGGCAGTCATGGAACACTAGATTACTCTACTCAAGGCATGGGGGGCTGTGAATATTGCGACCAGTGTAGTGCCTTTAGGTTACTTCCTGATCCTGATCCGTACGATTGGTTCAGGGACGGCGATATGAAGGCAGTATGCCTTGAGGTTAATGGAGTAATTGAAGGCTATCTTGAGAAACCTAACGAATGGACTAATATTCGCAAACCTCTCTACTGCCCTAAACTCGGTCGTGAACTGAGTGAAGAAGAAAAGAAAACAGCAGCTGAAAGGCTGAAATGGGCAAAAAAAAGAATGAAGTGAAGATAACTTTTCATGCTACCAAAGGAGATGTTGCTTTATACAACATCTCTTTTGGTATAAATACTAACATTTTTTAATTATTATGTTAGTGTAAAATTTTAAATTTGTATTGCATTTTAGCAAAAATATGATATACTTTAATAAATTGATTGATATCTGTATCAATCGTCAAGAGAGCCGAAAAAGTTGTAGATATCTACGCCAACGGCACCATGAAAGTAAAACCTTGTAATTGTTGATTACCAATAGTTACAAGGTCTTTTTATTTTTATTTGGTATTTGCACCAAAGTACAGAAGAATGCAAATATATGGACAGATAAGAAAAGATATAGGAGTAATATTAAGAAGATTATATGAGCAAAAAGGAATAGAAATAATAGAGGCAGAATTATGTCCAGACCACATACATATGCTTGTAAGTATACCACCAAAGTATAGTGTGGCAAGTATAATGGGATATTTAAAAGGGAAAAGCAGTTTGATGATATTTGATAGACATGCAAATTTAAAATATAAATATGGTAATAGGCATTTTTGGTGTCAAGGCTATTATGTAGATACAGTAGGCAAAAATAAAAAAGCAATAGAAGAATATATAAAAAAACAATTACAGGAAGATATAGCAACAGATCAGATAAGTATAAAAGAATATGTAGACCCATTTGAAAAAGAAGAAAAGGAAAAAGAAAGAAAAATAGAAAAAGGATTAGGACCACTTAAGTGGTAGCCTGAGAAGGAAATGCGGTTGGCAAACCGTTCAGTAGGGCTTAAGCCCAGAAGTGCCAGTACAAAAGCCTTCTAGGCTAAGAGCAAACCACCCGTTTTACGGGTGGTTATGATTAAATAATATGGGCTATTTATTTCTATAATAGTTGAAAAAATTTTGAAAAAAGTATATGATAATAATGGTTATATATATTAAAGTGAAATTATTTTGAAAAGAGTATTTATACCAAATTTATTGATATAAAAATTATAAACTTAATGATAAAGTTTATGAAAGGAAATAGAAGATGGATATAAACCTAGGAAGAAAAGATAGAATAATTAGAGATACTGATATAAAGAAAAAATTTGAAGAATTTAGCAATGGCTTTTTTGATGATATATCAATGGAGTTGTATGAGACAAATGGCAAATATTTTTTGAATTTAGCACCATATACAGATAAGATTTTAAATAGTAATATGTGCATTACTGCAAGTAGTAAAAGTGAATTAGAAAGTATAATAGAAAATTTATCTTGTAATATTGGTATAATGTTGGCTGAAAAATCGGGAAAGATACAAAAGACTGAAACAAATAAGCAAACAGTACAAATTGATGGAAAAGAAGTTAGCCTTTTGAATTTTGAACAAATACATATAAATGGACAAAATGGAAATACAGAATTATATAAAGAAGATGAGTTAACAGAAAAAATAAAAAGCATTAGTTCAAAAGTATTTGGTAGTGAAAAAAATCTTGATATGTCATCATATGTAAAAAATACAATGTTTACTAGAATGAATGGAAAACATACATTAGAGAAAGAAGATTTTGAATTACTTAAGTATTATAAAGAAGAAGGTTATGAGTTTTTAAATTCTTTTTTAGGAAATGGTGAACTGAAAACAAGAGGGAATATAGAAAAAGAACATATAGGAAAAGAATTTATAGATAATTTATATAAAATTGATGAATTATTTGAAAAATTTCCTACACTAGATGAAAGTATTACAGTTTACAGAGGTGCAACAACAAAAAATTCATCGAATAACATAGAGTATAATTCTTTTGTTTCAACTTCTTTAGATCGTAGTGTGGCAGAAAATAATTTTTCAAAAGGAAGATTATATCAAATAAATTTACCTAAAGGAACACATTATATTCCAATGGATGCAATTAATGGTTTTGAAGGTATGTATGGAGAATCAGAAGCAGAAATATTATTAAGACCAAGTTGTTTTAACGTTAAGAATAAAGAAATTGAAGGAGATACAGAAGTATTAAGTGTTAATGCAAAAGAAAAAGGTAATTTTTCAGAGATAATTAGAAAATCCTTAGAAAGTAGAAAAGAAGAACTTATAAAAAAAGGCCTTTGTGATGAAAAGGAATTTAAAGAAGTAATGGATTATTTAAATGAAAAGCATAAAGAAAAAATGATTAGCAAGGCTAAAGATAATGAAAATAGGTATAAAACTTATAGAATGGACATAATGAAGAAAATTACAGAAACTAGAAGAAAGATAGATGAAATAAGAGAAAATAATCCAAATAGTGAAATAGAAAAATCAGAAAAAAGGTTAAAAAAGTCGGAATTAGTCCAAGAATATAATTCGTTAATCAATTCGGCAAAGGGATATGATTTAACATTAAAAGATATAAATCTTTTAGTACAGAATTTAGAAGGAAAAATAGATAAGTTTGAAAGAAGTAAAGGGCTACAAGAAATAAAACAAGTTAGAGAAAAACTAGATAAAGAATCAGAGGTTATCTATTCTAGAGATGAAGTTTCTAAATTAAAAAATGCAGTTGAAATGTATAGATTACAAGGAAATCAAGAAAAATTAGATGAATTTAGCATAAAACTTGAATCAGCACAAAGACAGTATGAATATGCAAAAAAAGAATTATTGATTGATAAAGAACACGAAAAAGAAGATGTTAGACAACCTGGATATTCTGTAGAGGAAAATGAAAAAAAGGTTATTGAGAATCAACAGCAAGTTTTGACAGATTATTCAGGAAAAGAAATAGGAAATAGGACAATAGAAGAACAGTTTGAAAAAGAAACAGGAAAGAGAACGATAATAACTAATGGGAAACTTATAAATGAAGATGGCGAATATAAATTTAGTGAAATTTCAGAAGGTATAGGAATAGATTTAGAAAAACAAAGAAAAGAAATGATTAGAGACAATAAGATAACTGGAGAAAAGGAAAAACATATTTATCAAAAAGATAAAAGTGGAAATGAAATGTATTATAAACTTGTAGATGGGAAATTAACTTTAAAAATAACTAAAAAAAATAGAGGTACAACAATTGAAAATTTTGATAAAGGACAAATAAAAGATGTATTTGAATATGATGAAGAAGGAAAAGCTATAATAGGTATGGGAGAAATAGAACATATTGATGAAAATTATGTTGAATATTTCTTTGACTCACAAGTGCCATATTTTGAAGCGGAAAATAAAGAAATAACTAATAATAAATCAATTGTAAATACGCAAAAACTTGGAAAAGAAACAGTTAATGAAATGTCTGATACTATTTTAATGGATGAAACAGAAAGAGATATAAATCAACAAGTAAGAAATTTATACAAGGAAAAACAAGGTCAAGAATTATAGGAGGATAAAATGGAAAGTATTGAATATGCCAATGCTTATAGTGAAGTATTAGGAATATTAAAATTTATTGCAAAAGAAGATTATGAAAAAATACCAAATTCTAAAATTGAGCTTTTTGAAACTAATCAAAATAAAGAGTATATATTTGAATATAATCCTAATAAAACATTAGAAGAACAAAATGTATCAAAAAGGGCAAAAGCAATAATTGGATTATTATTTAGAGATTATTGGGCTACTGATGAACAGAAAGATAAAATTATAAGAAAGCAAAATTATGATAGACAAATATTAGAAGAACAAAAGAAATCAATGTATGATGTTGAAAATATCTTTAAGAAAAAAAGTTATGAAAATGAAGAAGTAAAAGAAATTGTTGTATATAAAGAACAGAGATGGTATCAAAAATTATTTGCAAAGATTTTAAAAATATTTAAGAAGTAAAATAAAATATTTACAGAAGAGACTGAAAAAGTTATTGTATGTGAATTTATAAGGTTTACATCTGAAATTGACTGAAGTTTTGTTGAAAACAACTTAAGACAAAAAATAATAGAAAGGATAATATTTATAATATTAATGATATTATAAATGGAGTAATGAAAGAAATATTTAAATAAAGTAGGAGAAAAAATATGATTAAAATTACAAAAATTAGAATTAAGAACTATAAATCAATAGATGATTCAAAAGATATTTTAATTTAAGATAGAATAACTGTGTTGGCAGGGAAAAATGAATCAGGAAAAACCAATATATTAAAGGCATTAGATACATATTATAATGATTCATTTTCTGATGAAGATGTTCCTACAAGAGATGTAGAGTTAAATCCTACTATTATAATGGATTTTTCTATATTAGGTAGTTATTTTAATAAAAAATTAAATAGAACATGGTTAGAAGAAAATGCTGAATATACATATACTATAGAAAGAAGCAAAAACATTAAAGATAAGTTTTCAGGTAGATTATATGATGAAATTAAAAAAAATATAAAAAATGAAATTATTAATGATACTAGTGATGAGATAAAAACAATAATTGAAGAAATTCAAGAATTAGTTAATCCAGACAATAAATTAGAAGAAAAAGATATTAATAAGTTGTTATTTGAAATTTATACAAGCTTTATTTTAGATGGTAGAGATGAAGAGAACATCATAAAAGAATGTGTTGTTTCTCAATTTAAAATTACATCCATAACAGAACCAGAGATTGAAAAGAAAATAACTAAATTAGCTCAAACAATAACAGAAAGCCAATTATTTAAAGATATTAGTAGTATCTTTGATATTATGGTGCCAGAGTTTAAGTTTTTTGACAATTTTGATGATATGTTACCTGATGAGATAAGTATATCTGATTTGAAGGCAGATGACTTTAAAACTAAGCATAGAGGTTTTATAAATTTGTTAGCATACTTAAATGTTACATTAGAAGAATTTTCAAAAGAAATGGAGGAAATTAGCAGAAGGCCACAAACAAAACTAGACAAGTATTCTGATAATATTACGTTAAATTATCAAAATATATATAAACAAGAAAAGCTAAAAATAGCATTAAATAAAGATGGAGATAAAATATATGTAAATATTTATGATATTGATGATAATATAAATCCTAAAAAACCATCTCAACGAAGTAAAGGATTACAATGGTTTTTATCATTTTATTTAATGTTAAATAATAGTAAGGAAAATGCTATTTTATTAATAGATGAACCTGGATTATATTTACATGCTAGTGCACAAGAAGATATATTAAGATTTTTTGAGAATAATTTAAATAATTATATTATATACACAACACATAGCCCATATTTAATTGATACTAATAATATGTTAAGAATTAAATTAGTTACGAATGATAGAACAAAAGGAATAGGAACTTGCGTTGAAAATAAATATTATAAATGTGCAGATTTAGATACAATAACACCATTAATTACTGCAATTGGTTACAATATGACAAAAAGCCCGCTGGAATTTGGTGGAGGTTTGAATATTATAACAGAAGGTATATCAGACAGATATTATATTTTGGCTTTCTTAAAACTTCATAATATTGCAGAAAAAATAAATTTGATTCCCTCACAAGGTGCTAGGGTAGTACATCTTATGGTTTCAATAGTTATTGGTTGGAATTTAAAACATATAGTTTTTTTGGATAATGACCAAGGAGAATCAGATGCAAAAGAAAATTTGTTGAATTTATACGTAGATGAAGATGAATATAATTCTCATGTATTTAAGATTTCAAACAAGAAAGACACTTGTATAGAAGATATCTTTTCAGCAGAGGATAAGAAAAAGTATTCTATAGGTAAAAATAAGAAAGATAAGCTATTAACTGCTAAAAATTTTTATGATAAGGTTTCTAAAAATGAACTTAAAATTGATGATTTATCAGACGAAACAAAAAATAATATAAAAAATGTTATAGATATTATAACTGGAAAAGTATAAAAATCACTTGCCAAAACTAAAAAGTTATGTTAAATTAAAACTATCAATTTGAACAAAATTAAATCAAGATAGACGGCTAAAAATTCGTGTGTACAAAGTTCGCATACTTTTTCACCCAACGAGCCAATAAATAAAAAGCTTTGTAAAGTAACATTTACAAGGCTTTTTTGCTATTCATAAAAATCAATGAATACTAGCATTATACAAAAACAGGCTGAAAGTCAATATCAAAATAGAACTTAAAAATGAAAAATCAGAAATTTTAACAATGTTCGCTATTAAAAAATAAAAATATATTATATAATTATAACATCAAGGATGTATGTGAAAATTACCATAAATAAATACATTATAAATTAGGATATAAATAAAAGAACAAGATAATAATTAAAAAAGAAAAGAGGTCATTTATGAAAGAAGAAAAAATCAAAATCATATCAGAAGTTGACGAACTAGAAATAGACTGTCTATTAATACAACCAGAAGGTGAAATAAAAGGAGTAGTGCAACTTGCACATGGAATGAACGAACACAAAGAAAGATATATAGACTTTATGAAATATCTAGCAGAAAACGGATATGCAAGTTTTATAAATGACCATAGAGGACATGGAAAAAGTCTAAAAAATGAAGAAGATATAGGATACTTCTACGAAAATGAAGCAGAAGCAGTAATCGAAGATTTGTATCAAATAACAAGATATCTAAAAGAAAAATTCAACGGTAAAAAAATCATACTATTTGGACACAGCATGGGTTCAATGATAGTAAGAAAATACATTGCAAAATATGATAACAAAATAGATGGACTAATAGTATGTGGTTCTCCAAGCAAAAATGTAAATGCTAAATTAGGACTAGTAATAGTAAAGACAATGGAGTTATTTAAAGGTGAAAAATATCGTAGTAAATTTGTTAAAAATTTAATGTTCAATGGATATGACAAAGACGACAAATTAAAAAACAGTTGGATTTGCAATAACAGAGAAATTGTAGAAAAATATAATGAAGATGAACTATGTCAATATGATTACACATTAAACGGATTTGAAAATATAATCAGGTTAATGATAGATATTTATAACCCTCAAATATACAGAAAAAATAATTTAAAACTACCAATATACTTTATAGCAGGAAGTGACGACCCTGTAATATCATCAATTAAGGCATGGTATAAGGCTCAAACATTTTTGAAAAACTTGGGTTATACAAATATAAGCAGTGATTTATATGAAAATATGAGTCATGAAATTTTAAATGAGTTAGAAAATAAAAAAGTATATGAGGATATATTAAATTGGATTATTGAGATAACAAAGTAAAAGAACATCCAAAAGAAAAAAGGAGTAAAAATGTCAGAATTAACAAAAAAAGCACTAGCAGTATCTTTAAAAAAATTACTTTCAAAAAAAGAACTATCAAAAATAACAATATCAAATATAACAGACGAATGTGGAGTAAACAGACAAACATTTTATTACCATTTTAAAGACATATATGATTTATTAGAATGGATATATAAAAACGAAGTTATAGACGAAATTGATAATAAAGATGAAGAATGGCAGCAACGTTTTTTATATATTTTTAAATATGTATTAAAAAATAAAGAATTTGTAAAAAATACATATAACTCAATAAGTAGGGAGTATTTATTAAGATTTATTTATATGCAGACAAACAAATTATTAATTGACTTTATTGACAAAGAGTCTGAAGGAATGAATATAAAAGTAGAAGATAAAAAATTTATGGCCGATTTTTATAAATATGGTTTTGTTGGAATTTTACAAGAATGGATAGAAGATGGTATGAAAGAGGAACCAGAGGGTATAATAAGAAAGTTAAACAATATTATTGAAGGTGATTTCAAAAAGGCATTAGAAAAAATGCAAAATTAAAAACTAGTACAATATACAGTAAAGTCATATTATACAATATAATAAAATTAATCAAATAATTGAAATAAAAAATCTATACAAAAACATAAAATTGTCTAAAAATTATACATATTAAAATACTTGTATATTGAAAATTTAAAAAAATTGTTTTTATAATATTTCAATAACAAAGGAAAAAAAGTTTGAAAAATAATTGTAAAATACAGTATTTTAATCAAATTTTGTACCTTATAAGAAAGGAATGGTAGTAAATATGTATTATAGTAATGGAAATTATGAAGCATTTGCACACCCTAGAAAACCAGAAGGAGTAGATAACAAATCTGCATACCTAGTAGGAGCAGGGCTAGCATCACTTGCAGCAGCATGTTTTTTAGTAAGAGATGGACAAATGAAAGGTGAAAATATTCACATATTAGAAGAAGCAAAATTACCAGGAGGAGCATGTGACGGAATTGAAGATGCACAAAAAGGATTTATAATCCGTGGTGGAAGAGAAATGGAAAATCATTTTGAATGTTTATGGGATTTATTCCGTTCAATACCATCATTAGAAACAGAAGGAGCATCAGTACTAGATGAATATTATTGGTTAAATAAAAAAGATCCAAATTATTCATTAATGAGAGCAACAGAAAAAAGAGGACAAGATGCACACACAGATGGAAAATTTACACTATCTGAAAAAGCATCAATGGAAATAATAAAATTATTCATGACAAAAGACGAAGACTTATATGATAAAAAAATAACAGATGTATTTACAGAAGAATTCTTCAAATCAAATTTCTGGCTATATTGGAGAACAATGTTTGCATTTGAAGACTGGCACAGTGCACTAGAAATGAAATTATATATTCAAAGATTTATACATCATATTGGTGGATTACCTGACTTTTCAGCATTAAAATTCACAAAATACAATCAATATGAATCATTAATATTGCCAATGGTAAAATACCTAGAAAGTCATGGAGTTCAATTTCAATATGATACAAAAGTTACAAATGTATTATTTGATATTGATGGAAAAAAGAAAACTGCAAAACAAATAATATGCATTCATAATGGAGAAGAAGAAACAATCAATTTAACAGTAAATGATTTAGTATTTGTTACAAATGGAAGTTGTACAGAAAGAGCAATGCTTGGAGACCAAAACACTGCACCAGATTTAACTATACAAAATGGCGAAGGCGCATGTTGGGACTTATGGAGAAAAATTGCAAGACAAAGCCAAGACTTTGGACATCCAGATAAATTCTGTTCAGATATTTCAAAAACAAACTGGGAATCTGCAACAGTTACTACATTAGACGATAAAATTCCACCATATATAGAAAAAATCTGTAAAAGAGACCCATTTAGCGGTAGAGTTGTAACAGGAGGAATCGTTTCAGTAAAAGACTCAAATTGGTTAATGAGTTGGACAATAAATAGACAACCACACTTCAAAAATCAACCTAAAGGTCAATTGGTTGTATGGGTTTATGGTTTATTTACAAACAAACCAGGAAACTATATAAAGAAGCCAATGAGAGAATGTACTGGTAAAGAAATTACAGAAGAATGGCTATATCATTTGGGCGTGCCAGAAGAACAAATAGAAGAATTGGCTACAAATTCCGCAAACTGTGTACCTTGTATGATGCCATATATAACAGCTTTCTTTATGCCTAGAACAGCAGGTGACAGACCAAAAGTTGTTCCAGATGGATGCAGAAACTTTGCATTTTTAGGACAATTCGCGGACACAGTTAGAGACACAGTATTTACAACAGAGTATTCTGTAAGAACTGCTATGGAAGCGGTTTATACATTGTTGGATGTAGATAGAGGTGTTCCGGAAGTATTTGGTTCTTGCTATGATGTTCGTGTTTTACTTGATTCTACTTCAAAAATGATGGATGGTAAGAAATTGACTGATATGAAGTTGCCTTTTGCTACTGAACTTGTTGCTAAAAAGGCTTTAAAAAAAGTTGAGGGTACTGTTGTTGAGGATTTATTAAAAAGATATAATTTGATTTAATGCCATTTTAATGTCCTTTTGGGGACGGTTCCGATTGGGACATCGTAGTTAAAAAGGACACTAATAACTGTGAAAAAAAATGATATAAAAAAGCAGAAAATTTCTGCTTTTTTGTTGTTTTTGAATGTAAAATTATATATAATATTTATATAAAAATATCCATTAAGAGACACATGTCCCAAACAGAACCGTCCCCAAAAGGACAAAATAAAAGTTGACAGACAAAATTTTGGATGATGATGAACGAGCGAAGCGCCTCAAGATTTGGCAGACAAAATTTGAAAAAATTTTGGATGACGATGAGCGAAACGGCCCAAGATTTGACAGACAAAATTTGAAAAAATTTTGGATGACGATGAACGAGCGAAGCGAAGTGAAAGGAATGAAAATTGTGAAAAAAGAAGAAAGCATAGGAATTTTTGACTCAGGAATAGGAGGAGTAACAGTCCTAAAAGAAATAATAAAAATATTACCAAACGAAAATTACAAATATTATAGTGACTCAAAAAACAACCCATATGGAGACAAAACAGACGAAGAAATAATCAAAATCTGTAATAAAATAGTAAGCAATTTTATTGAACAAAAATGTAAAGCAATAGTAATAGCATGTAACACAGCAAGTGCAAAAGCAGCCAAAACATTAAGAGAAAAATATCCAGAAACACCAATAATAGCAATAGAACCAGCATATAAAATGGTGCATGACTTTGCATATGACCAAGTAACACTTGTAATGGCAACAAAAGGAACAATAGAAAGCGAAAAATTCCATAAACTATACAATAAATATGATAATCACAAAACATATTTAATGGCATGTCATGGTCTAGCAGATATTATAGAAGAAGGAAATCAAGAAAAAATAAAGGATTATTTAAAGAAAAATTTGAAAGAATATGTTGGAAAAGTTCACAATGTTGTTTTAGGTTGTACGCATTATCCTTTGATTCAAAATGAGATAAAAGAAGTATTAGGTGATGTTGAATTTTTTAACGGTGCATCAAGCCTTGCAAAACATTTAAAAGATATTTTAGAAGAAAAAGATTTAATAAGTGATTCTAAAAGTAAAGGAACGGTTGAGTTTACAGACTCAAGTAATTCGGAATATAAAAGAGAAAGATTTTTGAGACAATTGGGACAGTCCTAATTTGTCTCACTTTTTTGTCGATTTATGTAGGTTACTGAACTATAACTCTTTTAAAAACAAAATCAAAAAAACGTTCGTAAAAGTATTGACAAAATAAAATCAAAAATATATAATAAGGCCAAACAAAAAATCGCAAACAATTTGTTCGATAAAAAGAATTTTTTAGGAGGTCTTTTTTATGATATCAACATTACATATAAAAAATATAGGAATAATAGATGATTTAAGTATAGATTTAAACGAAGGGCTAAACGTATTAACAGGAGAAACAGGAGCAGGAAAAACGCTAATAATAGACTCATTAGGCATAATATCAGGTGGAAGATTTTCTAAAGAAATGATAAGAAAAGGTGAAACAAATTCATTTGTAGAAATATGTATGTATGAACCAGAAAACGAAAACTCAATAGATGGAAACATTATTGTATCAAGAGAAATAAATAGCAATGGTAAAAATATGTGCAAAATAAATGGAAGAATGGTAACTGTAAATGAACTAAAAAACTTTATGAGTAAATTCATAGAAATACACGGACAAAATGATAATCAAAGTTTGCTAGATAACAAATTTCATTTAAAATATTTAGATGGATTTATTGGTGATAAAATAATTGATATAAAAAAACAATATAAAGAAAAATATGAAAAATATTTAGAGATAAAACAAGAATTAAAAAACAATTATGGAGACGAAAAAGAGAGAGAAAGAAAACTTGATTTGTTAAGATATCAATTTAATGAAATAGAAGAATCAAATTTGAAAGTAAACGAAGAAGATAATTTAGAAGAAAAAAGAAAGTTGATGTTAAACTCAGAAAAAATATCTAAAAACTTAAATGAAGCAGATATTGCAATAGGAGAAAATAGTATAGATAGCATAAATGTAGCAATAAGAGCATTAGAAAAAATAGAAAATATAGATAAAAAATATGAAGATATTTCAAGCAACTTAAAGAACATTTACTACGAATTGCAAGAAATCTCAAGAGACATATCAGAACATAAAGAAGATGTCTATTTTGATGAACAAGAAAGAAATGAAGTTGAAGAAAGACTTGATTTGATTTACAATTTAAAGAGAAAATATGGTAATGATGTACAAGAAATTTTGAACTATAAAGACGAGATAGAAGCGGAAATAAATCACATTGAAAATTTAGACGAATATAATAATAAGCTAAAAAAAGAATTAAAACATTTAAAACAAGAAATGACAACATTAGCAGAAAAGATGCATGAATTAAGAAATGAATATGGAAAAGTTTTAAGCATTAATATAAACAAAGTTCTAGAAGATTTGGAAATGAAAAATGCAAATATTAATATTCATGTTGATTACAATGAAGAAGAGTACTTTGAAAACGGAAAAGATATAGTAGAATTTTATATTACTACAAACTTGGGAGAAGATGAAAAGCAATTAGCAAAAATTGCATCAGGTGGTGAGATGTCAAGAATAATGCTTGCTATTAAAAAGGTATTAGCAGATACAGATAAAATGCCAGTTTTAATTTTTGATGAAATTGATACTGGTATAAGTGGAAAAGCTGCAGGAGCAGTTGCAGAAAAATTAAATGGAATTTCTAAAAATCATCAAGTATTATGTATTTCACATTTACCAAGTATTGCGGCAATTGCAGATTATAATTATTTTATTAGTAAAAGAGTAATTAATGAGAGAACTAATACTAATATAAAATTATTAAATGAGAAGGAAACTTTAGAGGAGATTGCTCGTATTTCTTCTGGTGAAATTAATGAGGCAACTATTCAATATGCTATGCAGTTGAGAAATAAGAAGGTGAGCTAAATTTAATACCGTATTAAAGGGAGGTAGATATAGATTTGAATAAAGAAATTCATGAAAATATTTTGGAAACTGAAAAAATATTACAGGCCACAAATGGACAAGATACAGTTGAATATTCTATATGGACAAAACAAAAAGCATTATTAAAGTATAATGAAAATATTCCAGTTTTTCCTATATATAATAACTTTATTTATTGGTGTAATTTAGGAATTAATATAGGAAGTGAACAAAATAAGATAAGACCTGTAATAATAGTCGGAAACACCATAAAATCGCCGATAGCTATAATAATACCATTAACAAGCAAAAGGTTAAAAGATGAATTTTGGTATCATATTGACTTAGAAAAACTTGACTCTACAGCATTAGTTGAACAATTAAGAGTTATTAGCAAGATAAGAATTATAAGTCCATTTAGACAAAAAGGAAAAATGGTAATAATATCAAAATCGGATTGGAATAAAATTAATAGGCAATTACAAGTATTATATAGGCTAAAACCATTAAAAAATACACAAAATTGATTGACAAATATATATATATTGATTATAATTATATTAATAAAACATTAGAGTCCATCTCGAGAGGGATGTAATCATTAAACTCCGATAGTCTTTGGACTATCGTTTTTTAATATAAAAAATATTTTTGCATATAATATTAATACATTAGTGTCCATAGTTTTATACTATGAAATCATTAAATATTATACATATATAAAGAGTTCTTTTGAATAACAAAGGACTTTTTATATGTGTAGCAAAGGAATAAATAATTTATATATTTAAAGGATTGAAAATTAGTAATAATGTATAAATCTGGAAAAAATGGCTAAAATATCAAAAGAAACAAATTGAAAGGTGGTATATTAATGAAAGAATATTTAGCCATAGAAAACATAGAGGCATTAGAAGTTTTAGACTCAAGAGGAAATCCAACAGTACAAGTAGAAGTAGTAACAGAAGGAGGATTCTCAGGAACAGCAATGGTTCCATCAGGAGCATCAACAGGAAGTTTTGAAGCAGTAGAATTAAGAGATAATGACAAAAACAGATTTATGGGAAAAGGCGTAAGCAAAGCAGTAGAAAATGTAAACAAAAAAATATCAAAGAAACTAATCGATATGAATGTATATGACCAAAGAAAAATAGACAGAACATTGATAGAATTAGACGACACACTAAACAAATCAAATTTAGGAGCAAATGCAATTTTAGGAGTGTCACTTGCAGTAGCAAAGGCAGCAGCCAATTCATTAGGAATGGAACTATACAATTATATAGGGGGAATAAATGCAAAAGAATTACCAGTTCCAATGATGAATATTTTAAATGGTGGAAAACATTCAGACAACAATATAAACATACAAGAATTTATGATAGTACCAGTAGGAAGTATAACATTTGCAGAAAGATTAAAACGTGGAGTTGAAGTATATCATACATTAAAAAAGGTTTTAAAAGAAAAAGGACATTCAGTTGGAGTAGGAGATGAAGGAGGATTTGCACCAGATTTAAAAGATGAAGAAGAGGCATTAGATTCAATAATAGAAGCAATAAAAAAAGCAGGATATGAACCAGGCAAAGATATATGTTTAGCACTAGATATAGCAAGCACAGAGATGTATGACGAAGCCAAGAAAACAGGAAAAGATGGATACTATTTCTGGAAAACAGATGTATATAAAACAAAACAAGAAATGATACAATATGTTATAGATTTAACTGAAAAATATCCAATTATATCAGTAGAGGATGGCTTGGCAGAAGAAGACTGGGAATCATGGAAAGAATTAACACAAAAAATAGGGGATAAAGTTCAATTGGTTGGAGATGATTTATTTGTAACTAATATAAAAAGGCTTCAAAGAGGTATAAAAGAAAATGTTGCAAATGCAATTTTAATAAAACCAAATCAAATTGGAACTTTAACTGAAACTTTAGATACAATACAAGAAGCAAAAGAGAAAAGATATAAGACTATAATTTCTCATAGGTCTGGTGAAACAGAAGATACTACTATTGCAGACTTAGCAGTGGCTGTAAATGCAGGACAAATAAAAACTGGTGCACCTTGCAGAACTGATAGGGTTGCTAAATATAATAGACTTTTAAATATTGAGAATGTATTGGCAGAAAACGATAAGTGAAAATGTATAAAATCTAAAAAAAATTAGTGTCAAGAAGTTTCGGAAAATAATCCGATAAAATAATAATTTTTACGA
>URZW01000025.1 GCA_900552555.1 uncultured Clostridium sp.
ATTAAATCAGTTAATATTTATATTAAATATAAATATACAACATTAAAAATATGGCTATATCCCCTACTCTATGCATTTTTATTCAAATTAGAAAAAATTAGCATATTTTAAATTTCTTATTTACCATTTACTTGCTCTGCTTGTTGCTTGATTTACTGCTTAAAGTTACGTGTATCTTTTGGGATTCAACTTGTTTAGTAGTCTTTCCCTCTTAAACAGCCTTAGTATCAAGTTTTTGTACATCGAGCCAAGATTTTGATACACACTTCCTTCACTTCCATCTCACAATGGATAGCTTGTGCTTCTCTATGTGGTTGGCGATATATACCTCCAATACGGACTTTCACCGATTAGTCAAACGACATGCCTGTCGCACTAAAAAATGGAGATTATCAATATGATGATCCCCATTTCGTTTATATTTCATAAGTATAAATAACAATATTTTGTTCTATTATATTACTTCTTACTTTATTTCCAATATCTGCTCCCCATATATTAGAAAATACACTTTTAGCTTCCTTACAATCACTAAATTGAAAATACGTCTTAAATTTGTTTTCAACTTTAAAATTATTACATTCAATCCAATCGTTATAATCTTTTGTTCTTTTTATATTAGGGTATCTATTTCTAATCTCTTCAAATTCTCCACCTATATCATTTTCAACTAAATAAATGTTTCCATCTTTCTTTAAAACTCTTTTCATTTCATCTAAAACTTTATTTCTTCTATCTATCTCTAAAATAGTACCTAATACCCAAGTAGAAATAATAACATCAATTGAATTATCTGGTAAAGGAATATTCTCTGCACTACAGCATATAAATTCTACATCATTGCTATTTATTTTCATTTTAGCTATATTTAGCTGTTCATTAGATAAATCTAATCCATAGTATTTAGTTGTTTCATTATAAAATTTTTGCATGAACTTTCCTGTTCCACACCCTAAATCTAATACTATCTTGCCTTTTATTTTTGGTAACAAATATTCATATATTTTATTGGGATAATCTTCTGCTATGCTAAAGATTTCATATATCTCATTTTCTTCATAATAGTTTTTAGATTTTTCTGACAAATTAAGATTTTCCATTTTCTTGCTCCTTCGTTTCTGGGAATATCATATCTACCATATATTTAGCAACATTTCTAGGCTTTCCTTCACTTGGTCTCATATGCATATGTATTCCTGGTACTGTATTTACTTCCACAATATTATACATATCAGAAGTTTGAGTTGTTTCAATATCTTTACTCATATAGTCAATTCCTACATAAGATAAGCCAGAAAAAGTTTCTAAAATCTTTTTACAGTTTTCTAAAACGGATTTATGTATTTTATCGGTATAATCAATACATAACCCTCCTTTTGCTACATTGGAATTATGTCTTAAATATACTTTTTCGTTTTCATCTGGTATATATTCCATTGAAACATTATTCTTTTTCATATAACTTTCAGTAATTTCATCTATTGCAATAGGACATAAACAATTAGTTCTTTCTTTTCGTTTTTCATTTTCAATTTCTATCAATTCTGATATAGAATGAACTCCATCTCCAATTACATGTGCAGGTTCTCTATGTAAAACTGCATATTTTCCCTCTCTAGTTAAAAACACTCTATATTCCTTACCATCAAATTGTTTTTCTATTATAAAAGATGTTTTTAATATTTTGGCAAATACATTTTGAACAATGTCTTTTAGTTCGTTTTCGTTTTCTATGTCCATATATATATTATCTCCATGAGAACCAAAAACAGGTTTAATAACAACAGGAAAACCTATCTTTCTAGCATAAAGAACAGATAGTTCCCATTCATTTGGTAAAAATTTTTCTCCTATTGGCACACTTATTTCATTTTGTTCAAGAATTTTCTTTGTTATATATTTATCTCCACATATGATAGAAGCAGAGTATGGAGTAATAGAAGAATCTCTATCTAAAATCCATTCTATATGTTTTCCATACTCTGCTTTTATAAGTTCTATTTCGTTATAGATAACATCAACATTAATTCCTCTTGATTGCATTTCCATTACTAATAATCTTTGATTTGTGTGCAACTTTAATAATTCAGAATTATCTAACATTGTCTATCTTCACCTCTACTTTGAGTAAGATTTCTTTTCAAGTCAGCTTTTAATTTTTCTTTTAATTCATCTTTTATCTCTCTAACTATTTCTGGTTTCTCTTTTTCTAATTCTTGTCTTACTTCGTCTTTAATTTCTCCATATAATTCATCATATAATTCTTGCATTACTTGGCTTCTAATATCTCCAATATCTTTACTTTTTCTTTTAGTGGTTTTAGATGATTTTTGAGGTGTATAACTGCTACCTCTACTTTCTCCACTTTCTCTTGATTCTCCATAGTTTGATTGATAACTTGGACTAGAAGTTCTTGATTCACCACTACTCCTTGACTCTCCATAACTGCTATAACTAGGTGTATAACTTGAATATGATCTTGACTCTCCACCTCTTGATTCTGACATAAAAATACCTCCTTTAAATAATAATTACACTATCTGTGCAATTATCTATTACACTTTTAAAATTCTTTTCTATATATGTAATATCTAACTTATTGAATATATTTTCCCTAAAAATAGGATTATCTATTTCACTTCTATATTTAGTGTTTTGAATATCATACAAATATGCACAAACTATTTTATTAGTTTCATTCTTGAAATTTTGTATAATTTCTCTTATATATTCTTCTAAATAATTTGCTTTTTTCTTATATATGTCTTTAATATAGTCGCTAATATTTGACATTAGTATTATATCACAATTTGCTAGATTTGGCAAATTGTGACAATTTATATCTTTGTAATTAGAATTTATTAGTATTATTTCTTTTTCATCTATTCTTTCTTTGGCTATATTATACTCTAATTCGCTTTTTAAGTATAGGTTTGAGTTTGATTTTACATTATTGTTGTCATATTTATTATTGAATATATATGAATTTCTTAAATCATAACCATTATTGTTAAAATTTTGATATATTGTATCCCAACTTTCAGCTACACTTTTTGATAAATCTTTTCTTAATTTATTTATATATACTCCATAATCTAAAGCGTTTTTATTCTTTTCTATGTCATTTTCTTCATTTCTCATAAAAAATTGCAAAAATTCCTTATATTGCAAATTTCGTAATGCAACTAATTTTAACTCTGTAAATATTAATGCTAAATAGTTTATATCAAATCCGTAAACTCGCTTAGCACCCCTGTAAAAAGCATTTATAATATGATCTCCAGAAGCTGCAACTGTTAATATATTTTTATTTGTAAAATCTAAATATTCAAAATACCCTGCAATATTTTCGGTTGTAAATGAATATATTTGAGATAAACTATTAAAATTGTTTATATCTATTTCTTTTAAATTTAGCTTTTGCTCTTTTTCATTTATATATTTTATAATCATTATTTTCTCCTAGTTACTGGACAACCTTTTATTTGATTTTCTTCTATATATCTCAAATATTTTTGTATAGGCTCTGATTTTATAATTTCAGTAAATGTATTATTTTTTAATGTTAATTTTGATTTGTATTCTGGATTATTTGATACTACCCATGTACATGGTGATACTTGTCCTAAATTGTTAATATACAAAAACTTATTTATAGCTGGGCAACATTCTTCTATTTCTGTAGGTCTATTTTCGGTAAAACTATATTTAACTTGTATTTGTTCCTTATATTTTGTTGCTAATTTTTCCAACTCTTCTTTTACGCTATCTATTGTTCTTTTTGAAATAATAGTTTCGTCTCCATCTAATCTTCCAACTGCCTCCATAAATGAAAATATAATTTCATTTGCTTTTAGTTCTATTGCTAACTTCACTATTTCTTCTAATTTATCTTCATTTTGTTTATATATTACTGTTCCAATTCTTGTATAAATTTGATTATTAGTTAAATATCTTATTCCTCTTAATGTTCTTTCAAATGTATTTTCTCCTCTAACATATTCATGTGATGTTTTATCATTTCCATCTAAGCTTACATGTACCATTGGAAAATTTATGTTTTTAAGTTCCTTTGCAATTTCATCTGTAATTAAAGAAGCATTTGTTGATATGTCCATGTCAAAGCCTAATTTATTTGCATATTTCAATATTTCTGTCATATCTTCTCTTGTAAATGGCTCTCCACCTGTAAATTTTATATATGTAAAATTATTTTCTTTTAGTTCTTTTATTGCTCGTTTTACTTCATCTGTTGTTAATTCATTTTCATACTTTTTTGCTTCACTACTAAATATACAATAACTACAATGATAATTACATGTATTTGTTATCTCCCACAAAACTCTGCCACCATTTTCGGGTATTCTAAATAAACAAAATGGGTATCTATTCATATAATCCCTCTTTCTTTAAAAGTTCTTCATATTCATTTTCTTTTGGATTATCACTTGTGTCTAGTATGAAAAACTCCTTTTTTAATTGTTTTATCTTATCTATCTTTTGTTCATTTGCTAATTGCATTTTTATTCTTTTCATAATGGATTCTTTTCCTAAATCTCCATTTTCTAATCTTTTTATTTGGATTTCTTCCTTGCAATAAATCATTATTATACTATCTACTATATCATATAGGTTATCTTCTATGAGTAATGCCCATTCAATAAATATAACTCCATCATTTTTACTTATTTGCTCATTTAGATATTTCTTGATCTTTGGATTTATAAATTGTTTATATTCCTCCATTGTATTTTTATCATTATATATCTTTTGGTTTAACTGATTTCTATCTATATTCTCTTTGCTTAATATATTTCTCCTAATATCATCGACATCTAAAAAGATAGCATTTATCCTCTTTTCTTTACATATTTTCTTAAAAATATCTACTGCATAGCTCTTTCCACTTCCAATTGAGCCTGTTATTCCAATTACTTTTTTCACTTATTTCTCCCAATCTATTCCATATCTTGAAGGACAAAATGATAAAAATTTAATTCTTCCTTCTTTATTTCTTAATTTTTCTACATCTTCCCACTCTTTTACATCTCTAACAATTTTATAATCTTTATCTTTTAATCTATTTACTAGAATGTCAATATCTTGTAACATTTCAGAATTAGTATATTTTTCATTCTCTAATAATGGTTTATCGCTATGTATGTATTGTGTAGGTATCTCTTTTTCTTTTGACAATTTATCATATATAGTTGTTCCTAATCTTAAAGCTAAAAAATGTCCTCTTATTTCATCTGGTTCTGTTTCTAATATAAATTCTATTGTTTTTTTCATATCTTCTTTTGTAGTTGTAGGTAAATCAAATATAAAACTTGTTCTTACTCTAAATCCTATTTGTTTTACTTCTTTTATGACTCGTTTTGCATAATTTACATCAAAGTTTTTATTATTATTTTTTAATACTTTTTGGCTTCCAGATTCTATTCCAAAATGAAGCCATCTAAATCCTGCTTTATACATTAATTCAAATGTGTTTTTATCATAAGTATTTATACTAGCAAGACATCCTAGTTTTATCTTTATTTTCTTTTCAATGATAATATTGCTTATTTCTTGCATTCTTTTTCTATTTGCAGTTGCATTATCATCTAAAAATATTATCTTTTCTGTGTTATAGTTATGAATTAAATATTCTATTTCTTTCACAACATTTTCTGCACTCTTTCCTCTCCAACTTCCCCAGTAATTATGTGTAGGACAAAAATCACATTTATTTATACAGCCTCTGCTAGTTAATATACTTCTTATATCTATGTAATCTTTTAAATCTGCTAATTCTCGATTAGGAACTGGTAATCTATCTAAATCATATTTTTCTTTACTAGGCTCATTAATAACAAGCTCATTGTCATTTTTGAAAACAATTCCATTTATTTTTGATAATTCTTCTATATTACTAATATCGACATTCAAGATAGTTTTTATAGTGTTTTCTGTCTCTCCGATAATTCCAACATCAAAATTTATAATATCTATTATTTTAGGATTGTATGTTACTGTTTTTCCTATCATAATTGTTTTAATGTTATATTCTTTTAATTTGTTGCATATTTCAGAAATGTTTTCCAGTGCTTTTTGTGTATGTAATGGTATATGATAATCATATGAAACAACAACTATATCTGGCATAAACTCGTTTTCTATATATTTAGTTAAACCATCACAGTTTAACTTTTTACAGTCCATATCTAAAAATTTAACATGATGATTATATTCTTGTAAGTAAGTTCCTAATGTTATAACATCTATTGGCTCTATTAATAGTCTTTGCTCTGAAAATGGTATGTTTGGTGGATTAATTAACAATATATTCATAAATACTCTCTTTTCTTCATTTTATTGTTAACTATTTTATCATATTTATATAATTTTTTCCATAAAAATTTTTAAAAAGCCTAATTTCAATAGATTTATACATTTTTAAAATCAACATATTTTAAAAAGTAATTCTATTTTTCTTTGATGTGACATCGACAGCTCTTCTCTTTTATATAAAAAAGCAGATAGCAAGTTTATCACTCACCATCTGCAATTTGGTTATCTTATGCTGTCTGCGATATTGCCTCGACAAATTCTTCCAGCACTATTTGATATTGTTCTTTTTCTTTCTCGCCCATCTTTGAAACATCTGGAAGTGCTTCGAACAACTCTTTAACAGCACCTTTCCGAATGCTCATTAATATAATGGTAGGCGAACCATCTTCGCAAACATAAGAGGCTACGGCAGCACCCAAAACTTTCTCTACACCGTAATCATCAATGATTTTTTCGAATTCTTTTAATTCTGCAAAGGTGTAAATACATTTTCCATAATAATGCCACCAATGTATAAGTAACCCTTTTTCAATAGCCATTTTATCGGCTCCTTTCTTTTTGCAATCGCAAAATGTTGTAAAAATAAAACGTTGTCTAGTAGTGCATACCTCCATAGCACTATTCTTAGAAAGATTTTTGGAAATTTTCCTATATATATTTTAGCATAATTTTACATAATTTGCAAAATTCTTACAGTTGTTAACAGATTTCTATTCTTTACACTTTCCTACAATCCAATTTTTCGCATTTTGAGTATTGTCTAATAGATATTTCCCTCTATATCTTTCATCATCTCCAAAAGGATAAAAATCTAATATTTTATTAACATATTCATTATCCATTGCGATTAATTGTTTTATTCTATTAAAACAACTTTCAGTTATTTCGTCCATCTCTCTAAATTCATCTTTAAAATATAGATTACTCTTGTATTGGCTCATAATGATTGTACTAATTCTTTTATTTAAAAAGAAATTTTTAAATATAGAAAACACTTTACTACTTATCTCATTAATCTTTGTAGGTTCTTTTCCTAGTTCCACCCATGCTTGTGTTAGCATATCTCTAAAATTTTCATTATTTAGATTTTTATTATAATAGTTTTGCATATATTCTGCAATTATCATATCATCTATGCAATGATTTGATAGCAATAAATCAAATTCGTTTGGAATATCTTCAAAAGCATTTTCAAAACTTTTATTTATGCATATAATTTTAGCATTTGGAAGAATCGAGTTATATTTTTCATTTATATATTCCAAGACTTCAGTATTTGTATCAATAACATATAAATTACCTTGAAAGCCAAGATCTTTTAAAGCATACGCTATTTTATATCTAAATCCTGGTGCAATTTCAACGAGATTTTTAATATTGGATTTATGTACATTTTTTATAAGTCTTGAAAATATCTGTCCTATATACCACTCCCACTCATCATCAGCAATGTTATCATTAAATTTCATATTTTATTCCTCTTTACTAATAAAATTATTTTATATTTTAAATAAAAAAAAGTATTTCATTTTTCCAATTCATGAGAACAAAATACTTTTTGTAATTTACGCTATAATTAAAGAACCTTATTTTTCATATTGCTCTTTTCCTTTTTCATCTAATCCACCCATCATTCTTCTAAATCTAGCTTTTGTTTCTGGATCAAGTTTATTTATTTGTGCTGATACTTTTTGCTCTGCTCTTTCTAAATCCTTTTTTGCAGAATCTAGGTCAGCTTGTCTTGTTGCAACAACATCTCTACATCTTTCTACTTCTTCTAAAAGTTCAAGCATTTCTACCATTGGTGATTTACTTCTTTCTTCTCTAACAGATCTTCTATTTGCACTTGTATTTCTACCTGTATTTGTGCTTCCTTTTCCACTATAACTTGAATAACTACTAGATCCCATAAAATTACCTCCTAAAATTTCTTCTTCATCATTATATATAATAACACAAAAAATGATTTTAGTCAAATTTTTACAATTTTTCGACTATCTTATATCAATTTATCTTTGTATTCTTTACCGTTAATTTTCAACTTTATATCAAAATTTAGTATATCTGGTAAATTATCAAATTCAGTTTTTTCACTAGCCATAATATTACCATTTTCATCTGAAAAATGCCTCATCATGACTTCTTGTCCATTTATAATTGCTTTTGCAAATTCTATTTCTGTATTAGAATATGGTTCTATTACTAAATAATAATAATTTTCTGATAATACTAAATATGTTAGTAAGTCTTCATATATCTGCAATCCTAATTTATTTTCATCTTTTTTATTATAATTATTTCTTTTATTTGTATTTATTAAAGCATTTATAATTCTATTTGTTGTTTTTTCATCTATCTTTTTAATATCATATAAATAAGAGATTTCTCCATAAATATTTTCATTTCCATAAAGATAATTTCTATTTGCATTTATTATATATTGTTTAACTTTAATATTAGATAACTCTGTTTCTTTACTAATTAAATTAAATAGTTCATCATACTCTTCTATAAAGTCCATTGCATTATTTATTGAATTATCTATATTTTTTTCATCTACAATATTTTCATAAAAAAATTCCTGTATCTTTTCTTTTATCATTCCTATTTTTTCATATTCTATGTATTCTGTATCATTAAGTAATAGCTTCATGCCTAACAGTATATTGTTTTTATTGTCTTTTTTTGTTATTAAATACTTTTGAAAGAATTTTGAAAAATCGAATAAATATGTTATATCTCCACTATTTTCTGCTACATTAGTTTCATAATAATTAGGTAAGAATTTTCTTGACAGTACGTTAAATTTTTCATATAAGCTATCAATATATTTATTATATTTTTTATAATGCAAATTGTAATTCAAACCTATTAAATCACAAAACCTTATTTTCATATTTTCCTTGTATTTTTCACTCATTAAATCATCTAAATTAGTTTCAATTTTATTAGCATTTTCTATGTTTTCATAATCTAGAATGGATTTTATCATTAATTTTTGTCCTAGTAATTCATACCCAAAATAATTTGACTTATATTTGTTAGTATTTGAATATTGTGGGTATCTTCCTTTTACAAAGGTTGCTGTATCAAAATCAATTAAATTTCCATCTATTGATATATTACCAACTGACCATGAGCCATGTAAGAATCTATCACAAAACTTGTTAGCCTCTATCTTTGCTAATTTTTCGCAAAAGTCTTCTAGCTCATTTATTGTATATTTATCTTTATTAATTAAGCTATTGCTAATGCGATAGAGCTCTTTTTCTTTATTTACTCTTATTTCTATACTACAAGGTAAATTATAAACTTCTTTTCTTATTATATCATCTGCATCCATATATTCATCTTCAAAGTCAAATCTCTTTTTTTTATCTAATATTGCCAAAGTTTCAAAAGTTGGAATGATAAAATCATCTGCTAATATATTAGCAATTACAGTTTCTTTAATTGCTGCAGATAGTGCATATTTTCCATTGCTATAAATATTTTTAGGTGCTGTTGCTAGTTTAGTTTTATCTCCTTTTATGTTAAAACAATTTTTATAAAAAAATGCTCTTCCTGATCCTAAGTTGCCACTTAAAGCTATTCCTGTAGGATCTAATTGCTTATCACTATATGCTTTTCCAGCTATTTGTTTGTTTGATTTTTCTTCATCTAAAGTTATTGAAAACATATCACTAATTCTTTGTTTTGCTGTTTGCCATTCATATTTTTCTTTAAAGATTTCTTCATATAACTTTGAATTAATATATATAACATTATATTTTTCTTTAGCTTGATATACATATTGAACACATAGATTTTCTATTTTAAAATTTTCTTTTATATTAGGAACTTCATCTATTTTTTCCATATTTTCCTACCTTATCAAATTATTTTCTTCACAAAATTTTATGCAAAATTCGCATCCATAACAAGAAGTCTCACAAAAATTTTGCTCTAAAATTTTATTTGTTATTACTTCTCTAAATCCTACTGTACCATATTTTCTTATAAATCTAACATATTTATTATTATTTAAGTTTTCCAAAATCTTTGGCAACCCTATATCAAAATAATTACCTAAAAACATGTCTTTATGCATATTAAATACTTCACAAGGATAACAATCTCCATTACATTTCATAAAGATTTTTGGACTTACAAATTTTCCAACTTCTATACTAAATCTATTATCGCACTCATTTATCGCATCAAATACTGTCATTTTATATGTTTTAATTTTCTCTTTAGCTTTCATATTGCTATTTACATAGTATGAATCTGTCAAGTATATTCTTCCATCTGGAAATTCTCCAAATTTTTCTATATAAGTATTATATAATTTAGACAATTGTGATTCTTTTGCTCCTTTTAATCTAGTATGAACAATTCTCAAATTTAATTCTTCTATTGCATAATGACTAGCTACATAATTTATTATATTACATACATATTCTAATGGAACGGTTTGTTCTCCTATCGATATTTGTATAGATGGAACAAAAAATTGGTTATTAAGTAATCCCGATTCTTCCATTTTTTTAAAATACAAATCAACATTTTTACCCCAAAAGCCATTTGAAATTATTTTGCTAATATCTAATTTATTTTCAGAATATCTTATCATTTTACACATATTTTCGAATTCTAAAAATGGCTCTCCTCCAGTTATAGCAAAGGCAGGTACTCCTTGCTCATATAAATCATCAACCAATTTATATAATTCTTCATCATTTAATTTAGTCTTTCCTACTTTTATACTATTTGCTGACATTCCACAATCTTTACAATTACAATTGCATCTATTTGTAATTTCAAAAGTAAATTGTATAGGTTTTATTATATGGTCTTTATCGTTTCTTTCTTCTTGCCATTTTTCTATATCTTCGTAAAAAGTTTCTTTTTTAGAAGAATACTTTCCTATTGTTGGATTGCAATTTTGTTCATTTATAGATAAAAACTTTTCCATTATTTCATTTTCCACTATATTACACCTCCCATGTTATAACTTTTTTCTGTACCAAAATTCATCTTCTGTTGTTTCATATAATTCAAATCCTCTTTTTTCATAAAACTTTATTGCTATATCAAATTCTTTAAATGTGCATAATATAATTTCTTTATAATTTTCTTTTTTTGCAAAATTTAAAAATAAATCATATAACTTTTGTCCGATGCCTAAATTTCTGTATTTAGAATTTATATAAAAACAATTCATTTTGATGGTATTATTATTTTGTTGCAATCCGCCACAAGTTCCTATAACTTGATTTTCTTTATTTAACGCAATCCAGAAAGTATTGTTTCCAGTTTTATACTTTTCCACTAATTTATGTTCAAAATAATCTCTCCAATCTGTAAATCCAAACTCTTCTGATGTAATTTGAATAAGAAATTTAATTATATCTTCTCTTTCACCATATTTACATTCAATTATTTTTAGTTCTTTGTTTTCTGCCATAATATCTCCTTTTTATTCTTGCTTTAACTTCTTTATGTGCCATTCACAAATTTTAGTAAGTGGTGTATTATTATCAAATCCTATATAATTCATTAACTTTTTAAATCCATTATCCGTTTGCTCTAGTGTAATGTTACTACCAATTTCTTGATAAAATTCTTTATTCATTTCCCATAATTTAATTGAATTTTCCATTTCTTTAATCGCAGGAATTGTAGCTCTGGATTTTAGACTTACATAAGGTAACATATATGGACTTCTTGCTACTTCTCTATTTGGTAGCCTAACTACTAATCCTCCATTTTGAACTCCTATTATGAAATCACGAAGATCTACTATATCAAATATTTTTTCATTTAACATACTCGCTAAAAGGTATATTTGCTCAATATTAATTCTCTCTGGTAAATTGCTCATAACTTCTCTTATTGTTTTTCCTGTTGCACTATCATCATCAACTAATATATAATTTCCATCTTTTATTCTCTCAATTTGATGTTCTATTGTATCATGTCCTATTCTTCCAATTAAAGATATATATTTTTTCTGTATATCGCTTATATCAAATAATCTACTTGTTTCTATATCATAAGTTCCTCTATAATATGTATCAAGGCTTATTGTTTGCTTACTATTTAATACCGAACTTGCTCTTCTTAATTGTTCCTGCATGTTTATTGTTTTTATATCTAATTTATTGTTAAAAGTTTGGCTAAATAATGTTATTAATTGTTTTAAAAACTTTTTATGTGCATTTTCTAATTTTTCTTCATTAACAAAATTTTTATAATTTACTAGAGGTATCATTCCTTCATTTCTTATAACATAATCTCCATCTTCTTTACTATAGTTTTGTTCATTATAACTGTACCCTTGTCTTTTTCTTATATTTCTTGAAGAATATGTTGATACTATTGATTTATTATTAACGAAAAAGTTATTTTTACCTTTAAATTTCTTTTTCATTTGGTCAAACTTCTCACTATAACCCTCTCTTTCAACACATATTCCAATTCCTTTGTTTTCAAAGCAATACATAAATTCAGCATTATCTCCACCAAACACATATGCTACTTGTATATTTGGATTTACATGTTTTTTTAAATATAATTCTAGTCTTTGTATTATGTCTGTAAAATTAATATATGTTTTTACATATATTGATTCCCAAGGGTCTATCATTAGCCATTTACTATCTTTAACACACTCTTGGCATAAGTCTAATCTTTCATAAGTATTTATTTTGTAATATGGCTTTGTTGATACATAACTTTCATGTGATGGAGATAAATAACCTCCAATAACATGATAACCTTTTTTTTTCAAGGCTTCTTTAGCAAATTCCATCATATAAATATGTCCATCATGTATAGGGTCAAAACCACCAGTAGATAATAATACTACTGGATTTTCTTTTTTTTCTTTAAAATCTATAAGTTTACTTACTGGTGTAGTAAGTAAACTTAAATTATAATAATTTAAGTCTTCCAGTTCCAAATTATCTAAAATAAAACCTGCTTTTATAACAGTTTCTAAACTTAAATATTTTTTATATACCTTGCTATAATATTCATCTCGTAATATTTTCCATGCCAATTTTACTTCTTCTGTCTTATTTTCTATCTTGCTATATGCTATATCTACATCTGCACATTTAAAATTTTCATCTAAATTTAATATATTCCAAAGATATTCTTCGCTCATAAACTTCTCTTACTATCTATTTTTAGATTGCCTTTCCTTATTTCTTTAACCATTCATTGGTTATTTTATAATAATTATCCCATCCACCTTTTACACTACTATCATATAAATCTAAATGTATAGCTGGAGATTTAGCCATATATTTATGTAAATTATATCTATGTAAATTTTCCAAATTATTTGCATAAAAATCAAATTGATTTTTAGATTCTTCATCTAAACTATTCATCAATCTTTCTTTTTCAATATCTTCCATATTCAAATAATTTAGATATAATTCTACAAAATCATAAGATGCACCAAAAACAGTTTCATCTGTCCTATTATCATACATATCTCCACTTGGTGTTGCTTTTATAATACTTTCTGGTATTTCTAATTCTTTTGCTACTTGATAAACTTCTGATTTATGAATATCTGATATTATTTGCACATCAACCATTCCATCTGATGCTTTTCCAACATACCCTAAATAAGCTCCCTCATCTTTATTAGTAGTACCACATATAATTGCTCCAAAACCCGCTTGATTTAATAAACTTGTTGTATAGTAAAGTATTGGTGTCCTACTATATGGAGCTAGTTGTCCAATTGCCCAATCTTCACCTTTTATTTCTATTACAGGCTCTAAACAATTTCTTATTTCATTGTTAACTGATGTCAAGTCAATTATATATGGTTTTAATCCTAATTCTTCACACAATTCTTTTCCCTTAATTGTAGCTTCATTTTGATTAGTTACTCCTGTTGATTCTAATACAGGTAATAGCATAGGAATTATTCGTTTTATTGGTGAATTTGCTTTTTCTGAAGCTTTTTTAATAATTCCTAATACTATTGCTGAATCAATACCTCCACTTATTGCTATTACACATGCTTTCAATCCATATTTATTCATATACTCATTTAATAAATCTGATTTTTGTTCAATATATTCATTTGCGTTAAAAATTCTTTTTTCTCTTATTTTTGTAAGTATTGATTTTAATTGTTCACTAATTTTTTTATCTGATTGTTCATTATATACTTTCATAGTAATATTCCACCTTCCATTTCCCATTCATATCTTATATGTCCATCTTGAAAAAATATTAAATTTCTTGCATTTTCTGGATTAGTATCTCTTGTGTTTTTGTTTAGTGGTAGTGATAGACAAACATTTTGACCATTTACATCATATATTGTTCCTATTCGTTCTAATTCTAGTAGTTTAGTTCCATTTTTTTCTAAAAATTCTTTTATATTTAATTTTTGCTCATCTGTTAGTTTATTTTCTTTAATCCATTCTTCTGCACTTTTTCTTCTAAATTCATCATTTACTGGTCTTAATGTAACTTGCTCTACTTTATTCTCTTTAGCAAAATTTATAAATTCTTCAACCTTATCTATGGTGTCCATCATATCTTTACAACATACACAAGTAAGTCGAAGTGAAAATCCAAAACTATGTAAATATTTTATTAAGTCTGGTAAATCTATATATTCGTTACTATTTGGCATATATATTTTTTTATTTATTTCTGGTCTATTACTAACTACTGATATTGTTATAGTAGTTAACCCCTCTTCGTACCATTCTTTCAAATACTTTTCATATTTTTCTTTATTAAGGCTAATTGGAATACAATTAGATTGTAATTCTACAAACGGAAATTGAAATTCTTTTAAATGTTTTAAATATTCCGTTATTTGTTCTGGAAAAAGTGTTGGTTCTCCTCTACTTGTTAGCATTACAGTATCGATACCACTTCTATTTGCTAGATTACCTGCAATTTTTAAATTTCTCCAATTTATATTTCTTTTTTTTAAATTTTCTTTGTTTGGTTTCACTCCAGAAACGCAGAATGGACAAGAAGCTATACAGCATTCTGTTCCTACTATTACACTAAACATCTTAAACTTCATAACTACACCTCTATAAATACTTTCTTCAAATCATTACTATATGGCATAAAAAATTCTTCAAAATATGCTCCTACACCTTTTACAATAAATTTCGCACCTATTTTTAGTTCGTCCTTATATTTAGAATCAATATACATTACTCCGATTTTATCTCCGCTATCTGAAGAACCACCACACATATAAAATTCAAAATCATTTACTTTTGACTTTGTATATTCTATTTTTATGTCTCCATCATTCTTACTTTTTAAATATATTGGAAATTTTTTATTATAAAGTAGAATATCAAAAAAGCCACTATATATACCATTCTTAATTATTACTGTTTTAATATTTTTAACTGTCTTTTCTCTAATAATTCTAGTTTCCATTTCAATAGTGTCTTCTATTAAATATCTTCCTACTTCTAAAATTATTTGATTTATATTTAATTTATTTTTAAAGTTTTCAAGCATTTTCTTACTAATATTTTTACTTTCATTTAGTCCTCCAATACTAACAAAATTTATTCCTAAATCATTATAATTTTCTTGTATGTATTCAAGCACTTTTTCTAAAGCACCGTCTTCTGTTTTTAAGTTATTTTGTATATAAAATGAAATTCCATAATCATTACATTTATTTCTTAAAAACTCCAACATTTCTTTACATTCTTCTAGATTTCCGCCTAAATGTGTAAATTTATCATTAAATACTTGCGTTGTTGATAATCGTATTGCTATTTTTACTTTTGATAAATCGGCATACTTTGAAAAATTAATTACTGAATTTAAATTGTCAAATGTAAAAAATCTTACACCATTATTATATAAATATTTTACAGTATCATCTTCAGCTAACACATTTATGAAACACATCTTTAACGGATTAATATTTTCTCTTTGTAAAGTTTCAAAATGATATATAGAACTAATTAAGAAACCATTTTCTTCTTTCTTCATTAAAGAGTGTAAAGTTTTTATTACATCTCCATTTGAATTTGTTTTCAATGGATAATATACATCACCTAACACACTAAAATTATTAAAGTTTTCTATTAATTTGCTTTTATTAAAATAAAAATATATATTGTTTTCTTCTAATTTTATCATTATATCCTCTTCTTTTTTTATGTTTCTCCTTGATTATAACATTTTTTGTCAAAAAAATAAAGAGTATGCAGTCTATAAATTGACTGAATACTCTAAAATTATTTTATATCTATATATCAATTAATATCTTTATTTTAATTTCTATAATTTTAGTATTCTCGGTTATCCATGGTATTTCCATTAGTGTTTTAATCTACCTATGTATTAAGCATATCCCTGTAACTACTAATATAATGCCTAATATCTGTTTTAGTGTAGGCTTTCTTTTTTTATCTTTAAAAAAGATTGATATTATTACTACCGCTATTATTGATGTTGGTCTTACATAAGAACTTAATGTTACAGAATTGCTTGATAAATAATTACTTAAGTATAATGAACAAAATCCAAATATCTGTTGAATAAATACCCATTTTAGAATTTTTTTATGTTTTATATGATATTAAAAATTATATTCCTTGGAAAATGCAATAGTTAAAAGCAAATTTAATATTAAAATAAATACTGCATTAGACCAATATTGCAAGATAAAGTGAGTCACATAGCTCATTAATAAAGAAGTTGATATTCTTATTAATAAATCTTTCTGCAAATTTTTAATTTTAATTTTAGAATCTGCTATTACAAACACACCAATAACAGTTAATAATATGGATAAAATTGATATTATACCTAAATTTTCTATTCCTAATATAACATCTATTATAAATGCTATTATAATACTTAAAGTTAAGTATGCAGAATCCTCATAAGGATTTAAATATTTCAAACATCCAACTATTGTGTGCTGTTTTTTGTATCTTAAAAACATTGCTAGTAAAAGCAAGATTATTGGAATAATTCCTAATTCAAATCTTAACTGATTTGTAAAATATTCTATAATAACCATTATAATAGAAAATGGTATCATAGTTAAACACATATAATAAAAATAATCTTTTCTACTTATTCCTATATTTACCAAATGTTTGTCTAAATATTGACCTATTGCCCCAAATATTTCTGCTAATATTACTATATATATTAATAACAATTTTTTCGCCTCGCTTAATTATATTTATTTTAAAATTCCTACTCCAATAGTTATTTTCCCATTTAACAAACTTCTATATACTACTTCCAAATACTTTTTTATTAATTTTACTTGCTATTAAATAAACTATTATTATTAAAATGATAAGAATTATAGATAAATATCTAAAGGATTCTACACCTCTAATAACACATTCTCTACAAATATACCAAGTCAGAAGTTGAAATGTTGCTCTTATTACAAAATATACCCTATTTACTAATACCCATTTCGTTCTATCATTAATTGAGTATGCACTCATTATACTACCCCAAATAGGATCGCCCATTGTAGATGTACAAGCAGTAATAATATATGCAATTAATAATCCTTGCCAAGACAAGGTTAGTGAAGCAATCAATAGGCAAGATACATCAATGCAAGCTATAATTGTTTCTGTAAATAATAATTTTTTATTCTTATTTATTTTTTGTAATAACGAGCCTGATATTATACATAACAGAATAATTTCTAAAATAGTATATACTGCATTTAAATAACCTATTTTATTACTAATTAATGGGGCTAATTCTTCAAATCCTCCCCACCCCATACACCAGAATCCTGCAAGTATTGCAAATAATGAAGTTACTATAATAGTATTCTTTTTACTTTTCTTATCCAATTCTTTATTTTCATCAATACATTCCATTACATCTTCATCTGGTATTTTTTTCAACAATGAACTTAATAAAATACCTACAACAATTAAAATTAGATATCCTATCAAATATATTTTAGGATTTAAATCATAGATAAACTGACTTACTAAAAGTCCTAATGTTCCTCCAATAACCTGCGACCTTTCTTCTTCTATAAAACAATAAGGCTCATATTCTTTGTTTTGAGTATTCATCTTTGTTATACTTGAATACTTTATTCCAGATAAAGTACCAGAGATTAAAGTAAATAAATATATTGTATAAACACTTCTACATTGAGATATTATTATTCCTAAAACAAGAAATGCTATCAAATGAAATATATGATATTTTTTATAATCAACTTTTAATGCTAATTTAACAATAGGTTTAAATCCTCTTGATATAAGTCTAGCAAACTCTAATACAATCGGAATTGATACTGCTATCCAAGGTGTAACATTTTGTGCTAATAAATATAAAACGATAATTCTTATAAAATAATGATTATTAAAAGAATCTATTATATAGCTCCATCTTATTAAATTAATATAATCTTTTTTTGTAGCCATTTACCTTATCTCCTTAACAAATATTACATTTGTGCATTTGCAAGGATTACAGCCACATTCTTTACACCAGGCGTCTGGAAATTTATATCCCCAATATTCTTTAATTCTTAGAATTTCTTTGAAATCATATTTTTTCATTATATTTTCAATGTTCATTTTATTATTTACTAATACACCCTCACAAACTATATTTGCTAGTTCTAATGTCTTAGCATAATTTATAAAATATTCCATAAATATTGATCCTATATGATGATGCTGATATTTAGGTTTTATAACAATTACTTGTATGTAAAAAGCGTCACCTACTCTTTTTCCATAAGCAATTCCAGCTATTTCCTCATCTACTTTAGCTAATTTTATATGAGTATGTGTTCCAATTTCATCACGAATATCTCCAGTACACCATTTCCCCCATTGTTCTTCTTCTATTTCATTTATTGTATCTGCATATTTTTCTTCATAATCTATTAAAACTATTTTATCTTGCATATCTTACCACCATTTATTAAATTATATATATCGTACCAATTATAAACTCTATAAGTATTTTTACCTTTACATTTTTTAATTCTTCCTTTAAAGCATTATTAATATGTTTTCCTAATTTATTATATTTAGATGTGGCTTTGCGTTTATTATTTTAGCTTGTTTTATAATTTCATTTGCAAGCTCTAAGCCATCTTCTCCAATTACCTCTACTAATATATTTTCATTTTCATTTAAAGAAATAGAATTATATATAAGATTGTGTGTAAGTTTTTCATTTCTATTATCCATTGTTTATTCTCCAATCATTTAATAAAATATTTAACTGAAAAAAGTATATCACTTTTATTTAAAATTATGCAATATATTATAAAGATTTTTTCTACAAACGACATATACTAAATTGTATATGTTGTTATAAAAACATAATTCACTTTTTATATGTATTCCATTGTGCATAAAAACGCATTACATTTGGTTTGTATTATCATAGTTTTGTGCAAAAAGAGATAGGAGTAAAATAATAGAACCCTTATCAAGGTCCTACCCACAAGTTCTTGTAACTACTAGCCTTAACGGCTTTACTAGCTATTTATTAGATATCGTTTGACTAACATTATTGTTTTATCATTTATTACTTGTAATAATGTTAGTCTAGTCCAAGATATTTATTTCTAAAATCAATTTTAAATTAGTTTTATAATTTATCTTTATAATTTTACATCTAAATAATTTTTCTATTTAAAATTTAATTTTATTACTTAATAATTTTTATTTCATATTATATTTTATATAAATTTTCCAAAAATCTTCAAAATGCCTATTTCTCTATATTTTCCGTATTTTACCGACAACAAACTATAAGCATTAAAAATAAAAGCGGCTTAAAATCGATTCTCGTAATCCGTTATTTTAGTTTTTTTA
>URZW01000026.1 GCA_900552555.1 uncultured Clostridium sp.
ATTAAAAATTATGATATCCAAGGATATTATGATAAATCTCAAGATTTTAAAAAATTGGTTGTTCTTGTTGAAACAATTATTAATTCTATTTATGAATTTATTAGAATTAATTTGCAATTAGATAATTATAGCAATCAATATAAATCACCTTATTTAAATACTGTTCAAGCAATACGTAATATTGCTGAATATAAAGATACTTATACTATTGGTCATTCTTTTAGAGTTTCAAAATATTCTGTTTTGATTGGTAGATTTTTTAAACTTTCTCCTTCAGATTTGAGAATATTAAAAATTGGTAGCTTTTTTCACGATATTGGAAAAATTAGTACTCCAAATAATATTCTTATAAAGACTTCTAAATTAAATGATTATGAATATTTTATAATAAAATCTCATCCTTTAATAGGTGCTCATATACTTTCTCATTCTAAGACTTATTCAAAGATAATTCCTATTGTTAAGTTTCACCATGAGAGATACGATGGTACTGGTTATCCTGCTAAATTAAAAGGAGAGGAAATTCCTTTTTTAACTAGAATTGTTACTGTTGCAGATACTTTTGATGCTATGACTTCTAGGAGGACTTATAGAGATGCTTTGCCTTTGGATGTTGCTATTTCTGAGCTTGAGAAAAATAAAGGTACTCAATTTGATGCTAAAATTGTTGATGCTTTTGTTGATATTGTTGAAAATTGGGAAAAAGGTTTTAACAAATAAATATTAAGTTGAAGTTACCACTGATAATATATAATTTTTTAGATATTATCAGTGGTAACTTTCAAATTTAGGATTTATTTATATTTTTTAAATTCTCAACATATCCCTTTAATCCATTTATTTTATACTTTCATAGATAGTGCAACTTTTTTTCTTTCCATATCTATTTTTATAACTTTAACTTTTACAATATCACCAACTGATACTAAATCAGATGGATTTTTAATGTATTTTTCGCTCATTTCTGAAATATGTACAAGTCCATCATATTTAACCCCAATGTCTACGAATGCCCCAAAATCTATAACATTTCTTACTGTTCCTGTTAAAATCATACCTTCTTTTAAATCTTCTAGTTTCAAAACATCTTGTCTTAATATTGGTTTTGGCATATCTTCACGAGGGTCTCTTCCTGGCTTGCTAAGTTCTGAAATTATATCTGATAATGTCATTTCACCAATTTCTAGCTCTTTTGCTGTTTTAGCAACATCAACTGTTTTTAATTTTTGTCTTAGATCGTCTGTTTTTTCTTTATCTCTTAAATCTTCTTTATCAAATCCTAAAGATTTTAATAATTTTTCTGTTGCTTCGTAACTTTCTGGGTGAACTGCTGTTATTTCTAATGGATTTTTACCGTCTATAATTCTTAAGAATCCTGCACATTGCTCAAATGCAACTTTTCCTAGCTTTGGTACTTTTAAAAGTTCTTTTCTTTCTTTTAATTTTCCATTTTCGTCTCTATATTTTACAATGTTTTTTGCTATTGTGTTGTTTATTCCTGATACATATGAAAGTAGTGATGGTGTTGCTGTGTTTACATCAACTCCTACTTTGTTAACACTGTCTTCTACTACGCCTGTTAGACTTTCGGCTAATTTTTTTTGGTTTACATCGTGTTGATATTGTCCAACTCCTATTGCTTTTGGGTCTATTTTTACAAGTTCTGCTAGTGGGTCTTGTAATCTTCTTGCTATTGATATTGCTCCTCTTATGGAAACATTTATGTCTGGATATTCTTCTGTTGCAAGTTTTGATGCTGAATATACTGATGCACCAGCTTCACTTACAATTACATAGTGTACTGGTCTTGAGGTTTCTTTTATCATGTCTGATACAAACATTTCTGATTCTCTTGATGCTGTTCCGTTTCCTATTGCTATCATGTCTATTTTGTCTTTTTCAATTAGTTTTAATAATTCTTTTTTAGCGCCTTCTACATCATTTTGTGGTTCTGTTGGATATACTGTTGTGTAATCTAAAACTTTTCCTGTTTCGTCTATTACGGCTATTTTACATCCAGTTCTATATGCTGGGTCAAATCCCATTACTGTTTTACCTTTAATTGGCGCTCCTAATAACAATTGTTTTGAGTTTTGTCCAAATACTTTTATTGCTTTTTCTTCTGCTTTTTCTGTTAAATCTGAACGAATTTCTCTATCAATTGATGGTTCTATTAATCTTTCAAAACTATCTAATATTGTGTCTTTTAGCATTTGTGTGAATTGTGTTTCACCTTTTATAATATCTTTTTCTATGTATGCTAAAATTTTATCATCTGGCTTTTCAATAGATACTTTTAAGAAGTCTTCTTTTTCTCCCCTGTTTATTGCCAAGATTCTGTGGCTAGGAATCCATTTTAATGCTTCACTATAGTCATAATACATCTCATAATTTGATTTGCTCTCAGGGTCTTTTGCTTTTGTTTTTATAAGTCCTTCTCTATAGCATTGTCTTTTTATTTCTTTTCTGTATTTTGCATTGTCAGAAATATCTTCGGCTATAATGTCTAGGGCTCCTTGAACTGCATCTTCAGGTTTTGCAACGACTTTGTCTTTGTTTTTCTTGTCTTCTTCTGATAAATTATCAATATTAACATATTCTTGTGCTATTTCTAATATTGGTTTTGTTTCTTTTTGTTCAATTATTATTTGTGCTAGTGGTTCTAGTCCTTTTGTTTTTGCTACTGTTGCTCTTGTCTTTTTCTTTTGTTTGTATGGTCTATAGATGTCTTCTACTTCTGCAAGTGTTTTTGAAATTGCTACTGCTTGCAATATTTCGTCTGTTAATTTTCCTTGTTCGTCTATTGATTTTATTACTTCTTCTTTTCTTGTTTCTAAGTTTCTTAAGTATGATAGTCTTTCTCCAAATGTTCTTAATACTTCGTCACTTAGTCCTCCTGTTACTTCTTTTCTGTAACGTGCGATAAATGGTATTGTATTTCCTTCGTCTATTAGTTTTATTGTATTTTCTACTTGTTGTATTTTTATGTTTAATTCTTCTGCAATTGTTTTTGCTATTTTATCCATTTTTTCTTTTCCTCCCTATGCTTTTATTTTTATTTTCTTTGCATATATATTATTATAACAAACTTTGGGTATAAAAAGTCAATACTTTATTATTATATTGTTAAATTTTGTTGTTTATTGTTATAATTTACGGACTATAACAACTGAAATTATTTTGTCTTTTTTTGTAATATTTTGTTGACTTTTTTTTTTACTTAATATATCATAAATTTATAAAAAAATAAAAGGAGGGGAAAAAATGATTTCATCAGATTTTAGAACAGAAGCACGTAGAAAACTATCTGGAAAATGGGGAAAAAGTATATGCATTTTAATTGCATTTATCGTAATCAATTTCTTAATTAATTTAGTAGAAGGTTTCTTACCAGATTCAATGGATTGGATAGGTCAAATTATAAACATAATTATAAATGTTCCTTTATCATTTGGTCTTACTTTTGCATTTTTAAAACTATTTAAAGATGAAGAAGTTAAATCATTTGATTTCCTAAAATTAGGTTTTTCTAATTTTGGAAAATCTTGGGGAATTACTTTCCATACATTTTTAAAAATGATTCTTCCTATACTTTTGGAAATATTCTCTTATGTGTTGATTGTTGTTGGCCTTGTTATGTATTATGGTTCAACAAAATATACAGTAGATATAAGTCCTTTATCTTCTATTCCAAATGGAGTAAGTCTTGCTATGTTAATAATAGGATTTGTTTTATTTGTAATTTCAACAATCTGGTCTGCAACTAAATCATATTATTATCAATTAGCATTCTTTATTTCTATGGAAAATGAAGATATGGAACCAGCTGATGCTGTTTCTGAGAGTGAAAAATTAATGACAGGAAAACGTGCTAGTTTATTCTGCTTACAACTTTCTTTCATCGGTTGGGCAATTTTGGCTGCTATAACATTTGGTATTGGTTTATTATGGCTTATTCCTTATGTTCAATTTGCTACTATTGCTTTCTACAAATATGCAATTGGTAAAAATGAAAATGTTGAAGCTGATTTAGATAAATAATTTTTAGAATTTAATATACTAGTAAAAAACACTTAGGCAAATATGCTTAAGTGTTTTTTATTTTATTTTTTAACTCCCATTTGACTATTATCATCATTAGCTAATGCTTGTCTTAACAGTGTTAAATCTGATGGTCTTATTTTTCCGTCTAGATTTACATCTAATGCTAATTTCTTTTCTTCTGTATCAAATTGAGATGTATCATCTTGGCTTATGTATTTACTTGCTTTTGTTTTATCTGAACCTTCTAGTTTTCCGTTTCCATCAACATCTCCTAATACTATTATTGTTAATTCTATTTTTTCTTGTCCTTTAGTTAATATTAATTTCATTCCAGTTCCTATAAGTTCATCTGTGCCTAATTCTATATCATCTTTTGTTATAATTTCTATTTTTTCTGCGTTTGTATTTATATTGTCTGTTAAACATGATGTAATTGTTCCTTTATTTTCTTCATCTTGTCTATATGCTCCTATTGCTGGTTTAACTCCGAAAATGTATTGGTCTCCTTCTACATATTCTCCTGCATTTGCATCTGTCGAATATTTATCTTCTGTTGATATTACATATTTATCTGTTCTTAGATATAATGGTTGATCCCATACTGCATATAATGTAGTGTTTTGATTTAATGTAAATGTGTCTCCTGGTGTAAATTCTGCTTCTTTTGCATCTGATGATGTTGCCCATCCTTTAAATGTGTATCCATTTCTTGTTGGTTCTTCTGTGCTTAATTGTATGTCTTCGTCTTCATATTTAATTTGGTCTGCTGGCACTATTGCACCTTCTCCATTATCATTTGCATCATAATGTATAGTGTATTCTTCACCTTTGTCTTTATTGTTTAAGATGTCTATACTTAGTACTGTGTCTGTATTACATGGTGTTGGTGTATTAACTTTCAAATATTTATCATTACTTGGTATTATTTGGTCAATAATCATTTTTCCAGTACTTTCTTCTTTCTTAAATACTATATCTAATTCTAGGTCTTCGTCTATTTTTGTGTATCCTTCTGGTGCAACTGCCTCTCTAAATACATATTTAAGTGTTTTTTCTTCTGTTGGTATATCCATTCTTGTTAGTCTAGTGCTGTAGTCTTTGTCTTGTTCAATATAGCAATAATCTAATTTTCCTTTTCCATAGTCATTGTTCATTGTTTCTGCATATAAAGCTGTATTGTTACTATCAGGTAACCATACTTTAAATAATGCCATATTTTCAATTGGTTCTCCTGTTTCAGCATCTTTCTTTGTTATATCTAGTGTATATTTGTTTAAATCTTTTTCATTTAGGTTGTTTATTGTAATGTTTAACAAGTCTTTTTTCTTACTTTTGATGCTTGCATCTCCTGATAAGATTGTTGGATTGTTTTTCATTACAATTTTTCCATTTGTGTCTTCTTCAAATTCTACTTGTAATACAACTGGTTCGTCTAGTTTAACATATCCGTCTGGTGCTTGTGTTTCTGTTATTTCGTATTTGTATATACCTGGTTTTTCTGGTTTTTGCAGATTTTCTATTTTTGCTTTACCTTTGTTGTCTGTTGTATAACTTCCTACATATGTTTCTACATCTTCTATGTTTGGTTCATCTTCTGTTCCGACATTTTCTTGTCCAATCATCTTTACATCAAATTGTGCATAACTGTCTGTAATTTGTTTTCCAGTTTTCTTATCTACTTTATTTGCAATTATTGTGTATAAGTCATCTCTTGGTTCGTTTGATGGATCTAGATATATAATAGATTCGTCCTCCTTATATTCAAATCCCATATCTTTACAGTCAACTTCACTTACTTTTCCAGTATTTTTGTCTCTTTTATATTTTCCTATCATTGTTTTACCATCAGTTTTAAATCCTTCTGGTGCATCTAATTCAGTTACTTTTATAGTAATGTTTCCATATCCGTCAAACAAGTCACTTGTAATCATACCTTCAGAATCTGTAACTGCTTCCCAAGTAGTATTGTATTCTCCATATTCTTGTTCAACTTCTATTTTAAATTTAGCTCCTGGTATTAATTCTCCATATTCACCATCATCAATATGGTGTTTTCTTAATATGAATTTATATCCATGTTTGTATTTTCTTATTGTATTTGTTACTGTTATTTGAACATTTCTTGTTCCGATTTCACCTGTTACTTCTGCATCATCTGGACAACTAATTATTTCGTGATATTTTACATTACCCTTTGTATCATATTGTACTAATGCCACAATATCTTGTAATGTTTCATATTCTTCTCTTTCTTCTTGATGTATTGTATATAATACTGTTTTTCCTGCATATGGTCTTCCTGCTTTTGTTTCTGTTTTACCATTTTCATCTGTCATTTTTGTTGTTACATTTAAGTCTGTGTCTGTTATATCTGTTTTTGTTTGTATTTTAGATGTAATTGTAAATTTAGAACCATCTAATGGTGTTTTTACAATATTTCCTTCTTCATCTTTTGTTTTTAATATATCTGTTATTTTCATATTTATTTCAGGTTCGTTGTTAACTTTTACCGTAATAACTTTGTTTGTATTATCAATCGATACCTCTAATCCATCCTCATCAATCTTAGTAAATTCTGGGGAATATAATTCTCCTGTTGCTGATTTTGTGTAATCAACTTTTAATTTTACTGTTCCTGATGTTTTTTGACTTCCAAATTTATATCCATCTGCTGTTGGTAATTGTTGATCTACATGGATATCTATTTCTCCGTCTTTTTTTATGTCTTCTACTTTTATAACACCTTTTTCTAGTATGTATCCTTTTTTCTCAACATTTGCTGTTTTTACATCATTCATTTGTGAAATTAAAGCTCCTCCTGCCTGTGTTATATCTATGTCAAACATTGAATCGTTTATTCTTAAGTTTGTATCAATTTCTTGAGATACTACTTTTATTGTATACGGAATTCTACTATTTTCTAGTTGTTCGTCTGTTCTTACCGTTGCATATATATCTCCAGAACCAATTGGGTCTTCCTCTGTTGCTAAGAAGTAATTGTCATTTTCTATATTTGTTACTTTACCGTCTCCGTCATATGTAACTTTAATTTCAAATGTTCCTCTTGATTTATAGCCTTCTGGTATATGTTGTTCTGTAAATGTGTATACTATTGTCTTGCTTACAATTTGTTCTCTTAAACAAATGTATATTTTTCTTCTAGCTGCGTCTGCTTCACTTTCTTCAAATACTGTTTTTTCATTTGATGTTGTTCCATCTGAGTTTTCTTCTTTTGATGTTATTTTGTATTTTACATTTTCATCTGATTTTGTTAGTGTTAAGCTTCCATATTCCTCACCAATTATAACTGCTATGTCATTTGAGCCTGTTGGTATTAGCTTAACTTTTGCTTTATCTGTGTTACTCTTTAAGTCATAAATCAACCTGTTATCATTTAATTTTGCTGTTACTTCTATAATTCCATTTGATGTGTACCCATCTGGTAATGGTGTTATTTCTTTAATAGTAAATACAATTGTTTTATTTTTTGGTAATTTTCCTGTTTCATAATACAATTGTTCCTTAGCTGTTAATTCTGTGCTTTCGTCTCCTACTATTTTTGCATTTGATTCTTTACCTTCATCATCTACTTCTTTATATCCAATTTGATATCTTACATCTTTGTTATCTTTTACAACTGTAATTGAGCTTTTACTTGGATTTTTAAAATTGTAGTTTGGATCATTAGGGTTCATATTATCACTATCTGAATCATCTGGATTTTTATTATTATCTTTGTATTCTGATACAATTACAATTATATCATGTGATCTTTCTGGGTCTTCAATTGCATATATTCTACTAGAACTTGTTGTTATTCCATTTTCTTTGATGTGTCCATACATGTCGTATTCTACAGTTACTTCAAATGTGCCATCTCCTACTTTATAGTAGTCTGCTGGGTAATCAACTTGTTTAAATGTGTATACTATTGTCTTGTTTTGTGGTGTAACTCCTAACTCGTATTTTATTTTCTCTTCATTTGATGTATCTTTTCCTATAATTTTCTCGTTTGTATAATTTCCACTAACATCACTTTCTTTTGATGTAATGTCATATTTTACTTCTTTTACATCTTTTATTAAAGTTAAACTTGATCTTGTTTCATTTTTAAATTTAACATCTACAGTTCCATAATCTTCATTTACATTTACTTCTGCAAATGTTGGGTTGCTGTTTGATATTAATGTTAATGAATAGTTTGTTTCACCTTTTTCTAATACAATTGTAGTATTATTGTTATTATCTGCTTTGTATCCTATTCCTGGTGTATTTTCTGAAATTTGTATTGTAATTGTTCCTACTTCTTGTCTTCCTAATACACTTGCAATTCCGTCTGAACCTGTTGTTGTTGATACTTGTTGTCCATTTATAGATACATCATATAATGTTCCGTCAATTCCTAAACCTGTATAATTTTTGTCTTCATCTTTTATGTTGACATCATATGCATTATCATTTGGTATTCCTAATAATATGTGTACTGGTTCATCTCCACAATATTGTAATTTTCCTCCTAATGCTACTTGTATATTAACATTGCTTGGATTACTTAATATACTTCTAGATAACATGCTTCCATCTTCATTATATGTAATTTGTACTACAATATCTTGTATTTTTCTATATGAATCTGGTTTGTTAATTTGTGAAATTGTATAATTTACAACTCTTCGTGTTGATGTTTCTTTAAATGTATCTATTGCTTCTATTGCTTTACCATTTTCATCTGTAATTATAGTTTTGTCCTTTATTGCACTTCCTCCAGATACTTCTTGTGATGTTACTTTAAATTGTATTCCTGAAATTGGTGCGTTTGTTGTTTTGTCTTTGTTATCAATTCCTATAACCATATCTCTTGGCACATTTCCTAAAACATTAAGTTCTATATATCTTTCGTTTTGGAATTTAGTTGTATCTATTTTTGTTACTTCATTACCTGAAATTATTGTGTATTCTTTTATTCTGCCTTGTTCATTAAATGTTACTTCTGCAACTATTGGTGTTGTATTTGGGTAATATCCATTTGGTGTTGAAGTTTGTTTTATTGTATACCTTATTGTTTCATTTTTATATGGTTTTGCTATATATGCTGTTAAACTTCCGTTTTTGTCTGTTATTGGATTTCCTGTTGCTGTATCATCTTTATTACTTGTAATTTCAAATGTTACATCTGAAAGTTTCTTTTCATTGTAGAATTTATCCATAACATTTAATTTTATTGCAAATCTTGGTTCATTTTTAATTTTTATTCTTAAGTCTTCAACTGTTGTTGGTCTTACTGCGTCAACATTTGTCCTCTTTGCTGAAACTTCGAATAGTGGACTTTCTGATTTTGCTTCTTTTATTGTTCCATCTTTATTGTATGTTACTGTAAATTTTAAGTTATCTAATGGAATATAACCTTGTGGTACAGTTGTTTCAGAAAGTGAGTATTCTACTCTTTCTCCTGGTCTAATCATTCCAACTGTTGTTAAATTGTCAGATGTTATTGATGTTTTTTCTTCCTTATTTGATTGAATATCAAATTGTGCTGTTAGTTTTGTATTTTCATCATATTCATCTTGTTTTTCAATTTTTAAATTAAATTTTCTATTATATAAAATTTTAATTTTTAAATTGTTATTTTCAAAACTTTCAACTTCTGCATTTGGTAAATTGTTTTCATTTTTGCTTAAAACTGTTGCTGCTGATATTCTTCCATTGTCATCATAAGCCACTTTTATTCTTATTATTCCTGTTGCAAAATATCCTTGGTATCCCATTAAAGATGTATCTATTACATATTCATTTTCACCTTTATTGATATTTCCACCCCAATATGTGTAATTTGTTTTACCTTGTGAATCTGTTGTATAATATCCTATTGTTCTATATTCATAAGATGTTTTTGTTCCATAGTCGTTTCCTCCGTATGGAGATACTCGTATATTTGATAATCCTTGTTTAGAAACTGTATCAATTGCTGTTACGTCCATTGTTGTTATTGGTGCGTATTTAATTGTTATTCCTAAATTTGTACCATCTAATATTTGTACATCTAAGAATTCTTTAATGTTATTATTAGAATATGTTCCATCTATTGTATATTTTTCTATTCTTCCTTTATTGTTATATTTTACTGTAATTGTTGCTACTATTTTTGAATATTCCCATGTTAAATATCTTGGTCTATATTGTTGATATTGCATTGGTGATGATGGTGCTTGTTCTTCATAAATATAGTATGTTCTTTCTGCTCCATCTGTTTCTGTTGGTCCTACACCTACTTTTGCCCAGTTCCCGTCATCTGTTGTTGTATAGTTTTGTTCTAAGATTTCTCCTATTCCATTTCCTATATAATCAATGCTTGTATATCCCGTTGTTCCAGAATAATATCCTGGTGCTTGTGCTTTTGTTACTTCTAATATGCTATTTACAGTGTATACTGTTGTTCCTACTGTAAATGTTGCACTTTGTTTGTCTGTTGCATAATTTATTCTATCTATAGATGGATCTTTAGATAATGTATTTACTAAATCATCTAATGTTGCACCTCTGCTTTCTGATTCATATATGTCGCTTTGTACCTTAGAAATTCTATTTTGCATTGGTAGTTTAGAGGCGTCTACATATGAATATCCTGGTCCTCTTGTTGTACTTATTTTATATTTTCCTGCTAATGTGTCTCCTGTATACATATCAACTGCTTTTACATTCATAAATAAGTATGGATAATGTTTAATTGTTACAGATACTGTATGTCTTGTATGTGTTACTGTTACAAATCTTGTGTCTGCTACCCATCCAAGATAAGTGTTATATCCTCCAGGTACACTTACATCTTGTACAATACCATTTGCATCAAATGTTACATTAACAACAATTTCCCCTCTTATTGTTCTATATTGGTCTGATAAATTTGTTTCTTTTATCATAATACTTCTTGTTTCGTTACCATTTGGATTACTTGATACATATTTTCCATATTGAACATATCCTTCTCCATATGTATCTGTTGTAGTATTTCCTGTGTAATTATCATCTCTTGCATAATCAGATGTCATCATATATACATCATAGTCTACATCTTTTAACTTAATACTATCATCATATTTGTCTACTGCTGTTATAGCTACTCCAAAGTCTTCTGTTTCATCATTTACAATTTTCAAGTCAATATTAAATCCGTCTGGGTCTATATTTGTTATTTCTGTATATCCTGCCCCTTGTAATATTTTTACTGAATCCCTAATGATTTTTCCTTGGCTATCATATGTTACCTCAATTATTAAATCTTCTGAAGGGAATTGGTATCCAGAAACTTTTCTAGTTTCTTTTATTGTATATTTAATTGTTCTATTAGCATAATCTTTGTCTAAGCCTAAAACTCCTTGTCCATTAATATCTGTTTGCATTGTGCTTGAGCTTAATTGAGTTCCATCTAATTCTGATTGTGCTGTAAATGTTAATCCTCTTAATGCATATGTTGAATCTTGACTATCTACTGCTGTTATATTGAATTTTAACATCTTACAGTTTTTTATTTCTACATTAATTGCGAAGTTATCTCTAGGATCTGTAATATTTGCTATTTTGCTAGCTGAAGCAAAATCTTCACCATCAATTACTTCTGCATTTGTTACATATCCATTTTCATCAAATGTAACTTCAACTTTTACTGGTTTTTCTATTGTTTGATATAAACTTGCAGCTCTTGTTTCTTCTATTGTGTATACTATTTTGTCATCCATTAATGTTTTTCCTAATTTTGCAACGCCTAAGCCATTACTATCTGTTAGAACATTCTCATCGCTTGTGTTTATAGTTGATGTTACTTTATATAATGCTCCTGATAAATTACTATTATCTAGTCTGTCTTTATTTGTAATATTAATTAAGAATTCTGGATAGTGTTTTAATGTTATTTGTACTATTCCTTTGTCATTTCCGTTATATCCTGTATCTGTCGCTTCAGATGGTGTCTTGTATGTTACAGAAATCCAACGATTTGCTTCTCCTTCTAAGCTTACATTATCAATTTCTCTATTTGAATTGTAATGTACTTTTATTCTAAATGCATCTAGTTTTACATATCCTTGTGTAATTTTTTCTTCTGTTATTGTATATGTTATGTCTTTATCTTTTCCTAATATTCCATTATATACTGTCGCAATTCCGTTTGAGTTTGTTTTTCCTTTTGTTGTATCTGTGTCTTGTTTTATTGTGTATTCTGTTCCGTCTAATGGTTTATTGTCAAAGAATCCTAATGCTGTTATTACTATTGGAACTCTTGGTTCTACATATACTTTAAATTTAATTGTTTTTCCATTTTTGCTTACAAATTCTAGATTACTTGATAAGTTAGATGGTTCTACTATGTCTCCATTTTCATCATATAATAATCTAAATGTTTGTGTGTCTAATGGTTTGTAGTTTGTTAATTCTTCTACTTGTTTTAATGTATATATTTGTAATGAACTTGGTGCTACATATCCAACATCTATGTCTGTTGTTCCTTTTCCTTCTAGATTTATAGTAGGATTTATTTGATATTCAATGTTTTTTATTTCTGCACCTGTTATTTTGTCTACTGTTTGTAGTTCTACTTTTAATGGGTCTTGTGGTTCATTTTTAATTACTATGTCTATGTCATTTCCGTCAGTTGTATTTGTAGCTAATATATCCCATGTTTTTGTGTAGTTTACATCTGTTTGTGCAGCTATTGTTGCATTTGCATCTACTGTTCCATCATCTGCATATACTATTTTTAATGTAATTGGTTTTTTTAATCCTTTATAGTATTTTGCTGTTTGTATCTCTTTAATTGTGTATTCTACTGTTTGTCCTGCATAACTTGCTCCTACTCTTGTTGTTACTTTTCCTTCACTATTTGTTTCTTCTGATTCTACTTGTGCTCCTTTGCTTGTGTGGAAATAGTATTTAAATCCTTGGATTCCTGCATCTGATACTGTGTCTTTTGTTGTTATTCCAAATTTAAATGTGTTTAGGTTTTGATCTATTAAGTCTAATGTTACACATGTTTTACTTGTTCCATCACTTAATGGTATTGTTTGGATGTCTTTTATTGATGCTCTACTTTGTGAATATCCTGCATCTTGTAAATCTACTGATACTGTTCCATCATCAGATATTTCTGCAATTTTTAATGTTTCTGTATATTCATTTTCTTTGTATCCCTCTGGTGCTTGTGTTTCTGTTATATCTATTGTTGTTCCTTCACTTACTAAAACTCCTTCAAATTCTACATTGTCTGTTATTTCTAAGTCTCTTTTTATGATTTTTGTTCCGTCTGTTCTAGTAATAACTACATCATATTTTGCACCATTTAGTATGTTTCCTTCTTCATTTAATTTTCTTAAGTCTAATGAGAAGTTTCCTACATCTTCGTAGTTTCCATATATGTCTAGATATAGATTTGATTCATATGCTATATCTGTTTCATATCCATTAAATGTTTTATTCTTTATAAGTCTATTTCCCCATGTTGATTCTGCATTTGTCAATTCTACAATTACTTTGTTTTCATTGTATCTAAATGTTAATTTTAATTTTATTTTTGTGCTTTCTATTTCGTTTCCTTCACCATCTGTTTCTGCTATGTATAGAAAATGTTCACAATCTTTTGGTATTTCTATGTTTGTTACTTTTATTTTTTCTAATTGTATATAACCATTTTGGTCTGTTTCTAATTGTTCATTTAAAAGTTGTCCATCATTATTTTTTAATGTATCTGAAGAAACTTTTACTTTAATATTTCCTAATCTATTATCATTTTTGTCCATTTTATTTATGTAAAGATTTAATAGTACACTATCACTATTTTTTCTTTCATTTGTATGATAATAAGTAATATCTTTATCATCTATTACTGCACCATTTTTACTGTCTGAGTAATCATATGGATCTTGATTTACTATTTTATAACTTCCGTTTTTCTTTTCTAGTTCTATTGTTTCTTCTGTTGTGTCTGCAACATATCCTATTCTACTTTTTACTTGTTGTATTTTTATTGTTAAATGGTCTGCTGGTATTAATCTAGTTGATATCATTCCATCAGAGTTTGTTGCTCTGTTTGAAATTTTTCTAACATTTGTTCCATCATCTATTGTGATGTTATATGTTGCTCCTTGTAATGGTTTTCCATTTTCATAGTCTGATAAGTTAATTTTAAAGTTATATGAATCTGCTTCATTTAATTCAAGTCCTATTCCAAAATATCCAGCATGATATGTGAAGTCATCTTCTGTATATTGGATTGGCTCGTGATGCCATATTGGTCCTTCATTGTCACTAGTTTCACATATCTCATTATTTTCATCATATTTTACACCAATTAGTATATCTCCTGTTACTGGTGAGTAACTATTTGGTATTGTACTATTAACTAATTCTACTTTATATGGATAGAAATCTTCTCTTGTTTCTTGTGGTTGTACTAAAAATGTTGCTTTTCCTTCTGCATCTGTAACTGCTGTATATTCTTCTTTTGTTTCTAATCCTATTAATTTTACAGTTACTCCAGGGATAAATATGTCATTTTCTTGCATATCTGCTATTTGAATTTGTATAACACTTGGATTTGCATTCATTTCACTTATTAAATTTAATTTAACTTTGTTTTCACCTGAAATTACTGCAACATCTAAATCTGCTGGTACTGATCTCATTATACCTTTTAATGTTCCATCTGTTCTTTCTACTACAAATTCTTTTACAACACTATCTTTATAATATCCTACTTTAGGGTTAACTTCTGTTACTTTAATTGTAATATATCCACTTCCTGATAATGTTAAATTAATTTTTCCATTTGAATCTGTTGTTTGATTACTATATGTAACTGTCCCACCATCTTGTGTTGTTACTTCTACATTGTAAATAGATCCTTCAATCTTGCTGTTATTATTTATTTTGTCAGATACCTCAACTTCAAAATTGAAATTGTCTGTTGCTTTATTTACATTTACTACATTAACAACTGCATATGAATCATTTATTCTTGTTGCTTCTACTTTATCGTTGTATTTCTTTTCAATTTTTGTTACTTTTCCGCTATCGTCAAATGTAATTCTTAATGTAACATTTCCCATTGATTCATAATTTGGTGCTTCTGTTGTTTGTGATAATATGTAATCATATGTTCCTGCTTTTGGCATAATGCTTGGTGTAAATATAACTTTTCCATTTGTTCCTGTTGTTCCATATAATGCACTTAATTCATATTTATTGTTTATTTTTGGTTGTATTAATCTAAATTCTGTATTTCCTACTTTTACATTTGTATTATTCTTTTCTGCTAAATTAACTTCTAATGTGAATTTTTGTGTACTAATAGGTAATTTTACTAATATATCTCTTTTTGCATCATCTATTGTTGAATCTATTCCTTCTGTTGTTACTTTTAATACTTTTCCTGTTTCTTCATTATAAGTATCAAATGTTATAGGTGATGATGATTGGTATCCTGTTTTATTTACTTGTGGTGTTGCTGTAAATGTTAATTTTCCTAATGTTTTTAAGTTATCAATTATAACTTTTCCATTTGAATCTGTTTGAACAGTATCATTGTATACAACTTTTCCGCTCTCTGTTGTAGCTACTACTTTAACATCAATTCCTTCAACAGGTAAATTTGTATTCTCTTCACTTACAGCTTGTATTGTTACACTATATTTTTCACAAAGTAATATTACTGGTGATTCTGCAACATCATAGTTTTGTGATACTCCTAAGTCTTCATATTTTATATTCATTTTTTTACTTGTATTTATGTTTTTGTATGCATCACTAGCATCTATTTTTGTAGAATCTTTTAGTGTTAATTTAAATCTTAATGTTGCTGTTGTGTTTGCTGTTAAACTTGGAATACTCCATGTATATCCTGTTGCTGTTGGTGTAACTGTATCATTGTCACCTTTACTTTCAACACTAAAATCAAAGTATTTTGTTATTTCGTCTGTAAATTCGTCTGTTACTACAATATTTGATAATGTTTTATTTAATGAACTTATTATATTATCAATATTAATATTATCTACCATATATGTTGTTCCTATTGTAGATACTCCGTTACTTTCAAATGATTGTCTTGTCATGTTATCTAGTATTGATATAACAGATATTCCTTTATCTTGTATTCCTTTAACTTCTCCCATTGTATCTGTTGCATCTGTAAAAATAATCATAGTTTTTCCACTATTACTATCAGTTGAAAAGGCTGTTCCAGCTCTTACTATACTTTCATCAACAGTATCTCCATCTACAACTTCTAGACTATTTATAGCATTTAATATTGCTTCTTTATTAGTACTTAAATTTAATTTTATTCCTGTACTGTCTGCAACAGCTATTTTAATTCCAGATACATTATCATATAATGATTCAGCTAAATTTGCTGCTTTTGCAATTACATTTTTAGCAGGGTCATTAATTCCTGTACTTCTGGAAGTATCTACTAATATAGTTACTTCTTTTGCTGATGTTGATTGTATCTTGTTTTTTAAGTTTACTTCATATATTAAGTTTGATGAATTGTCTTGAATAATTTTCTTGGTAATTTCTGTTTGGTCGTTACCATTTAAATTACTACTTCCGTCATCAATTACTTCTGCTAAGTAATATTTTGTGTTACTAGCATTTACTATTCCAATAACTGCTACTAGCATTATACTTATGATTGCAAATACTGCTGTTAAAATTTTTCCTTTTCTCATAAATTTTCTCTCCTTTTACAGACATTCTTTTTATAATATATTACTATATAGAGAGAAAACATTCAATATTGCGATTTTTATATTTTTTTAATACCACTTACGGATATTGTATTTTGCTGTTTTTTGTCTTTTATTTTATATTTTTATTACTTTTTTTGTAATATTTGAATTTTTTATTAGGGATTCGTCCATTTTTCGTGTTTTTACAAAATGGTAATTTGCAAAAAAATATCACATTGAAGCTTTTATTATTAAACTTTTAAGTCTAATGTTTTACTTTAATGTGATATTTTTAATTACAATAACCTATATTTTTATAATGACGAAAATTATTCAATTCCTAAATATTCATTATAAGTAACTTCTCTATCAATTACATTTCCATCTTCTTTAATATCAATAATTCTATTTGCAACTGTTTGAGTTAATTCATGGTCATGTGATGTAAACAAAATATTACCTATAAATTTTTTCATTCCTTCATTTACAGAAGTAATACTTTCCATATCTAAGTGGTTTGTTGGTTCATCAAATATTAAGAAATTTGCGCCTGAAAGCATCATTTTTGAAAGAACACATCTTACTTTTTCTCCTCCTGATAAAACTCTTACTTGTTTTAAAGCTTCGTCTCCAGAGAATAGCATTCTTCCTAAAAATCCTCTTACATATGTTTCGTCTGGGTCTTTTGAATATTTTCTTAACCATTCTGTTATGTTCTCGTCTGTATCAAATAAGTAGTTATTATCTTTAGGGAAATATGATTTTGTTATTGTTGTTCCCCATACTAATTCTCCACTATCTGGTTCCATTTCTCCTGCTATTATTTGGAATAATACTGTTTTTGCAATTTCATTATCTGCTAAAAATGCAATTTTATCATCTTGTTTTACAGTAAATGATACATTGTCTAGAACTTTTACTCCCTCAAATGTTTTTGTTATATTTTTAACTTGTAAAATTTCTTTTCCGGGTTCTCTGTCTGGCTTGAAGTCTACATATGGATATTTTCTATTTGATGGTTTTATTTCATCTAATTCTATTTTTTCAAGTGTTTTCTTTCTTGATGTTGCTTGTTTTGATTTTGATGCATTAGCACTAAATCTTGCTATAAAGTCTTGTAATTCTTTAATTTTTTCTTCTTTCTTCTTGTTTTGTTCTCTCATTTGCTTTAATGCTAATTGGCTTGATTCATACCAGAAGTCGTAGTTTCCTGGATATACTTTTATTTTACCAAAGTCAACATCTGCAATATGTGTACATACTTTGTTTAAGAAATATCTATCATGTGATACTACAATTACTGTATTTTCAAAGTTAATTAAAAATTCTTGTAACCAATTTATGCTTTTTAAATCCAAGTCATTTGTAGGTTCGTCTAATAGTAAAACATCTGGGTTTCCAAATAAAGCTTGTGCTAATAATACTTTTACTTTTTCTCTTGCTTCTATTTCTTTCATAAATTTATAATGATTTTCTGGTACAATCCCTAAATCATTTAAAAGCATTGCGGCATCAGATTCTGCGTTCCATCCATCTAATTCCGCAAATCTTTCTTCGAGTTTTGCAGCCTTCATCCCGTCTTCTTCTGAAAAATCTGGCTTTGCATAAATTTCTTCTTTTTCTTTCATTATGTCATATAATTCTTTGTTTCCCATCATTACTGTATCTATTACTGTGTTTTCTTCAAATGCAAAGTGGTCTTGCTTTAATATTGATAGTCTTTCTCCTTTTTCTAATGTTACATCACCTTTACTTGGTTCTATTTCCCCTGATAATACTTTTAAAAATGTTGATTTTCCTGCTCCGTTTGCTCCTATTATTCCATAGCAATTCCCTTTTCCAAATTTTATGTTTACATCTTCAAATAGTACTCTTTTTCCAAATCGTACTGTTACTCCGTTTGCACTTAACATTTCTTTCCTCCTAATTTTCTCTTTTTTCGTCTGCTATAGTATAACATCTTTTTCCTGAAATTGCAATGTCCTTTTGATGTCCTTTTGGGGACGGTTATTTTGGGGACATTGTGTTATAGTGCTCTTTTTAGGTTTCTTTATTTGAATATCGTAGTTAGAAAGGACAAAAAAATAGGTGAATTGCTATTTTCACCTATTCAAAAGTTTTTTAGGTTCTATAATAAATGTTGGGGTGGGTAAAAAACTCCAACATTTTTTTAAAAAAATATAGCACTTATCTTAAATACCTGATAAAATGTAATTGCGAAAAAACATTAAAGGAGGTATTGATAAGTGCAAACTAATTTTATCAAAAATTTATT
>URZW01000027.1 GCA_900552555.1 uncultured Clostridium sp.
CTGATTCTATTTGTGCTTTTTTAGCTTGTTTAACCTTCGAAAATATTCCATTTTCCCCACCTAATGTTGCTATTGCTATACCAGCAAGCAACAATAAAACAATTATCGTAACCACAAGAGCTACAAGTGTAATACCATTCTCCTTTTTCACTACATTCATACTTTTTCTCCTTCGTTTTCAAATTGTATGCAGGATGTTCCTGCATTTTTATATTATCACAGTTTTAGGTGCAGTTCAACAGTTCTGGTTTATTTTATAATCAGAATACAGAAATGTAATATTAATGTAAAATTTATGACATAATTTTGTAATATTACTTTTAAAATTTTTCCCAAAACTTGTCATATCATTCAAACATTCAAAATATACATTAATTAAAGTTATGTGGTACAAACATTTAAATTAGCTAAAACATTAAAAAGTTATGCAACTTTTATAATATGTAAATTTTTAAGGGAGGTATATAGATGGAAAGTTCAAATTTATATCAGGACATAGCAAAAAGAACTGATGGTGACATTTATGTTGGAGTTGTAGGTCCTGTTCGTACTGGTAAATCTACGTTTATTAAGAATTTTATGGATTTACTTGTAATTCCAAATATTGATAATGAATACAAAAAAGAAAGAGCAAAAGATGAATTGCCTCAAAGTGCAGGTGGCAGAACCATAATGACAACAGAACCTAAATTTGTTCCAAATGAGGCTATTGAAATTACTTTAGATGATAACTTAAAATTCAAAACTCGTTTAGTTGACTGTGTTGGCTATTTAGTTGATAATGCTATTGGATACCTTGAAGATGATATGCCTAGAATGGTTAAAACACCTTGGTCTGATGAAGAAATTCCATTTGAAACAGCTGCCGAAATTGGTACTAAAAAAGTAATTGAAGAACATTCAACAATTGGTGTTTTAGTTACAACTGACGGAACTGTTACAGATATACCAAGAGAAGATTATATAAAAGCAGAAGAGCGTGTAGTCTCTGAATTAAAGGCTTTAAATAAACCATTCATAATCTTACTAAACTCTGAAACTCCATCTTCTGACTACACACAAGAATTAGCTCAAAAATTAACTGATAAATATAATACAAGTGTAATGCCAATAAATTGTGCAAACTTAAGTATAAACGACATAAACACAATGTTCTCTAAAATTTTATACGAATTTCCTGCACAAAAAATTGCAATTAAACTACCTCGTTGGGTTGATGGATTAAACTTTAATCATCCTATAAAAACTGAGTTATTTAATGAAATTAAAGACGCATTTGCAGATGTAAATGTTTTAAAAGATATTTCAAATTGCACACAAAAAATAAGTCAAACAGAGATAATTTCTAGAACAACAATTACAAATATTGAACTTGGCTCTGGTAATGTTAAAATTCAAATTGATGTAAAAGAAGATTTATTTTACAAAGTTTTATCAGAAATCACTGGTGTCAATGTTGAAAACGAAGGCGACTTATTTGGAATTATTACAGACCTTTCTTCTGCTAAGAAAAAATATGATAAAATCGCATATGCACTAGAAGAAGTCAATGCAAAAGGCTATGGAATTGTTACACCATCAATTGATGATTTAGTTTTAGCAGAGCCTGAAATGGTTAAACAAGGCTCACGCTTTGGTGTTAAATTAAAAGCAACCGCTCCTAGCATTCATATGATAAAAACTAATGTTACTACTGAAGTTTCACCTATTGTAGGCTCAGAAAAACAATCTGAGGAATTGGTAAATTATCTACTTTCTGGTTTTGAAAATGACCCTAAACAAATTTGGGAATCAAATATTTTTGGAAAAAGTTTACATGAACTTGTTAATGAAGGCTTACAAACTAAGCTTTCTAAAATGCCAGAAGATGCTCAAATGAAACTTCAAGAAACTTTGGAACGTATTGTTAATGAAGGTTCAGGAGGATTAATTTGTATTATACTATAGAAATTAGGGATTAGGGGACGGGTCTTCAATCCCTAATTTTTTTGCATAAAACTTCGGGATTATTAGACTACCACATCAAATCCCCTTTTTTTATTTTCCTTTTTTCTTTAATATTTATATAATTATATATTATTTCTGATATTTTCCCAACTATTTGTCTATCTCCTTCTTTCTTTGGAGTATTATATACCGAAATCCCAATAAAATATATTTGTTCATTCAACTCAAAAATACCAACATCACTATTTAAATAATCTAATCCTCCTGTTTTATGAGCAAACTTCACCCCTTTAATATATCTAGGTATCTGATTATTAACTTTTTGATTATATAAATAATATAAAGCCAAATTACAAAGCTCACTTGTTAAAATTTTTTTATTTACAATCAAATCAAAACATCTATACATATCATTTAAAGAAGTATAATTATTTTTCCCATTTTTTATAGCATCTTCGTCAAGCATATATCTTTCTAATTTTGTAACATTTAATCCTATTTCTTTACAATATATATTAATTTTATCGAATCCTATATATTTAATTAAAATATTTGTAGAAGAATTACATGATTTTGTAATCATCCACATTATTAAATCATAAATTTTATATTCTAATTTATCATTTTTTAAACATTCGTTATCACTTAATATATCTTCATTTTGAATTTTTATAATAGTATCCAATTTCAAAGTATCATTAGCAATTTCATTTAGAATTGCCAACATAATTGGAATTTTTATTATACTAGCAGAAACAAAAGTATCTGTTTCATTATACTTAAGAATGACTTTTTCTTCTGTTACATTTTTCACTAGAATATTTATGTTTTCATTTTTTTCTTTAATATTATCTATAATAGTATCTTTCAAATTTTTAATTTTTTCTTCGTTCATTTTATTTATCTTCTTTCAAATTTTTTCTTCTCAACTGTCCACATGCAGCATCAATATCAGAACCAAGCTCTCTTCTAATAGTAGCAACAATTCCATGGTCATTCAAATAATCCCTAAACTTCATAATATTTTCATTAGACGACTTAGAATAAGCACCATTTTCGATTTTATTAATTGGAATCAAATTGACGTGGCATAACATGCCATGCAACAATTTAACCAATTCTTTGGCATCTTCAAGATTATCGTTGTTGTCTTTTGCCAATGCATATTCAAAAGAAATTCTTCTATTAGTTTTTGCAATATAATCCTTGCATGCTTGCATCAATTCTTCAATTGGGAAAGCATTATTTACAGGCATCATACTACTTCTTTTTTCATTATTTGTTGCATGTAATGAAATAGATAAAGTACATTGAATATTTTCCTCTGCTAATCTATAAATACCTGGTACTAACCCACTTGTAGAAACACTTATATGTCTTGCTCCAATATTTAGTCCTTTTGGATTATTTATAATTCTAATTGCATTTACAACATTTGTATAATTATTTAGTGGCTCACCGATTCCCATAAACACAACATTTGAAATTCTAACACCTGTATCTTGTTCAACAGCCAAAATTTGCTCAACAATTTCACCTGATGTCAAACTTCTTATAAAATTTATTCCTGTTGATGCACAGAATTTGCATCCCATTTTACATCCAATTTGTGAAGACACGCAAATACTATATCCATGATGATAACTCATTAATACTGTTTCTATTGCATTACCATCTAACACATCAAATAGATATTTGATTGTTCCATCTTTTGATTCTTGTTTTCTTAAAATTTTGTAATTGCAAATTGTATAATTTTCCTTTAATTTTTCTCTTAAAGCTAAAGATAAATTTGTCATTTCATCAAATTCTTTTACTTTTTCTTGATATAACCATTTAAATATTTGCTCTGCTCTAAATGGTTTTTCTCCTATTTCTACTAGTTCTTTTTTTAAATCTTCTAAATCATAATCTTTTATATTTTTCATTTTTTCCTCTTCTTGTCAAAAAAGCCCGTCCCTTTTGACAACTCCCTATACAAATTCTTCCCAAACTAAATTGGCTAAATCTAGCCCTTTGCTAGTTAATCTAATATCATCTAAGTCTACTTCTAATAAGTCTTCCTCTACTAATTTCTGTAATTCATTTCTAAATAAATAAATCGGATTTTCTCCAAACTTCTGCTCAAACTTAGAAACGCTAACACCATCAAGTTTTCTTAGTCCCAACATCATAAATTCTTTTTCCATATCTAGTTTGTTTTGAGTTTCTTCAATTGTTTTTATAATTGCAAATCCATTTTTGTTTTCAAAGTTAACCTCAAACTCATTTTTTACATTATCCACATTCAAATATTCTTTCAAATCAGAAGTATTTGCATACCTAACACCATTTACATATGAATGTGCCGAAACTCCAAAGCCAACATACTGCTTTTGCTCCCAGCAATTCATATTATGTTTTGATTCGAAACCAGGCTTTGCAAAATTTGATATTTCATAATGTTTATATCCATTCAACTCTAAAAAGTTTTTCATATAATGATATTGTCTTCTTTCTTCTTCATCATCTGGCAAACTTAATTCTCCTGAATCAATTCTTCGTTCTATTTTTGTCCCCTCTTCTACTATCAAAGAATATACAGATATATGCTTTGGTATTGGTTTCAAATTAACCACATTTTCCAAACTATTTTTTAAAATTTCAATATCTTGTCCTGGAAGTCCTAACATTAAATCAACATTTATATTTTCAAATCCCGCTTCTTCTGCCCATTTATATGTATCTAAAAATTGTTCGTAATTGTGAATTCTTCCAATTTCTTTTAAAATAGCATCATCAGTACTTTGAAGTCCTATACTTAACCTATTTATTCCACAATTTTTATACATCTGTAAATTATTTTTTGTTATAGTTCCTGGATTTACCTCAATTGTAATTTCAATTTCGTTCTTATTTTCATCATTTTTTTTCTCATTTTCTATTATTTTTTTAACACCATTAAATGCACCATTATTTTTTTCAATTTCTATTCCTGTAACATCATAAATTTTATCCAAAATCTTTTTTATAAGTTCAGGCTTTATTGCTGATGGAGTTCCTCCTCCAATATAAATGGTACTTATAAAATTATTTCTTAATAAATCTTTATTTTCTTCAATTTCTTCTAATAATTTTTCAACATATCTCTCCTGCATATCAAAGCAATTTGAATATGATATAAAATCACAATAATCGCATTTTTTAACACAAAAAGGTATATGCACATAAATTCCTAACTCCATCTTCAACTTCCTTTAAAATTCATTTTCAATTGCATATTTATACAATTTATTACTATCTTATAATTTTTTGCATTGAATATATTTTATAATTCCTCATAATTTTTTATCTTATAATTCCTCTGCAATTTTAATAATTCTCTTCAATCTATAATTAACACCTGATTTTCCAATTGGTTCTTTCAATTTTTTACCAAGTTCCACCAAAGACATATCTGGATACTCTAATCTAAGTAAAGCAATCTCTTTCAAATTATCTTCCAAATTATTAAATTTGTTAGACTGTTGCAACCTTCTAATAGCATCAATTTGTTCAACAGATGCATTCAATGTTTTGTTCAAATTAGCTGTCTGGCAATTTACAATTCTATTAACCTTGCCACTCATTTCTTTTTGAACACGGATATCCTCAAATTTCAAAACACTACTACTTGCTCCAAATAGTGCAATAATCGCTGAAATCTCTTCTCCATCTTTCAAATAAATTGAATTCTTATTTTCTAATTTTTTGCATTTAATATTACATTGTTTTAATATTTCTTCCAAAAATTCCATATTATCTTTTGTTGATAAATTTATTTCCAAATGATATGTTCTACTAGGATTATTTATTGAACCCCCTCCTAAAAAAGCACCTCTTATAATCGCCCTTTTACAATTATCATTTTCAGTAATTATAAATTTATTATTTTTTATATCATTTTGACTTAAATTTTCACTTTGGCCATTTGAGACTTTTTTAGTATCAACAAAATCATCATCTGTTTTTATTTTTAATTGATTATCTACAACTTCAACATCTTCTAAAAGATTTTTAACTTTAAAGGTAATAATAAATGATTTTCCATCAAATTCAATATTGTTGTCAATATCCAAATTTCTTAATAACTTAGAAAAACGATTTATATTATATTCACTCTCTGTTGCATATCTTACATTATTTTTTACAACTGAAGCATTTTTTGAAATCAAGTATCCAATTAACTCATATTTAATTTCATCCTTTTTATTTAGATTATTTATTTTACTAAGTTCTTCTTTTAAATCTGACGAAAAAGACATCTTCTTACCTCCTATTTCAAAATTATAAATTCACCACTTTTTTTATTATACATCATTATAACTTGAACCCTCAAAGCCTTATATATCAAAAAATTATTTTAATCGTGTAACTACAATTCTATCATTATCAAACAAATCTTTTTTTGAATATGTACCTATAAATCTTTCAGTATTTTCAATAAGTTCAATAACATCAATTTTTTGGTCAAAGCCAATTTCCAAACATAAATATCCATTAAATTTCAAATATTGATAAGACTCATTTATAATTTTTTTATAAAATTCCAATCCATCTTTTCCCCCGTCTAATGCTATATAAGGCTCATTTTTTACTTGCATATCTAATTCTTCAATAACATTAGTTTTTATATATGGAGGATTAGATACAATTATATCAAACTTTTCCTCATTTAAATTTGTGAACATATCTGAACTTATAAATGTAATTTGATTTTCAACATTGTTACTAATTGCATTTTTCTTTGCTATTTTTAAAGCCTCATTACTTATATCAATTGCTGTAATTTCTGTTTGTGGCAAATATTTTGCAAGAGATACAGCAATAGCTCCGCTTCCAGTACATAAATCTAATATATTCTTTGCATTAATTTTTTTTGCAATGCTTATAACTTCCTCTACTAATATTTCTGTATCTTGTCTAGGAATTAAAACATTTTTATCTACAAAAAACATCAATTTCATAAATTCCTTTTGATGTGTTATATGTTCTATTGGAATCCCTTTTCTTAATTTTTTTATATTCTCAAAGTATTGTATTTCTTTGTTTTTATCAAGTTGTTCCATATCATTTACAATTACATACTGTCTTGTTTGTTTTAACACATATTGCATCAATAATCTTGATTTTAATTTTGGTTCTTCAATATTTCCATTTTTTAGTTCTATCATTCCCTTTTTAATTGCCTCTGATATTGTCATATAAAAAATCAATTCCTTTCTTACTTTTTATTGACCTATACAAATATAAATTTTTTCTAATCTCTTATTACCTATATTATTTTAACATCTATTTAACTAAGTTTCAATATATTTAAAAGAAAGTGAAATAAAAATTCCACTTTCCCACATAAAATTTGAATATATTATATATCTTATTCTCCTATACTTTCACCATCATCTCTTTTTAAATTTTCTTCTACAAATTCATTTCTACCTTCGCCAGGTATTTCACAAGTTTGTGCTCCGAATTTATTTGCATATCCATTATATAATTTTACTGAATCTTCATGTTTTAATATTAACACATCAGTCATTTCTTCATATACTTCTGAAAGTAATTTCTTTTCTTCTAATAATGTGCTGTCTCTAGATTCAGTCTGAATTGTATATTTTATCAAATTTTTTACTTTATCATTTTGTTCATATACTTTAAAAAAATCATTTCCATTCAATAACCTTACTTTACCTAAGACATCTTCTTTCATTTCCAAATACTTCATAATTTCTTTAGCTTTTACACTATCTATCTTTTCCTTTTTTATTTGATTCTCTATTAATGCCTTTAACTCGATAAACCTGCCTTCTCTTTTTTCTTCTTTTTCTTCTTCTCCAATTTCTTTCTTCTCTGTTATTTTTTCTATTTCTACTTCATTTTCTTTTTCTTCTGGTTTTACTGTTTTCTCTTCTGATAAACGCATATACCAAAATTGAGACATAATATCTCCACCTTGTTTTATAGCATCAAATATTTTGTTATACATATCAATTCTATCAGATAACGCCAGACATTCTTTTACTTTCTCTTCTGAAATGTCTTTCACATTTATCACATTTTTCAAACAATCCTTTTGTGTTTGTTCTAATAATTTTTTTATATCAATTACAATCCCTTTTTCTTTTAATCTAAAATATTTCTCTTCAAGAGACTTTTCATTATTTTCTTCATTTAATAACGTTTTTCTATCTATTTGTACTTCTCTATTTTCTTTTTCTCTACAATACCTTTTTATTTGCAATGCTTTTTTTAATACTTCATGTATTAATCTACTTTGTTCATCTTTATTTTTTTTATTAATTTCCTCTTCTAACTTCCATTCTATTAAATATTTAATTAATTCATTTCTATAGTCAAATCTAATATCTTCACTTTGTATTTCCTGAAATTCTTTTAAATTTTTTCCAACATCAAATTTTTCAAAGTTGTTAGAATCTAATTCGCTTTTTGCAGCATCAATAACTTTATTTTGCTTAATATTTTCTTCTATACTTTTTCTAAGATTTGCCTCACTTATATATAAATCCATTCTTTTCTCTGGTTTTAAACATCTTAAGTTCAATATATTATTTTCTTCATTACATAAATAAGTTCTCTCCATTTTTTTAAAATTATTTACACTATTAGTAACTATTTTTATTCCCTCATCAGTATATACAAATGGAATTTCTTTTTTTACACAAATATTATCCAAACTTTTGCAAATATCACAATTATTTCTACCTTTACTATTAGCTGTCAATTGTCTCTCAATACATTCTTTTACTATTTTAGCTTTATCGCTTAGGCTACCATCACCTTTATTCAATTGTAACTTTCCTAATACAACTTCATAAGGTTTTCCATCAAATTCATATTTTAATAAAAAAACACTTATACTTTGTGAAGTTTTTTTATCTATTAATGTTCTAATTATAATATTAGTATTTTTATCTTTTATAACCTCATTATTATACCTAATTACATTACAGTTTTCTTTTTGTATCTTTTCCATTATTCCTCTTTTCTATTTATGTTTTTCATAAATCTTTTGTTATATCAATATCGTTATATCATAGTTTGACTATTTTTTCAATATTTTTTTAATTTTTATTTTTAAAGTCCATGCACTTTTCAAATTTATAAACATATAATTTTATATATAAAATTTGGAGGTGCAATATGATTGAAGCACTTTGTAGTATTAGTATTTTAGGCTTTTTACAATTCTTAAATTATGCAGTATTTGCCGTTCGGTTATATATCTGGAAGCAACTTATTTCCAGAACCACTAACAAATGAAGAAGAAAAAAAATATCTGGAACTATTGAAAAAAGGAGATGAAGATGCAAGAAATATTTTGATAGAAAGAAATCTTAGATTAGTTGCACATGTAGTCAAAAAATATTCAAATACAAAAGTTGACCAAGATGATTTAATTTCAATTGGTACAATTGGATTGATTAAAGGAATAAATAGCTTTAATGTTGACAAAGGTTCTAAGCTTAGTACATATGTATCAAGATGTATCGACAATGAAATTCTTATGCATTTACGTTCAACTAAAAAATTAAATGCAGAAGTCTACCTAAATGAACCTATTGGCAAAGATAAAGATGATAATGTTGTAACATTACAGGAGGTTTTAGAAAATGATGAAAGAAACATTGAAGATGAAGTTGATTTAAAAATGAAAATCAAAAAACTTTACAAAAAAATTGGAGAAGTTCTAAAAGATAGAGAAAAAACCATTATAGAATTGCGTTTTGGTCTTGATGGTCATAAGCCAAAAACACAGCATGAAATAGCTGAAATGATGGGGATATCACGTTCTTATGTATCTAGAATTGAAACAAAAGCTATAGGAAAATTAAATAAAGAATTAAAGGAATAAATTTATATATTTTTCAAAATGATTTAATATTTTAGCATAAAAAATATTTCTTTGCAAACTTTAAAAAACTAAATAAAATGAGAATAAATTATAAAAAAAGAGATAAAATAATATAAATAATATTTAATCGATTTTTAATAAGTTTTTCTAATTTGAAACATTTATTTTTATATGTTAAACTATAGATAATCTAATAAACAAGTTATTAATTTACCCTGCATAGTACGTGTAGACAGAATTTTTAGAACCTACAAGTTTGTAAGAGGAGCCAATCTCAAGATATAGCGTGCATGCTTGCATTTATGTAAGAAGCCCATGAGTATTTTGGTAGGCACCCACCTGTTTTTAGGAGCAGGTCCTTAAAAATTCAAGACATCTTACGGCTAAAGCGGGGATTTTTATTTTATAATAAATTTGCATTTATAAATTTTTTCGTAAAACATTATGGTATAAAAAAATTAATCTTAAACCTCATTTTACAATAAAAACTATCTTAAACTAAATAACCAAAAAAGGCTAACAAAAAATAAGATGTTCCAAAATCTTTGAAACACCTTATTTTTCATTTTTATATTATATGGTAGCGAAGGTGGGATTCGAACCTACGACCTGCCGGGTATGAACCGGATGCTCTAGCCAACTGAGCTACTTCGCCATTTCCATTGCGATATTTATTATACATTGAGTTTGTCCATTTGTCAAGATAAAAATACAATAAAATTAAAATTCTGGAAAATTATTTTTAGTTTTCAACAATACTTTGATTTGTAACATATATTATATAATCACCAGAATTTTTTATTAATTATTTCAATCATTTCCTAATTCTTTTTCCTGATTAGTATCGCTTTTTTCACTTTGTACAATTTGCTTTTCTACTTTTGCTTGTACTGTTTTTTTCTCAACATTTAATCCATTTTTTGACCTTGAATTACGTTTTTTTATCTCTGGAGTAGAGACAAATTTGCAACATTTTTCAATATATTCATTATCTTGTTGACTTTCTACTTCTCTTATTTTTTTTTCATTTAGTTCATCTTCGTTTTCTGAACATGAGAAAAACTTTTTAAATACGCTCCATATTGAATCATTTTCAGTTATTTTTTCATAATTAACTGTTGTATCCATTTTTTTAACCTCTTTCTTTTTAAAAAACTATTTATATTATACCATATATTTACAGTATAATCAATAGTTTTTTGTATTTTTTATGTCTACTCCAAATTTGATTTTAAAAATTCTTTCAATATATTTGCACATCTTTTTGATGCCAATTCGACAAATTTATCAAAATCAACTTCATTATTTCCATTTGGTGAATCAGATATACTTCTAATAACAATAAAAGGAATCTCATCTAAATAACAAACTTGTGCAACTGCTGCTCCCTCCATTTCAACACAATCAGCATCAAATTTAGTATAAATTTTATTTTTCATTTCAATGTCTGTACAAAATATATCACCTGTTGCAATAATTCCTTTTTCTATTTTATATGTATTATCTGTAAGTGATTTAGCTACTTTACTAAATCTATCTACCAAATTATTATCACTATAAATAAAATCTCCAACACCTGTTATATATCCCTTATCATGATCAAAAGCGGTTATATCGAAGTCATGTTGTACTAATTTTTCACCAATAATAATATCTCCTATATTTAAAAATGGATTTAAAGCTCCTGCTGCTCCAAGATTTATAACACATTTTACTTCAAATTTATCAATTAATAATTGTGTAACTCTTGCAGCATTTACTTTACCTACACCACATTTAACAACAACCACTCTATTCTTTTCAATTTTTCCAATTATAAAATTAAGTTCATATATCTCTTTTTCTTCTGTATTAGTCATTATATTTAATATTTCCTCTAATTCTTCTTGCATAGCAACTATTATACCTACTCTACCCATTTTATTTCCTCCTAAAAAATATATTGATATATTATTACTTTTTTCACATTATAACACTTAATTCATAAAATTACTATAGCAAAAAGAACCTAAATTATTAAACTTTTGTCTAATAATTTAAGTTCAATTTAAATAAAATATTTTTCTTTACTACGAATTATTGTAAATCAATAACAGCTCCAACTTCTGTAAATTTAGCTTTTAATTCTTCAGCTTCTTCCTTAGAAACGTTTTCTTTAATTGTTTTTGGTGCTCCGTCTACTAATTCTTTAGCTTCTTTTAATCCTAATCCTGTAGCATCTCTAACTACTTTAATTACTTTTATTTTTTGATCTCCAGCTTCTTTTAATACAACATTGAATGATGTTTTTTCAGCTGCTGCATCTCCTGCTGCTGCTCCTGCTGCTGGTGCAGCTGCTGCTACTGCAGATACTCCAAATTCTTCTTCTATAGCTTTTACTAATTCTGATAATTCTACTACTGTCATTTTTTTGATTTCTTCAATCATTTCTTCTTTACTCATTTTATAATCCTCCTAATTTTTTTATTTGTCATCTATATTTATGACTTTATTTTCTATTTTTGTTATCATGATGATAACATTTTATTTTCACATTATTTACAACTTAATTGTCAATTAATTTATGCAATATTATTTATTGTAAAATTAAGCTTCTGCTGTTGTTGTTTCTTCAGCTGAACCCTCTTCTTTTTGAATTCTAACTTGATCAAGTGCAACTGCAAATTTTTGAATATTTGCAAGTAATGCTCCAGCAAGCATAGATAGTAATGTTTCTTTTGATGGTAATTTTGCTAAAGTGATTATTTCTTCAGTTGTCATTACTTTTCCATCTATAACTCCACCTTTTATTTTATAATATTCATTGTTTTTTGTGAATTCATAAATTGCTTTTGATGGTTCTAAATAATCTTCATTACTCATTATTACAGCTGTAGGTCCTACTAATTTATCTTCTAAACCTTCAATTCCAGCTTCTGCTAATGCTCTTCTTGTTATATTGTTTTTTATAACTGAATATTCAGCGTTTGTTTTTCTTAATTCTGCTCTTAATTCTGTTACGTCTTCAACATTAATTCCTCTGTAATCTGTTAAAAGTACTAATTTAGCTTCTTTCATTTTATTTGCCAATTTTGTTACTTCTTCTTTCTTTTGATTTAATATTTTTTCACTTGCCATTTTTTTTATTTTCACCTCCTAATTTTTTACGGTTTAAGAATCTTTTATTTTCATTATTATAATCTTATATTTAAATTTTTTATTATGTATAACCTTTCGATTATAATAATTCATTTTAATAAATTCTTAATTCCATATTTATAATAAAAATTAAAAACACTTTTTACATCCAATACGAGATTATAAAAAGTGTTTAATACACATTATTTTTATAACCTCGGTAGGACTTACTTTGCCTACTGTCTTTGGCTTAATATATTCTATTTTTGATTAATGAATATTCCAGGTCCCATTGTTGTTGTTACTGAAACACTCTTAATATATTGTCCTTTTGCAGCAGCTGGTTTTGCTTTTATTATAGCATTCATAATTGTATCATAGTTTTCAGCCAATTTATCAGCTCCAAAAGAAACTTTACCAAATCCTAAGTGAATAATATTTGTTTTATCTAATCTATATTCAACTTTACCAGATTTGATTTCATTTATTGCTTTTGTAACATCCATTGTTACTGTTCCAGATTTAGGGTTTGGCATTAATCCTTTTGGTCCTAATACTTTACCTAATCTACCTACAACACCCATCATATCTGGTGTTGCAACAACTACATCATAATCAAACCAGTTTTCATTTTGTATTTTTGGTATTAATTCTTCTGCTCCAACAAAATCTGCTCCTGCTTTTTCAGCTTCTTCAGCTTTTGGTCCTTTTGCAAATACTAATACTTTTTGTGTTTTACCTGTACCATTTGGAAGTACTACTGTACCTCTAACTTGTTGGTCAGCATGTTTTGAGTCTACCCCTAATTTAACATGTAATTCAACTGTTTCATCAAATTTAGCTTTTGGCATTTTTTCAATTAATTCTAAAGCTTCTTTGATATCATATTCTTTGTTTTTGTCCACTAATTTTGAACTTTCAGCATATCTTTTTGCTATTTTCATTTTTTACCTCCTTTGGTTCTAACGAGTTTTACTCTCCCAATATTATATAATTATTATTTTATATTAAAAATAAATTATAAATATAATCTGTAATTTTATTTAAAATTTATTTAAAAATATACTTACATCTATAAAACAAATTATAAATACAATTTTATAACTCATTTTAACTAATCAACAACTACTACACCCATTGATCTAGCAGTACCTTCTACCATACTCATTGCTGTCTCTAATGATGCAGCATTTAAATCTGGCATTTTTTGTTCTGCGATAGCTTTAACTTGTTCTTTAGTTATTTTAGCTACTTTTTCTTTATTTGGTTTTCCAGAACCTTTTTCAATTTTTATTGATTTTTTTATTAAAACTGCTACTGGTGGTACTTTTGTTATAAATTCAAAAGATTTATCTTTATAAACTGTTATAACAACTGGTATTATCATTCCAGGTTGATTTGCAGTTCTATCGTTGAATTCTTTTACGAATTGCATAATATTAACACCACTTGAACCTAAAGCTGGTCCTACTGGTGGAGCCGGTGTTGCCTTTCCTGCTTCTATTTGTAATTTGATTATATTTGTAATTTCTTTTTCTGCCATTTTATTGGCACCTCCTCTAAAACTTTCCTATTATTTTATTATTAAAAGCAACTATAAATTTTATACCATATTTATTATTGAACTTTTTTTACTTGTGAAAATTCAAGTACTACTGGAGTTTCTCTTCCAAACATTGATACTAAAACTTTTACTTTATGCTTTTCTTTATTTATTTCTTGAACTGTACCTACAAATCCTTCAAATGGACCATTCATAACTTCAACTTGTTCATTAAGTTCATAATCAACATTAATTTCAGCTTCATCAAAGCCCATATTTCTTATTTCTTCATCTGTTAATGGAATTGGATCTGTTCCAGAACCAACAAAACCTGTTACACCTCTAGTATTTCTTACTATATACCAAGTTTCTTCAGTTACTATCATCTTAACTAAAACATATCCAGGGAAAACTTTCTTTAAATTTGTTTTTCTTTTTCCATCTTTTATTTCTATTTGTTCTTCCATTGGAACTATTATATCAAAGAAATAATCTTCAAGTTCTCTATTTTTTATAGTATTTTCCAAGTCTTTTTTTACTTTGTTCTCATATCCAGAATAAGTATGTACAACATACCATCTTGGATTCATATCGTAATCTTTTTGAGACATCTAATTTAAGCCTCCTTCTGATATTTTTTTGACCATATAACTATTTAATACTTATTCTGTAACATTATTTTCTTCCACAGTTTCTGTTTCTTGATTTTCTGTATCTGAATTTTCTTGTTGATTATCTACAGCACTATCATCAGAATTTTCATTTATTGTTTCATTGTTTTCAGTATTATTAGTTGATGAATTAACAATATCCTGTTTTATTTTATCTACACCATATTTGTTCATAGATTCAAAAGCAACATCTAAAACAAATACTATTATAGCTGTTATAAGTACTATTGACAAAACTGCTACTGTATTGTTAAATAATTGTTTTGGTGTTGGCCAAATTACTTTTTTTAATTCTGCTTTAAATTTTTTCATAAAGCTTGTTTTATCTTTAATATTTTTTTCATCTTTTTTAGCCATTTCATTTCCTCCCTAAAATAGCTCTAATACTATATATTTTTATTTAGTTTCTTTATGTGTTGTACGCGTTTTACAGAATTTACAATATTTAACTAATTCCAATCTATCAGTATTATTTCTTTTGTTTTTTGAAGTTACATAATTTCTATTTTTACATTCTGTACATTCTAATGTTATATTTTCTCTTGGTCCTTTTGCTGCCATTTTAATACACCTCCGAATTACCATACTTTTTTATTTTTAAACGATGTGATCGTATGTCCGTAATATACATACGCTAGAATATTTTACCACTTTTATCTACTTATGTCAATGGATTTTAATTAAAAAAATGTCTATTTTTTTGATTTTTTTATATTGAATTTCGTTTTCTTTTTCTTTTGAACTGAAAATCCAAACTTTCCAAGCTTTTTTCCCATTGAATAATAGCCACCATTAGCATATGATATCAAATTGCATTTTGAAATGTCAAATGCACCATCATCATCTATATATTTATCATCACTATTTATTGCCAAAACATCTGCTATAAACATTGTATGACTTCCTAATTCTTTAATTTCTCTAACCTTACATTCAACAGAAACAGGGCTTTCTTTAATCATAGGACATTTTACAAAATTTGCTTTTTCCTTATGCAAGTTCATTTCTTTGAATTTATCAACTTTTGCACCCGTTTTAACTCCACACCAATCAGTTATTTTAACTAAATCTTTTGTTGTTAAATTTATTACAAATTCACCTTGATTTTTTATTAAATTATATGAATATCTACTTGGTCTAACAGATATATATACCATTGCAGGATTTGTATTTAATATTCCAGTCCATGCAACAGTAATTATATTAGATTTTTCCATTGTTCCACAACTTACCATTACTGCAGGTATTGGATATAAAAATGTTCCTGGTTTCCACATTACTTTTGACATATTACCACCTCTTAATATTTTTATATTTTATCATTATATACTTTTATAATATATGCACACTTTTATAAATATTGTAATAAAAGCATTTAAAAATAAAATTACCTAACTTTATTTTTAAATGCCTTCATTAAAGTTTTATTTTTAATAGATATTTTTAAATAAAAAAACTAGCGACAACCTATCTTCCCAGCAGGGTAACCCACAAGTATTTTCGGCACATTTAGGCTTGACTTCTGTGTTCGGGATGGGAACAGGTATTACCCTAAATGTCATTATCACTAGAAAATTATTGTATGCAATTAAAGCACACTCAAAAATACATAGATGAATTTGTTTTAGGATTTTTTCGTTCC
>URZW01000028.1 GCA_900552555.1 uncultured Clostridium sp.
TTCGTAAAAATTATTATTTTATCGGATTATTTTCCGAAACTTCTTGACACTAATAAATTACTTCTTTAAAAATATCCCTTTAAAAATCCTCAACATTTCTTCATCGCATTCATACTATATTTTAGGTGATTTATATGTCTATTATTCCTACAAATACCAATTATAATTATTCATTACTTCAAAAGAATCTAGAAAGCTTAAAAAAGACCTATAATTTTTTAGAAATTCAAATTATAGGAAAAAGCATTCTTGGTAAAAACATTTATGCTATAAAATTACGGTAATGGACCAAAAGAAGTATTTTATTCTGGGTCTATACATGCAAACGAATGGATTACCAGTACTTTGCTTATGAAGTTCATAGAAGATTATTGTATAAGTTACACACTAGATTCAAAATTATATAACTACTCTGTTAAAAATTTATTTATCAACACATCAATTTACATTATACCAATGATAAATCCTGACGGAGTTGATTTAGTTACTAGCAACATTTCAAAAAATTCTAATGCATTTCTTGCAGCGAAAAATATTTCTAATAATTTTCCTGATATTCCTTTTCCAAGTCGGATGGAAGGCTAATATTTTAGGAACTGATTTAAATTTACAATTTCCTGCCGGATGGGAAAATGCCAAAGAAATAAAATATGCTCAAGGATTTAATAAACCAGCCCCTCGTGATTTTGTAGGTTTAGAACCTTTGTCAGAACCCGAATCTCTAGCTATTTACAATTTTACACTTATTCATGATTTTAAACTTGTTATTGCATTTCATACTCAAGGTAAAGAAATTTATTGGAATTTTCAAAATATTAATCCACTACAAGGATTTGAAATAGGAACAAAATTTGCAGAATCGAGTGGTTATCTTTTAACTGAAGTTCCTTATAATTCAAGTTTTGCAGGCTATAAAGATTGGTTCATTCAAGATTATAATAGACCTGGTTATACAATTGAAGCTGGTATTGGTGAAAATCCTCTACCTATTGAGCAATTTGATGAAATATATAATGATAATTTAGGTATTCTAATTTTAGGAACTATTTTGTAATAAAAGTTCAATAATTATTTCAGTTGAAATAACACTTTAAATACCCGATGTTTATAGTAATCATTTCAACAAAGCAAAAAAAATTTCACTAAAATCATATTTCGACAGACTTTTTATTTTTAAAGTTTTAAAATAAAAGCATTACAAAAAGTAAAGCACTTACATAGAAGGGAGGGAAACATCATGACAAAAGAAGTTCTTTTAAACACAGAATTTGAATCTGCTTGTCAGGCAATGATTGCACTTAATGCTTTTTTAGAAAGTGTTGATGCTTCACCTGATGACAGCAGAGCAAAATATCAAAATTTAAGAGCAATTGGCAACCGGGTATATGAATAATTCTCCTCAAAGGAGCTACTTATAACTCCACAATGTTATATTAGAAAAAATTTCATAATTTTTCTAATTATACAAAAAATTTCTGTTATAGTAAGTTTTGAGAACTATCTAATAATAGAAAAAAAGGTAGACGATTAAAAATCTACCTTTTTTATATTATATGAAAATTCTCCGAACTACCTATAATATAATTTTCATATTTCTATTATGCTGTTTCCTTACTATTTTGAGGAACATGCCTATTTTTTTTACTTTTTCCAGATTGCTCTTCTTCTGTTTTTTCTCTAAAAACCAATTCTGGCGCTTTCTTATCTAAAACTGTTTCTTTAGTTATTATACATTTTGAAATATTAGGTGTTGATGGAACATCAAACATAATGTCTCTCATTATTTCTTCAATAATTGAACGAAGTCCTCTAGCTCCAGTTTTTCTTTCAATAGCCTTATCAACAATAGCTTCTAATGCATCTTGACTAAATTCTAATTCAACATCATCCATTTCTAATAATTTTTGATATTGTTTTACTAACGCATTTTTTGGCTCTGTTGCAATTTTTATTAAAGCTTCTTTATCCAAATCTTTAAGTGTTGCAATAATTGGTAATCTTCCTATAAATTCTGGAATCAAACCATATTTTAATAAATCTTCTGGTAACATTTCTTGGAATACTTCATATTTGTTAATTTCTTTTGAGCTTTCAATTTTTGTTCCGAATCCTATACTTTTCTTACCAGTTCTATCCTTTATTATATTTTCTAACCCTTCAAAAGCTCCTCCACAAATAAATAAGATATTTTCTGTATTTATTTGTATCATTTCTTGATTAGGATGTTTTCTTCCCCCTTGTGGTGGAACTGATGCAATTGTACCTTCTACTATTTTTAATAGTGCTTGTTGTACGCCTTCGCCGCTAACATCTCTTGTGATTGATAAATTTTCTGATTTTCTTGTTATTTTATCAATTTCATCTATATAAACTATACCTTTTTCTGCCTTTTGGATATCTCCATCTGCTGCCTGAATAAGTTTTAATAAGATATTTTCAACATCTTCACCAACATATCCTGCTTCTGTAAGCGTTGTTGCATCAGCTATTGCAAATGGCACATTTAATATTTTTGCAAGTGTTCTAGCAAGTAATGTTTTTCCACATCCTGTTGGTCCTAAAAGCAAGATGTTACTTTTTTGTATTTCAACATCATCTTTTTTATCACTTTCTTCATGAGCTATTCTTTTATAATGATTATAAACAGCTACTGATAAAGTTTTTTTTGCTTCTTCTTGGCCAATTACATAGTCATCTAGAATTTTCTTTATTTCTTTTGGACTAGGTATTTTATCTAGCTCGTTTAGTGTATATCCAACTTCTTCATCTTCATAGCATTCAGCTTCTATTATGCTTGTGCACAAATCTACACATTCATCACAAATATATACTCCAGGTCCTGCTACTATCTTTCTTACACTATCTTGTGATTTGCCACAAAATGAACATCTTACATTTTTTGGTATATCATTTTTAGCCATATTATTTTATCATTCCCTTCTCATAATACAAATCAGGTTGGAAAAGAATTAAATTTGACATAAGCAAAATTTTAATTATTTTTCAACCCTTTATTTCTATATTCTTTTATCCATAATACCATCAATCAATCCATATTCTAGAGCTTCTTGAGCTGACATGTAATGATCTCTTTCTGTATCCTTTTCAATTTGTTCAATTGGTTGACCTGTTTTTTCACTTAATAGTTTATTTAATTTTTCTCTTGTTCTTATCATATGATCTGCATGAATTTTTATTTCAGTTGCTTGACCTGAAATTCCTCCACCTTGACCACCTATTAATGGTTGATGTATTAATATTTCAGAATTTGGTGTTGCAAATCTTTTACCTTTTTCTCCATTTGCTAAAAGAACTGCTCCAAAGCTTGCTGCTAACCCAACACATATTGTTGTTACCGGACATTTAATATAATTCATTGTATCAACAATTCCCATTCCATCAGTTATTGATCCTCCTGGTGAATTTATATATAAAAATATTTCCTTGTCTGGATCTTCTGATTCTAAGAATAATAATTGTGCTATTACTAAGCTTGCAGATGTTGGATTTACATCTTCTCCTAAAAATATAATTCTGTCTTTTAATAATCTTGAGAATATATCGTATGATCTTTCTCCTTTACTTGTTTGTTCAACCACATAAGGTACTAAACTATCTTTTTCAAACATATTTTTTCCTCCTTTAAAATCTGCCAAAGGTTGTCAATAGGGACGCCCCTTTTTGACAGATTATTGGTGCACATATATACATCAATTTTTATTTTTTATTAAAACTTTTATTCTGTCAAAAAGGGGCGTCCCTATTGACAAGGGCGTTCCCATTAACAGATTTCAAGCAAAAAGTTGGCATGAAAATATTTGCTTTTTCACCCCAACCTTTCATTATTTATTTTTTATTTTTGCATTTTTTACTAAAAATTCTAAGGCTTTTTCAGATTCAATTCCACTCTTTATGTATTTTCTAACATTTTCGTTTTCCATAAATTCTTTATCATCTGATTTTCCATAGCTTTTAGCCATTTCTTTCATTTTTTCAACTATTTCGTCTTCTGTTGCTTCAATTTTTTCTGCTTTTATTACTGCTTCTAACATTAATCTTGATTTTATAGCTTCTATTGCTTGAGGTTCATATTCTTTTTTAACTTCTTCAGCTGTTTTTCCCATCATTTGAAGATATTGTTCAAGTTTTAATCCTTGATATGAAAGTCTTGTTTCGATATTTCTTAACATATCTTCTGTTTCTGTTTCTATCATTCCAGATGGAATATCAACTTTTACATTTTCACAAACTGCTTTTATAACAGCATCTTCTGTTTCATATTTTTGTTTTTGTTCATTATCTTTTTCTAATCTATCTTTGATACTTTTCTTTAATTCTTCTAATGTATCGAATTCACTAACATCCTTTGCAAATTCGTCATCTATTTCTGGTAATTCTTTCTTTTTGATTTCTTGAACTTTTACTTTAAATGTTGCATCTTTTCCAGCTAAATCTTTTGAGAAGTATTCGTCTGGGAATTTTACTTTTATATCTCTTTCTTCGTCGATTTTCATTCCAATTATTTGGTCTTCAAATCCAGGAATAAATGTGTTGCTTCCTATTTCTAATTCATGTCCTTCTGCTTTTCCACCTTCAAATGCTTTTCCATCTACAAAACCTTCAAAATCGATTACTGCTATATCACCTTTTTCTACTGGTCTATCTTCAATTGATATTAATCTTGAATTATGTTCTTGCATATGTCCTAATTCATGATTGATATCTTCATCTGATACAGTATACTCTATTTTTGGTATTTCTATACCTTTATATTTTCCAAGTTCTGCTTCTGGTTTTGTTTGGAATACTGCTGTGAATATTAAGTCTTTTCCTTTTTCTATTTGTTTTACATCTATATCTGCTTTACTTACTACTTCTATATTATTTTCTTTTAATGCTTCTTCTAATTCAGCTGGTACTACTTCATTAAATGCATCTTCATAAAATATTTCTTTTCCATAATATTTTTCTACTATGTTTATTGGAGCTTTACCTTTTCTGAACCCTGGAATATTAAAGTATTTTGCACTTTGGAAGTATACTTTTTTTATTCCTTCTTCAAATTTTTGAGCTTCTATTGTTAATTCTAATTTTACTTCATTTGCATTTTCTGTTTTTTCAACTTTACATTTCATTGTTTATTCAATCCTTTCCTTTTTGTACTTACATTTTTTTATGTATAAATTTTTATGTATATTTTTGCGTTGCAATGCTCAAATTGCAACATTTATACAATTATTAGCTTTTATATTATACCATATTTTTCCTAATTTGCAAGGTTTTTTTGATAATTTTCAAAAAAATACTTGTTTTTTTCATTTTTTTATGATAGACTTATTAACAGTCAGTTTAATAAAAAAATTAGGAGGTGCAAAGATAATGGCTAAATGTGCAGTTTGTGGTAAATCACAAAGTAATGGAAATAAGCTTAGCATAACTCGTTCACATATAAGTAAAAGAAGTCCAAGAACTTGGAAACCAAATTTAAGAAGTGTTAAAGCTATAATGGAAAACGGTGAAACAAAAAGAATTCACGTTTGCGCAAAATGTTTAAAAGATGGAAAAATTAAAAGAGCATAATAGAACGCTCTTTTTTTGTTTTCTTTATTAATTTTAATTCAATAAAATTTGCCAAACAATTGAGACATTTTTATACTGTCCCACTTGTTTCATTTTTTAATCTTTAATTCCAAAAATGAATTTTACAAATCCACGCAAACATTTTGGAACTTTTTTTACAACTATCGTCATATGTAACTCCCTCCTTTATTTAACAAGCAAGCCACATCAAGCCAACACAAGCAAGTGCAACTCCTATTATAAATAGCCAACCTGTAAGTGGAAGTAACAATACCAATAAAATGCCAAGTCCAATCCCTATTAACACAACACCTATTGTTTTCTTTAAAGCACAAAACATATCATTACCCCCTTGTTTTTATATATTATATTAATTTTTAATTTTTATTGTTCCACATTATGTATATTTCTAAATTTTATTTATTGATTTTTTCTTATTTTCCTTTTATAATATATTTATCTCAAGAATTTAAAACCTTATTACCACAGAACAGTAATCAAATTATATTAATTAAAAAAACATAGAAAGGATACAAAATTTATGAAAAAAAATGATGCTATAAAACTGGTAGAAATACTAAAAAAAACCTATCCAGACGCTACTTGTAGCTTAGACTTTAAAACACCTTTTCAAATGGTAATTGCTGTTATGCTATCTGCACAATGTACAGACGAAAGAGTAAACAAAACAACTCCAGCTCTTTTTGAAAGATGTAAAACTATTCAGGATTTTGCTGATATCGATATTAAAGAATTGGAAGAAATTATTCATCCTTGTGGATTTTATAAAAATAAAGCCCAAAATATTAAGCTTTGTGCAAAACAAGTTTTGGAAAATTTTAATAGCACTGTTCCTGATAATATGGAAGATTTACAAAGTTTGGCAGGTGTTGGTAGAAAGTCAGCTAATGTTGTTATGTTAGAAGCTTTTAATAAGCCTCAAGGTATTGCTGTTGATACACATGCTAAAAGAATTTCTAATTTGATGGGACTTTCTAATGAATCTAATCCCGTTAAAATTGAACAAGATTTGCTTAAAATTTTTCCAAAGGAATATCTAAAAGATATCAATCATTTATTTGTTTGGCATGGTAGAAATACCTGCATTGCAAGAAAGCCAAAATGTGATTCTTGTAGTGTAAAAGAGTTTTGCAAGTATTACAAAAAAAATACTAAAAGTAAAAAATTATAAGATTTTAAAAAATATAGTTACTGTATAATGGTTTCTTATGGTAGCAAGGAAGATAATAGTATTTGCAATTACCTGAATGTGATTGAAACAATATTAAAATTTATAAAATCTTTTTTGGACAAGAGTTCACTTTAGTGGAAGGGAGTCCAAAAAAGATTTTATAAATTGTTATATTGTGTATTGAACCGAAGGTAATTGCAAATACTATTATCTTCCTTGCTACCATAAGAAAACATTATACAGTAACAATAATATATAAAATAGTAATAATATTTTAAATTATTTTTCAATCCAACATTTTAATTACTATTTCTTATATATTTTACAACTTCCACATTACTCATTTTACTTCTTTCCACCATTTGATTATAAACTTTATCCCTCAAATTCTGCTGTTTTTCTTTCATCGTATTACACTCTTTATCTGGAAAAAAAGGACCATCAATATAAGAAACCAAACGAACTTTATCACTATTTTTTCCATAACTCTGATATGTATTAGTAACACAAAATACCGGAACATTTAATTGAACTGGATATTTAAAAGAAACATTTTTAAATGGTCTTATCTTTGTATAATATGGCCAAATATGTGCTTCTGGGAAAATAGTTATGCTATTCCCCTTTTTTATTCTTGATTTTATTGTATCCAAGAAATTTTTCATTGCCTCTTTATTATCCGGTATTGGAATAGCACCAAGCATTTCTACTACATTTCCTAAAAATTTCATAGATACATTTTCAGGGTTAACAATAAAATAATTTCTTTTAGGATAATTTCCATTACTAGTAATAAATGTATCTGCAAATACCTGTGTATGATTTCCATAAATAAAATATCCCTGTTTTTTATATGGTTTATATTTTTCTTTTCCTACATATTTTATTTTTAATTTTATTTTTGCATACAAATATTTTATTGGCAAACTCAATATATTTTGTAATAAAAAAGCTACTGCATTCCATATTACATTTTTATGAATATATTTATAATTTTCATCTATTTTTCTAGGTGTTATTTCCGCTCCTGAAAACTCATCATTTAATTCATCACTATAGTAAATTGTTTTTTGTTTTTTCATCTTCTTAATCCTTTCTTTCAAGGTATAAAATTCAAGCTAAAATTTCAAAACTGTTACAAATTGTATATATTTCTTCCAAAATTTAAAATTGGTTGGAAATCTAAATTTTCCAACCTTTTATAATATTTTTATTATTAAACATTTACATTTTTTTCGTTTACTTCTGTTGTATATTCTAGTGGAATTCCATAAAAATCTTCATATATATTTTTCCATACTTCAAAATTTTTATTTAACATCATTTCCATATTTTCTCTTGATGATAAATTCTCATCTGGATAAATTGGTTCTGCAATGTTTACTGTATATTCTTGAATTGGATATCCTTCACCATCTATTTTATCACTATCTTGCATTGTTATAAATATTGGTATAACTGGTACATTATTTCTAACTGCCATTTTAAATGCTCCATGTTTTAGTGGCTTTGGTTTTCTATAGTTCCACCACATGCTTTGCTCAGGGTAAATTAATATAAAATCACCTTTTTGTAACAAAGTATCCACTGCCCTCATAAAATCAACCATTGTCCTTTTATTTGAACTCAATGGTAATGTATCACAATTTCTAAAAAAGAAACCATATAATCCTGGAAAATTTGTATAATTTCCTTCTCTTATTACTTTATGTAACCTTTTTTCTTCTATTTTTCCTGACATTCTAAATACTTTTTCTACTGTAAAACAATCAAATGGATTGAAATGATTGCATGTTACTATTGCACCTGTTGAAATTTTATTTAGATTCTCCATTCCTCTTACTTCTTTTATTATTAACTTATTGTTTTTTAAAAGATTGTCTAAAAATCTTTCACCAACCTCATTTGCAAATATTCGTTTTAATTTACTAGTCATTTTTTTTCTAAGATAATCAACATTTTCAGGTGTTAAAACTATTGTAGGTGGATCATCTTCTGCATCAACATCAAATTTTCCTTCTTTTTCAAGTTGTTCAATTTTCTTTAAAACTTCCTGTCTATATTGAGATTTTTCTATTGATTCCTGAACATCTTCTTGCTTATTCTTTCTTATTTTGACCAATATTTTTCCTTTTGATTTCATTAAACTATCTCCTATTTATTCTATCATCGCCTACACAATCTGTTTCCTTTTGTGCTAATTCGATAAGTTTTGCACTATTGGCATCATCTTTTTCTTTGTCTGCATCTGTATATTTTGCCCCAATTTCTTTTATTTCATTATAAAATTCTGTTTTTTCTGCATATTTCCAAAAATATTCTTGATATAAAACATCATCAAAATACCATGGTTTAGCACCTAAATTATAGTGAATTAAGTTTATATCACCATCTCTTTTTCCCATAATTGGCATTCTATTCCAAGAATAGTCAATCATCTTAACTCTTCCTTTACATAGTCTATTTAAATAATCCTGGTCTTGAGCCACTTCAAATCTAATCTTTCCTAGCATATATATGAATTTTTCTTCAAATTTATATTTTCTTAATTCTTTTAAATTCATAACTATAACACCAGCGTTGAAATATTTATTATAATCTGCAACTCCAACCACTCTTTCAACATAATCTTTAAATGGATCTATAGTTTGAACTACACCATCTGGTACTGCAGCTATTAAATTATCTTCCATATCAACATTATATAAATCTGCAATGTCTGCTAAGCATATTGTATCACTGTCTATATATACAGCTTTATCATATTCTGGGTATAGTTCTGGTATAAATAATCTATAATATGTTGTATTTGAAAAATAATTACGTGTATATAATTTTTCTTTTATTTCTTCTAATTGTTTATTTAAGTCAACAAATTCTATACTAATATTTTCTTTTTCATATTTTTTTATTCTTGATTTATTTTCGTCTGAGACACTTGTGTATAATATTTTTATTGCATATTTATTCTCTTTTGATGTATTATCTATTAATGATTTTAATGCTACCCCTAAAAAAGGAATATATCCATTATCTACTGCAAAAAATACTGGTATTTCATTTACTTCTTTATTCATTTACTTTTTCTCCCTCTTTATGTTCATATTTCTTTTTTAAATTAATATACTCTTCTAAATCTTTGTCAAAAGCATGACATTTTAAAATTTTGTGTACCTCTTCTATTTGCCATTGCTTATAATTTTCTGTATGCGGATATGGTCTCCATAAAAGCCTTTTACAAAAATGACATATTACTGTATCCTCTTTATTAAACTTTGATTGTTCATTATATATCCTTGGCAACAACAATTTTGATGTTGTTGAATAATATATTGCACTTTGGTCTGCAAATAATAATTTTCTATTTTTAATTAATTTCCTTGATTTTTTCAATAATCCTGTTTCTTTTATTTTTTTCATATTTAATAAAAGCATTCCTGCATTTATATAATCAGAATACAAAATCTTTGAACCATATTTTTCTTTTACCGCTGCATATTCATACTCTGTTATGTCTGTATTATATAATTTTGAAATATCTCCATTTGCCATCATATCAATATCAAGGTATAAAAGTTTATCAGGCATATCTGGAACTAAATCTGCAAGCAATCTTAATAATGTATAAGGTGTACAATATGCATCTTCATTTTTACAATGTCCAAATTCTTTTTCATATATATCTGTTACATCAATTTTTATTACTTTATTTTCTGAATTTTTTTCTTTAACAACTTTATCCAAAAAATCCACTTGTTCATCTTCTATTGATGTATATTCTGGCTTTATTCTAGATAAATCCATTGTAAATATATAACATGTTATATCTGATTCTGTTCTGTTTGTTATTGATATTAGTTCTGTTAATGCTCCATCAAAAACCTTTCCATTACCACATAAAAGTATATTCATAATTTTTCCCCTATTTTTTTAATCTTCCATATTATATATTATATTTTTATTTTTTTCAACTTTTTTCATCGTTATTTTCATTATTTTTTTCTTCCATTTTTTGGTATTTAAATGCATTCATCATTGTTACAATAGCACTTACAATTATTAATAAATAAAAATTTATTCCTCTATTTAATATCATTGCACTGCTTATTACACTTTGTGGGAACACAGTTTTAAATATTTCTATAAATCCACCTTCAGTTACTCCAACCGCACCTGGTGATGGTATTCCTGAAACTGTTCCATATAATACTGCTTGTATGCTTACAATTTTAAATATATTAAATTCATTTAATCCAAATGAACGATATACCCAATATGATACACTATAAAGCGCAAAAAATTCAATATATGTTGTTACTATCGTTTTCAATATTACTAATCTATTATTTTTTATGTAATCACTACTGTTTTGATATTTACTTAATTCTACTTGAATTTTTTCACGTTTTTGTTCTACATTTTTAATCTTTAATTTTTTCATTATTTTAACTACAAAGCCAATTAATTTTTGTAATAATTTTTTTGACAATATTGCAATTAATAATAATGATAATGCACTTGCATTTAATACTATTCCTATTACAAAAAACCATATCATTGCTGTATTCAAAATGCCATGATTAATCGCAACACCTATTAGTGCCAATGATATAGTTACTATTTGCATACTACTTAAATTTATTAAAAGTGCCAATGTTGAATTTGCGACTGATATTTTATCTTTATACATATAGTATATCTGCATTGGTTGCCCACCACTTGCTGCTGGTGTTATTCCACTAAAGAAAAATCCTATTAAAGCATATTTTATATTATTAAAAAATGATGTTTTTTCATTTAATGCTTTTAGTGTTCTCCCTATGTTTATTGCTTCACATAGTACATATATGCACATGCTAATTACTGCTATTAAAACAAATTGTAATTTTACTGTTCCAATTATTTCAAATATTTCATCTATATTTTGGTCTTTTAAAATTATATAAAATGTTAATATTATTAACAATATAAATATAATTGCATTTCTTATTGTTTTACCTTTTCTTTTCATTTTTTACCATCCATTTTCTCTTTTATATAGTGCACTGAACCTGAGAAAGATAGAACAAATCTGAAAAAAATCAAGATTTTTTCAGTAAATTTGTTCGTGCACAAAAATTTATGTATCACTTATAATTTTATATTCAATATCTTCCATATCAGGGAACATCTCTTTAACCCTTTTCAATGTAAGCATTGACATTTTAGGTTGAGGATTCTTCTTGTGGTCTGTTAGTAATTTTTGTGTATAGCAATTTGGTGCTGTTTTAAATAATAAATATCTATTTCTCACATATGTGTAAAAAATCTGATACCCATTATTTAAATCTTCCCACATCATTTCAAATGTATATTTTTCTTCCATAATCTTTTCCTTTCACTCACTTGTTATTTTATCCTTTTGGGTGTCCATTTGGGGACGGTTCTTTTTGGGACATTACTCCCAAATCAAACACATCCTAAATCCTTAGAACCTGAACGAACACGTCAATTGTAATTTTTTACCAAAATGTCCCAAAAAGAACCGTCCCTAAATGGACATTTTTTCAAATTCTTCTTCTGATATAACTGTAACCCCAAGGCTTTGAGCTTTAGTTAATTTACTTCCTGCATCTTCACCTGCTAAAACATAATCTGTTTTTTTAGATACAGAACCTGATGTTTTTCCGCCTAGTCTTTCAATTATATCTTCTGCTTCTTTTCTTGTATATTTTTCTAAACTTCCTGTTAATACAAAAGTTTTTCCTTCAAATCTTTTGTCTGTACTTTCTTCTTCCAAACAATTCATATTAACACCAGCTGATTTTAATTTATTTAACAAGTCTGATGTTTGTTCTTGTAAAAAGAATTCTCTAATACTATTTGCCATTACTTCTCCAATGTCTTTTATTTCACTTAGTTCTTCAAATGTTGCATTTGCTAAATTGTCCATTGTTCTGTATTTTCTTGCTAACATTTTTGATGCTTTTCCTCCAACATGTCTAATGCCTAATGCTGTTATTAATCTATATAAATCATTTTCCTTACTTGCATTAATACTGTCAATTAAGTTTTGTGCAAATTTTTTTCCATTCTTTTTTAGTGATGCAATGTCTTCAAATTTTAATTCGTATATATCTGATATATTATGAATCAATTCTCTATCTAACAATTGTTGAATGATATTTTCTCCAAGTCCATCTATATTCATCGCTTCTCTTGATACAAAGTGAACCAGGTTTCTAAATAATTTTGCTGGACATTCGATTCCTGTACATCTTACTGCTGATTCTCCTTCTTCTCTTACTGCTTCTGCTCCACATACTGGACATACTCTTGGCATTTCAAAGTCTTTTTCTTCGCCTGTTCTTTTTTCTTCAACAACTTTTACTATTTCAGGAATTACATCTCCTGCTTTTTGAATAATTACTGTATCACCTATTTTTAATCCTTTTTCTTTTATAAAATCTTCATTGTGTAACGTTGTTTTTGATATTGTTGAACCTGCAACTTTTACTGGTTCTAGTATTGCCATTGGAGTGATTACACCTGTTCTTCCAACTTGGCATACTATGTCTTTTAATGTTGTTTCTTTTTGTTCTGGTGGATATTTGTAAGCAATTGCCCATCTTGGTGTTTTTACTGTTGTTCCCAGTATCTCTCTGAATTTTAAATCATCAATTTTTATAACTGCTCCATCTATCCCAAATGTTAAGTCTTCTCTCATTTCTCCAATTTTTCTAATTGCATCTTTTACTTCTTCTATTGTCTCACATGGTATACGAACAGGATTTACATTAAATCCAAGTTTATCTAGATATTCAAGTTCTTCAAAGTGTGAATTGAATTCTTTTCCATCTATTTTTTGAACATTAAATATATAAATATCAAGAGGTCTTGTTGCTGTTATTTTACTGTCTAATTGGCGAAGTGAACCTGCTGCTGCATTACGGGCATTTGCAAACAATTCTTCTTCATTTTCTTCTCTTTCCTGATTCATTTGTTCAAAGTCTTTTTTAGAAATAAATACTTCACCACGAACTGTTATATCTATTTTATCGTTTATTTCCATAGGAATTGTTTTTACTGTTTTTAAGTTTTGTGTTACATCTTCACCAACAAGTCCATTTCCCCTTGTTGCACCTCTAACAAATTTTCCCTCTCTATATTCAAGCGCTGAGGATAAACCATCTATTTTTGTTTCTACTACATATTTTACTTTTTCTATTCCATTTTCTTTTGCCTTTTCTTCCATCTTATGGCAAAATTCTTCTACTTCTTCAAAACTAAAAATATCTTGCAAGCTTTGAAGTGGAACTTCATGTGTTACTTTTTCAAATCCCTCTTTTACATGTCCACCCACTTTTTGTGTTAATGAATCTTTTGATAGAAATTGTGGATATTCTTTTTCTAAATTACGCAACTCTACCATTAACATATCATATTCAAAATCTGATATTTCTGGTGCATCATCATCATAATATTTTTGTGCATAATGTTCTGTTTGTTTTCGTAATTCTTCTATTCTTTTTTTCGCTTGTTTCTCATTCATTTTGTATCTCTCCTCGTTACAATATTTTTTCTTTCATATTATATACAAAACAGAAAAAAAAATAAAGGAATTTTTCAAATTTCCTTTATTTTTTATATATCACAATTTATCTAATAATTAGATATTTTTATAATCTTGCATTTTCTTATAAGCATATACAGCTGATACACCTAATACAATAACTAAAATAACTCCTGGCATTGAATCTTCTACACCTGTTTTTGGTAAAGAAGAATTGTTATAAGTACTTGTTGTATTATTTGTTTTTAATACTGTATTATTAGTTGTACTACTAGTTGTATTATTTTTACTTGAAGATAATACTGTTTCTTGTTTATTTGAATTTCCTGAGTCTGTAGTAGATGTTGAAGATCCTGTTGTAGTATTATTTGAACTCAATGCTATATTTGTAAAATCTGTTGTTGTTGCAGCAAATACATCTTTTGTAAATAATGCAACTGATAAGCCTACTATAACTACTAAAACTAAACTTAATAATTTTGAATTTTTCATATTAATTCTCTCCTTTGTTTTTACATATTATTTTTTAACCAAATATAATTATACCACCTTTGCAAATCAATTGCAAGTTTTTCATCCTATATTTAAATTTTATACTTAAAACATAAATAAGTCAATATATTTTTTTGAATTTTATTTTACATTTTTATTACAATATTATTACAAAATATGACATGATTTCTATACATTAAATTTAAATAAAACAATATCTCCATCTTGCATAATATATTCTTTACCTTCAGAACGAACAAGTCCCTTTTCTTTAGCAGCAACCATTGAACCTTCTCTAATTAAATCATCGTATGATACAACCTCTGCTTTTATAAATCCTCTCTCTATATCTGAGTGAATTTTTCCAGCTGCTTGAGGAGCTTTTGTTCCTTTTTTTATTGTCCATGCTCTTACTTCTGGCTCACCTGCTGTCAAAAATGACATTAATCCTAACAAATCATAACTTCTTTTTATAACTTTGTCTAATCCAGATTCATCTAATCCCAATGCTTCCAGCATTTCTTTTTTATCATCATCTTCTAGTCCAGAAAGTTCTTCTTCTATTTTCACGCACAAAGGAATTACTTCTGCTTTTTCTGATAATGCATATTCTTTCACTTGTTTTACTAATTCATCATTTTCTGCATTGTCTAATTGTTCTTCTGATACATTTGCAATATATAAAATTGGCTTTGTTGTTAATAAGAACATATCTTTTACTAAAGCTTGTTCATCTTCATTAAAGTCTATTGTTCTTGCTGATTTCCCATCTTCTAATACTTTTAATATTTTTTCTAATAAATCAATTTCTTCTTGATATTTTTTATCTGCTTTTAAATTTTTTCTTGCTTTGTCTAATCTTTTATTTATTGTTTCTATATCAGCAAAAATTAATTCTAAATTTATTGTTTCTATATCTCTTATAGGATTTACACTTCCATCAACATGTACAACATTTGAATCTTCAAAACATCTTACAACTTCTACTATTGCATCTGTTTCACGGATATGTGATAAGAATTTATTTCCTAACCCTTCTCCTCTACTTGCTCCTTTTACTAGTCCTGCTATGTCTACAAATTCTATAACTGCATGTGTTGTTTTTTCTGGTTTATACATTTCTGTTAGTTTGTCTAGTCTTTCGTCTGGTACTGCTACAACTCCTACATTTGGCTCTATTGTACAGAATGGATAGTTTGCGCATTCTGCTCCTGCTTTTGTTATACTGTTAAACAATGTACTTTTTCCAACATTTGGTAATCCTACTATTCCTAATTTCATTTTTTTCATTCCTTTCCGAAAACTTGTGTCTGTTAATTTTGCTATATAATATTATACCAGTTTTTTTGAGGATGTCAATTGGTTTTTTTAAGCAAATAAATTTCCTGTTACTGTATAATAGTTTTCTTATGGTAGCTAGGAAGATAATAGTATTTGCAATTATCTGAATGTGATTGAAACAATATTAAAATTTATTAAATCTTTTTTGGACAAGAGT
>URZW01000029.1 GCA_900552555.1 uncultured Clostridium sp.
GAGCAGAAAACTTTCAAAGTTTTCCACCCCAACTATTGACTTTCAGCCAAAATTTATAAGCTATAATTTTTTTAATCAAGCATATCTTTTCTTTTTAGCCACCATGTAACAATCAAAGTTAATGTTATTGATATCAATATCATGATAGGGAATCCAAATTTACTATCTTGAAATGGTAAATTAACATTCATTCCCCAAAAGCTTGAAACCATTGTTGGTACAGCAAGTACAATTGTTATTGATGTTAAAAATTTCATAACTCCATTTAAGTTATTTGAAATTATAGAAGCATATGCATCCATAGTTCCATTTAAAATGTCACTATATATTTTTGACATTTCAATTGCTTGTCTATTTTCAGTAATGGCATCTTCTAGTATGTCTTCATCTTCTTCATATAATTTAATTATTTTTCCTCTCATTGTTTTTTCCATTACTAGTTCATTTGACTTTAATGACGTTGTAAAATATACCAAACTTTTTTCTAAACTCAATAATTTTAATAATTCTTTGTTTTTCATTGATTTTTTTAATATGTATTCTGCAATTTCTGTTTCTTTATTTATTTGTTTTAAGTATGTTAAATAATATGATGAGTTTAAGTATAGTATTTGGAATATTAGTTTTGATTTTTTGTATGTTTGAAAATTTTTTATTTTCATTTTTTCAAATTCTTCTATTACTTTATTTTTTCTTAGTGAAATTGTTATAAAATAATCATCTCTTACTACAATCATTCCTAATGGCATAGTAGTATATACATCATTTTCTTCATTTTTTTCTATTATTGGTACATCTACTACAAATAGTATTGTTCCATCATCTTCTTCATTGTCTATTCTTGCTTTTTCTTCAAAGTCTAATGCATCTCTTATGAAGTCTTCTTGAATTTGTACATTTTCACATACTTTTGTTATTTCATTTTCCGATGGGTTTACTAAATTTATCCAGCTTCCCTTTTTAAATTCTTTTATTTCTTCTATTTTATTTGTTTCTACATTTGTATTGTATATTTTTAGCATGTTCCCACCCCTTTTATTAATCTATATTTAAATTTTTTTATAAAATATGATGAAATTAAATTGTAGTATTTCTTTTTTTATGTAAAAAACCAGAATTAAGATTTTGCCATATTTATCTTCTACAGAAAGTTATCATACTATGATAACTTTTCTAGAATATAAAAAGAAAAAACATATCTTTTTATGATTATTAAAAATATGTTTTTTAACTATTTTTTTATATGATGTGTTGATATATACAAAACTGGTGCATCATCTCGGTTTCGAACCGAGGACCTTCAGATTAAGAGTCTGCTGCTCTACCAGCTGAGCTAATGATGCAAAAAATATATAAATAGTTAATAAAAACTACTATTCAATTATAGACTTTTTCAACTGATATGTCAATAGTTTTTGGTTCCTTTTATAATAATTCTTTGCATCGCACTATAAGTATCTCTAGAAAGTAATGTATTAGAAACAACTTGACCATTTAAACTTTTAATAATGTATGTTTCCGTAATAACTCCATTTGCCCCTTGTTGCTTAACTTCTTCCTTTCCATTTTCTAAAGAACTATCTTCTACATACTTAACTGTATATGGAATTGTAGAAATTGTTTTAGTATCAACTGAAATTTGATATTCTGTTTCCTCTTTTATTCCATAAATTTCAACAGTTGCAACACCATTTGCTGCATTTGCTTTTATTTTTATTGCATATTTTCTTGTATTTTTAAATTTAAAATCTGTTACTCCGTAAGCAACTGTAGCATCTTTCCCCTCTGGTACATATGAAGTTACAAATTGATGGTTTCTTCTTTCTACAATTTCTAAATTTGCTTTTAAAACTGCATTATATAGCGTAGATGAAATTTGGCAAATTCCTCCACCTATACCATCTACAACTGCTCCATTTTCATAAACTTTTGCATTTTTATATCCAGCTGATGCTGTTCTTGCTCCCAATGTTTTGTTATATGAAAATGTTTCTCCTGGTAAGATAATTTTATTATTAATTTTATTACAAGCAATCTCCAAATTTTTAGATCTATTTTCATTTCCTCCATCATATCTTGTTGAATATGAGGCAATTTTATTTGGAAACGCTTCAGATCCCAATTGTGAAATGCTTACTTTTGGTTTTGTGATTTTTAATGGTATCTCATATTTTTCTTTATTTTCTTCTAATATTTTCCTTGCTTTTTCTACATCAAAGTCTATTCCTTCAACTTCTGGATGTACTGTTGTTGGATTTTGGGTTAAATATGCGTCTTGTACCTCTTTATAAATATCATTATGTATTTTGTCTATATCTATTTTGTCTGGCCATGCATTTTCAACTGGTATTTCTATAAATTCTTGATTTGAGTTTATATCCTCTAATTGATTTTTTATTTTTTTTATCAAATTTTCTTCATTAATTTTTATTCCTTTTTGTCCTGATGTAATTATTAATTTATCATTTTCTATATAATAATCTGGTTCTACAATTGTTTCTGGAATGTTTGTTTGAATATCTTCAATTTGTTTTTTTACTTGTTTTTCATTAATTGAAATATTTATCTTTATATTTTTTTTATTTAATAACGCTGATAAAATTTCATAATTATTTGTTATGATATTATCTTTTTTTCCTACTGAAATTGCTTTATTTACTGCGGTATCGATATCATAGTTTGTTTCTAATATTTCTTGATTTATTGCTTTTTCAAAATCGTTATATTTTAATATGATGTTTTTTGATTTTTTTTTATTATATATCTGTTCTAATTTTGATTTAGCTTCCTCTCTTGATAATCCTGACATGTCTATTCCTTCGATTTTTAATCCTTTTATTATATTATTGTTATTTATATTTATAAGCGAAAAAATTACTGAAAAAGCTATTAAAATTATGATAATTATGCTAATTATTATTAAATTAATTTTCTTTTTATTATTTTTTTTCATCGTAAATCTCCCTATTTGTTTACTGTTTAAATCATAACATATTATTTTTTTTTTTACAATATTTCTTTTTTATTAAAATTTTATGTTTTAAGTGGTTTTTATATGATTTTTTCTTGTTTTTGTTGCTATAAATTTTTGTTTTTTTATAAAAAATATATATTGAAAGTATTTTTATAGTTTAATAAGGATAATTTATGAAATACCTGTGAATAATATTTTGAATATATTTCGAATGTGACCAAAATAGTGTTACAAATTCTTAAGTAAATGCTCTAAAGGGTCCTGTCTTCGGGTATTGTTAGAGTATTTACGTTAGAATTTGTAACGTTATGTAGGGAATCTGAGAAAAATATGAAAAATATTATTCACAGGTATTTCATAAATTATCCTCTCTAAATTGTAACAAAATTTTGCAAATTTTTAAAAAATTTTACAAAAAACACTTGAACTATATTAAATTTAATATTATAATACTTGTAGCAAAAGATAAATAAGGAGAGATATATCAATGGAGTTAGTAAAAAATATTTTTTTTAATACAGATAAATTAGTTGAAAATAGTAATATAAAAATTTCTTACACAGGAAAATTTTTTCAGGATAATTCTGAAGAAGTTTTTATTCATTATGGATTTGGAATTAACTGGGATAATTTAAATGAAATAAAAATGGAAAAAACAGAATTAGGTTTTCAAGCTGAAATATTTTTAGGTGAAGGTGATACTTTTAACTTCTGTTTTAGAAATGGAAATAATGAATGGGACAATAATAATAGTCAAAACTATATATTTGAAATAGAAAAAAAACAAAATGAACTATTAGTTTTAGAAGATGAACCTGTATCTTTGGGAAGTGCTAGAAAATTAAGAAAATCTTATTTATGGAGTAAAAAAATTCGTCTAGCTGTATATAAAATCATAACTTATTTTCCAAAAATACTTTCAGGAAATTATAAAAGAAAAGTAAACGAAAATTAAAAGGATTTAGTATTAATCTAAAATCCTTTTTTGTTTTTGTTAAATATTGATTTTTTTATATATTCCATCCACCATTTATTGATATTATTTGTCCTGTTGTATATTGGTCCTCAATAAGCCATTCTACACACTTTTCAATATCTTGTGTTCTACCTATTCTTTCTAATGGAATTTCTTCCTTGAGTTCTTCTAATTCATATGGTGTTAAGTGTGAGTTCATTTCTGTGTTTATTATTCCTGGTGCAATTGAGTTTATTCTTATGTTTGATGGTCCTAGTTCTTTTGCTAGTGATTTTGTTAATGCATCAACTCCTGCTTTGCTTACACTATAATGCACTTCGCATGAAGCTCCTGTAATTCCCCAAATTGATGATATATTAATTATGCATCCGTTTTTATTATGTATCATATTTTTACAAACTTCTTGTGACATATAAAATACAGAATTTAAATTTGTATTAATCATATTATTCCAGTCATTATCTGTTATTTGTGTAAATTCTTTTATTTGTGATATTCCTGCATTATTTATTAAAACATCTATTTTTCCATATTTTTTTAGTGTATAATCTACTATTTTTTTTGTTTCTTCTCTCTTAGAAACATCTGCTTTGAATATGTCTATTTTGATGTTTTGTTTTTCTAGTTCTTTTTGTAATTCTTTTATTTCTTTTTCTGATTTATTATAATTTGCAATTACTGTATTTCCGTTTATGGCTAATTGTTTTGCAACTTCTCTTCCTATTCCCTTGGATGCACCTGTTATTATTATTACCCTTTTCATATTTTCCTCCTTTAATATTTATATAGGTTAATATTTTTTGTTATAGACAAAGAACAAATGTGAAAAAACAAAGATTTTTTCACTAAATTTGTTTGTGTGTGAAAATTATGAAATAAATTTTCTGTGCATTATAGTTTCATATATTAAGAAAGTTGCATAACTTTCTTAATATATAAAAAAAGCCAATAATTAAGAGTATTCTCAAAACTACTGACCTTTTATATTGGAGCCACTTCTCAGATTCGAACTGAGGACCCCCGCATTACAAGTGCGGTGCTCTGGCCAACTGAGCTAAAGTGGCATTCTTGGTGACCCCTACGGGAATCGAACCCATGTCTCCGCCGTGAAAGGGCGATGTCTTAACCGCTTGACCAAGGGGCCGTATATACAAAGAACTAAATAATTTATTCAATTATTTAGTTCTTTTGGTGAGCTATCCGCGACTCGAACGCGGGACAACTTGATTAAAAGTCAAGTGCTCTACCACCTGAGCTAATAGCCCGTCACCATGTTTTTTCTGAAATTAATTCAGAAGACTTATATATATTACTATATTTTTTTTTATATGTCAATACATTTATCAAAATTTTTTGAAAAATTTTTCAATTTTTTTATTTTTATACTTTTTTTCGACAAATGTATTGATATTTTTTATTTTTACATATTTTTTCGTCTTGATTTTACTTCTGATTTAAGCATTTAATTTCTTTATTACTTCTTCTACATCTATACCGTGGACATCACATGCTTCTTCTAATGTTTCCATTTGTGATGCAGGACAACCTAGGCAATGCATTCCTATTTCTAATAAAATATTTGCTTTTTCTGGTGCTTTCTCTAATATTTCGCCAATTGTAGTATCTTTATTAAATTCCATTGTTTTCCTCCTTAAATTTAGTTTACAAAATAATTTTACCATATTTTTTAAAAAAAGTATAGACAAATTGAAAAAAATGTTGTATATTTTTATAGAGGTAAGGCGGTGATATTATTTCTAAATTAATTAACATGTTTTTTATCATATTTATTATTAATCTTTTTATCACTTTATATTCAATTTATACTTTTTTTGAATTAAAAATTTTTCATTCTCTTCAGGGTTCAAAATTAAAAATTAAAAAGGAGGATTTATAATTTTAAAACGTAAATTAATTTTTTGCACTATTTTTTTATTTATTTCTTGTATATTATCTTGTATAATTTTTTATCCCATTTATATTTCTGATGAAATAATTATTACTTTTGGTATTCATCCTTTTGATATTTGTTCAAAAAATCTTATACTTTGGAAATATATAAAAATTGTTTTTATAATTACTTATATTTTTTCTAATTCTATTTTTGCTAATTTTATTTTTAATTTATTTTTAAAAAATTTATTTATAAAAAAAGATTTTAAAAAAATAAATACTCACGATTCCAATTGCTTTAATACTAAATTAAATTTATTAATAGGAAAATATAATAATGAAAAAATTTTTATTCCAGAAAATGGATTATATCAAAATTTTCTAATTACTGGCACAATAGGTTCAGGAAAAACTTCATCAGCTATGTATCCTTTCACTGAACAATTAATCAAATATAATAGTGAAAATCCTACGGATAAAATAGGAATGCTTATTTTGGATGTGAAAGGGAATTATTGTAATCAAGTAAAAAATTATGTCGATTTTTATGAATTACAGAATGATTTAATTATTATTGGTCTTAATTCCACTGTATATTACAATCCTTTACATAAACCAAACTTAAAGCCTATTGTTCTTGCTAATAGATTAAAAACCATTTTAACTTTATTTTCAGAAAATAATTCTGAATCATATTGGTTAGATAAGGCTGAACAAATCTTAGCTGAGTCAATCAAGTTATGTAGGCTATATAATGATAACTATGTTACTTTTTCAGAACTACATAAGTTAATAACCATTCCTGGGTATTATACTGAAAAAATTAAAATTTTAAAAGATTTGTTTATTTCTTCTAAATTAAATAATAAACAAATTTATGAACTTAATGAATGTTTAAATTTTTTTCAAAAAGAATTTGAAAATTTGGATTCTAGGACTAAAGGTATTTTAATTTCGGAAATTACGCGTATTACCAATACATTTATTTCTGATTATGATGTATCTTCTACTTTTTCACCTGATAAAAATAAATTAAATTTCTTAGGTTTTGAAGATGTTATTAAATCAGGGAAAATTGTTGTTCTTGATATGAATATTTCAGAATATAGTTTACTTTCTAAAATAATTGCTACATATTTAAAATTAGATTTTCAAACTGAAATTTTAACTTCTTTATCTAATGGTTCTGTCAGAAAAACTGCTTTTATATGTGATGAATATGATAAATATTGTACTAAAACAGATAGCGATTTCTTTTCGTTAAGTAGAGAGGCTAAATGTATTAATATTGTTAGTACTCAAAGTTATTCATCTTTAAAAAATTCTTTAAAGGATGATACATCTGTTAAAGTTATTACTCAAAATTTGATTAATAAAATTTGGTTTAGAACTGATGATATTTTTACTATTGAAGAGGCACAAAAACAGCTAGGGAAAGAAGAAAAGAAGAAGGTTTCAAAAACAGTTTCTGAAGGTGCTAAAGAGACTAATTTTAATTATATTACTAATACTTTGAATTCAATAAATTCTAATATTTCTGAGTCTTATAATTCTTATTTTCAAAATGAATATATTTATGATACTAATTTTTTTACTAGAAAACTTGAGACTTTTTCCGCCCTTACTTTTTTATCTGATGGAAATAAAATTTTTAGGTCAAATAAAATTCAGATGTTACCTTATTTTAAAAATTAATTTTATTTAATTATTTTTTATTATTTTTTATTATTTTATTATTTATTTTTTTTATTTATTTTTTATTTTATTATTTATTTTATTTTTATTTTGAAAGGAGTTTTTATGATTAAATTAAAAAAATTTTTATTTTACATTTTATTTATTTTTATATTTTCAATTATTTTATTTTTTGTTTTTGAAAATTTCAGTTTTGCATTAGGAGAACCAAAATTGGTTTCTAAAATAAATTCTGCATTTGAAAATATAGAAAGTTGGATTTTAAAATTATCAACACCTGCTGCCGCCGTAGCTGTTGGTACAGGTGTTTTTATGAAGAAATTTAGCTTTGGTGATGAAGAAAGAATTAGAATGGGAAAAAAGATTATAAAGGGTTCTTTATTTTCTTATGCTTTTATTCTTGCAATTGATTTAATTTTGTCAGCAATAAAATCTTTAATTAGCTAGTTTTATTTCTGTTTCATATTTTATATTTATTATTTATTTTATTTTATATTTTATTTTATATTTTATTTTATATTTTATTTTTTATTTATTTTTTATTTATTTTATTTTTTATTTTTTATTTATTTTTTATATTTATTTTATTTTTATAAAGGAGGAAATTTGGAACAGTTAAATATAACTCAAATAATTATAGACACTATTAATACTATTTTAGGTAATTTATTCAGTTCTATTGATAATAATTTATATAATTTATTAGATGATATAACTTTTATAAATTCTAATATTTTACAAGATAAAAATTTTGAAAATATTTTTGGTACTTCTACATCTAATGGAATACTATTAATTGCAAATTCTTTGCTTCTCGGATTAATTTTATATTTTGCAATACGATATTTATTATCTCATTTTACATATACAAAAATTGAAAGTCCCCATAGTTTTTTAATTAAACTTATTATTTGTGGAATATGTATGAATTTTTCATATTTTTTATTAGCACAATTTTTAGATATTTTTTCTAATATTTCTTTAGCAATTAGAAATTTGGGTGAAAATATTTTTAATAAAAATATTTGTTTTTCTGAATTAATTTTAGATATTAATAATAATATTTCTATTAATACATCTTCTATAGATATATTTTCATTGGATGGATTAATAAAAGGTATTATTTCTGCTTCTTTATTAAATTTAGTATTTTCTTATTCTTTAAGATATATTTTAATTAAAGTTTTTTTATTAATTGCACCTTTTGCCATATTGTCTAATTCTTTGGTTTCTACTTCTTGGTTTTTTAAGTCTTGGTTTAGAAATTTATTTTCTTTATTATTTATTCAGATTATTGTATCTATTATTTTATTAATTTTATTTTCTATTGATTATTCTTCTTCTAATTTATTTTCTAAATTTATTTATATTGGTGGTCTTTATGCTTTGATAAAAGCTAATTTATTTGTAAGAGAATTTTTGGGTGGTGTTTCCACAGATTTTTCACAAAATGTGGGTAACTTTTCTAAATTAATAAAATAATGTGGATTTATTTTTTATTTTATTAATTTCTATTTTAATTATTATTTTATTATTTAATTTTTATTTATTTTTTTATTTATTTTTAGGAGGTCTTATGAAATTTATTTTCCACAAAATTATAATTTCAAAAATAAATTATTTGGATTTATTGATTATAGTACTATTTTTTTGAATTTAATATGGGATTTATTTATTTTTATTTTTATTAATTTATTTCATAATTTAAATGTAAAAATATTTTTATTTTTTGTTTTTTGTTTTCCATTATTACTTTTTAGTTTTTCTGGTTTTAATGGTGAAAGTATTGTTTATGTTATAAAATATCTTTTTAATTTTTTCGTAAAACAGAAATTATACTTATTTAAAAAATCTCCTTGAATTTTTTGTCTAAAAAAGTTATAATCTATAATACAAACAATGATAATATTGAATAACAATTTAGTATTCATATTTGTTTGTATAACAAATTTAAAAAATCATTTATTTTAATGGGGGATAAAAATGAAACTAGAACAAAACGACAAACAATTATTATTTTCAGAAACACAAATACCAGATATATTTTTTACTGATTATTTACCAGAATTACCTGGTGATTATTTAAAGATATATTTATATTTAGTCTTTCTTTCTAAATATAAAAAAGATGTTAAAATAAATGATTTATCAAAAAAGTTATCTTTGCCAGTAAAAGCTATAAGTGACGGATTAAAATTTTTAGAAGAATCTAAATTAATCTTAAAGAAAACTACTGGTTTCATAGTAATAGATTTGCAAGAAGTAGCTTTAAATAATTTATATAAACCTAATCTTACCCAATCTAAGGAAACTATTGAAAATGTTGCTAAAAATCAATCAAGAGCTAAGGCTATTGAACATATTAATAATATGTATTTTCAAGGTATTATGGGTCCATCATGGTATAATGATATTGATTTATGGTTTAGAAAATATAACTTTGATGAACAGGTTATGATTACTTTATTTGATTATTGTTATAATCGTTCTGCCTTACATAAAAATTATGTTCAAGCTGTAGCTGAGGCTTGGGGTGCAAATAAAATTCATACATGGAATGATTTGGATGCTTATGATCAAAAACAAGAAAAAATGAAAAATATTAAAAAGATTATTGCTAAAAAACTTGGAAAACATAGTGGATTAACTCAATATGAAGAGGCTTATATAGAAAATTGGGTTTTAGATTTTGGTTATGATATGAATATTATAGAAATTGCTTTAAAAAGAACAACTTACAAACAAAATCCAACTTTTGAATATATAAATAATATTATTACAGATTGGCATGATAGAAATTTAAAAACTCCAGACCAAGTAGAGGCTTTTCTAGAACAACGTAAAAAACAAAGTAAAGACATAAAAGAAATGAAGGCAAAAGTTTCAAAGGCTAACTATGAACAAAGACAATATGATAATTTAGATTTCTTATATGCTAATAATATAAATAATAATGGTGATAATAAATAAAGGAGATAATTAATGTCAAATGATGCTTTAAGTTCTTTATTAAAAGAATATGAACAAAAAAAATTAAATGCAGAAATGGATTTGGAAAAAAGAAAAAATAATTTATATAAATTAATTCCTCGTTTAGAACAAATAGACACAGAACTTAGTACTTTAGGAATTAATACTGCCAAAAACATTTTAAACAATATTTCAAAACCTGATAGTGTTGATAATTTAAAATTAAAAATTTCTAATTTAAAAAAAGAAAAAGAGGCACTCTTAATACAAAATGGTTATAGTCTTGATTATTTAAAACCTTTTTATGAATGTAAAATTTGCAATGATACAGGTTTTATTTTAGATAAAAATTATAAAACAACAATGTGTAATTGCTTAAAACAAAAATTATTAAATATTTCTTTTAATAAATCAAATATTTCTAATATTAATAAAGAAAATTTTAATAATTTTAATGAATTACTTTTTTCTGATGAAGTTGATTTAGCAAAATATAGATTTAATATTTCTCCAAGAAGAAATATTATAAATATTAAAAACAAATCTATTGAATTTGTTAATAATTTTGATAATCCAGAATATAAAAATTTACTTTTTGTTGGAACAACGGGTTTACGGTAAGAGTTTTATGTCAAACTGTATTGCTGCTGAATTATTAAAAAAAGGGAAAACTGTTATTTATCAAACAGCGCCTGTATTGCTTGAAAGCGTAATAGATTTTAAGATGAATAGGCAAAAAAATGTTGATAATAATTTTTATCAATCGATTCTTGATTGTGATTTATTAATTATTGATGATTTAGGAACTGAAAGTATTAATAGTATGAAATTAAGTGAATTGTTTACTATTTTAAATACAAGAATTTTAAATTTAAATAATAAAATTACTAAAACTATAATTTCTACAAATCTAAATATTAATGATATTTTTAGAAATTATGAAGAACGTATTGGTTCAAGAATTGCTGGCAATTATGACATTTATTATTTCTTTGGAGAAGATTTAAGATTCAAAAAATAGAGATTATTTATAATCTCTATTTTTTAATTATCTATATTATAAAAATATCAAAAATTTTTTTATAATTTGCACAAAGTTACATTTCACAGTTTATAAATTATTTAAAATGAAATTATTTATTAATTTCAAATATAGATTTTTTTATTATACTTAGAATAGTAACTCCATGAAAATTATATTTTTATTCTACATCATTTATTTCTGGAGTTAAAGTTTCAATACTTACAACTTTTCCACCATCATTTGTTCTCATTAAGGTAACACCTTGAGTAGATCTACCAAGAACACTTATATCTTTAACATTAAGTCTAATAATTGTACCAGTATCTGTAATTAACATTACATCGTCTTCTTCTGTAGCAATTCTTGCTCCTACTAATTTTCCTGTTTTTGGTGTGATTTTATATGTAATAACACCTTTTCCACCTCTTATTTGAACCCTATATTCATCTAATTCTGTTCTCTTACCAAATCCATTTTCAGTTATAGCAAGAAGTGTTGCACCTTTTCCGCCAGCTATTACAGATTCCATACCAATTACTTCGTCACCTTCGTCTAATCTTATACCGATTACACCTTGTGAAACCCTACCAATTGGGCGGACTTCTTTTTCGTCAAATGTTATACACATACCTTCACGAGTTACAAGTACAACATTGTCTTCACCATCTGTAAGTCTTACGGTAATAAGCTCGTCGTCTTCTTTAAGTGTTATTCCTTGTAATCCTGTTCTTCTTGCAGAATTATATTCTGTAAGTGCTGTTTTCTTAATCAATCCATTCTTTGTTGCCATTAACAAGTATTTACCTTCAGCAAAGTTTTGAATTGGTATAACTGCTGATATTTTTTCTCCTGCATCTAGGTTTAATAAATTAACAATTGCTGTTCCTCTTGCTGTTCTTCCTGCTTCTGGAATTTCGAATCCTCTTAATTTATATAATTTTCCTTTATTTGAGAAGAATAGTATTGTGTCATGAGTTGAAGCTGTAAATATTTGTTTTACAAAATCTTCTTCTCTTGTTGCAATTCCTGTTATTCCTTTTCCACCTCTTCTTTGGCTTCTATAAATGTCTATTGGCATTCTTTTTATGTATCCAAAATGTGTTAAGGCTACTACTGTTTGTTCTTCTTTTATCAAGTCTTCAGCATTAAATTCTCCTGCGGCTGGAACTATTTTTGTTAATCTGTCATCTCCGTATTTGTCTTTTATTTCTAATAGTTCTTCTTTTATTATGTCATAAACTAATGTAGCACTTGATAAAATATCTTTTAAATGTGCAATTAATTTCATTAATTCATTATATTCTTCTTCAATTTTTTCTCTTTGCAATCCTGATAATGTTTTTAATCTCATATCTAGAATAGCTTGAGCTTGTACATCAGATAGACCAAATCTTTCCATTAATCTTTCTTTTGGATTATCATATGAAGAACGTATAATGTTTATTACTTCATCTATATTGTCTAATGCAATTTTTAATCCCTCTAAAATGTGAGCTCTTGCTAGGGCTTTGTCTAATTCAAATTTTGTACGTCTTAAAATTACTTCTTTTCTGTGTCCAATGAAGCAGTCTAAACATTGTCTTAATGTTAATATTTTTGGAACTCCATCTACTAGAGCTAGCATTATTGCACCAAATGTTTCTTGCATTTGTGTATGTTTGTATAATTGATTTAAAATTACTTGTGGTCTTGCATCTCTTTTTAGTTCTACAACAACTCTTGTCTTTTCTTTTCTGTCTGATTCGTCTCTTACTTCTGAGATTCCCTCAATCTTTTTCTCTTTTGATAAATCTGCTATTGTTTTAACAAGTTTTGCTTTGTTTACTTGATATGGTAAAGATGTTATTATTATTCTTTGTCTATTTCCGCTCATTTCTTCTATTTCGGCTTCGGCTCTCATTGTGATTTTTCCTCTACCTGTTGTATATGCTTCTTTAATTCCTTCTTTACCTAAAATTGTTGCTCCTGTTGGAAAGTCTGGGCCTTTTATAATTTCCATAAGTTCTTCTATTGTTGTTTCTGGATTATCAATTACTTTTATAATTCCATCTATTACTTCTGATAGGTTATGTGGTGGTATATTTGTTGCCATACCTACGGCAATACCTGATGAACCGTTTACTAATAATGCTGGTATTCTTGCTGGTAAAACTGTTGGTTCTTGTAATCTATCATCATAGTTTGGCATGAAGTCTACTGTATTTTTTTCGATATCTGTTAGCATAAGCTCAGAAATTTTTGACATTCTGGCTTCTGTGTACCTCATAGCAGCTGGGCTATCTCCATCAACAGAACCAAAGTTACCATGTCCATCTACTAATGGATATCTCATTGTGAAGTCTTGTGCAAGTCTTACCATTGCATCATATACAGAACTATCTCCATGTGGATGGTAACGTCCTAAAACTGATCCTACTGTATTTGCACATTTACGGTAGGCTTTATCTGATGTAATTCCATCTTCGTGCATTGCATATAATATTCTTCTATGTACTGGTTTTAAACCATCTCTTGCGTCTGGAAGTGCACGTGATACTATAACACTCATAGCATAGTCTATGTATGCTGTTCTCATTTCTTTATCGATGTCTCTTTCAATTATTTTTCCGTCTCTTCTTTGTGGTGTTTCTTCCATTTGTTTTCCCTCTTTTCATTGTTTTTTCTACATTTGTATTATACTAAAATGAACATTATTTTGCAAGCTATTTTGTCAAAAAAGTTGCTTTTTTACTAGGGATTTCTATTGTTTTTATTGCAATTTTTTTGCTAATTCAATTTGTTCTTGAGTTAGATTAAAATCTTGTCCATTGTTTTTTATCAAATTATGTAAATTTTCTATAGTTCTTGCTTCATTTAACATTTTTTCTATTGGTGCTAGATTATTGATTTCTTTTTCTATTTTTTTATACTCCTTTTCCATTCCGCCAAAATCTTTATTTTCAAAATAATTTTTCCAATTATTTATATATTTTTGTGTATAACTTAATGATTTTATTTGATTATTGAATGTATTTTCTATATTTTTCTCTACATTATTTAAAATTGAATTTTTTCCCTGTTTTATTGTTTTTGCTACTGTTGAATTTATTAGACCATTAGAATATACTTTATTTATTACAATATCTAATAAGCTTGATACATTATCTATAATTCCTCCACTTTTAATAGCTTCTTGCATTTGAGAAATATTTTCAAAATTTCCACTTACTATTCCTATCGCACTTTTTCCCAAATTAATTGCATCATCAATACTCTTTTTTATTCCATCTTTTAATCCATATTTAATAAGATTATCTTTTAAATCTATAATTTGTTCTTCAATATAATCTGGTAATATCGCTCTTATCCCTATATCAATTCCAGTATTAATTGTCTTTCCTAATGTTGTTTCTAAAAAATTTGTTTGTTTGTTTTCTATCTCTATATTATTATTTAATTCTATATTGTTATTTAAATTATTTTCCATATGCAAATCCTCCATTATTTTTCTAGTTTTTCTAATTCCTCTTTTTTTAATCCTGTTGCTTTCATTATTGTATCTTTATCGATATTGTGTCCATATTTATGGGTATATTATAGTTCTACTAATATATATGTTTCTTTATCTTTTATTTTATAAATAATATCTGCTTCCTGATTTTTATAGTCTACACTTACAAATTTTCTATTATATTTTTCTATATTTTTTTCTTCTAATTTTTCTATTAAATTGAATATGTTATTTATAAATATTATGAATTCTTTTTTATTATCTAGTATTTTTCTAAATGTTTTATCATGTTTATGTTGTATTTCTTTTTTATTATATATATTTTTTGTTTTTTCCTACATTAACATATATTCCATATAATTATTATTTATTATTCTCGAATATTTTAAATAATCTAAAT
>URZW01000030.1 GCA_900552555.1 uncultured Clostridium sp.
ATACCCGAAGACAGGACCCTTTTGAGTATTTACTTAAGAATTTGTAACACTATTTCGGTCACATAAAAATATATTCAAATTATTTATAATTAAGATTCAAAAAAATTGTAATAATAAATAAAAGAAAGGGTGAATTCAACATGGAAATGAGAAGAAGAATGCCAATAGGAGTAGAATTGGTTAAAAGAGGAGTAGTAAAAGAAGTAGACATAGAAAGTGCTTTAGAATATCAAAGAGATTATCCTAGTATGAAACTTGGAGACATATTACATGTGCTAAATGTATGTGATCCAGAAATACTAATAAAAAACATAGGAGAAATATTAGGAGAAAAAGGAATACTATTAAAAGCAAATGTATTAAAAATAAAACCTACTGATTATCTATCATTAGACATGTGCAAAAAATATAAATGTTTACCATTTGAAGTAAATGGAAGCAAAATAAAAGTATGTTTTACAGACAAAATATCAAATGCAAAGACAGACCCAGTAAGAATGCTATTGTTAAATAAAGGACTTGTAATGGAAAGCTATGTTACATTTGAAGAAGATATAGAAAAAGCCTTAACGGCCTTAGAAGGTGAAACAGTAAGTACTGATATTGTAACAGCAACTACATCATCTTCGGCAACAATAATAGAATTAATAGATAGTATTATAAGAACAGGAATGGAAAAAAGAGCAAGTGATATACACATAGAACCATTAGCAAATGAAGTAAGAGTAAGATATAGAATAGATGGCGAATTATTTACAGCAGCAAGAATTCCAAAAGAAAAACAACAACAAATAATATTAAGATTAAAGGCTATATCAAATATGCATCAAGAAAAACAAGAAGCACAAGATGGAAGAATTACACTATATGATGATTATAACATCCGTGTATCTTCACAACCAAATATAAATGGAGAAAAATTTGTTTTAAGATTATTAAAGAAAAATGAAGATATAAGAAATATTTTTGAATTAGGATATCCAGGAACAGACGCAGAATTTAAAAAGAGTTTTAATAAAAAGAATAGTATGGCAATTATAGCAGCACCTACTGGAGCTGGAAAAACTACAACATTATATAGTATAGTAGATTATTTAAATTCACCTGAAATTAATATAACAACAATAGAAGACCCAGTTGAAATAAGAATAGATGGACTAAATCAAATAGAAATAGGAAATAAAGCAACATTTTCAGGAGCATTAAGAACAGTTTTAAGACAAGACCCTGACATAATTTTACTTGGAGAAATTCGTGATAAAGAAACTGCAGAAATAGCAGTACAAGCTGGACAAACAGGTCACTATGTGTTATCAACTATCCATACAATTGACAGTATAGAAGTTATAAACAGATTAAGAAAAATGGGATTATCAGATTACGATATTGCAAGTACACTTGCTACAAGTGTTTCACAAAGATTGGTAAGAAGAATTTGCCCTGATTGTAAAAGAGAAAGAGAATTTACACAAGAAGAAAAAGATATAATAACAAAAATTGCTGAAAAATATGGAGAAAAAATTGATTTTACAAACAAAAAAACATATGATGCAGTTGGTTGTAAAAAATGTAACAATATAGGATATTATGGAAGAATAGGAATTTTTGAAACACTGGACATAACAGAAGATATAAAAGAATTAATAGTTAAAGGAGCTTCAACACTAGAAATTAGAAATAAAGCATTAGAGCAAAATTATAAACCATTAGTTATGGATGGAATAAAAAAAGTCTTAAATGGAAGTACTATTTTAGATGAATTAAATAGACAGTTAATATTGTATTAAAAACAAAAGAGGGGGAAATAAGCCATGATAAATATGGATAAAATATTAGATATAGCAATAGAAAAGGACGCATCAGATGTTCATTTAATTGCTGGAAATAAACCAATACTAAGAATTTCAAGAGAATTAACACCAATAGAAGAAATGGATGTGTTAACTCCAGATGATATGAATCAAATGTATGATTATTTAGTAAGAGGAAATTTAGATAAAGATGAAGTTTTTAATACAACAAGAAAATTAGATACATCTTATGAACATAATGGAATTCGTTTAAGAGTAAATATATCTTTATCAGATGATGTACCACTATGTACATTAAGACTTATAAAAAATACATTACCACCATACGAATCATTAGGATTACCAGATATTATAAGAAGAATGACATATCAACCACAAGGATTGATATTGGTTACAGGAAAAACAAACTCTGGTAAAAGTACAACATTAAATGCATTAATAAATGAAATAAATGAAACACAAAATAAAAAAATACTAACACTAGAAAACCCAGTAGAATTTAAACATCATTCTAAAAAATCTTTAATAGTTCAAAAAGAAATTGGAAAAGGAAGAGATTCGTTAACATTTAGTGATGGTGTTAAAAACTCTTTAAGAGAAGATTGTGATATTCTAGTAATAGGAGAAATTAGAGACAAAGTAACAATGGAAGCAGCAATAGAAATGGCAGAATCTGGACATTTAGTTGTAGGAACATTACATACAAAATCATGTGCAGAAACAATAGACAGAATGATAAACTTCTATGAAGTTAGAGATCAAGCAAGTATAAAATATTTGTTATCTTCTTTATTAAAGTTAGTTGTTTCACAAAGATTATTACCAGGAAGAGATGGAAAATTAGTATTAGTTCCAGAAGTAATGGTTGTAGATAACATTGTTGCAGGAATTATAAGAAAAGACAAAATAAGTGTATCGGAAATAGAAGATGCAATTCAAAGTTCAGATAAAGGAAGTATAGGATTAATAAACTCGATTGCTTCATTATTTGTAGATGATAAAATTACATTAGAACAAGCAAAAGCACAAATAGAAGAAAAAAATATAGAAGTATTAAATAGAACAATAATGCAAATGAAAATAAGAAGAGATAGTAATAGACAACAATATTAGCAGGAGGTGAGTAAATGCCTACATATATGTACAAAGCTGCAACAAGTTCAGGAATAATAGTAAAAAATCGAGTAGAGGCACCAAGCAAACAAAATCTATTAAGATCATTAAAAAATAATGATTTAATGCCAATTACAATTGAACAAGTTGCATATTCAGCAAAAAGAAAGAAAACTAAAAAAAGAAATATAAAAGACGTAGAAGAAATAATGAAAAATGTAAATACAACACAAGTAAATACAAAAAAAACATCAACTGTTAAAGAAAAAATAAATATGTATTTATCAAAAACAGAAAAAGTCACAAGTAGAGATTTAGTTGTATTTACTCAAAACTTCTATCTATTAAAAAAAGCAAATTTTAATAATATTCATGCTTTAAAAACAATAATAGATAGTACTGAAAATGTTACTTTTAAGGGAGTTTTAGAAGACATATTAGCAGGTGTTGAAGCCGGAGAAAATATGTATACAACAATGGAATATTATTCAGATATTTTTCCATACATATATATAAATATGATAAAAGTCGGAGAATTATCTGGTTCGCTAACAAATTCATTAGATCAAGCAGTAACATATTTAGATTCAACTGAAAAATTGAATAAAAAAATAAGAGGAATATTAATACCAAACTTATTTCAATTCTTCTTTTTAATAGTAATGCTAATAGTTGGAACTATTGTTGCAATACCAGCAATCCAAAATGTATATGCAGAAATGGGATCTTCAGACACATTACCCGCTGTAACACTTTGGTTCCAAGGAGTTGTAAATGGATTAGTTAAATATTGGTTTATACCTGTTGCGATAATAGCTGCTACTGTTGCAGGAGTAGTATTTTATATTAATACTCCAAAGGGAAAATATAATTTTGATTACTTTAAATATAAAATGCCAATATTTGGACAATTAATATTTGCACTAGATTTTTCAAGGTTAATGAAAGCAATGTTATTAAATTTGGAAAATGGAATGAGAATTCAAGATTCAATAGAAGTAAGTAAAAATGTTGTACAAAATTATGTTATGCTTTCAATTATAGAAACATCACTAAACAATATAATTATAGGTGAATCTTGGATCGAACCATTTGAAAAATCAGGTTTGCCAAAGTCAATGATAACTGAGATGCTTAAAATAGGTATGCAAACAGATTTATCAGAAATGATGAGAAAATTAGTTGAATATATGGAAATTGATATTGATAATATTATGCAGAAAATTATTAAAGTATTGCCAGAAGTTACTTACTTGATTGTTGGTGTAGTATTGATATTCTTTGTATTAGTAGTGCTTGCACCATGTATTCAAGTTTATATGGGAGGATTCTTATTCTCAGCTGCTGGAGTATAAAATGTCCTTTTGGGGACGGTTCTTTTTGGGACATTAAAAATATAAATGATAATAATTGTTACAATTTAGTAAGTATACGGCTTGAAAATACCTGTGAATGATATTTTGAATATTTTTCTCAGGCTTCCTTCATAACGTTAACAAATTCTATTCAAAATATCATTCACAGGTATTTCAAACATTAGCCTTATTGAATTGTAACTAATAAGCAAAGGATTGATAAAAATGAAAATTGGAATTGATTTAGGAGGAAGTCATATAGCAATTGGAGTTGTTGATGACAAAAATTATATAGTAGAAAAGGTAGAAAAAAGATTATTATCAAAAGACAAAAAGGACATAAAAACATCAATAGAAAATTATATAATAAAAAATGTAAAAGATTTTACAGAAAAGTATAAAATCAAAGAAATAGGAATTTCTGTACCTGGAACAATAAAAGGTACGGTAATAATGAAATCTGTAAATTTAGGTGTAAAGAATTATAATTTAGTAGATAATTTAAAAAAAGAAATTGAGTTGCCTATAAAAATAAGAAATGATGCAAAATGTGCTGCAATTGCTGAAAATAAAATAGGAGCGCTAAAAGATTATGATAGAAGTATATTACTAACATTAGGAACAGGAATAGGTGGAGCTGTTATCATAAATAATGAATTATTGGATACAGGAGAATTGTCAGGATGTGAATTTGGACATATGGTAATTCAAAAAGATGGACTAAAATGCAATTGTGGAAAAAATGGATGTTTTGAAAAATATGCATCAATGAAGGCTTTGAAAAATAATTTAAGAGAAGCCTTAGGTGTTGATGAAAAAACTAGAGGTCAAGAACTATTGGATTATTTAAGAAAAAATCCTGATGATGAAAAAATAAATAGTATTATAAAAGAATATATCGAATACTTAAGTATAGGAATTTCAAATTTGATAAATATATTTGAACCTGAAGCTGTAAGCATTGGAGGAAGTTTTGTGTATTTTTCAGATGTTCTTTTAGAAAAGTTAAAAAATAACATTCAAAAAAATAATTTATTGTTTAATAGCAGAGATGAATTAATTATAGTTCCAGCTGCATTAGGTAATGATGCTGGTATAATAGGGGCTTGTGAATAAATGAAATTAAGTCATAATATAGGTTATGGAAAATTAATATAGCTGAATGAAAGGAAATGTGTGGGTATGAATGAAAATTTAAAAAAAGCAACAAGACAAAGTTATGGAGAAGCTTTATTAGACTTAGGAAAAGAAAATGAAAAAGTAGTTGTATTTGATGCAGATTTATCAACAGCAACAAAGACAAATTTATTTGCAAAAGTATTTCCCAATAGATTTTTTGATATGGGAATTGCTGAACAAAATATGATATCAACAGCAGCGGGAATGGCAACATGTGGAAAAATACCATATGCAAGCACATTTGCAGTCTTTGCAGCAGGAAGAGCATATGACCAAATAAGAAACAGTGTATGTTACCCAAAATTAAATGTAAAAATATGTGCAACACATGCAGGAATCACAGTTGGAGAAGACGGAGCAACTCATCAAATGATAGAAGATATTTCATTAATGAGAACTTTACCTAATATGACAGTAATTTCAACATCTGATGATATTCAAACAAAATGGGCAGTTAAGGAAATAAGTAAAATAAATGGCCCAGTTTATTTAAGATTATCAAGACTTGCAACACCTATAATTTATGACGAAAATCAAGAATTTGAGATAGGCAAAGCTGTTCAAATTGGAGAAGGTACAGATGCAACAATTTTTGCAACAGGTGTTACAGTTAGTGAAGCATTAAAGGCACAAGAAATGTTAAAACAAGATGGTATAAATATTAGAGTTGTTGATATTCATACAATTAAACCTATTGATAAGGATATGATTGTAAAATGTGCTAAGGAAACTAAAAAATTAATTTCTGTAGAAGACCATAATGTTATTGGTGGTCTTGGTTCTGCAATTTCAGAGGTTTTAACTCAAGAGTATCCAGCTAAATTAATAAGATTAGGAATAAACGATACTTTTGGTAAGTCTGGAAAAGCTACAGAGTTGATGAAATATTTTGGAATTACGGCAGATAATATAGTAAGTTTGTTTTAAAAGAAAAAACACGGGGATATTTGAAAAAAATTCCTGTGTTTTTTTGGTGAAAACTATTGCAAAATTAGTAGATTATTGGTATTATTTATAAGAAAAAATAGATAATAGTAAATAAAACAATTTTAAATAACTATGAGTAAAAATTCAAGATTTGGCAGACAAAATTTTGAATGACGATGAGCGAAACAGCCCAAGATTTGGCAGACAAAATTTTGAAAAAATTTTGGATGACGATGAACGAAACAGCCCAAGATTTGGCAGACAAAATTTTGAAAAAATTTTGGATGACGATGAGCGAAACAGCCCAAGATTTGGCAGACAAAATTTTGAAAAAATTTTGGATGACGATGAACGGAGCAAAGCGTAGTGAAAGGAAAAAAGAAAATGATAGAGTTTAGAAATGTATCAAAAACATACGACACAGGAACAAAAGCAGTAAAAAATGCAAACTTTGTAATAGACAAAGGAGAATTTGCATTTTTAGTAGGAACATCAGGAAGTGGAAAATCAACACTAATAAAACTAATATTAAAAGAAGAAGAACCAACATCAGGAAACATCATAATAAACGGAAAAGACACAACATTCTTAAAACAAAGTAGAGTACCATATCTAAGAAGAAGTATGGGAGTAGTATTCCAAGACTTCAGACTATTACCAGACAAAACCGTATATGACAATGTAGCATATGCAATGTACATAGTTAGAGCAACACCAAGACACATAAGAAGACAAGTACCAATGGTATTATCATTAGTTGGACTAAGTGGAAAAGCAAAAATGTATCCAAACGAACTATCAGGAGGAGAGCAACAAAGAGTTGCACTTGCAAGAGCATTAGTAAATAACCCATCAATGTTAATAGCAGACGAACCAACAGGAAACTTAGACCCAGATACAGCATGGGAAATAATGAATCTATTAAACGAAATAAATATGAGAGGAACAACTGTTGTAGTTGCAACACACGCAAAGGATATAGTAGATAAAATGAAAAAAAGAGTAATACACATTGAAAAAGGCAACATAGTAAGAGATGATAAAAAAGGTGGTTATGATAGTGAAATATAATATATTTGGATATTTAATAGGAGAAGGATTTAGTAACGTTTTTAAGAATAAAAAATCGACAGGAGCATCATTAATGATAATGTGTGCAACAATGATAATATTTGGAATTTTCTTAATTTTAGGTGAAAATATAAATCACTTTGTAGACCAAATTAAGTCAGAACAAGGTTTCCAGGTGTTTTTAAAAACAGATGCAACAGATGATGAAATACAAAAAGTTGGAGAAGAAATAAGAGCAATAAATGGAGTTAGTACAGCAGAATATAAAGATAAAACATATGCTTTAAATACAATGAAAGAAAAATTAGGAGATAAGTCAGAATTAATAGAAGGTTATGGACCAGACTATTTTCCACCATCTTATGTTGTTACATTAACAGACTTAAATATGAGTAAAGATGTACAAAATAAAATAATGGAATTTGACAATGTTACTAAAATTACAAGTAGTGATAAAACAGTATCAACATTATTGAGTTTAGCTAGAGGAATAAAGGCAGTTACAGGAGTGATATTGGTATTATTGATAGTTATATCAATATTTATTATATCAAATACTATAAAATTAACAGTTCATGCAAGAAGAAAAGAAATATCAATAATGAAATATGTTGGAGCAACAAACAATTTTATAAGATGGCCATTTATAGTAGAAGGTATGATAATAGGAATATTAGCCAGTGCAATTTCAATTGTAATTGTAGGAGGAGCATACAGTATATTAGCAGAACAAGCAGTAAACGCTGGATTTATGAAAACTATAAATATGAGTTTAGTTGGATTTAAAGACATGATTTCATCAATAATCTTTGTATACATGTTATTAGGAATAGGAATAGGAGCATTAGGAAGTGTAATCTCAATGAGAAAATATTTAAAAGTATAATTAACAGGACAAGATTTGGCAGGCAAAATTTTGAATGGCGATGAGCGAACGAAGGGAGAAAACATGCGTAAGAATTTATGTATTGTTTTAATCATACTAATTTGTTTTGCAACAATATACACAAATACATATGCAGACAACGAAACAGAAAATAACACGGTAAATAACGCAGTAGACTTACAAACACAAAGAAGTGATTTACAAAATCAATTAAATGAAGCAAATGGACAATTAAATGATGTGCAAAGTAATCTATCAGAAAATTTACAACAAGTAGAAAAACTAGATGGTAGAATAGAAACAGCAGAGCAAGAGTTAGCAGAACAAGAAAGTAAGATTACAGAATTGAAAAAATCTATTGAACAAATAGAAACACAATTAAATAGTGTAACTGAAAAATACGATAAACAGGTAGAATTATTCAAAAAAAGAATGGTAGCAATTTATATGGCAGGAGATACCCAATATTTGGATGTTTTGCTAAAATCTTCAAGTTTATCTGATTTTATATCTAGTTATTATCTAATATCTCAATTAACAGAAATAGATGAAAATTTGTTAAATGATTTAGAAACTAAAAAGAAAACAATGGATTTATCAAGGCAAAAGTTAGAAAATGAAAAAAAAGAATTAGCTACAATTGTTGAGAATCAAACAAGAACAACAAGAACATTACAAAACACAAAAAAAATGAGAGAAAATTTTATTGCTAAACTTTCAGATGACGAAAAAAATCTACAAGCAAAAATAGATGAAATAAATAAGCAATATGAAGAAGTAAATCAACAAATATTAGCATTAGCACAAAATGGAATAGATACAGCATATATTGGTGGAGAGTTAGCATGGCCAGTTCCTGGATATACAAGAATAACATCAAAGTATGCAATGAGAGTTCACCCAATAACAGGACAATATAAATTACATACAGGTGTTGATATTGGAGCACCATTAGGAGCAAATTTTGTTGCAGCAAATGATGGAGTTGTAGTAAAAGCAGGGCCAAATGTAGCATATGGAAATATGGTTATAATTGACCATGGAGGAGGAATTTCAACATTATATGCACATGGATCAGAAATTTTAGTTGAAGTTGGACAAACAGTAAAAAGAGGAGACCCTATTTTAAAAGTAGGCTCAACAGGATATTCTACAGGACCACATGCACATTTTGAAGTTAGAATAAGTGGAGTTACAACAGATCCATTACCATATATAACAAATGGATTAATCCCTGGTGAAAATAGTGAGAGTGATAATAATACTATTACAAACTGAACTGTAACAGGAGAAAAACAAAGAGGAGTGAAAGAAACATATGAAGAATATATGTAAAAAAATTATAGGAATGGTTTTAATATCGATTTTATTAGTAAGCACAAATGTGTCATTGGCTGCCACACAAGCAGATATTGATTCTAACCAAAAGAAAATAAATGAAGCAGAAGAAAAACAAAGGCAGGTTGAAAGTGATAAAACAGAAGCAATGAAACAAGTAGATACATTAAATTCAAAAATTGATAATTATGAAACACAAATAAGTGAATTAGACTCTAAAATAACTGATGCAAATACGAAAATAAAAGAAGAAGAAAAAAAATTAGCACAAGCAGAGCAAGACTATAAGGACCAAGAAGAATTAATAAAGAAAAGAATGGTAGCAGTATATACATCAGGTGATACTTCATATTTAGATGTTTTACTAAGCTCAAAAAATTTGTCTGATTTTATTTCTAGTTACTATTTAGTATCTGAGGTTACTAAAATGGATGCAGAATTATTAGATAAAATCCAAAAACAAAAAGAAGAAATAGAAACATCAAAAAAAGAAATTGAGAATAATAAAGAAACTTTAACTGCATCAAAAACAGAAAAAGAAAGTGTAAATAGTCAATTAAAGGAAGCTAAAACTGAAAAGGATAAATATGTTGCTCAATTATCTGACCAAGAAAAAGAGTTAGAACAAGAAATACAACAATTAAAACAAGATAATGCTAAAATAGCAAATGAAATTAAACAAGCAGAAATAGCATACAAAAAGCAATTAGAGGAATTGAAAAGACAACAAGAAGAAGCAAATAATCAAAAAAATAATAATAGCAATAATAACAGTAATAGTAATAGTGGAAAAAATAACAATAATAGCGGTTCAACAACACCAACGGGATCTGGATATTTTATGAAGCCGGTTAGTGGAGGTACAATTTCTACAAATGGATATTATTCAAGTGGTAAATTTCATGGTGCAATAGATTATGCTATTTCATCTGGAAGTCCTGTATATGCTGCAGCAGCAGGTGTTGTAATGGTAACAGATAATTTGACATCAAGTTATGGTACATATGTTGTAATCAGACATGCAAATGGAATGCAATCATATTATGGACATGGTACAAGAGGTTCAATATGTGTTTCACCTGGACAAATTGTAAGTAAAGGACAACAAATTATGCTTAGTGGAAGCACGGGAAATTCATCTGGGCCACATTTACATTTTGAGTTAAGAGTAGCACCATATAGTTATAAATACAGTGCTACAGCATATGGACAAGACTCAAGAGTTAATCCTTTAAATTATATGTAATTTATACATAAAATAAAAAATATATAATATTTTATAAAGAGCGGAGTATATCCGCTCAAAATTTATGAAAGGTGTAGGTAAAAAATGGAAAAACAAAAAAAATATAAAATTTATAGAATGATAATGATAATTGCATTAACAATATTTATAACTTTTATGGTTACATCAATATCTTTATACACATACTTTACCAAAAATCCATTGGCAATTTCTTCAAGTAGTTCAGAATCTACTAAATTAGCAACAAAATTGGAAAAGTATAAGGAAATAATAAACAAATATTATTTAGGTGAAGTAGATGAAAATAAATTGCAAGAAGGTGCAATAAAAGGATATATTGAGGGATTAGATGATCCATATACAGAATACATATCAAAAGAAGACATGGATAGTTATTTAGATGATACCATGGGCAACTTTGTTGGAATAGGAATATATATGATAAAAAATACACAAAGTGACAGAATACAAGTATTATCAACAATAAAAGGAAGTCCAGCAGAGAAAGCTGGAATACAAGCAGGAGATTTAATAATTTCAGTAGATGGAATTGAATACAAAGCAGATGATATGACAACAGCATCAAATAATATCAAAGGTGAGGAAGGAACAAGTGTAACAGTAGAAATACTTAGAGGAGCTCAAAACTTAAAATTTGATATAAAAAGGGAAAAAGTAAAAGTAAATCAAGTAGAGGGAAAAGTCCTTTCAGATAATATAGGATATATTAAATTTACTTCATTTGATGAAACAACAGCTGAAGATTTTAAAGCAAAATATGAAGAATTAGCTAAACAAAATATTAAATCATTGATAATAGATTTAAGAAATAATGGTGGAGGAATAGTAGACCAAGCATTGGAAATAGCTGATTATATGACAGATAAAGATTCAGTTTTATTATATGAAGTAGACAAAAATAACAAAGAAACAGTAAAAAAGGCAAAAGAGGATGCTATAATAAATATGCCAATTATTATATTGACAAATGAAAATACAGCTAGTGCTTCAGAAATATTGGCAGGTGCATTAAAGGATTTAGGAAAGGCTAAAACAGTTGGAACAACAACATATGGAAAAGGTGTAATTCAACAAATTTTAAAATTAAATGATGGAAGTGGATTAAAAATTACAATTGAAGAATATCAAACTCCTAACAGAAACAAAATAAATAAAGTTGGAATAGAACCTAATGAAAAGGTAGAATTACCTGAAACTGTTACTAATCCTTTAATTGTTAAAGAAAATGAAGATACACAATTACAAAAAGCAATAGAAATGTTGAAATAAGTATAATGGAAGGTTTGGAAAAATGAATTTAGCAAATAAATTAACAATTTTTAGAATAATACTAGTCCCAATAATGGTTATAATACCATTTTTGGGAATACAAGGAAATATATTGGGAATACCAATATCATATTTAGTTATAGATTTAATATTTATAATAGCATCAATAACCGATAAACTAGATGGATATATAGCAAGAAGCAGAAATCAAGTAACAACATTTGGAAAATTTCTAGACCCATTAGCAGATAAAATTTTAGTATTAACAGCAATGATAATGCTTGTAGAAATGAACAAGCTACCAGCATGGATACCAGTAATAGTACTGGCTAGAGAATTTATTGTTTCAGGATATAGATTAATAGCAGTAGAAAAAGGTGGAAAAGTTATTGCAGCGTCAGTTTGGGGAAAATTAAAAACAGTTACACAAATGATAGCAATAATATTGGCTTTTATAGATTTAAATGCTTTTGGAGATTGTTTTACAGGAAAACTAACAGGTATTTCATTTGGATTAAATTTAATTGTAACAATAATGATGATATTACAAACAATTGCAACGGTATTTTCAGGGTATGAATATTTAAAAGATGGAAAAGAATTGTTTAAAGATTAGTTACTATATAGTGGGTTTCTTATGGTAGTTTGCTGTATAATAGTATTTTCAATTGCCTTCGGTTCAATACACAATATAATAATTTCTAAAATCTTTTTTGGACTCCCTTCCACTAAAGTGAACTCTTGTCCAAAAAAGATTTAATAAATTTTAATATTGTTTCAATCACATTCAGACAATTGAAAATATTATTATACAGCAAACTACCATAAGAAAAACATTATATTGTAACAAAGATTAGTTTATTTTATATAAAATAACTTGACAAAACATAAAATCTGGCTTAATATAGTATAAGTTTTTAATTTCATGTTTAACTAACATTAATATTAATAACAAATTATAACAATTTTGGAGGTTATGAAAATGGAAGAAAAAGAAGTAATCCTTACACAAGAGGGATATGATAATTTAGATAAAGAATTAAATTATTTAAAAACAGAAAAAAGAGCTGAAATTGCGGAAAGAATAAAAGTTGCTTTAGGATTTGGAGATTTATCAGAAAACTCAGAATATGATGAAGCAAAAACAGCTCAAGCAGAAAACGAAGTAAAAATAGCAGAATTAGAAAATAAATTAAGACATGCTAAAATAATTGATGAAAAAGAAATTGATACAGATACAGTTCAAGTAGGAAATACTGTAAGAGTATTAGATATTGATTTTAATGAAGAAGTAGAATATACAATAGTTGGTTCTACAGAAGTTAATTTAGCTGAAAATAAAATTTCTAATGAATCACCTTTAGGTGCTGCATTATTAGGTGCTAAGAAAAAACAAACTGTTGATGTAAATGCACCAGCTGGAATAATGAAATATAAAATATTAGATATAAAAAAATAAAAAATTAGGGATTTAAAGATGATTACTTTAAATCTCTATTTTTTAAATGCAATTGAAATTAAGTTTATAAATTAGGAAAGTAATAAACAAGAGATTGAAGTTCAACCCCTTGTTACTGAATTTTTAAATTTTTATAGCAGAATCTAAAGCAAGTTTAATCATATTATTTAAGCCTGTTTGACGCTCTTCAGGTGTTGCAATATCTTTAATAAATTTTGAATCCACGACACTCATCAAGCAAGATGCCCTTTTATTTAATAATTTTGCATTATAAAATAAAGCAAATGCTTCCATTTCAGCAGAAACAGGGTCAAAACCATCGGGTATTCTATCTAAAAACTTATTTACATCAGTCATATAAACATCAAAACAATCAGTACAAACTGTATTACCTAAAACAATATTTATGTCAGATTGCTTAGCTGTATTTTCAATTATATTATTAAGTTCGTTGCTAGAAGAAACAAGGTGACAATCATCATTATTTAAAGTCAAAGCATAATTACTTTCAGAAAAAACATTTTCACTCAATATAATATCAAATAATTTAAGTTCAGGTTTATATCCTCCACAAGAACCTATTCTAATAATATTTTCTACATCATAAAATTTAAATAATTCATAAGTATAAATTCCTACGCTTGGCATTCCCATACCATGAGCCATTACTGTTAGTTCTTTTCCTTTGTAAGTTCCTGTATATGCATACATACCTCTAACTTGATTTACAAGTTTGCAATTTTCCATAAAATTTTCGGCAATGTATTTTGCTCTTAATGGATCACCTGGCATTACTACTGTTCTTGCGATATCTCCTTTATTTGCTTCATTATGTGGTGTTGACATATAAAATTCCTCCTTTGTTTTTTGATATTATATCATAGATATTTGTAATTTGCATTAATAAATATAGAAATAATTATGTATAATGATACAAATAATGATTGGTGTCGAAAGATGTCAAAATGTTTTTCTTGACAAGTTATGTAAAATCATGTTAATATATAGTTGTGCAATTAATTAGACAATTGCGTGGCTAAAATTAATTTTAAAACAATTTAAATTAGAATCAATCAACTTAGGAAAGGCAAAAGATATACAAAATGATTTAATCTAAATATTAATTCTGAAAAAATTCAAATTAAATAAAAAGTTAAATTCAAATTTAAAAATATTCCCCAATATTATAATAAATGTTAATATAGTTTTAAATTTTATCTTATATTATGTATTGATATTAAAATGTGATAAAAATTAAAGTGTTAATGATGCTAATACACGAAGGTTTAATAAAAATGTCAAAAAATTATAGTC
>URZW01000031.1 GCA_900552555.1 uncultured Clostridium sp.
TACATTTTTTGCCTGAGTGAGAGCGGCTCAGTTTTGTATTTTAGATTTTCTTTTTGAATGTAATGAACAAGATATGATATCAAATATATAAACCTTAAGGTGGCAACTTACACAAAAAAATTTCTAAATCTGTGAGTTGTAACTACAAGAACTATGAATTGTAGCAAAAATTTGTATAATATTAAAAATTTTGTAAAAAATATAAATGAAAATTTTATAAAAAAGGTGATAGTGTGAAAAAATATTTAAAAGTAATTTTAGCAATAATTTTATTAATGTTATTCACAATTTGTTTGTTTATTGTGGATAAAGGAAACGTAAATAATGTTTCGTTAGCAAAAACAACGAGTACATCAGATGTTCAACTAATGGCAAGAGCAATAAATGGTGAGGCAAGGGGAGAACCATATGAAGGACAAGTTGCAGTTGGTGCAGTTATTTTGAATAGAGTTAAAGATTCAAGATTTCCAAATAGCATTTCGGGTGTAATCTATCAACCGGGTGCGTTTACAGCTGTATCAGATGGACAAATAAATGCAACTATAAGTGAGAGCTCAACTGTGTATAAAGCTGCACAAGATGCTAAGAATGGATGGGACCCAACTGGTGGTTGTGTGTATTATTTTAATCCAGCAACTGCAACAAATAAGTGGATTTGGTCTAGACCACTAATTAAGACTATTGGAAAACATAGATTCTGTAAATAAAATAGAAAGGAGATTTTATGAAAAATATGAAAAAAATACAAATTAATATGGCCTATATTATAATTGCAATTGTAGTATTTATTGTTGTTATAGGAGGCTTGATTTATGTAGTTGTAAATAACAATAAAGAAGCAAAAACAGCATCACAAAACACATATAATATGGCATTTTATGAAGTAGTTGATTATGTTCAAAATGTTGAAACATATCTAGCTAAATCTTTAATTTCAAGTACACCTGAACATGGTGCAGAAACTCTAACAAATGTGTGGAGAGAGGCAAATTTGGCACAAGCATATTTATCTCAATTACCAATTGAAAGTCAAGAGCTAGCAAATACTGAAAAATTTTTAAACCAAGTTAGTGATTATAGTTATTCATTATCAAGAAAAAATATTTATAATGAAAGTTTATCAGATGAGGATTTAAAAAATTTAAAGGATTTACACAATTATAGTGTAGAGTTAGAAAATACTTTAAATCAATTATCAGATGATATAAATTCTGGAAGAATTAAGTGGGATGAACTTACAAATAAAGGTACTACTGCATTTGCACAACAGGTAAGCACAAGTTCAATGGATGGCTTTAGTAATTTAGAAGAAAATTTTCATCAATATTCTGGGTTAATATATGATGGTGCTTTTTCTGAACATCTTACAAATGGAGAGAAAAAAGGTTTAACAGGTGATGATATTGATGAAGAGACTGCAAAGCAAAAAGCTATTGATTTTATAGGAAAAGATAATGTTCAAAATGTTGAAAATTTAGGATTTTCAGAAAATGCAACAATACCTGAATATGATTTTTCAGTAAAAACAAATTCAGAAGAGAGTATTAGTATTTCAATTTCTAAAAAGGGTGGTCATATTGTTTATATGAATTCTAATAGAGAGGTAAATGCTGAAAGTATTTCTCAAGAAGAGGCTAATTCTAAGGGAAAAGAGTTTTTGAATAATCATGGTATTATGGATATGAAAGAAACTTATTATTTGAAACAGGATGGAATTGTTACTATAAATTATGCATATGTTCAAAATGATGTTGTTGTTTATTCTGATTTAATTAAAGTTAAAGTTGCATTGGATAATGGTGAAGTTTTAGGTATTGAAACAACGGGTTATTTAAATAATCATACAAAAAGAGATACTTCTAAAATTAAAATTAGTAAAGAATCTGCTAAAAAAACTTTGAATAAGGATTTACAAATTTCTTCTGAAGGTATGGCTATAATACCTACGGAATTTGAAACTGAAATTTTGTGTTACGAGTTTAAAGGCAAAGTTGATGATAAGGAATTTTTGGTGTATATAAATGCTGAAAATGGTAGGGAAGAAGATATTTTGATTATTACAAATACTCCGAATGGAACTTTGACAATGTAAAGAATTTTAAATTGAAAAAAGGTTGTTAAATTGCGGATTTGTTATTTTACACTTTAACAACCTGTTTCAATTTGAATTTATTAGTGTCTTTTATATGTATCTTTTGAAAGTAATGTGGTACTTACAACATTACCGTTTTTTTTCAAAATTTTATAGGCTTCTGAATAAATAGCAGTAGCTGTTGTGCCAGTTGTTCTAGAAGTTATTTGAACTTCGTAATCATTATCTGTTTTTAAGCCCCAAATTTTAAAATTAGCAATACCACCAGAAACAGAACAAGTAATTTTTATAGGATAATCTCTATTATTTTTAAATTTAAAATCAATTGCTCCGTAAACAACAGTTGCATCTCTACTAGGACCAACATATGAAGGAACAAATTGGTGGTTACTTCTTTCTACTATATCTAAATTTGCATATACTACAGCATTATACAATGTGGTGGTTATTTGGCAAATTCCACCACCTATTCCGTCTTCAACTCTACCAGAGACATATACAGGTGCCTCTTTGTAACCAGCTTGAATTGTTCTTTCTCCAACAACTTTATTGTATGAAAATGTTTCTCCTGGCATTAGAACTGTGCCATTAATTTTATTTGCTGCTAATATTAAATTTGTTGTACGATTTTTATTACTTGTTGCATATTTTGTTGAAAATTCAGATAACAGATTTGGAAAGGCTTCTGTACCAATCATATTTGTTGTTACACTTGGGTGCAATACTTTTAAAGGTATAACATATTCTTCTTTATCTTCTTTCAATAAATTTTTTGCTTCATCTAATGAAATTTTAAAATCCATTCCGTTTTCACTTGGGTGTACAACATATGGGTCTTGAGTAAAGTAAGCATTTACAGGTTCTTTGTGTATTTCATTATAAATAGAATCTATATCTATTGGGTTTGGGGAAGCGTCACTTGTAATTAATTCCAAAGGATTATTAAGTACATTTAATTTTTTTAATTCTTTTTCTATGTAATTTGCTGATTCATTTACATTGACAATTTTTCCAGATTTACCTTTTGTTATTATTAAATTATTTCCATCTATGTAACAACTGCTTTCTATCATTTTATCTGGTAATTTTGTTGAAATATCTTCTAAGTCGTGTTTTAGTTGTTCTTCATCAATTGAAAAATCAATATCTATGTCTGTTTTTGAAAAAAATGTTTTTAAAATAGTTAAATTTCTTTCAAAAATGTTTCCGCTTTTTCCAACATTATATGCACTATCAATTGTTTTATCTAAGTTAAAGTATATGGATAATTGTGATGCTGAAAGTGAAGTTTCAAAATCATTGTGTTTTAATTGTATTTCTTCTGGAATTGATGAGTTTATGTAATTTGCAACTTTTTGTCTGGCTTCTGCTTTACTTAAATTAGAAACACCGATTCCTTTTATTGAAATTCCTTTTGCTATTGTAGTGCTTTTTAGGTTTATAATTGAAAATGTGAAAAATGTAATTAATAAAAGTAAAATGATGCTAATAATAATTATAGTAAAAACTAGTAATGAATGAGATTTATTTTTTGGTTTTATTGCTGTTTCGTCTAATGGTTTAAATACTTTTTGTTGTTCTGGGTTAGTAATTTTATCAGCATTTTGTGTTACATTCTTAATTGAATTATTTTTTTCTTCTAAATTTTCTATAATTTTTTCTGTATTTTTAGGTTGATTTTCTTTATTTTTACTTGTGTTTTCTTTTGATGTTTCTATTAAAATTTGATTTTTATTTTTTTTATTTGTATTAATATCTTCTTTTTCTGTTGCTTTCATATATTTCTCCTTTAAATTGTCTATTATAGTATATCATGAGTTTAAGAAATTTACTACTAAAAAATTTAAAAAAATATCAAAATTTTACTAAAATATTTTTTTTATTTTGGCAAATAATAATATTGATAAAACTTAATTTGGTTTTATCAGTAAGGAGGATGTTATGTCTAGAAATAGTAAACTGATATCTGAAAATTTAAGAGAAGAAATTGCAAAAGAATTAGGTGTTTATGAACAAGTTAAACAAGATGGCGGAAGCTGGGCTGGAGTTTCTTCTAGAGATTGTGGAAATATAGTTACAAAGGCGATAGAGATAGCAAATCGTTCAGTTGAAAATAAATAGTTAAAAATTGTTTTTGTGATAACACAGAGTATTTTAAAAAGGTCAGAAATTCTGGCCTTTAAATATTTTTATTTTTTCTTTTATTATTTTTTTCTAATAGTATTAATCCTTTTTTTATTTTTTCTATAATTTTTTTGTTTTCAGAATTTAATGAATTATATGGGGTTGTGATTTTTAGGTCTAATAGTTCATCAGAGCTTACATTTAAAAATATGCATATGTTTTTTAGTAAATCTGCTGATATTGTTCTTTTTCCTTTTTCGTAGGCATTATAAGTTGTTGGTTGCATATGTAGGTATTTTGCCATTTCTTTTTGTTTTATGTCTTTGTCTTCTCTTATATTTCTGATTTTTTCATATAATTCCATTGTATCACCTCTGTTAGTTAGAATTACTACTTATGGGTTAAAAAAGTGAAATTCGAATGATGAAAGTATAGTGTTTTTAATTATTTTTCCTTTTAACTTATAAGTTATTCTAATTTTTTCACAAAAAGTGAATTTATTATGGATAAATTCACAAATTAAGAACAACAATATAATATATTCACGTTTTACAAATTTTATGATTTAAATTTGCAAAATTGGAATTATTGTTACTGTATAATGTTTTACTTATATAGTCAACTATTATATTGTGAATAGTAATATTCAGTAATGAATTATTATAAAAATAATGAAAAAAGATTGCTAAAAATATAAAAAAAGCATATAATCTATCAAGAAAATTGTTACAGATTTTCAAAAATAATATTTAAAGAATTATTTTTGATAGGTAATAAAGATAGAGGTGGAGTATATGAAAGTAAAAGATATAATAAGAGTAACAAATGGAAAACTAATAAAAGGGAACGAAGAAGCAAAAATCAGGGAATTTTGCAAAGATACAAGAATAATTAAGGAGGGAGATACATATATAGGAATAAAAGGAGAAAATTTTGATGGAAATACATTATGGAAAAAAGCATTTGAAGCTGGGGCTAGTACAGTAATAGTACAAGGAATAGATTTTTCAGTAGAAAATTTGGAACAATATGAAAATAAGAATATAATTGAAGTTGAAGATACAATACAAGCATTGGCAGATATTGCAACATATAAAAGAATATCAATGGGAAAAGATTTTAAAGTTGTTGGAGTGACTGGAAGTGTTGGGAAAACTAGTACAAAAGATATTGTAGCAAATGTAATATCACAAAAATATAAAACATTAAAAACACAAGGAAACAACAATAATAATATTGGATTACCATTTACAATGTTTAATTTAAAAGACCAAGAGGCAGCTGTTATTGAAATGGGAATGAATCATTTTGGAGAAATAAGTAAATTAACGAAAATCGCAAAACCAACAATATCAGTAATTACAAATATAGGAACATCACATATTGGAAATTTGGGTTCAAGGGAAAATATATTAAAAGCCAAATTAGAAATATTAGAGGGAATGGATAAAAAAGTTCTAGTTGTTAATAATGATAATGATTTATTACATAAATATTATTTGGAAAATAAAGATGTAGAAATACATACATATGGGATAGAAAATGATTCAGAAGTAAAAGCAGAAGACATTGTTTTAAATGAAAATGATAGCGAATTTGTTTGTAATATAAAAGGTGATAAATTTAGAGTTAAAGTTCCTGTTGGAGGAATTCATTTTGTATATAATGCAATATGTGCTGCAACTGTTGGTATGCTAATGGGATTAAGCCAGGAACAGATAAAAAATGGAATTGAAACTTTTGAATTAACTAAAAAAAGAATGGATATAACAGAACTTAAAAATGGAGTTACTATTATAAATGATAGTTATAATGCAAGTTTTGAGTCAATGCAAGCTTCATTAAAGTATTTGCAAGGTTTGAATTCTAAAAGAAAAATAGCTGTTTTAGGAGATATGTTTGAGCTTGGAGAATTCTCAAAAAAATTACATGAAAAAGTTGGAGTAGAAGTTGTTAAAAATAAAATTGATATTCTTGTTTGTTGTGGTAAAAATGCTAAATATATTGTTGATAGTGCAAAAAATGAGGGTATGTCAAAAGATAGTGTTTATTATTTTGAAAATAAAGATGAAATTGAAGATTTTGTTAGGAATAATTGGAAAAGTGGAGATGCTATTTTGTTTAAGGCTTCTAATGGAATGAAATTTTTTAATATAGTAGAAAATTTAATTAAATAATTTATATATAATGCGTTTAATAATTATGTAAAAGGAGTAAAGAATATGAAAAAATTAGGTGTTGTATTTGGAGGAATGTCTACTGAAAATAAGGTATCTTGTATTTCAGGGGCATCTGTAATTAAAAATTTGAATAAAGAGAAATATGAAATATTTCCGATATTTATAGATGAAAATGGAAAATGGTTTAAAGTAAATTTGCCATCTGATGGTCAAATAAAAATTGAAGAAAAACAACCAATTTTAAATGTATTTGAATATATAAAACAAATGGACGTTATTTTTCCAGTATTACATGGTTTGTATGGTGAAGATGGAACAATACAAGGGTTATTTGAATTATTAAAAATTCCATATGTTGGTTGTGGAGTGTTAGCTTCAAGTGTTGGAATGGATAAAGTGTATGCAAAAGTTATTTTTGATAGAGCGGGAATAAATCAAACAAAATATGTTTATGTTAGAAAATATGGTGATAAATATATTTATGTGGATGATAATTTTAATGAAAAAATAATGAATTTATATGAGGTGTCAAAAGTAATAAAAGAAAAATTGAAATTTCCAATGTTTATAAAACCTTCAAATTCAGGTTCAAGTGTAGGAATTAGTAAGGCAAGTAATGAAAAAGAATTAGAAGATGCGATAATTGAAGCATCAAAATATGATAAAAAAGTATTGATTGAAGAAGGCATTGACGGTAGAGAGGTAGAATGTGCAGTTTTAGGAAATGAAGATGTTATAAGTTCTTGTGTTGGCGAAATTAGGGCTGCTGATGAGTTTTATAGTTATGATGCAAAATACAAAAATCAAGAGTCTAAAACATTGATTCCTGCAGATATATTAGATGAAAAATCTAATGAAATTAGAATGTTAGCGATTAAGGCTTTTAAGGCAATTGATGGTAAAGGGTTGTCTAGGGTTGATTTCTTTATAGAGAATGGTTCTGGAAAGGTTTATATAAATGAGATAAATACTCTTCCTGGTTTTACTAATATTAGTATGTATCCAAAACTTTTTGAACAGGTTGGAATTAAGTATTCAGATTTGTTGGATAAAATTATAGAACTTGCTTTAAAATAATTTTAAAAAATATATGAAAAAAGTCCATAAAATCTATGGCTTTTTTTTCATTTTGTGATATAATAGACCTACCTAATTTTGGGGGAGGATGTTAAATGAAATACAAGGATTACTATAAAATACTTGGGCTTGAAACAAGCCAAGTTTCAATAGAAGAAATAAAATCAGCATATAGAACAGCAGTTAAGAAAAATCATCCAGACTTAAATGTTGGAGATAATTTGGCAGAAGAAAAAATAAAAGATATAAATGAAGCATATAGAACATTATCTACACCAGCATCAAAAAGAAAATATGATAGAGTATGGAATTCAAGAAATAATGCTAAGAATTATCAAAAATTTAAAGGAAAAAATATATTTAATATGTTTCTAGGTGATATTGAAAAAAGTAATGAAGAAAAAATAAATAGAAAAAATCCTATAAAAGGTGAGAATATTGATACAGAAATTCAGGTTAGTTTGAAAGATGCTTTTTATGGTTTGGAAAAGAAGATATCTTTAAGAACAGTTGAAGGTAAGATGAAGACTTTTGAAGTGAAAATACCTGAGGGAATTCGAAATGGTGAAAAGATAAGGCTTATAGGTCAAGGAAAAAAGGGTATCAATGGTGGAAAAAATGGAGATTTACTTATAAAAATAAATATAGAAGATAATAAAATGTTTAGATTATATGGATGTGATTTATGTACAGATTTGAGGCTTTCTCCATGGGAAGCAGCATTGGGTACAAGAGTTGATGTTAAAACAATTGATGGTGATACGAAGGTGTATATACCACAGGGAATACAGAGTGGTGAGAAAATTAGAATACCAAGTAAAGGTTATAAAGATGGCAAAGGTGGTAGAGGAGATTTAGTTGCAGAGGTTAAAATAATGGTTCCAAAGAAATTGGAACTTGATGAACAAGAGATGTTTGAAAAATTGAAAGAAATGTCTGCGTTTAATCCAAGAAATGATAAAAATTAGTAATAGTTCACATAATTTTAATGAAATTATTGACAAATGTTGTAAGATTGGCTATAATTATATGTAGTGACATAAGATGAACTATGGATTGTAATCATAGAAATGAGGTATAAAAATGGACAATATACAAGGAAAACACTTTAGTATAACAGATCCAAAAGGTGTGAATACTGTTATATATCAAGTAAATAAAACAGAAAAAGAATTTTTAAAGGAATATCCTAAATATACAGTTGAAAGATTAGACCATACTGAGGAATTAAGAGGAGATTTTAATAAAAAGACTTTTTATGTAGAAAATCCAGCTAAAGATGGAAATAGATTGGTAATTTTGTCTTTTGGTGATGACAAGGTTGTTATTAATACTGGTATCTTGATAGATGACGAGGTAAAAATAACTAAAAAACCAACACCATTTAAATTTACATCATTATATTCAGAAGATAATTCAGAATATAAAGAATTTAAATATACACCAAATTTAAAGAGACCAATTTCTATTATAGACCCAGAGACAACAGAAGAAGTAAAACCAATGCTTTATTTTGATGAAAAAACTAATGAAGTTAAAGGAAAATGTAAATTGAAACCGTATAAATCTTATTTCGCATTTGAAATAAGAGACGAAGAATAAGGAGGAGAAGCCCAAATGGCAAATAAATCAAAGGATGTAAAAAGTAGACCAGCAGGAAATTCAGATAAATTTTCTATCAGAGGTGTAGATTTTAGTAATATTATAGAAAAAGAAAAGTTTGAAATGAAAGCTGCTCAAAAAGGTGTAAAAATTGAAGTCTTAAGTACAGAATTAACAGAAAATATGACAATTAAAGCTCAAAATGATACTGAAAAAGATTTTGAAGCAAGAAGAAAACAACCTCAATTTAATCCAAAATTAATTAACTTTGAGAAGAGAGCAAAACAAATAAAAGCAAAAAAACAAAGTGCAGATATTGATAGAGCAATGTAATAATACCAAAGAATAGTAGGTGATTTTTTAATGAATTACAAAATAGAGGGAGCAATAAAAAAGAATAGAAAAAGTTTTATAATATGTGCAATACTATGGCTTTTATTAGTCATAGTATTTGTTGCGCCATTTTCATATAGTATATTTGAGGCAAATGCAATGGGACAGTTTGATTTGGGAACACTTATAGAAGTACTTCCAAATAATATAACAAATCCGTTTGGAACACTTGTAGCATTGTTTGCAAATGGAGCTGCTAATAATTTTGTTTCTTTTTTACTAGTGTTTACGGTAGCATATTTGGTTGTATTTTTTATAGGATTTTCAAAATCAGCTCCTAAAAATGAATATACAGATATAGAACATGGTTCAAGTGATTGGAGCCAAAGAGGAGAACAATATCAAATATTAAGTAAGAATAAAGGAATTATCCTTGCAGAAGATAATTATTTACCACTTGATAAAAGAGGAAATGTCAATGTATTGGTAGTTGGACGGTTCAGGTTCTGGTAAATCTGCATCATATTCAATTCCGAATGCACATCAATGTTTAGGTTCTTACATATTTACAGATCCTAAGGGAGAACTTTATGATAGAACTGCAGGCTATTTAAAAAAACAAGGATATGATATAAAGGTATTAAACTTAGTTAGACCTCAATATAGTGATGGATATAATCCATTAATGCATATATCATCAGAATTAGATGTTGATGTTATTGCAAATACAATTGTTAAAGGTCAAAAAACGGATAGTGGTTCAGATCCATATTGGGATGATATGGCAGAGATGTTATTAAAAGCATTAATTTATTATTTAATTGCAACGAGACCAGAAGAAGAACAAAACTTGGCAAGTTGTGCAGAATTGGTAAGAGCTGCAAATAAAAATGGTGGTAGTAACTTGCTTTCAGACTTAATAGGTCAGTTACCATATGACCATCCAGCAAGAATGTATTATAAATCAATTGAAATAGCACCAGAAAAAACATATGGGTCAATACTAAGTTCTTTGCAATCAAAACTTGGTAAATTTGACTCAAAAGAAATAGCTGAATTGACATCAACAGATACAATAAATTTTGAAGAAATAGGAAGTAAAAAAACAGCGGTATATGTAATTTCATCAGATACACATACAGCGTATGACTTTTTACTAACAATATTCTTCTCTCAAATGATACAACAATTATATGATTATGCAGACCAAAATGGTGGTAGATTAAAAGAAAGAACATATTTTATATTAGACGAGTTCGCGAATATTGGTAAAATACCAGATTTTGATAAAAAAATATCGACATCAAGAAGTAGAGGTATTTCATTTAGTGTTATTTTACAAAATATTGATCAATTAGAAGCTGTATATGAAAAATCATATGAAACAATTATGGGTAACTGTGATACACATGTATTTTTAGGAAGTAACTCATTTAAAACTGTTGAATATTTTTCAAAGCAATTAGGTGAAAAGACAATAGATAGAAATAGTGTTTCAATTAACAAAGATAAACAAAATCATAAAACAGGAAAGAGTTTATCTGATCAAATTATGGCTAGAGCACTTATGACACCTGATGAATTGCGTAGAATGGATAATGATTTATGTATTATTTTTGAAAAAGGTATAAAACCTGTTAAGGCTAATAAATATTATTATTTTAAACATCCTATGGCAAAAGAAATGGCAAGTTGTGAAATTAGTCATAATGATATTGGAGAGATTGATAGAGGTGTATGGAGAAAATATAATCCATATAATCCTTATGTGGAAGAAAAAGATGAAAAGGCAGTTGAAAATTTGAATATCGAGTCTTTGGATGATTTGTTTGATGATATCGATGATGATAAAAGAGGCACTAAAGCTAAAAGTGAAAATAAAATTGAAGAGAGTTCAAATAAGGTTGAAAGTGTATCAAATAGTAAGAATAGTGACCTTGAGGATTTGTTAAATTTAAATTCAAGTGATGATGCTCCAGTTCTTCCTCAGGATGATGATGAAGATACTTATGATTTACAAAAGGAGTTAGAGGCAAAATTTGATGAATTGTTTGGGCCTTTAGAAGATGATGAATAAAAAAGAAAAGTGGGATGAGTGAGAAATGTTTTAGCTTATCTCACTTTTTATAATGTTATTATATAATTTCTCCATGCACATTCGTCATTCCTTCAAAGCTTATATTTCAAGCCTTACTTTATATTAATTTAAAATAAACCATTATATAGTAACTAATTAATAAGAAAATTTGTTTTGTTCGCTTGTTTTTTATTTTAAATTAATGTATAGTAAAATAATGAAAAAATTTAAAAGAAATTTTTAAGTGGACATTATTAGGAGGGAATAACATGAAATTTGTACATATTGCGGACATGCACTTTGACAGTCCATTTGTAAACCTTTCAGATAAGGATGGATTAGGAGATTTAAGAAGATTAGAACAAAGAAAAGCTTTTAAAAAAGTAATAGATTATATAAAAGAAAATAATATAAAATATTTATTTATTTCAGGTGATTTATATGAGCAAAAATATATAAAGAAATCAACAATAGAATATATAAATAATTTATTTAAAGAAATTCCAGAAACAATAATATTTATATCACCTGGAAATCATGACCCATATACAAAAAATTCATATTATAATAAATTTTATTGGAATGAAAATGTAAAAATATTTACATCAAAAATAGAAAAAATTGAATGTGAAGATGCAAATATTTATGGATTTGGTTTTGATGACTTTTATTGTAAAAATTGTGGAATAGAAAATATCGAGTTAGATGATAAAAATAAATTAAATATATTAGTAATTCATGGAACATTGGATGGTGGTGCAATTGAAAATAGTGAATATAATCCTTTGTCTTCAAAATTATTGAAAGATAAGGGCTTTGATTATGTTGCATTAGGACATATCCATAAACTGGATTATAATCAAGAAGAAAATCAACATATTGTATACCCAGGCTCAACAGTGTCATTGGGATTTGATGAACTTGGTGAACATGGAATGATGGTTGGTGAATTAGATAAAGAAAATATTAATTTGGAATTTATACCTTTAGATGAAACTGAATTTAAATTATTTGATTTAGATGTTACAGATATAATTTCAAAAGAAGAATTAATTGAAAAAATAAATGAAATAAATTTTGATGAAAATTGTTTAATTGAAATTATTTTAACCGGAAAAAGAAATTTTGAAATTGATAGATATGAATTATATAAATTGATTTCAAATGATAAAGTTATAAAAATAAAGAATAAAACCAAAATAAATTATGATTTAGAGAAATTAGCAAATGATACTACTTTAAAAGGTTTATTTGCAAAAGAGATGTTAGAAAAATTGAGAGATGAAAATATTTCTGAAGAACAAAGAGAAATAGTAGAAAAAGCGATTGAAATTGGAATGGAGGCAATCGGGATTTAGGGACGTTCCTTAAAATCCCTCTTTTAGGGGATTAGGGGACAGCCGTTTTAAATACATAAAAAATAAAATAATGAGGAGGAAGGTTCTTGAAGATAAATAAATTAAAAATAAATTCTTATGGTAAATTAAAAGAAAAAGAAATTGATTTTAGAGATGGAATTAATTTAATATATGGTCAAAATGAAGCAGGGAAATCTACATTAATTAAATTTATAATAAATTCATTTTATGGAATTTCAAAAAATAAAAAGGGAAAAGAGGTTTCAGATTTTGATAAATATAAACCCTGGTCTGGAGAAGAATTTTCTGGAAAATTAGAATATGAATTAGATAATAAAGAAAAATATGAAATATATAGGGATTTTAGCAAAAAAAATCCGAAAATATTTAATGAAAATATGGAGGATATTTCTAAAGAATTTAATATTGATAAAAATAAAGGAAATGAATTTTTTTATGAACAAACTAAAATAGATGAGGATTTATTTTTATCAACATTAGCAATTAATCAAAGTGAAGTAAAATTGGAAAATCAGACTCAAAATTTTTTAATTCAAAAAATTGCTAATTTGGCACAGACAGGTGATGATAGTATATCTTTTAAAAGGGTAATTGACAGAATAAATAGAAGGCAATTAGATGAGATAGGAACTGAAAGGTCTAGGGAAAAGCCAATTAACATAGTTGCAAGAAAATTACAAGAATTAAATGCAGAAAAAGAAAATCTAGAAAAATTTAAAAATTTTAAATACGAATATGAAGACCAAGAAAATGATTTAAAAGATGAAATTTTAAATTTTGAGAATGAAAATAATTTTCTAAAAGAAATTAAGTTGCAAAAAGAAAATGAAAAAATTGAAAATGAAAAAATAAAAATAAAAGAAAATATTGAAAAGGAAAATTTAGAAAAAATAAATTCTGTAAATAAAAAAATAAATGAATTAAAAATAAATAATAAAAATATTTTAGAAAAATATTTAAATAATAATTTGGAAAATAATTTAAAAAATAAAAATAAAAAAATAAATAAAA
>URZW01000032.1 GCA_900552555.1 uncultured Clostridium sp.
TACACATTACCTACTTTCTATTGAGTTGAAGTAACGTCATCTAGATTTATTACAAGTAGATTATAACATGTATGTACTTAATATTTGTCTCACAAATGTCTCATTTCTTATACTTATTTTATCTTTCTCTTTTTCTTCTTTCAATGGACATTTAGTCCAAAAAAATATGAGGTTCATTTGAACCTCATAGGAAATATTATAATCCGTTAATTACACGATATGCTTCTGCTGTTGCATCTAATATTCTTCTAGGAGAAGCAGCATCTCCTACAACTTTTACATCATATTTTTTAGATAATTCTTCTGCAAGTTCATTTCTTGATTTATATCCAGCAGCAATAACAACATAATCACATGGAACAGTTGTATTTGATAAAACAACTTCGTGATTTTTAATTTCTTTTACTGTTTCACTTGTTTTTACATCTACTTGATACTCAGCAAGTTTTGCAAACATATGTCCAATAAATGTAGCTCCAATACCATCAGCAATATTATCTTTCATTTCTACTAATGTAACATGAGCTCCCTGATTTCCTAAATACTTACAAGTTTCAGTTCCTACTAAGCCGCCACCAATAACGACAACATTTCCTTTTAATTCTTTTTGATTTTCTAGTACATCTTCTGCTTGTAAAACAAATTCTTGTTCAATTCCTTGAATTGGTGGAATAATTTGTGTAGAACCAGTTGCTAGAATAATTGTATCAGCAGCAAATTCATCATCAGCTTTTACTTCTTTATTGATAACTTCAATATTATATTTTTTCATTTGAGATACTAAATAACGATCGAACATCATAAATGTATCTTTTTCAGGTGGTGTAGATAGTGCTTTAAATTTTCCACCTAATTCACCTTTTTCATAAACAGTAACTTTCATACCTCTTTGAGCAGCTGTAATTGCTGCTTCCATTCCGGCAGGACCAGCACCAATAATTACTACTTTTTTATCAGATTTTCCTTTTAACTTACAAGTTAACTCTTCACCAGCTACAGGATTGACCATACAATGTGCAGGCATTCCTCCAAGTACACGATCAATACATCCTTGGTTACATGCAATACAATAACGAATATTATCATAATCATGTGCTTTAATTTTATCTATTAATAATGAATCAGCAATTAAACCTCTACCAATAGCAACAATATCTGCTTCATCATTTTCAACAACATTTTCAATTAAATGTGCATCATTTAATCTTACTGCAACAATAACAGGAATATCAATTTCTGCTTTTAATTCTTTAGCAAAAGGTATAATAAATCCTTGAGGAATAAACATTGGTTGAATTGCATATTCAACAGCATCATAGCATCCTGCTGATAAAGAAATAGAAGCTACACCCATTTCTTTAGCTATATGACAAACTGTTTTTACCTCTTCAAATTTCATTCCATCGTCTACATATTCATCAACACTTACACGAATTTGTACAGGCACTTCTCCATTAACTTCATCAATAACAGTTTTTAAAACATCCATTGGATATTTGATTCTATTTTCAAAACTTCCACCATATTCATCTGTTCGATGATTTGTATGAGTTGACATAAATGAATGTAATAAATATCCATGAGCAAAATGTACTTCTACAATATCACACTATTTATTTGGTACTATAAGAAACAATAAGAAGCAGATAAAAATACATTCTTACTAATAGTCAGGATTTTAGATGGTCAAGCACATCGGCAGGATTAATAAGCTTAAGCATAGTGATTGCTCAAGAGTATTGAAATTGATAATCATGATAAATTGGAATATAACCTCTTATAAAAAGTACATCCGCATTATAATCATGCTTGTATTCTGCTAAAAAATATATTATTAATAATCAAATATGTCAAATGTTTCATTTTCTTGTTTGTTATTAAAAATTGTTCTATTGAATGTTTTAAATTTTATATTTTTGAAAAACATCTTTTTATCCAATTCCCAATTTATAAATTTTTCACCATTATATTCTAGAAAAAATTTACATATTTCTAATTTTGATTGTTCAGATTGCTTATTAGATAAAATTGTACTCATGTATTTTACAATAAAATCTTCCATATTTTTATTAATACCTTGTGATAAATATTTACATTTATAGAAAATAAAAATCCACCAAATATCTTTATTTAAAAAAATATTTTTCCCCTGTGAATCTAGGTCATCACTATCAACTATATTATAAAATATATTTAATTTACTTTGAATTAAATCCTCTATTTCCTGTTTTAAACCTAATTTTTCTTTACAAATAAAATGATCATATAAAAACAAAATTGCATAGTATAGCGGATTCATTTCTTTTCGTATTTCATATAAAATGTATTCTTCTGATTTTGAACCTATATCTATATCGTACATTATTAATAATAAAATCAAGTTTGAAACATCTGCTAAATTTGAATTTTGTATAATAAAACTATATCTTTTCATTATTTTATAAAGGACACTTTTATTTTTTGAAAATCCTATTTCATCTTCAATAATATATATAATGCTAATAAGTTTATCAGTATTGCGGTATGTAGGAGCAAATGAATAAAAATAAAATAAGAGATCATATAAATAATAAACTGCATTTTCAAAAGCCAAATTAAAAATAGTTTTCTTTGATTCATTTGAAATACATCCAAAAAACTTTCTATATATAAACGAAAAACAATACGATACTATTTTAACATTCATTTTCTCATCAGAAACTATTACAGTTTGAAACATATCTTTTAATTTCGATACTGATCTTTGAGGAAGTAATCTTTGTTCTCTCAATAAATATGTATTTTCATCACTATAAGGATAAAATATAGATTTCTCTAATTCATTTAAAAATAAATTGATTTCATTTATCCACTCAGACCATATATGTGGTAATTTTCCTTTTTCTTCTTTTTCATAGTTCAGCCTAAGTTTAAAGCGATTTGAAGATTTCGCTATTTCATTAATTATTTTATCCACGTTTTCTTCCTTTTTTACAAAAACAAAAAAATCATCAACGTATCTTTTTATTTCGTAATCTAAACCATTTTGAAGTCCCTGACAATTCAAACTATACATTATATTTCTATCAACAGATTGAAATATTATTTCAGATAGAAATCTTGAAAATTCAGGGCCAACAACAATTCCATTAGTAATTGACATATTCATATTTTGTAATAATTTATCAGTTGCACTCAGAAAATGTCCCTCATCTAACCTTTTTGCTTCCTGTACATTACTAGCAATAATCCAATTAAAAGTATGTGTATAAATACTATCAAAGCATTTGCTGTAATCTAATTTTGCGAAAAATTTATATTTTCTATTTAAATCATGCCACTCGTCTGATTTATAAAAATGATCTAATTGTTGATATGGAAATCTATCATAATAGTTTCCAGCCGACTCGTTTTGTAAAATTGCTTGGTCTGCATATTCAATAATATTATTATTCACTCTTTTAAATAACAAATTATCTCTTTTTCGGTGAGTTCTTATTGAAAAACTATCTTTTTTAAAAAAATTAAGAATTATTTTTTCATATCGCTCTAAATATAAATACACTTCCATCATTGAAAGTGGGTTAATGAACGAAATTTCTCTATATTCATTATTATCCTTTAATACAAAAATTTTCAAAGGTGCCGCATGCCAACTTGAATCGAATTTTTTTTCATCTTCATTTTTATCTCTAGATATTCTTTTCATAACTTTATTTGTTACAAGATAATTATAAAAATTTTTTAAAGTATATATTTGAGGTACTTCATTAGGTTGTAAATCAGTCAAAATTATATCTAATTGATTCCTCTTATCGTGTTTTTTGTTTTTATTCATATACACTCCTCCTCTTTTATGATAATATTTTATTGAAGAAACTACATATACGTATAAATCTTCACACACATTATCGGTGAGTGAGTCACTGTTCCATACTCTAAGCCAAACAAATTCCAGAATTCATTATTCTGGAATTTTTAATAAATAATTATAATATGTGACACACTCTCTATAAGTTTTGTTATGTACTTTAAATGTATTGTCAATCTTTCTTATTTTCTTACAAAGATATTCTACGCTCCAACCTATGTTAGGGTGAAAAACAATCGATTTATTATTTTTAAATACTGCCATAATACAATAACTTGGTTTACTCTTTTGGCTATTATAAAAATATAATTTATTCTTTAATGGATGATTTTTTATAATTTTCATCACATTTTCATATGGCTGTCTTGTTAAAAAGTATTTTGTTTTTTCCTCAAGATCGCCATAATTTTTTTCTTAATTTCATGACTTAACAGATTATAATTTGCAGTAATCCCTGCTACATCCCATTTAGCTATTTTATTATTCGATGCAAACACATTATAATAAACCCTTCTAGATATAAAAAATAATATTCTCTGTCTAAATAATTCAACATCTCCGTTATTTAAATATTCTAAAGTAATTTTATCGATTTCTTTTCCATATTTTTCTAATTTTTCTTCAGCAATTCCAAACTTGTACTTTTTATCACTAAATTTAAATAAATATCCAAGATAAGTAAATTTTTTTAAATTATCATGCATATATTTTGTATAATATTTTTCCTTTTCTTCATTTAACTTTACTCTATTTCCAAACATTTCTTTTGCAATTTCAATTATTCTTTCTCTTATCATTTCCTGTTCAACATCTTTATTAAAAATTAATAATCCATCATCCACATATCGTGCATAAAAAATAAGGCCATCTGAACTAAAAGTATATTTTATTTTCCTATCAAAATATTTTCCAGCTATTTCAACAAACACATTAGATAATGCTAATCCTTGATAACAATATTGATTTTCATCAATATATCTTTCTAACAAATCTTTTATGTACTTTTCAAAAAAAACATCTTTAATATGATTGTTCCATATTATTTTGGCATCAATTGTTTCAAAAAAACTTTTAAAGTCAAATTTATATACTGTATAATTTGTTAAACGCTCTATTTCTTTTATTAAACTAAACAATTCTGGCATAATTTCTGATCTATTAGGATATTTTACATTAAAAATTAAATCTAATTTTTTCTTCAAAAATTTAATAATAATATACTCCTCTGTTTCTTTGTCAACTGTATATATTTTTCTTATTTTATCATCCTTCTTTATCTTTCTATGCTTTATAATTGGATTACCAAAATTAAAATTACTAGCCTTCTTCATCTTATAATATAATTTATTTTCATTATCTAATTTATATTGAAAATAATTGATTTCACTTGGCTCTATAGCAGTTAAATACAATACTTTTAAAAGTTCTGTTAGTTGCCTATCAGAATCATAATATCCCCAATTTGCAATATATTGCCTATCACAATATGAATCATTGATAATATTTAAATATTCACAATTACTTTTTGCACTTTCAATTACTTTATTTATATAGTAATTTGTAATAGATGGATTATCATTTTTTATTTGTGTCTTCATATTTTGTACCGCACAACTATTATCATTATATATTTCATAGCAAAATAGATACATACTTGCAAAATAACTTCCCACCTCATCATCATATAAAGTTAAAATATGTCTTCTTAAATTTTGTATAAAATTTTCTTCATTTTTATTTTTTATATTTTCATATATTTTACTTAATTCACAATCATCATATGTTGTCTTTGCTCTTGTTGATAACTTATTAATATTCCATTTTTTTCTTTCTAATTCTTTATACAATTCTGATAAAACCATTCCTTTGACTTCTAAATTTAAACTCATCTTTCTTCCGTGAACATTCCTTTTTAATCTCACACAAATACCACCTTCATAATTATTACATTTAAAAAAAACAGATAATACATACTATCTATTTTGTTATTTTCTCTCTCGAACAGTCTTTTATAATGCATAAGCAGTAATTATAAGTATTATTCATGAAAATCAAACAACCCTGCAAACTTGTTGAGAGCCATAATAGTTGGACTGCAAAAGATAGAACAAAATTGTAACTTAATCCTTATCTTTTTTATCACGATTTTATATTACATTTTTATCTCACATCATTATTCTAATTTATAATACATTTTTGTATATTTTAATCTTATGATTAAATGAATCTGTTCCACCTTCCATATAATTAATTATATTTTTTTTAATTTTTTTTGTGCCTGGATAGCCCTCATCTTTTATCCATCCATGATTTCCATTAGACTCCATTACACATACAAATTCAGACATAGTATTTGTAACTAATGCTGCATTATGAGTAGCAATTATTATTTGTCTTTTAGATTTTGTGTCTCTTATTTGTTTTACAAGATTCTTATAAATATATTGATTATCTAAATTATCCTCGGGTTGATCAATAATTAATGGTGTATAATCATTTGAATAATCACTATATCCAAGAATAAAATCTAACATTGCAACAACTTTTTGTCCAAGACTTAAATCTTTTACATCTCTATAATTTTCATTTGATATTTTTGAACCATTTTTTGAATCTATATTAAATTCCAAAGTGAATTCTTCATTATTTTTAAGAAAATTTATCAAATAATTTTTTATTAATTCCAAGTTTATATTTTCAAACATTTTATATATTTTATTTAAAATATCTTTTTCCCCCATAAAATCTATATTCTTTTTGTCTAAATCTTTTGAGAATTTTGAATCTTTTGCATAATTTATTAATGAATATTTAGTTGTATCAAGATTCCTTTTATATAAAAATTGTAACAAATTATTTAATCCTTCTTGATCATATACTCTTAATAAGTATTCACAAAGTTCTTCATTGGAAATTCTATAATTAAAAAATGACTTATTTCTATTATTGTTTCCAAATAACCACTTATACAAATTTGGTTCTTCATAATAATCAGTTAATTTATGTATAATTCTTAATAATCCCTTTTGATGTTCATTAAAAGGATTAATTTCATTATTAATTTTCTCTTGTCTTTTTATTCTATATGTTTCAATTATTTTTGTTATATTCTCTAAATCACTATACTTTACTTTTTTTATCATATTTGAGTATGTTCTTATTGATTTATTATTAAACATTGTTGAAAATATAAAATCATTTATTTTTTTATCACTTGCTGTATTCACTAAATCATTTACAGAATAAGTTATATTAAACATTTCATTTAGTAATTTACTCTTATTCTTACATTTATTTAAAACTGGAACAGTTGTATTAGTCACTTCATAGATTTCTAAATTATTAATAAAAGCAAATGTTTTTATTGATTCATCATATTTATATTTATATCTATATTTATTTTCTATATTTTTTCCAAAATATTGATATATATGTTTATCTTTTTCTTTATATGGCATATTCATTGCCAATACATATTCTTTTCCTTCTAAATAATATAAAATAAACACCGCCCCGTGATTACAAATAAATTCCAGTTTTCTTTCATTATCACATCGTTGTCGAAAAACATATTCAATAAGTTGTAATACTGTTGACTTTCCTGTACCTCTTCCTCCAATAAGACAATTTAATGATGGAGAAAATTTCATAATAAACTCATCATTATTTCCTGTTAAATATGGCAAATTACTATCTGCTATATTTTTAATATATATTCCTTCTATATATTTTGTGTGTTGTATTGCTTCCTCATGAAAAAAAACCGAAACATCATAATCAACCATTGCTTCTCTAAATAAATCTAGACCTAACTTTTCACCATTAAGCCACATATATTTTGAATCCAAATCTTCTATACAATGTGAATCATTATCAAGAATAATATATGCTTTATCTTTATATGATCTATCTTTTACTCTAAAGCTTGTGCCATCTTTATGTTCTTCTTTTGAAACACCTATGTAATTTAAATAACCAGAATTATATAATTGTTTCCTATATCCACTAGCCATATGTGTATCTTTAAATAAATCTGCTGTATTTGCATGAGCTATGTAAGCAAATTCATTGAAATCTTTATTAAATTTCTTTAATACACTCAGACTTGTTTTATATGTCCCATCTTTTTCACTTAATATAATCTCATTTAAATAATTTTGAATATTGCTTATTTTATTTTTATTAAATATTCCAACAACATGTAGTTTATCTGCACATGAAATTTCAATTCCATAAATAACATGTGGATATATTTTGGAAGTATTATAATTTGATTTATAAATATCAATTGCTACTTCTAATTTTTCACATCCAACAATAGTATTGTGATCAGTAACAACGACTAGCTCAACACCATTATTTATTATTTTTGCAGCCATAATTATAAATGATATTAATTCTTTTTCATTTATGAAAATTTCTTTATATTTTTTAAATATTTTTCGAAAATCCAACATTGACATTGTTATATTCTTATCATCAATTATTTTTATTAATATTTCTTTTAACTTATCTACTGAACATTTTTTATAATCTTTATCCTCCCAATTTTTTAAAAGTCTATAATCATATGAGGAAGGAGTATGAACATGAATCAATGTCTTTCTTAAATATCCATAGCAATCTTTTTTTTTCTTTATTTTTTTATAAGCCTCATATTCTAGCACCACTTTTCTATCTGACATTACATTACATCACCTTTCATCATAAAATACTTTTCTAATTCTAATAATGATTCTAGTACATATTTTCTTGCTTCACATGCCTTTGAATAAGGTATATATCCTGTATGTGCTCCAGGAATTCTATATTTATTTAAGATATTATTATTAATGATTTCTTCTATTTTTCCACTACCTAATGCTTCTTTGCCTTCATCGCTTAATAATTTTTCTGTTTTATCTTTTAATTCATTTCCAAAGGAATTGCTACTTTTAACTTTAACTATACTATTTAATAAAGTTCGAACACTTCCCAGTTGTATAGATTTTTGTCCTTGTTTTATTTTTTCTATATTTCTATAATGTCCTTTCCAAGTTTTTGAAAATTTTGTAGTATCTAAATTATTAAAATAATCATCATCAATTGATTTAACTAACGGATTAATCAATTTTTCATTTAATTCAATTTCAATAACTCTAAAAAATTGCAATGCAAGCGCACTATAATCATTATTCTTTGCTAATATTCCTTTCGTTTGAGCATAAGAAATTTCAGCATTATCCAAAGCCATTTTTGCTCTATATGACAAATGTCTTGTTAATCTTATATCAGTAGATACTTTTTCTAAGTCATATTTATAGTCATTATTCCAAATTTCCTCTATTCTATCTTTCAAACCATATTGATCATAGTTTGATGCAATTATTTCCGAATAAACATAACCGACATAAATAATTGCAGTTTGATTTTTTTCTAAATATTTATCTTTTATTATATCAAAATAATGATTAATAATTTGAGAAATTGCTCGAGGTTCAATTTGTAGAAAAGCTTCTAAAATATTACAAATACAATCAAATTTATCAATTTTTATATGTAAATTTGGACTATTTAATTGGAATATTAAATTTAAAATTTGAGTAATATATTTTCCTGAATAAAATTTTTCTAATTTATTGGGCCATATTTCTTCATAAAACACAAAATAATTGTATGATTTTATTTTTGAATTTAATAAAATACCACCTATGTTTCTTGAAAATGAAAGTATGTGAGTCCATTTATCATATTCTATAATAAAATGTTTAATGTTATTATCAATTTTAAAATTTTTAAATTGTGTACTAGATTGTTTACAATAGTGAACACACTGATTTATACATTCGCCAGCTGCTATAATTGCATTTGAAAAAATATGACATATTTCATAAAAGAATTGATATTGTTGATTGAAATCTTCTTTTTTTATCACTATAGCCGTACCCAATTGTGATATCTCTTCTTTATTATTTTCAAAATAATCTATTTTCATATGTTGTAGACAATTAATTTTAAAATATAATTCCTGCATACCAGAAATTTTATTTCTAAGTCGTTTAATAGTATAGTCTAATTCTAAGTATTTCCCTAACAATACGTAATTATCTATTAATAAATTTTGGCAAAATGAATCTTTTTTTGAATACTTATTACTTTTTTTTAAACAATCTATTGATTCATCATAGTCACCTTTAACATAAAAAGCAATACCCTTTAAATAATAAATATCTGAATATCCTAAATCCTCTAAAATACCTATTTTTTTTATACATTCATCATAGTTTGAATTTTGAAATGATTCATTAAATTCACCCAAAACTTTTTTTATTTTATTTTCATTTATTTTCTTCTTAATAAAATTCATCTGTTACTCCTTTGATTATTATTTTAAATAATTACCATTATACGGTTTACTCATCATTTCAGATACCATTTTAAGTACTTCATTTCGATTAATATCAACATTTCTCTCGATATTTGTCAAATAAACATCTATATTATTTCCAGTTATTTTTTTAGCCCGCTTGCTTAATCCCATCATGCAATAAATATTTCTTCATTAGAACAATCATAAATATCTTCTTCATTTTTTTCATTGTATTGCATATCAAAAGCTTTTAAAAATTTTGAAAATGACGTATTTCCTAAAAAGGTATTTACCTTGTGAAATATATATATAAAGATAATATTTTTTTTACTTTATCTCTACGTGCAACCTTTCTTTAAACATTTTCTCAATCCCATTAAAAAAAATCATACAATAAATCAATTCAATCAGCTTTCTTCTTATTTTACAATTATATCCCTTTTAATACCGATTGATTTCATTAACTGCATTGGTATTGTTGAATAGCCCTTTTTTTCATCGATAGCATTTTTAAAGAAGTTTTTATCCGATTCAAATATAATATGTATTTTTCCATCGTCCGTACTAAGTATTCTTTCTTCTTTCAAAGTATTTTTTCCCCCCCCCTTTTCTACGTTTTTTGCTATCGCTTACATTTGCAGATAAAATAAAAGATAACACATATTATTATACAACTTGTGTTATCTATTTACTGTTTTCGTTCACGAACGGCTACTTTTCGTACGTGAACGACATATATTTACTTTTATTTACAACTTTTTCTTAATATTCCATTGCTTATCAATATACCTATTAAAAAACCTAAACTATTATGAATAATATCATCAAATTCAAATAAACCTCTACATAAAACTAATTGCAATAACTCAATAGAAAAAGAAATACAACAACCTATTAATAATCCTATTTTCCAATCTATCTTTTTACCATATGCTAATGGTAAAAAGATACCAATTGGTAAAAGCATTACAATATTTAATATATTTTCTAATAACAAATCATATCTAGAAGCAGTTCCTAATCTCCCTATAGGATGAATAATCTCTTTCCAAGACCAAAATACTTCCAATTGATATTTTCTAGTACTTGGTAATCTAGAAAATACTGTTGATCCATAAACATGTAAAAGATAAATAATAAACAAGATACTAAAACACATTTGTGTTTTAGTTATCTTATTCTTTTTATAATATCTTTCTAATATGATAAAACTGATAATCATTACAATAATTACAGTTATTAATTCTATTTTACTCCATTTAGGATAATGAGAAATAATGGTTTGAAATATATCCAATGTTTTAACTACTAATATACTGTATATTTATACAACATACTTTTTCCTTTCTACCAGCCTTGGTTGTTCGTCATTATTTGTATCTTATTATTGTACAAGATACAAATAATGTAAACATAAAATTTAGATCAAATAGCAAAAAAGCAGCCTCTAAATTTAAGGCTGCTAGCTTATTTTATTCATTAATAATACTTTGTTAATAATCACTATTCCTATTAAAAAACCCAAACTATTATGAATAATATCATCAACATCAAACATTCCTCTACATAAAACCAATTGCATCAATTCAATAGAAAAAGAAATACAAAAACCTATCAATAAACCTACCTTCCAATCTATCTTTTTACCATATACTAATGGTAAAAAGATACCTAAAGGTAAAAGCATAATAACATTTAATATATTCTCCAAGAACAATTCATATTTTGGATATGTAGTATTCATTGAATTTAATATTTCTTTCCATGACCAAAATACTTCTAACTTACATATTCTTTTACTTGGTAATCTAGAAAAAACAGTAGATCCATAAACATGCAATAAATAGATAATAAATAAAACACAAAAAAACATTTGTATTTTATTTATTTTATCTTTTTTATAAAATCTTTCTAAAATAATAAAGCTTATAATCAATACTATAACTACAGCAATTAATTCTATTTTACTCCAATGAGGATAATGAGAAATAACAGTTTGATATATATCCAATTTAAATTACCTTCCTATCACTACTTATTATTGACAATATCTTGAATATGTTTACTTACTTGATCATGTAAATCTTCTCTATCTAAGGCAAAATCTATTGTTGCTTTGATAAATCCAAATTTATCCCCTACATCATATCTCTTTCCTTTAAAATCATACGCATACACTGCTTGTCTATCTAACAATCTTTTAATGGCATCTGTTAATTGGATTTCTCCTCCTGCTCCTTTTCCTTGTGTTTCTAACAATTCAAAGATTTCAGGTGTCAATACATATCTTCCTAAGACTGCTAGTTGACTTGGTGCTTTCTCTACTACTGGTTTTTCTACCATATCTGTTAATTTTACCAGTCTTCCCTTTGCTGGATGTGATTTTGATGGTTCTACGATTCCATATTTGCTGACATCTTTTT
>URZW01000033.1 GCA_900552555.1 uncultured Clostridium sp.
AAAAAGTTGAAAATGGAAAAGTATTCACTATAGAAGGTAATAGCAAAGATGAGGTTAGAGAAAAAAGTTATAATTTAAGTAGCAAATCTATTTATGGGTATGGAGTTTAAAAAAATTTTCTGTCACTAATTTATTTATTGTTATATTCTATAATCACTTTTTCATTTGGAAAAAATTGAGATGATTTTTTTAGTAAGATTATATTTTAGAAGTTTTTAAAGTTAATACGTAAAATATTATTTTTCATAGTATTAAGAAATTCATCTCTTAATCGTTGACTATTAAAATTATGCGGGTAATGTGCTCATTATATAACAAAAAGAACAATGTTATAGTTTTGACTATTTCATTGTTCTTTTTTTATTTTTTTTAGAGAATTTTGTTACAGATCCAGTCACTTTATTAATTTTAAGAACTTATTGTAAAACTAAAATTATAATTTGAACTATATTTTTTTGTATTAAAGTCATAACCTTTTACTGTAAGGTAAATGTATAATTTATTATTCTTTTTTTCGTGTTTTCTTGAAACCATTGTGATGCTATATCCATTATTGTTTTTAACTGCATAATTTCCCCATGAATTAAAGGATATTACCTTAGTACTGAGATCTTTATTAATAACAACACATTGTTCAAATTGACCATATTGTCCTACTTTAAAAGTATCTGATCTTCTAACAAACTGCTGATATTCTGCAAAAACTTGGATAGGTATTAATAGAACTAATAAAAAGATAAATAAAGATACATATTTTTTGATTTTAAGCACCCCTCCTATAAAATAAATATTAATGAAAACGTTTTCTATCTTAAATATAGCATAAAGAATATTTTTGTCAATAAACACATATATAAAATAGGTAATATTATAAAATAATAAATAAGAATATGACTTGTTAGCATCGTATAATTTTGAAGTCTACTTTTAGTTGTTATGTAAGTAGTCTCTAAATTAAGGTAGAACGATAATTTATTATTTTTTAATTCAAACTATATAAACTAGTAGTACTTGAATTAAAATAATTGTATATGAAAAAAGTATTGTTGGAATACTTGGTTATTTTAATTATAATTTTCAAATATTTTACGAAAATAGTGGATAGATATATCTTGAAGAGTGGTTATATGAAGGTATAAATGTGTATGCAAAGGAAAACTTTATATAGTTTATTTTCAAACAAGCGAGAAATAAAATTAGACTTTCTTAGAATAAGTAGGAAATCTATAAAATATATAGATAAAGTCAAAATTTAAATAGAATTCAAAAAATAAAAAAGAGGAGAAGAATGACTTGAACTGTCTTGCTTTTCCTCTTAAAAAGTACAAAATATATTTTAAATATGTAAAAAATGTATGCTATTTATATATATTTATTATTTTAAAGAACCGTTTGAACTACATATTAATGTAACGGTACAATTTTGTGTTTCGACTGCTACACCATCTACATATCTTTTTGCTATTGCTTTAGCAGTAGCTTTATTTCCTGACTTGGAAGCGCTTTTTGAAGAAATTTTCCAGTTGGTATTTTTAGATGATGCTTCAGCAACTGACTTTGTACATGTTGACGAAGAACCAGTATATGTAAATGTACCTGTAACAGTAACACTAAACATTATTGCACCTTGAGCATTTTTGTAATTTGCAGTTTTTCTTGCAGTTTTTTGATTAGCTGCTCTTGCCATGGATGTTTCTTCTATAATTGTTTCTAGATAATATCCGTTATCTAATTTAATTATTTCTTTTTTTTGATCCAATGCAGATACAGGTAATGATAAAAACAAAATACTGCTTACTATAGTTAATAATGTAATAATTTTTTTCATAATTAGTTCACCTCTTCTATTGTATATTCTATATGTTTTACTTTTGAATTTTTTGAATCATGGTAACTTTTATAAATAAGTATTCCACGCCATAAACAGCATACTAAAATGGCTACAGTACATATAATGATTGCTTTTTTTAAAATATTTCTTATTCGAGATTGTTTGATTAAATAATTAGCGTCTTGATCTTCAAAATATGAAATAATAATATTAGAAGGATAACCAAATTTATTACATAAATCATCATAAGTTATATTAGTTGAATCGATATTTTCAACAATATTTACTTTTAATCTTTTTAAAAAAATTTTTTCATTTTTTGATAAAAATGGAAAAAAATGTTTACAATCTTTGATATATTTATTTACATTTCTATTCATTTTCATATTTGTTCTCCATAATTCTTTCAATACTATTAATCATTATTAAATATTCTTCATATAGTTTCTGCATATGTGTAATGCCCTTATCCTCAATATGATAATAAATCCGAGTTTGTCTTTTACCAACCAGTCTTTTTTCATCACTGATTAAGCCTTCATCTAATAATCTATATAGAATAGGGTACATTGTACCTTCGGCTATATGTATTGTGCCATTTGAAATTTTATCTAGAGTTTGGACTATTTGATAGCCGTAGCAGTCTCCCTCACTGATTATTTTTAATAGCAACATCTCCATTTTAAAAAAACCTTTTGTATTTTTTGCCATATTAATATCACCTATATAGAATTATAAATGTATACCATATTTAATTCAATACCTATATAAAATAAGTAATAGTTGACATACGCTCGTTAAATGATATACTTTAATTGAGGGAAGCGCTTACTTTAATTACAAGAAAGGATTAATAACTATGAAAAAAATTATTGCAGCACTAATAAGTTTAACTTTATTTTATTCATCTACTGTTTGCATATTTGCAATAGAAAATCAAGAATGCCCATATTATGAAGAAATAACAGATGTTATCGAACTAAAAAAAGGTCCTGTTTTATATCTTAATGAAAAAAAGAATGATACTTACTGGGAATTTTCTGATAATGAAGAGGCTTTTAAAACAATTAATAGTCTAGAACATGATTTAATAAGTATATTGTCAACGAATTATAATCTAGATAACCTAGAAAAAAGTAATTGGTTAGATTATAAAAATGCTTTAGAAAATGAAATTAGTTTAAATCATATAAGTGAATCTTTCCATACACAACGTTTGTTAACTTTTTTTAATGTTTGTGATAATTGTGATCTTAATAATGAAATAAGACAAATAGTTAAAACAGATGATTATTCAATGGATGAATTGGCAGTACTTATGCCTTATACAAGCCCATATTATAAAGAGTATGAAAGAAAGGCAACAATAAATACTTATACTACAATGAATGTTACCAATGCGATAAATTATGCTGATAAATGGGCAAGTAGCTATAACTATTCTTATGCATGCTTTATTAATGGGGACTGTACAAATTTTGCTTCTCAAATTGCTAGAGCGGGAGGAATTAGTAACCGAAGTAATTGGTATTATAATTCTACTCAAAGTTATTCAACGTCTTGGGTAAGGGCGGATACATTTGTCAAAACTTGGAAAGTTGCTTACTCTACAACCAGCTTTAAAACATTTTCAAATAAAGTTTCTAAAGGAAAGTTTATTGCATATGATTCTGAAGCTGATGGAAAGTGGAATCATGTTGCTTTTGTAACAGCTATTGGCTCACAAAAAAGTAATTACAGGGATTTCAAAATTGCACAGCATACAAAGAATTATCATGCTTGGGTTAGCAGTGACACAAATGGCTGGGAAAATGTTTCAGGGTTAAAGGCGATTATAAATACTCCAAATTAGTATGAAAAGAATAATTATTCTTTTTATTTCAATTTTTGTTCTATTGATTGTATATGTTTCTACTCCTAGTGTTTCTGAAGAACAAATGAGGACATTGTTTTATGAATATATTCAAAGAACTTTCAAAGAAGAGTATAAGAAATTTAAGATTATATCTGATGTTGATTTAACTGTACCAGGAAATCAGTATCATCGAGGTTATGCAGGATATGGAAAAACATATAGCATTGAGTATGTTCATAAAGAATACAAATGGATTTTTATTGAATTATGTACGAACGGAAACAATATAGTTTGTGACAATAAAAATAATATAAAAAAAGAATTTAAATACAATAAAATATTCAATGAATATTTTATTAATGCATTTAAAATTGTAGGTGTTGAACCTGTTGGAATTATTGTTGAAATGAATGGAAGCATTAACGAGTACGAACATGTTGATGAAATTAAACCAAACTTAGAATTTATAATCAAGAACCCAAAATATTTTAAGCCTCAAATTAAAGTAAATACATCTTTAGTGTCATTAAAAGAATTTGAAAAATTGAATTATCAAATGTCAGAAATATTTGATGATATTGAATATTATGATGAGAATGATGCAGATATAAGTTATTCAGCAGAGGATATGATAAAGAAATTGAGTGGGTCAAATTAATAATCAAATGATTCTTTAAGTAATAAAGAATTATTTATTAAGATTAAAGACCAATTTGTTCTATTTTTTATAATATTTATCAGTATATGTTATTTTGTTCCTGTGGGAGAAAATGAATTATGAAAGATATTGATGAAATGACAGATACAACAGAATTGTTAAAAAAAGGAATAAAGAAACAACTGGAATCTGCTATAGTTACATTGCAATTGATACATCAATATGAAGAATGTCCAAAAAATATATCTAAAATGTTATATAATCAAATAGGTGTATTAGTTTTTTGTAATGAAGAATTAGATAAACTCTTTAAATATTTGAATTTTTTAGATGGTTTAATTGATTACATTTCCTAAAATAATTGCAAAGTATTAAAACAAAATTATAACAAATATATGTATCAATAGAGACTAGAAATTAGATTTCTAGTCTTTTATACCCTTTATAAGATTTTATATTTTATTGTATTTGTTTATTATAATATATGATATATATCTATAGTAAGGAGGAAAGGATAATATTTTTTAAAGATGTGGAGGGAATATATTGAAAAAAAAATATATTATTAGATACAAATGCTTTTATTTATTTGATGAGGAATGAAAAGGAGTGTAGTAATACTATTTCTTTAGAAAATAGACAAATAAACGAAAGTAAGTTTTATGATGAATGTAAAAATGCGAATTATCTTTTTATTACATCTCAAACATTATATGAGATTTTTTGGCAAAGTATTAAAAAAACAAAAAAAATTGATCAATTTGCTTATTATTATGATCAAATTATTAAATTTAAAAATAAGTATAATGTAAAATTTTCTATATTGAATGATACAGATGGTGGGTTTGAATTGAGGTTATTTGAAGATCAATATAAAGATAATAAAGTTGATATTAATCATTTTATTGAACGTAAAAGAGAGTACGAAGTGAAAAAAATAAATGAGTTATTAATCAAAGTATGCTTTTCAATAACAGAATTTCTCGCAGAATATTATGGTATTTTACTCTTAAGAAATTTTTATTATGTAGCAGGTGTAATATGTGAAATAAAACTAAATGAAATTTCATATAAATATTATTCGGATTTAAAATTAAAAAATGAATGGTATGATAAAGAAATAGATGACCTATTTAATTTTCTTTTGGAAAATATGATTTCATATATTGAGCCACAAATAAAAGAAAATGGACATAAATTTCCCAAAATACAAAATGTAAAAGGGACAAAATATGTTCATAAACTATTTTGTAAATTAAAAAAAGATGATAAAACAGTGTTTGAAAAATATGATAATCATTTAAAAGGATTAGTGGAAGAATTAGAAAAAATGGGAATGTCAAAAAATTGCATGAAATATTGGATTAGAATGTGTCGAAGATGTGTTTATAGTGGGGCAAAAATAAAGAAAAATGATGGATTAGATTATTCTATAGTAACATGTATGGACGAATCTATAGTTATAAATAAAACAAATAATATGATAAACACAAATGATATTATTTTTGTTACATTTGATACAAATCTATATAATTTTTCAAAGGAATGTGATGTGTTATATTCTAAAAAATTTTATGACAATTTAATGTTTGAATATAGATAGGAATATTAATTTTAGGAAATGAATATTAAAATAAATAGTATATATCTGTAATAAGTATAGAAAAGAAATAAAACTTTAATGATTAAGAGATTTCAATAGTATTATTTATGTTGTAAAATAAAAAATAATTACTTGCTTTTTTAAAGTAAGTAAGAAAAGAGGTATAGAAAACTAATATAAATGTTAGTTTAATCTATAGCCTCATTTTTTATTTTCCAATAATGTTGAATTTTTTTAAGTTCATCTATGCTGATTTTTAAAATATTATTTTTAATGCTATCAATGAAATTATTTCTTGAACGAATGCTACTAAAATATTGAGCACTACCTTGAATGTGCTGATCATCTAAAATTTCTATTAGCATTTTTGAATGTTCAACTCGATAAATCTTATTAGGATAATTATTTTTGTCACAATTTGAAATATCTTTGAAATATATAGTATTTTCCATGAATACAATCACCTCAATTAGTTATTATATCAGTAAAAATTCCTATCAATAGTCTTGATAATAATTCATAATAGAAATTTCTGTTAGAAAAGCACATTTGTGCTTAAAAAATGTAATACATTAAAATTGTAAAACGTTTTACAAATTACAAGAAGAGGAGTAAGTGGGGAATGATATATTCTAATGAAGAAATTGAGCTTACTCTAAACTTATATTCTATTGCTAAATCACATATAGATAAATTAAATCAAAAAAAGCAAATTGAAAGATTAGAAGATTTTAATAAATATGAGAAAAATGATTATTTGTATTATTTACATATTATTTCTATTGTTAATAATTGGGTGAAAGAGCTATTACCAGATGAACTAGAAATTATAACTTTACGCAATTTTGAAAAAATGTCCTTTGATCTTATATCAATACATGTTGGTTATGCTAATCATAGTTCAATTATAAGAAAATATAGAAAAATAATAGATAAAGTGAGAAAAATGAATGATGAATAGATTTATTGAACATATAGGTAACTTATATTCTATTATATTAACCATTTTGACTCTTTTTTTAGGTGAGCATTGGATTTTATTTATGGTACTTTTATTGCTCAATATTATCGATACTTTAACAGGATGGATAAAATCAAGAATTAATAATAAGGAAAATTCAATGGCAGGGTTAAAAGGAATTATGAAAAAATTAGTTCAATGGATTTTAGTATTATTGGCCTTTGTTATTCCAGTATGTTTTAAAGAATTAGGAGCTGTAATTAATATTGATTTATCAATATTGGCATTTCTTGGATGGTATGTTTTAGCTTCATTAATTATAAATGAATATAGGAGTATATTAGAAAATCTTGTTGAAGCTGGATGCGATGTTCCGCAAGTTTTAGTTAAAGGATTAGAAGTTGCTTCAAAAAAGATTGATAATTTTAATGAAAATGAATAATTTGATTATTGATATTTCATACCATAATGGACAGGTTGATTTAAGTAAAGCTAAAGAAAGTATTTCTGGTGTAATAGCAAGATGTTCTTATGGTTGGAGTGATAAAAATATTGATAAACAATGGAGTAATAATGCATCACAGGCTAATAAATTAGGAATTCCATTGTTTGCTTATCATTTTTGCTATGCGAGAAATGAAAGTGAAGCAAAAAAAGAAGCAAATTTAGCATTGAAAGCATGTAGTAATTATAACGTGAGTGTTATTTATTATGATTTAGAATATTCTGATTATCAAGGAAGTTTGAGTAATGAAATGTATTATAAAATTGCAAAGTCATTTTGTGATGAGATTGAAAAAGCAGGATATGCTGTTGGTATTTATGCTAATCAAGATTGGTTTAAAACTAAATTAGTAAATCAAGGCTTTTCTGCATGGACATTATGGATTGCTAATTATGGATCAAATAATGGATATAATAACTGGGATAATAAGATTCAATACAATCCATTTGGAAATGTCTTATTACATCAATTTACTTCTAATGCAAAAAAAGGTGTATTGAAAAGTATAAAAGGAATAAATTCAAAATTTTTGGATTGTAGTTATGATCATGGTTTAATAAAAACATTTTATAAACAAAAAGAAACAATAACTAATTTACAATGTGGAGATAGTGTACGTGTGAAAGTAGGTTCAAAATGGTATGAAGGTCAATCAATAGCAAGTTTTGTATTTAATAATAAATATGAAGTAATTCAAATTAAAGGTGATAGGGTAGTAATTGGAGTAAACGGTCAAGTTACGGGAGCAATTTCAAAAAATTGTATAGAGAAAATTTAATAAGCACAAAAGTGCTTGGAAAAGCAGTTAATATAAAGATGTAGAAGAAATACCGGTATAAACTCTACAAATAAAAAAGAAAAGAGGAATTAATTATGGCAGATGCAATGGTTTTAGCCACACAAAAATGGTTAAACGAAAAATATGGTAATGATTCTAGATTTAATAAAGTAGCAGAAGATGGTATTACTGGTTGGGGTACTATCTATGGATTACGTAGAGCATTACAAATTGAAGAAAAATTACCTTCTTTAAGTAATAACTTTGGGCAATCAACATATGCAAAATGTCCAACTGTAAAAAAGGGTGATACTGGGAATTTAGTATATATTGTACAAGGTGGATTATGGTGTAAAGGATATAGTCCAGGTGGATTTAATGGAGTATATGGAGATGGAACATACGCAGCAGTTCAACGTTTTAAAAAAGCTGCAGGATTTGATGATGCTGATGGTAACATCAATAAAGATTTTATGAAAGCATTGTTAGATATGAGCGCATTTAAATTATTATCAGGTGGAAAAGAAGAAATTAGAACTATTCAACAACAATTAAATAAAGACTATTATGATTTCTATCAAATTTGTCCATGTAATGGGTTATATGATAGAGATATGAATAAAATGTTAATTTATGCATTACAAAAAGAAGAAGGAATTCCTAAAGCTTCAGCAACAGGAACATGGGGACCATCAACAATTAGTAAATGTCCAAGATTAGAATTAGGAAAATCAAGTAATGTAGTTAAATTAGTTAGATATGCGTTAGTATGTAATGGAATTAGTGTAAGTACTTCATCAAAGACATATGATTCAACGTTAGATGCAAAAGCAACAGAGTTTGCAAAGTTACTTAAATTAAATAAAAAAAGCAATGTGATTGATTATACAATCATCAAATCATTGTTAAGTAGTAATGGAGATCCAAATAGATCCGCAAAAGGATGCGATACTTCTACAAGATTAACAATTGATCAAATTAATCTTATTAAAAATTCTGGATATACTCATGTAGGGCGCTATTTAACTAATACCCCGGGTGGAACATTGGATAAAAAATTAACAAGAACAGAATATAAGAATATTGTTAATGCAGGATTAAATTTATTCTTTATTTTTCAAGAATATGGAAATAAAGCAAGTAAATTTACTTTGAACTCTGGAACAGAACATGCTAATAGAGCACTTAATGCAGCTTTATCTTTAGGAGTTCCCAAAAACGCAGTAATTTATTTTGCAGTTGATTTTGATGCAACAGATTCTGAAATTTCGAAAAATATTATTCCATATTTTACAGCAATTAGAAATTCAGAATGTTCGTCATATTATAATATAGGTGTTTATGGAACAAGAAACGTATGTTCTAGAATTAAAAAATCTGTAGGATTTGACTTTTATTTTGTATCAGATGCATCGTATGGATTTAGTGAAAATTTAGGATATACAATGCCTGATTCATGGGCATTTGATCAATTCAAAACAGATATTACTTTATCAAATAGTACAACATCTGTAAATATTGATAAGGTTGCTGTTTCATATAAAGATAATGGCGTTTCAAACATGAAAATTACAACAGAAAATGTTGTGAAAAATTTTTTATCTGCACTTAAAATGTCTGATTTATTTAATGTAAAAATTGATTATGAAAAAGACCAATTAGTTTTTTTACAAGGTCCGGATTCAATTGGTAATTACATTTCTTTACAATTAAAACATGATGTTTCTTATGATAGTTCAGCAAGCGGGACTTTAAATATTGTAGAAGGCGAAATTAAGGGATCATCTTTAGATGATTTAACTGTTGACTTAAAAGTTAATGATGATGTAAAAGCTGAAATAAAAGCTTCAGTAAAAGAGGTAGTGGTTACAATTAATCATGGTTCTTTAAGCTTTAGTACTCAAAATGTTGCAGATAGATATTCTAAAGGAGCAATTTATGTTTATACTATTACAGCTCCAGTAATTGATGATAAAGGATTAACTAGCCATGTTAAATTAATTTTAACTGTAAAAGTAGCACAAGATCCACAATTGGATTTTGCATATGATACTTTATCAGAAAAAGATATGGCTATAGCGAGAGCTTTTTATACAGTTGCAATTATATTTGGTTTATCTGTAACGACAAGTGTAGGACTTTCACTTATTGGTAAAGTATTGGAAGGATATGGCCTTCCTCAAACACCAATAGCCGTATTTAAACTTTGTAAACTAATTGCTAGTTAATATAGAAAGTGGTTATTTGTTAATAGCCACTTTTTTATTGTTAGGATAAAGATTTAATGAAGATGTTTAAATAATAAAAATATTTACTTTTGTTGATAATATAGATAAATAGTATTAGTATACTTTATATAAGAAGGAGAGAATGATGCTATGAAAAATGAAATTATATTTAGTTATAGATTGATAAAGTTAATATATTATTTAATTGCGCTATATGTTGCAATAACCTATGTAAATGAAATAAGCAAAGCAATATGCTATATTTTAATTTTGGTATTGATTTTAGGATGTGCTATGTATATATATTTAATAATAGTTTATAAAATTTATAGTAAAAGTATAAATTTGGAAAAAAATATAAAAAAAGTAAATGATGCGATATGTAAAATAAAAGGAACATTGATTAATAGTTATTTAAAGAAATTATATTGTGATTTATTAGAAGCATCAAATCATACAGATGAATTTTATGATTTTTTTGAAAAAAATAAAGATTTAATTTTTGGAGAAAAGAGCTATGCTTTTTGGTATACAACAAAATTATTATACTATTATGATCGACAAGAGTATAATAATTATTTAGAACTATATAATTCTAAATTAAATAGTAAAATAAATAGTAACCTTTCTGAAATTATATACTATATTATAAGCGAAGAATATGATCAAGCTTTGGAATTATTGAAGAAAGCGATAAAAGGACAAAAGGGATTGGGGTACATTATGTGCCTATACTATAAAATTATATGTTTAGAAAAGTTAGATAGAGAAGTTGAATTAAATGAAGCTGTTGGAGAAATCTCAAAATATAGTAGTGAAATTAAATATGTTAAAAAGATAAAAGAAAAATATTTGGCTGATTAATGGTAAGCAGCAAATAAAATAGTGGATAGAAGTATAGTAAATCATCAATAATGATTATAGTAGTTTTAGAAAACTAAAATTACTATATTAAGTTCCCAATTTTACTATACGATGATGGTGAGATTATGAATGTTTAGAGTTATGCAATCATCAGAATGTGGATTTAATGAAAAATATCCAAGGGTGCATAATGGAATAACAGATGCTGATTATTCCATTAAGGTAGGAATACAACATTTAGCTAGTTGCTTAAATGATGCAAAAGTAGCTTCAAGTGGAGATACCGAGCATATATCATTAGCCCTTCAAGGGTA
>URZW01000034.1 GCA_900552555.1 uncultured Clostridium sp.
CCTATATAATTTCCATTTTCATCATACAAATCAGCCATAGTTCTTGGTTCTTCATCTTTTTTATTATCTTTATCATCTTCATTTAAGAAATTTTTTGCATTAAATTTTTCTAAATCAGATACTTTCATTTTAGATACTTTATCCTTTAATTTTAACAATCTAGTATAACCATCAATAGATTTTTCATCAATAGTAACATTTTTCATAACTTTAATTTTTTTATCAATATCATTAATTTTTGTTTTGTTAGCATTATATTCACTTTGTTTATCTTTTAATTTTCCTGCATTTGCAACATTTCCACTATTAATTTCATTTAATATATTATCAATATCTTTTTTTAAGTTATCAAGAATTTTTTTATACGCAGCATTTTCCTTATTTAAAGCTTCAATTTCTTTAGCATTTTTTGTTTTCATATCTTTTATGTATTGACCTTTTATTTTTTCACATTCTTTATCTATTTCATTTTCAACTTTTTGTTTCTGTTGTTTAAAATTTTTGCTAAGCTCAGTACAATAATGCATCAATGAATGTCCCAATTCACTCTCAAGTGATTCTCTTTTTAGATATAAATTTTTCTTAATCCTTCTATCATTTGAAAGTATTTTCATATTCTTAACATTTTCTTTTAATTTCAAAGTTTTTTTCTTATTGTCCATTAATTCTACTATATTTTCTTTTAATGTAGAATAAGTTGATGATAAACTTTCCATCTTTTTTAATTCTTCTAAAATTCTATCCATAATATCTCCTTCTTTTTTTCAAATATTAACACTACATATAATTATAACAAAATTTTACAGTTTTCGCAATAGTTTTATGTAAATTAACTAAAATTTGACATATTTGTAACATTTCCGTAATATTATTCATCAAAAAACCTCAAACTTCTTTCTGCCAATTTTGTATATCTTTCCCTCTTATCCCTAATCTTTTTTCCATCTAAATCAGGTAAAATTCCAAAATTTGCATTCATTGGCTGAAACTTATCATTTTCAGTAGAAATATATTTTGCCAATGCTCCAATTACAGTATATTCAGAAAATACAACCTTATCTTCAAAACTATTATCATTATTTAAACCAGTCTCAATATTATTTTGCACTTTTATCTTATTATTTATATTACTGTCAGTATTCTTTTTAAATAATCTGATTGCATTTAAAGCCACAACCATTCCAGAAGAAATAGATTCTACATATCCTTCCACACCTGTTATCTGCCCTGCAAAGAAAATATTATGATTTGATTTCAAATTATATGTTTCATCCAATAATTTGGTTGAATTTATATATGTATTTCTATGCATTACACCATATTTAACAAATTCAGCATTTTCAAGCCCTGGAATCATACTAAATACTCTTTTTTGCTCTCCAAATTTCAAATTTGTTTGGAAACCAACCATATTATAGATGTTTCCCTCAGAATTATCTTGACGCAATTGCACTACAGCATAAGGTCTTTTGACATATCTTGGGTCATCAAATCCAACTGGTTTTAAAGGTCCAAAACGCAATGTATCTATTCCTCTTTTTGCCATAATTTCTATTGGCATACATCCTTCAAAAATCTCTCTTTTTTCAAAATCATGTAGAGTAACAACCTCCGCTTCTGTTAATGCTTTCCAAAAAGTTTCATATTCTTCTTTATTCATAGGCAAATTTATATAGCTTTTCTCTTGATTTTTTTGTTTTTCTTGCCATTTTTCTATAGTTTCATCTTTTTTCTTTTCTTGTTCATATCTATTTCCATAAAAAGCAATATCAAAATTGATACTATCTTTTGATATAATAGGTGCAGCTGCATCATAAAAATACAATTTATCCTCACCTGTCAATTTAGAAATCTGTTTTGCCATTTTTTCTGAAGTCAATGGGCCTGTGGCAATTATAACAATTCCATCCTCTGCATTTATTTTACTATCTGAATCTACACTTTCTACCTCTTTGTGGATAATTTCTATTAATGGATTTGCTTCGATTTCCTCTGTTACCCTTTTTGCAAACAATTCTCTATCAACAGCCAAAGCTTGACCTGCTGGAACTTGAGTTTCGTCAGCAATTCTAATTAATAAAGAATCTAATCTTCTCAATTCTTCTTTTAATAAGCCGCATGCATTTGTTAGCAAGTTTGATTTAAATGAATTACTACATACTATCTCTGCCAAATTTTGATTTGAATGTGCTTCAGAATATTTTATTGGCTTCATTTCATATAATTTTACTTTTATTCCTGCTTTTGCAATTTGATATGCAGCCTCACACCCTGCAAGGCCTCCACCTATAATTGTAATATAATCTTTCATATTAATATTTTCCTCTCACGATTTACAAATAAGTTCCATAATATAAATATTAAACAACTAACATGTATATCAAACATTATCTTTCTTCATCTTCTAATTCTTGCTCTTCTTCTTTAAATTCATTCCAAGAATCAGCCTCTTCTGTTTTCATATATTCTCTTTTTTGCATTCTAAACCTTAACTCCACCAATTGTTTTTTTCTAAAAATCATATCTTTTTCGTCAAAATCATATCCACATTTTTTTAGTTTTTCATATAATTTAACAATGTGTGTCAAAGCTTGTTTCATATCTTCTATTTTATATTGTACAGAATTATCAACCAAATCTAATAATCTATTTAGTTTATCATTTAGTATATCTTCATATGTCTTTTCTTTATCATCTTCATATTTTTTCATCCAATTTTCCATATACGTCCTCCATTTAACTAAACAAATTCATAATATCATCTTTTGATAATTTATTAATAAATGTAGTCTGCGTATTAAGCATATTATCAGTAAGTTCAGCCTTACGCTGTTGAAGCTCATAAATTTTCTCTTCAATTGAATCTTTTGTTATCAACTTGTACACTTGAACATTATTTTTCTGACCAATTCTATATGCCCTATCCGTGGCTTGATTTTCTGCAGATAAATTCCACCATGGGTCATAATGTATAACCATATCTGCACCAATTAAGTTAAGCCCTGTTCCACCTGCTTTTAGTGATATTAAAAATACACTTATGTCTTTATTTTGATTAAACTCGTCAACCAATTCTATTCTTTCGTCAACTTTTGTACTTCCTGTTAATTTAAAATATTTGATGCTTCTTTTATTAAGTTCTTTTTCTAATATTTCAAACATTGATGTATATGTTGAAAATAGTAAAATTTTGTGTCCTGCAGTTATACCGTCCTCGACAATTTCCATACATTGATCCAATTTACTACTTCCACCTTTATAGTCTTCTATAAATAGACCCGGATGGCAACATATTTGTCTTAATCTTGTAAGTGCAGCAAGTATTTTTATTTGACTTCTTTCATATCCATTTGCACTAATTTCATCTTGTAATTCCTGTTTTGCTCGAACCAAATATGATAAATAAATATTTCTTTGTTCTTCTTCCATTTCATTGTTTAAAACTGTTATTGTTTTTTCTGGCAATTCTGTTAAAACTTCTTTTTTAGTTCTTCTTAATACAAATGGTTCTATCAACATTTTTAATTTATTCATTGCATCATGGTCTTCATCTCTTACAATTGGCATTTCATATGTTGATTTAAATTCCTTATAACTAAATAAATATCCAGGCATTATCAAATCAAATATTGACCACAATTCTGCTAATGAATTTTCAATTGGTGTTCCTGTTAATGCAAATCTTGTTTCTGCATTTAACATTTTTATTGCCTTTGCATTTTTTGTTGTACTATTTTTCAAATATTGTGCTTCATCTGCAATTATGTATTTAAAGCAATATTTTTTATCTTTATACACATCAATATCTCTTTTTAACAAATCATATGATGTTATGATTACATCATATTTTTCCAATTGGTTAATTTCCGTTTTTCTCTCCGATGCAGTTCCCCTAATTACTTTTATTTTTAAATCTGGTGCAAATTTTTCTATTTCATTTTTCCAGTTTAATGATAATGAACTTGGAGATACTACTATACTTGTTTTTGCATCTTCTGTATTTTGCTTATAATCTAGCAAAATTGATATAATTTGAATTGTTTTTCCAAGTCCCATATCATCTGCAAGTATGCCTCCAAATTTATATCTATCAAGTGTCTTTAACCATTTAAAACCTGTTTTTTGATATGGTCTTAATATTGGTTCAACTTCTTCTGGTATTTCTTCGTCTTCATCCAATAAGTTTTTATCTAACCCATTTATGATATTCTTATATTCTTTATTTTTTACTATTTCCGTTCCTTTTATTTCTTTTAAAAGTTGATTTAAATACAATGTTCTATTTACTGGAAGTCTAATTGTTCCACTCTCTAATTCTTTATAATCAACATCTGTTCCTGAAACCAATTTGTCAATAAAATCAATTTCATTACTTTCTTGCAAATCAAGAAAACTTCCATCTTTTAATCTATAATACTTTTTCTTTAATTTATATTTTTGCAATATATCTTCTAATTGGTTCAAATCTATATTTAATTTGTCCATATCAATTTCCAGAAGATTATTTTCAACTCTTACACCAACTGTTCCTATTTTAGGCTTTGTAACCTCTTTTGATTTGAAATTTTCTGTTGCTAATACTTCGAATTTTTTCATATAATAATTGATGTCATTTGTTAAAAATTCATAAATTTTATCCTCATCTGGTAATATAAATTTAAGATTTTGAACATCAAACATAAAACCTGTTTTTCTAAAAATATTCATTGCTTTAGTTTCTTCAATAAGATTTCTTGAGTATTTAAATTCTTTTTCCTCTTGTGAATTCAATGGATTAAATTCATTCTCTCCATAGCATAGTCTTACATCTGCAACAAGATAATTATTTTTGTCATAGTCTAAAAATATTTTTACTCCTAATTTCTCAGGTTCATATTCTTTTATTTCTTCTAATAATCCAGGTTCTATTTTTATAGCATTTTTTACCTTTGAAAGTACTACAGAAAATAGTTCTCCCAACTCATCTTTTCCAAGTGATATTTGTGTTAAAAAATTTTCTCTAAATATTTTTAATAATCTTAAAGTTGTTTTTTCAAATTCCTTGTTACATCTATATAGATTTTCGTCTGTTAAAACATATTTATATTTTTTTCCATTTAAAATTACAATTTTGAAAACATCAAAATCTGCTATAATTCTATATTCGTCATTGTCTATCTTTTCTAGTCTAAATGTTAAATCTGGATTTTGGTCTATAAATTTTATATTTTGTTTTTCATATTCTCTTGTAATTAAAACTGTTTTATTTTCTAATGTATCAAATAATTCGTCAATCGCTGTATTCCCAATTATTATTGAACTTTCATTTAAAGCTTTTCCGTAATATCTATAATTTGAATTTGCTGAAGAATTTGTGTATGCAATTACTTCTGCATATTTCATTATAAAATCCAACATTTTCTGGCTATTTTCTTCAAACACTTCTTGTGTATGTACAAATTCTAATTTATCACCATATTTATAGAATTCTTTGTTCATCATTCTTACATAAAATTCTGCTAAATTTTTAAGTTTGTACATTCTTTTATTTCCGATTTTAAATTCAATTTTCATTTCTCTAGTAAACTTGTCATATATTATTTGAGGTTCTATTTTTATAGTTCCTTTATTTTTTAATTCAACATCTATGTCTGAATCTATTTCATCTAATTCTTCGTTATATAGTGTTTTTACAATTTGATGGAAACCGTTGTATTTGTTTGCGTTTTTATTGTTTTGTCTTGTGATACTATCTTGATTTTTAATTATATCTGACTTTTTTATGTCTTGAAATCCATTTCTATCAAATTCAAAAACTGATGCTAAACTATGCTTGCAGACTCCATATGTATTGTAATAATCTGGACAGTCACAACTTATTTCTTCTACTTCTCCATTTTTTACTTCTACATATGTGTCATATTGTTCTGTTCCAAATACTTTAGCATGTATTTCAAAATTGTTTTCATTTTCGTATTCTACTTTTGTTATTGATACATTTCCTAACATTTGGTATTTTCTTGCTTTTTGTGTTCTTGCATGTCCCGCATCCATACATAATTGTTCTATTACATTTTCGTTTACTAGCATTTAAAATTTCATTCCCTTCTCATTGTAAAAAAATACTTAAAAAAAATTGTAATTATTTTTTAGTAACTCTTTTTCTTGATATATTATTATATAATATTTTTGTAGTTTTAGCAAGGGGAAGAAAAAGAAAAAAGTTTCAACAATTTTTATGTCAAAACTTCTTATCTCATTAAATTTCTGCTTTATCACAAGTCTTTTTACTATCTCTATAAAATTTTGCAATAAGCTCATCTAACTCAATACTTAATTTATATGTAATAGAATAATCATCACCATTCTCGATACTCTTATTCAATTTATCTCTTAATTTACAAATTTCTTCATTTAACATACTAATCTCTCCTTTTTTAATTTTTCTCATTCGTATATTAATAAAATAACATATAAAAATCTTCAAGTCAAGTATTTTCAACGGTTTTTAGCAACTTTCGTACAAGTATTTTCAACATTATTCGACACAGAAAATCAAAAGAAAACAGCATAAAATCTTTTTCAATTTTTATGCTGTTCATTCAACAAAATTTTTATCTAATTTTTTACAACAGATAATATCATATTTTTTTCATTAAACACATCTTTTAACACTTGATTTAAATATTCTACATTTATAGTGTTTATTTCTTCTAAATAGTCAAAACTATTTATACCTTTAAAATAATCTGACAAAAACATTCTAGAAATATTGACAACATCGTCATATTCTTTTACATATTCACCATAAATCATTTTTTTAGTTCTTTCAAAATCCTCTTCATTTACACCCTTTTGTATAAACTTTTTAACTTCTTCCTTGAACATTTCATACAATTTTTCTGGTTCATTTGACTGGCCTATAATCAAAATATGTGCATAATTTTTGTCAAACTCGTATTCAATGCTTGGTACTGAATAGCAATTTCCCATATCATACAATTTTTTATATAATTCTGAACTTGCTCCAATTAAAAGATTTAACAATATTTCTATTGATATATGTTTTTTTACTTTTTCTTTTTGCTCAGCAGGTACATCTTTTATTCCAATTGCATAAAGTGGTTTGCTTACTTCCATATTTTGAACTGCTTTTTCTTTTACAATTTCTTTTGGTTCTTCTTCAAAAATTCTCTTTATTTCACCATTTGCCTTTTTGTCAATTAATCTTTTCTTTATTTCTTCTAATAATTTTTCTGGTTCAAAATCCCCAGATACAACCATTGCCATATTTGATGGGTTATAAAATGTATTATAACATTTGTATAAAATATCTTTATCAATATGACTTATTGTTTCAACAGTTCCAGTAATATCAAGTTTTACAGGATGTTTTTGATACATACACTCTAATGCATTTAAATAAACTTTCCAATCTGGATAATCATCATACATCATAATTTCTTGACCAATTATGCCTTTTTCTTTTTCAACATTTTCATCTGTAAAATATGGATGTTGAACATAGTCCATAAATTCATCCAATGCCTCATAAAAATTGTCTGTACACTCATATAAATATGCTGTATGATTATTTGTTGTATATGCATTTGCATTAACACCTAACGCAGTAAGCACATCCAAACTATTTTTACCATTTTCTTGTTCAAACATTTTGTGTTCTAGAAAATGTGCTACACCTTTTGGTACCTCTGTAACTTCTGTTTCTCCTGGCACTATAAATTTATTATCATTTGAACCATAGTTTGTTCCCCATATAATATATTTTTTCTGAATTCCTTTTTTAGGAATTATCATTACTGTTAAGCCATTTTCTAATTTCTCTATATATAATTTCTCTTTAACTTTTGAATTCTCAATTATTTGCATTTTCTCACTCCTCTTCTATTTTTCCATTTTGTCCATTTGTGTCCATTTGGGGACGGTTCTTTTTGGGACATTTGTTCATAATAAGACATCCTCTGTGTTTCTTTAGTACCAACGTTTACCATCAATACCATTTTTTACCAAAATGTCCTAAAAAGAACCGTCCCCAAATGGACATTAATCCTTCAAGAAATATACAGTATTAATACTTACCTTATTAGCAACATCAACAACCTTATCTTTAGTAACCTCAGATATTCTCTGCATATATTGTTCAATATTGCACTTGCTCTTTGATAACTCTTGGCTAAAGAAATATGTTATCTCAGTATCCTGCTCATCATCAATAGTTTTAATTGATGCAATTATTCCTTTTTTTGCATTTTCCACTTCTTCATCTGTGAAGTCACCTTTTTTCATATCTTCAATTTGTTGTTTAATTATTTCCAATGCCTTATCATAGTTTTTAATTTCAATTCCGCAATTAATAAAAATGTTATTTTTAAATCTATAATAACTTGAACTTGCTGTGTATGCAAGGCTTGCTTTTTCACGCACATTTTGGAATAATTTTGAATTTGCACTTCCACCAAAAATACTATTATAAATCATTACGTCAAATCTTAAATTGTCATCATCAATGTCTAAATCCATTCCTATAATAAGCTTTCCTTGTGTTACATCCATTGATTCTTGAACATCATTCTCTTTCTCTGTTCTTTTTGCTATAATTTCTGGTTCATTATATTGTGGTACTCTATCTTTTAATTTAATAATGTTTTCATTATTTTTTATTATATTTCCAGTTTCCTCGTCTATTATTCCAGATACAAAAATATCAATTTTACATTCATTTATTAATTCTTGATAATATTCATATAGATTTTTTTCATTGATGTCTCTCATATCTTCTACATATCCATATTTATAGAGGCCATATGGCTGTTCTTTGTACATTTTTTCTATACATCTATCTAGTGAATATCTTGCTTTATTATCTATCTTTCCATCTATAATTTGTTTTATATTTTCTTTTTCTTGTTCCACATATTCTTTTTTAAAGCATCCATTTTCTAGGTATGGATTAAATACAAATTCAAATATCTTTTCTAAAGATATTTTCAACATATTTTCCGCTTCTTGTGGTAAAAATTCATCATTTACTGTTTCTATATAAAATTTTAAAACTTGATTATCTCCTGTTTTATCAAGTCCACAGTCCAAACTTGCTCCATACATTTCTTCTAACTTTTTGTTGATTTCTTCTTGTGTTGTTAAGTTTTTTGTTCCTCTTCTTAAAACGGCTGGTATTAGCGCATTTTTAGTAACATTTTCTCTGTTTAATTTTGTAGTTAGCATTATTGCTATCAAATTTGTTTTGAATTTTTCAGTTTTAATTGTATGAAGTTTGATTCCTTTTTTTATCTCTATTTGTTTATATTCCACTAATTATCATTCCCTTCTTTTGCTTATTTCTATCAATATTTTTGGGTTTTATGATTCATCACACAAAATCCTTTTTTATTGTCTTTTCTATTTTATCCCAAAAAAGTTTTTTTAATACAAAAAAGGCAGAAGTTCTGGATATACTACTCCCATGTAAACTTCCACCTTTCACTATGTAATTAAAATTTTCTTTTTCTTGCTGCCTCTGATTTTTTCTTTCTTTTTACACTAGGTTTTTCATAGTGTTCTCTTTTACGAACTTCTTGTAAAACTCCGTTACGAGCACATTGTCTTTTAAACCTTTTTAAGGCATCTTCTATATTTCCATTATTAACTTTGATTTCTGACATTTATATTCCCCTCCTTCCGGTCATACGAGAATGTATTTGGGATTTTTTTCTTATCCTATATACGTTACTCATTATACATTATTATGGGGTATATTGTCAATAGTTTGAAATTTTTATTTTTTATTTATTGTTACTATAAAATGTTTTATCGTAACTATTTATTTCTTTTTATATAAAAACAAACATAAAACAACTAATACTAATGATCCAATCACCAAAATTTTTAATGAACCTTTTCCTGTTTTAGGATAACCCCTTTTACTAATTGAATCATCCTTTTCATTTTTTACAGTATCATCCATCTTATTTACTTTGTTATCAATGATGTTTTCCTTTTTTTGAACCCTAACCTTTCCTATGTAATTTGCACCAATTGACTGATTCCACATATCTCCATTATTAGCAAATCGAATACATAAATAATTATTATCCTTTTCAACATCTCCATATTGAGAAATTCTTAAATAAACTTCCCAATCTCCTATTTCTATTCCATCTGGCAATTCTGCATTAACCACAAGTTTAGCAACATCTTTTGAATTCCACTTTGTAGCATCTAAATCTGTTTTTATCTCATACATTTTATTATCTTTTACTAATACAATTGTTACAATCTTACTATTAACCAAATTTCCAAATCCCACATTTTCAACACTTAATTCTATATTAAGTTTTTGGTCTTGTTTAATTTTTTCTAAAATGTTTGCTTTTCTAAGCACAAATCTATATCCTAAGTGATTAGCAATATATGTATATCCAGTTTTTCCTTTATATAACTCATCTGTTCCATTATAGATTTCGCTTCTCCATGATGCAATAACTTTGTCATTATATATACCATTTAAATATGATGTATGTGTTCTAAAAGCCTCTTCTGACATATATTTTACAGTATTTAATGGCATTCCATGAGCATAATTTGCCACAACTTCTCCTCCATAAAGTGTATGCATAGCTTGTTTTTCTAGCCATTTAATCTCTACTTCTCTATTCTTAAAAGTTCCTAAATCACTTTCTGAACCTAAATATCCATCATTATATAAGCCAACTCTATATGACTTCATATCAGAAGTTGTTATATTTTCATTTATTTTATCCCTATCAATTCCAGCCCAATTTGCATAATACTGTGGCTGTCTTACTCCAATTTTTATATTTTGAGATGTGTTTTCAATCATCATATCTAATGCTTTACTTACATTTTCTTGTGTGCATATATCACTAGAATGCATTTCTCCCCAAGGTCCAAAAAATCCTAATTCAACATATGCAATCACCTCTTGATTTCTTGTAATAATTGGACACAATTGACTAATATGTGTTAATATCATATTCATAGATGGTTCTTTGTTCTTTTCCCCTTCAAATGTATATGCAAATCTTACTATTGCTGTTCCACCATTTGATTTTATGCGTTTTAGTGTTTGTTCAAATGAATCTAACATATTCTGTGTTAGTTCTATATCTGCCTTTCCATTTACAGCTTTTGAAAATGAACCTATATCTAATCTTAAATGTATCAAATTTTTCTTAGCATCATTTTCACTAATTATTTTGTTATTTGTTTCATTATATTTTATATATACTGGTGTGTAAAATCCTCTTTCTGGATTATTAAATGTTTCCAGTGTTTCTGTATAATCTAGTTTGATATCCGCTGCTTCTGCTTTGTTTATATTTATACATACTAATATTAAAATTACTATATTTATTACAATTATTATTTTTTTCACTTTTTCCCTCATATTCTAATACAATAAAAAGTATTATCTATTTTCATAATTTATTTTAACATATGTATATTAATTATACAATAAATTCATATAATAAAAATGATTACATTTCAGTAATGATACTGATTAAAATACTTATAAATGATATTTTGAATATATTTCGAATGTGACCAGAATAGTGCTACAAATTC
>URZW01000035.1 GCA_900552555.1 uncultured Clostridium sp.
AATAGATAATAATGCAACAAAAGTAGCATATAACAAAACATATGAAGCAACAATATCAACAGAAGGAAATTATGCAATAACAAACTTAGTGGTAACAATGGGAGGAAAAACAATAACAACATCAGAAAATGATGTAGTTGATATAAATACAGGAAAAATAAAAATAGAAAAAGTAACAGATGATATAAATATAAAGGTAACAACAAAGAAATTAGAAATACAATATACAGTAGCAGTAAGTACAAGCAATAGTGCAAGTAATACAAGTTCACTTGAAGCAAACACACAAAATAAAGGGACAACATTGTATATAAATATAATAGCAAAATTAGAAGGTAATAATTGTACAGTAGTTTCAAAAACTGACAATTCAAAAGGAGTTCCATATCCAGTAACAGGAAATGGAAAATATACATTTATAGTAAGAGGAACATATAATGGAAAGACAATAGAAGAAGAAAAAGAAGTAATAGTAAATCAATATATGTCAGTACAAGGCGTGGTACAATATGATGCAGGGGATTGGACTAAAGAAGAAATAGAAGAATTACAAAGTCAAAATTTATATATGATAAATAAAGAAAAAAACAAAAATAGTACATTTAATTTAAATGATTCAAATAGTGGATTGAACTTTACATTTGGAGGATTTACGTATAAAGGAGATACAACAAATGAAAGTGATATAGCAAGTGGAAAAATAATCACAAGTAGAAATCAAAGTGTAGCACCACAAAGTGGACGTGGAACACCAAAATATTCAGGATGGCAATTATTAACAACAGAAACAAAACAAGATGAAAATGGAAATACAATAAAAAGTGCAGATGGTAGTGATAGAATATATGTAACAAAAATAACACATGCAGGAAGTCCAGAGAATTTTGTATATGAGTATACAGCAAATTGGGATAATAGAAGAGCAGAATATTTATTATCAAGCGGAAAAAGACAAAAAGAGTATAGTACATTGAGGACAGGAAAGACGATAAATCCAAGGAATTGGCAAATGTATGTAGACCAAAAACAAAAAGATTTAATAGTGAATACAACTGATAAGGATGGAAATCCAATAAAAGATATACATGCAATGGATTATAGTGAAGCATTAGCAATAACTGGTGATCGACATTCAGCTAATGGAATAAGGAATACAGGAGCATATTATTGGCTTGCGTCTGCCTACCCGAACTACGACTACGTGTGGCATGTGGACAGTAACGGCAACATTAACGGTGACGTCTACTATTGCTGGGGAGTGCGCCCCGTAGTTTCTCTGGCATCTGGAGTCTACGTAAAGTCTGGAACTGGAACAGAGGCAGATCCATATATATTGGGAAAAGACTAGAATATGAAAGAATCCGCCTAGTAGGCCTTTGGTCTACTGGCTGTGTGGATAAAATAAAATTAAATTAATAAAACTTGTAATACGGTGCATAGCTGAATTACAAGTTTTATTTTTGGAAATTATAAATTTTACAGTGTATAATAATTTTATTATAGACTGTGAACTATAAACAGTTTTAAAGTTAGAAATGACAACTTTTTTAAAAATGTTTGCAAAAACCAAAACATTGTGATAAAATGGCAAAAGTAATTACAATAATAATTGAAATGAACAAAAAAATTGAAATAGAATAAAATATACTAAAAATAAAACTTGATTATTTAAAGATGGTCAAGAAGAGGAGAAGGCTATGGATAAAAATGAAGAAATAATAAAATTATTAAAAGAATATAACCAAGAACATATTATAGAATTATTAAGTAAATTAAATGAAGAACAAAAGGAAGAATTAATTGAGCAATTAAAAAATATAGATTTTCATCAAATTGCAGAATTATATGAAAACGCAAAAAAAGAAATTGAACTAAAAGAAAATAAAATTGAGTCAATACAATACATGGATAAAGAAAAATTAACAAAAAATGAAAAAGATACATTTGACAGTTTGGGAGAAAAAGAAATTGTTAGTGGACATTATGCAGTTGTTACAATGGCTGGAGGACAAGGAACAAGACTTGGTCATACTGGACCAAAAGGAACATTTAAATTAGATGTTTATGGTAAAGGAAAATATTTATTTGAAATTTTAGCAGAAAATTTAAAAGAAGCAAATAAAAAATATAACACAATTATTCCTTGGTACATAATGACAAGCAGAGAAAATAATGATCAAACACAAGAATTTTTGGAGAAAAATAATTATTTTGGATATGACAAAAAAAGTGTTATGTTATTTGAACAAGGTGAATTGCCATTAGTTGATACAAATGGAAAAATGCTTATTGGAAAAAATATGAAAGTAAGAGAGGCTTCAGATGGAAACGGTGGAGTTTTTGCATCACTTAGAAAAACTGGTATGCTTTCTGATATGAAAGAACGTGGTGTTAAATGGGTGTTTATTGGTGGTGTTGATAACGCACTTTTGAAAATGGCTGATGTTACATTACTTGGAATGGCAATTGATAAAAATGTTCAAATTGCTTCAAAATCAGTTGTCAAAGCAAATCCACATGAAAGAGTTGGTGTGTTTTGCAAGATGAATGAACATCCAAAGGTTATTGAATACTCTGAATTACCAGAAAAAATGGCAGAAGAGGTTGATAACAATGGGGAATTAAGATTTGGTGAATCTCATATTATGTGTAATTTATTCACAATTGATGCTATTGAAAAAATAAGTAAAGAACCATTAATTTATCATAGTGCTTTTAAGAAAAATTCTTATATTGATGTAAATGGTAAAGAGGTTATACCAACTGAACCAAATTCTTATAAGTTTGAAGCATTTATTTTTGATAGTTTTGAATTGTTTGATGATATTGCAATTCTTAGAGGAAAAAGAGAAGATGATTTTGCACCTGTTAAAAATAAAGAAGGTGTTGATAGTCCAAAAACTGCTAAGGAATTATATGAAAAATATTGGGAAAGAAATTAAAAAAAGAGGAATTATGGGGGACCATTCAAAATCTATCTTTTAAAAATTAAAAAGCGATCAATATAAATTTATTGATCGCTTTTTAGTTTTGGAATTAAAAAGTTATTAATTAATCCTCTAATTTTAAAACATAACTACATAGTTTGATTTCCTGGTAAGAAATAATCAATAACACCATAAATCAAAGCTCCAATTATAGCAGCAATCCATGAAATAGAGTAACCTGCTACAAAGAATTGAGTAACATATAAAGTAATAGCGGCCAATGCAAAACCTACGAAGCCTTTACCAAATGGGCTTGCATGTAAACCTGTAAATTTTGTAACTAAGTAATCTATTACTGTTAAAACAACAGCGGCTATAATTAAAGTCCAAATATTATTAATTGAAAAACCAGGTGTAAAAAATGCAGTAATACCTAGAACAACAGCAGCAGCAATTAATCTACCAACTATTTGCCATACTGTGGAAGTACCATTTTCACTTCTTGTTTGTGAATTTGACATATAGAAAACCTCCTTAAATTTTTAAAAACTTATGCAAATTAAATTTGCAATTTCAAGGCTCTAATTTTATTATTCACGAATTTTTAAATAATATTCAAAAATATAAGTATAAAAAAGTTAATTTTTGTAAAAAATAAAATAAAAAATATTATAGAAAAAAATATAAGTACTAAAAATAAATAAATTATTAATTTCAAATATTTTTAAATTATATTTTTAATGTAAATAGTGTTTGAGGTGAAAAAATGTTAATTATTTTTTTTAGAGCAATAATATTATACATATTTGTATTAATTGTAATGAGGTTAATGGGAAAAAGGGAAATAGGGCAACTGCAACCATTTGAACTTGCAATTTCAATAATGATAGCAGACTTGGCTACTATTCCTATGAGTGATATAGGTGTTCCGATATTCAACGGATTAATTCCAATTTTGGGACTTTTAGTTATGCATTTGTTAATTTCATTAGTAAATTTAAAAAGTATAAAAGCAAGGGAGATTATTTGTGGAAAGCCAACAATTTTGATATATAGAGGAAAAATTGATGAAAAAGCTTTGAAAAAAGAAAGATTTACGGTAAATGAATTGGAAGAGCGACTTAGAGGAAATAACATTGTTAATTTAGGTGATGTGGAATATGCAATTTTGGAAACCAGTGGGCAAGTTACGGTAATTCAAAAGCCTGAAAAGAGAACAACTACTCCAGAGGACTTCAATATTACACCAGAATATGAAGGTATTCCATATGATTTGGTTGTTGACGGAAAAGTTATGAACCAGAATTTGCAATTAATTGGAAAGAATTATAATTGGTTAAAAAAACAAGTTGAAAAATTTGATATGAAGCCAGAAGAAGCATTAGTTGTTACTTATGATGGTAAAGGACAAATTTTCTGCCAAAAAAAAGAAAAAAAGAGTTCGTAGAGCGAAGAGCATAATGTATAATAAACAAATGTTATAAGATTTTTATGTAATTAAAAGGAGATAAGTAAATGACAAAGGAATTAGTTATTTCTGTAATTATTATTGTAGTAATAATTGCTGGAGATATATTTACTACAAAATATACAAATAAATCAATTGAAATAGCTACACAGAGTTTATCTGAAATTAGAAAAGAAATGGAAAAAGAGAATGAAGAGGACATAAATAAGGATAAATTGAAAGAACAAATTAGAGAAATTAGAAATGATTGGAATGAAAGACATAAAAAACTTGCTATTTATATTGAACATGATGAGTTAGAAAAAATTGAAACTAATTTAGCAAGTCTTAATGGTTATTTGAATATGGAGGAGTATGGGGATTCTATGGCTCAACTTGAGGCTAGTGTGTATGTGTTGGAGCATATTAAAAATAAGACAACATTGAGTTTGATAAATATTTTTTAAAGCTGTGAACTGTAACTTTAAAAAATATTTTAAATTAATAATTTATTTATTTCAAAGTGATTTTCGTGTATTATAAAAAATTCTAACAAAGGTTAAAGACTTTTGTTAGAATTTTTTGAATGAGTCACTAAAGAAATAAATTATTAATTTTTTAAATACTATTTATTCTCATCAATTTTTGCATACTTTTTAAGTTTTTCATAAACAAGATAATTAACAGTACCAGCAGGGAAGTGACCATCTTTATCCTTCTTACCGGCAGGAACACCAGTCAAAACCTCAATACCTTCCTCAATTGTAGAAACTGCATAAACATGGAATAAACCATCTTTAACAGCAGAAACAATTTCATCAGAAAGTTGCAAATTATCAACATTTTGAACAGGAATCATAACACCATGTTCACCAGTCAAACCACGCATTTTACAAATTTGGAAATAACCCTCAATTTTTTCATTAACACCACCAATAGGTTGGATTTGACCTTTTTGATTAACTGAACCAGTAACAGCAATGGCTTGATTTATAGGTATTCCAGAAAGGCTAGAAAGCAAACCATAAAGTTCAGTACTTGATGCACTATCGCCATCAACACCATTATACAATTGTTCAAAACAAATACTTGCAGTTAAGCACAAAGGAATATCTTGTGCAAACATTTCGCCCAAATATCCAGATAAAATCAGAACACCCTTAGAGTGAGTAGAGCCAGAAAGTTCAACTTCTCTTTCTATATTTACAATTCCATTTTTACCAGTATATGTGTTTACTGTTATTTTTGCAGGTTTACCAAATGAGTAATCACCAATTGTTAAAATTGTTAAACCATTTATAGTTCCAACCTCAAAACCAGTTGTATCAATTAATAAAGAATGGTCTTTTATCATTTCCATATATTTTGTATCAAACTTTTTAACTCTTTCAATTCTTTCTGCTAAAGCCTTATCAACAAATTCTGCAGTTACAACTTTTGACTTTGACATTTTAGCCCATGTTGCAGCCTCACCGGCAACTTTTATTAAATCATCAAATCTTGTAGATAATTTTTTATGACTTCCGGCAAGTTTTGATGCATATTCAATTAATCTTGCCATAGCACCTTTATCAAGGTGTGGAAGTTGTTCGGCTTCGCAGAAACCATGAATTATTTGAGCTAATTTATTTGCATTTTCGTTATTTAGAGGTGCATCATCTTCAAATTCAACTTTTATTTTAAATAATTTTCTAAAATCTGAGTCCATTGCTAAAAGTGTTTGATAAATGCTAGCGTTTCCAATTAAAATAACTTTTAAATCTAATGGAATAGGTTCAGGTTTTAAAGAAACCATTACCATAGATGCGCGTTGGTCTGTTGTATTTTCTATACTTATTTCTTTAACTCTTAATGCCTTTTTCAATGCTTCATAGCAGAAATTATTTTGTAATAAATCTTTTGCTTGGAAAATGATGTAACCACCATTTGCTTGTTGTAAAAGACCTGGTTTTAACATTGTATGGTCTGTTTTTAATGAACCATAGTAATTTTCGTATTCTAGTGAACCAAAAATATTATGATAAGAGTAGTTTGAATCCATTATAACAGGTGCACCTTCTATATTAGAGTTGTCAACAAATAGGTTAACTCTATAATTTAAAGATGGGTCTTGCTTTCTTTGAGCAGGATTCATTTGTTGTTGTTTCTCTTTTTCTTTGTCTTCGTCAACAAAATATGAAACATTTTTTAAAACATCTTGTTTAACATCATTTAAGAATTTTGTTATTTTTTTATTTCTCTTAAATTGTGATTTTAAGTAATTAATGTGAACATTAATTGTAAGTAGGGCAATATTTGATTGCCATTCAGATATTTTTTTATCTGATTGTCTTTCTATAATTTTAATTTGTTCAATTGCGTTCATAATTTGTGCTTGAACAATTGAAGATTTTTCTTCATATACTTGTTTTATTTCATCATCTAATTTGTCAAATTCTTCTTCGTCAATGGCTTTTCCATTTACAATTGGCATCATATAAATACCGTTTTGAGAAGATTTAACTTGGAAATTATGTTTTGAGGCATCTACATTTAATTTGTCTAAAATGCTAGAACGTTTTTCTTCAAATTCTTGTTTAAGTAATGCTTTTTCCTTTTCAAAATCGTCTGCATTAAATGTTTTTTTGATATCTTTTTTTACTTCTAAAATGAAGCCATCCATTGCATTTTTAAATTCTTTTCCTTGTCCTGCAGGAAGTGAAACTGCAATTGGTTCATTTGGATTATCAAAATTGTAGATGTAGCACCAGTCATTAGGTGTTTTTTGTTTATTTGATATTTTATTTAGATAGTTTTTTGTGTACATTGTTTTTCCAACACCGCTTGGTCCTTCGATATATAGGTTATAGCCTTTTACATCTACTTGTAGACCGAACTCAAGTGCTTTAATGCCTCGTTCTTGACCGATTCCTGTTGTGATATCTTCTAGTTCTTGTGTTGTTTCAAATTTGAAAATGTTGGTATCACATGTCATTTTTAGGTCTTTAAAATTTAATTCATTTTTATTTTTCATTAGTTTTCCTCCAAAAAATTTTTTCTTTTATTGTGTCCATTTTTTTTAGTATTATTTACTATTGATATTGTATATTAGTTGTTGAAATTTGTAAAGATTTGTAACAAAAATTTAATATAAAAAATAATGACCAAGTATTCAAATTTTTCAAAAATATTGCAATATTTTATTATAAAATATATAATAAGGAACGAAAAGATTGGGAGAACAAAATTTATTTTTAATTTCGTTTATATCTTAAAGAAGGAATGTGATAAATATGAATAAAACAAAAAGAAAAATATTTGAAACATCAATGAAATTATTTGCAGAAAAAGGATATGATGCAACAAGCATAGAAGAAATAACAGCAACAGTAGGAGTTGCAAAAGGAACATTATATTATCATTTTTCAAGCAAAGAAGAAATATTTAATTTTTTAATAGAAGAGGGAATAAAATTATTACAAAACAGTATTGATATAAAAACAGAAAAATTAGATAATTATATAGATAAAATAAAAGCAATAGTATTAATAGAAATAAAAATAGTTAATAAATATGAAGACTTTATAACAATTTTATTAAGTCAATTTTATGGAAAAGAAGCTAGAAACAAAATGTGTCAGCAACATGTTTTTGAATATATAGGAAAAATTGAAAAAATTGTAGCAGAGGGAATGGAAAAGGGAGAAATAAAAAAAGGAGACCCAAAGGTAATAGCATCAGAAATTTACGCGTTAATAGCATCAACATTAGTATATAAAATGAAAAATGGAAATGAAATTGATATAATAAAAACTTATAAAGAATTTGAGAGTACCTTAGTTGAGGGATTAAAAACAAAATAAAATAGATGTTGCAGATAAAAAAATGTACAGAAAAAATATGAAAACACCTACGCGTAAGGTGGAATAAAAATAGTAAAATGAAAAAAATGACAATGTAATCAAAATGTAACATTTTTGTAACGAAAATGTAAACTAAAAAAACTACAATTCTATTGTAGTTTTTTGTTTATTATTGTATAATTATAAAGAAAACAGTAGAAGCAATAAAGCGTAAGATAAAGGAGGTTGTTTACAATGTCAAAATCAGGCATAGTAAACGTGAGAATGGTAATCACGGAAGAAAAAATCTTATCAAATATAGAAAAAGTTCAAAAAATGATAAATCCTAACAGTAAGAAGCAAATTGTACAATTAGAGGAAGATACATACTTTAAGGATTTAATAGAGGCTATAAAAACATATTTAATTGAATATCCTAAAAAGAAGAATTTCCCTAGTAGTGTATACAAAGCTGCATATGAATTGGTTGAATTTGCCACAAATCAATTTGAGGAAAATACTAAAAAAATAGAAGAATTAATTAGACAAAGAGAACAAAATATAGCATTGGCTGGTCAATTAAAGGAATTAATTGAAACAGTTGACAATAAAGAGGATGGCTGGAAAGACAAAATAAAAGAAGCTGAACAAGATTTTTCTGAAGATATAATAGATACTTTAAATGTATTAGGAAAATGCAAAACAAAAACTTCTCAAAATCATGTAGATGCAATGAAATTGTTGAGTGCTAGAGTAAATAACTTAGAGTCTAATTTACATATAGAAATTGATATGGAAAGAATTGAAGATAGATCAAAAGCATTAAGCTATATAGGTATTGAAGTTGCTGATGCATTAAAGACTATTCCAACACCAGTTGAAGAACCTGTAAAAGTAGAGCAAGTTGAAGAACAACAAGAAGTTGATACACAAAAGGCTAAGAATATTCAAACAGTGAAAAAAGTTGAAAATGATAAAGAAGAACAACAAGCTCAAGAGCAGTATGTTCAAGAGACTACTTTTGAGAAAAAACCTTCATTATGGCAAAGAATTAAAAATAGTAAAGTTGTTAGAGCTATTAGATATATTTCTAAAATTAGAATTGTTATACAGTATCCAGAGGCACTTCCTGAAGGAAGAGGAGAGAATTCTTAATATAAAAAGGAATTAAGGTTTTTGACTTTAATTCCTTCAAATTTTCTATATTCTAGAAAAGTTGTCATAGTATGATAACTTTCTGCAGAAGATAAATATGGCAGAAATTAGATTTTGTGGCAGTTTGCACTGCGTACAAAATCTTAATTCTGGTTTTTTATTATATAGAAAATTATATTATACATAAATTTGAACTGTAACCATTAGTAAAAAAATTGCTGAAAAAATTTTTAAAAAAGTATTGACAATGAAAAAAAAATAGGTTATACTTTATCTTGCGTTAAGCAAGAAATACTTTAATAATTATGCTCCCTTAGCTCAGTTGGTCAGAGCAACCGGCTCATAACCGGTGGGTCCAAGGTTCGAATCCTTGAGGGAGCACCATATTAAAACATCGTAGATAATACGGTGTTTTTTTTGTATCTAAAAATATTTTTATGTTGAATATTATTTACAAAGAAAGAAAAAAAGTATATGATAATAATGTGAAATTTAGAACAACTTTGTAAATCTAAAATAATGTATATAATTTCAAAAATTATATAAAATAAAATACAAAGGAGGTTTCAGAATATGGAACAAAAAATCAAAGCCGTACAATATGGTGTAGGAAAAATGAGTTTGTACACAATGAGGTACATGCTAGAAAAAGGTATTGAAATAGTAGGAGCTGTGGATGTAAATCCAGCGGTAATTGGGAAAGACATAGGAGAAATATTAGAAAGAGAAAAATTAGGAGTAGTTGTGGTATCAGCAGAAAATGCTGAAGAAATGATGAAAACAACAAAACCAGATATATGTATAATAACAACAAGAAGTTTAATAGCCGAATTGGAAGAACCATACATGTTATGTGCAAAATTGGGAATAAATGCAATATCAACTTGTGAAGAAGCATTTTATCCACAAAATTCAAATCCAACGTTAACAAATAAAATTGATGAATTAGCAAAGGCAAATAACTGTACAATAACTGGAACAGGATATCAAGATATATATTGGGGACAACTTATAACATCAATTGCAGGTTCAACACAAAAAATCACAAAAATAAAAGGAAGTTCAAGCTATAATGTTGAAGACTATGGAATTGCATTAGCAGAGGCACATGGAGCTGGATTAACTTTAGAAGATTTTGATAAACAAGTTGCATCTGTTGATAGAATGTCAGATGAAGAAAGACAAAAAATAATAAACAAAGGTGAGTATGCACCATCATATATGTGGAATGTAAATGGATGGCTATGTTCAAAATTAGGACTAACAATTATAAGTCAAACACAAAAATGTGTACCTCAGACTTATAAGGATGATATATATTCATCAACATTAGATATGACAATAAAAGCGGGAGATGCAACAGGAATGAGTGCCGTTGTTACAACTAAAACAAAAGAGGGAATTACTATTGAATCTGAATGTATAGGAAAAGTTTATGCACCAGACGAATTTGATAAGAATGTTTGGACAGTTGAGGGTGAACCTACTACAACTATTACTGTAGAAAAACCAGCAACAGTCGAATTAACTTGTGCGACAGTTGTTAATAGAATTCCGGATGTTATTCATGCAGAACCTGGATATGTTACAACAGAAAAATTAGGGGATTTGCAATTTAAAAATAAAATATGTTAAATATATGGAAACATTCAGGATTGGAGGATGGTTCTTCAATCCTGAAAAATTTTTATAAAAAATTTTTATAAATGTATTGACAAAAATTTATAAAAAGCTTATAATAACTCTTGTCGATACGTCGACAACATTTTCAAAATTTAATATGGGTAGGTGGCCGAGTGGCTAAAGGCGGCAGACTGTGGTCTTTGGTTTTAAACAAAAACCTAAATTGCAGCTCTTGTCAGTGATGATAAGATGAAAACTAGGCTAATTCGGGGAACTCTTAACAGTTAGGCTGATGACAATCCCGAGCTAGGAAGTAATTCCGAGTGTAGAGACTTTATACCTGGTATCTTAGTGATAAGATAAAGAGAAAGTCCAGACTACAAACAAAGTGATTTGGTAGTGAAAGCTATAGTAGTAAGAAATCTGTTCTCATTTGAGTACGAAGGTTCGAATCCTTCCCTGCCCACCAATGACGTTTCTGTTCGAACTAATAGAACAGAATTGATACAAAAATCAATCAGAAAATAAGGCTGAAAGTCAATAGTTGGGGTGGAAAACTTTGAAAGTTTTCTGCTCCAATATT
>URZW01000036.1 GCA_900552555.1 uncultured Clostridium sp.
ATTTTTAAAAATTATTTAGTTACAGAATTATTTAAAATTCATAAAATAAATTAGGGTGATTTTATGAAATTAGGATTAGCATTATCTGGAGGTGGAGCAAAGGGTGCTGCACATATAGGAGTATTAAAAGCATTTGAAGAAGAAAAAATAATAATAAATTATATAGGAGGAACTTCATCAGGAAGTATAGTAGCTACTTTATATGCGGCTGGATATACAGCTGATGATATTTAAAAAATATTGTAAAAAAATAAAATATGTAGAATTAAAAAATATATTTAAATTATTTTTTGGAATTACTTTTACAGGCACAATAATAATTGATGGTTTAAATTCTGGAAAATCAATTAAAAAATTAATTAATAAAGTTTGTAGAGAAAAAAATATTAATAATATTTCTGATATTAAGATGCCTCTTGCAATTCCAAGTGTTGATATGAATACTGGTGATGTAATATGTTTTACATCTTCTAAAATAAGGGCTTTTTCTGATAATACAATTTTTATTAATGATGCTAATATAGGGAATTGTGTTCAGGCTAGTTGCAGTTTTCCTTCAGTTTTTTCTCCTTGTGATTTTAATAATAGAAAATTAGTTGATGGTGGTATTAGGGAAAATGTGCCTTGGAGAGAACTTAAATTTTTAGGAGCAGATAAAGTTGTAAGTGTTGTTTTTGAAAATGAAGTTGATGATAGTTGTTGTAAAAACTTGGTTGATGTTGCTGTTCGTTCTTTTGCATTAATGGGTAAGGAACTTTCAAAACATGAGCTTAGTGGTGCTGATTATTTAATTAAAATAAAAAGTAAAAAGATTTCTCTTTTGGATATGAGTAAAATGGATTATTTTTATGAGTTGGGGTATAGGGAAGCGAAAAAATTTATTCTTCAAAACTTAAAATAATAGTTGTAATAAGTAAATATTTATTATATAATTACTTTGCCTTCAAAAAGGAGGTAAAGTGAATGAAGGAATTGAAAAACATGTTGAAAATCATTTTAATATTAAAACTTTTAGAGTTTTTGGAAAGTGATTGAAATTTAAAAAGAACAGGACTGGCATCCTGTTCTTTTATAAGTTCATGAAAGAACTGAAAAACATTTTTGTTATTTGCTTAAGCTACTTGTAGTATACTACATATTTTATTATATGTCAATATTTACTAAAAAATTCATATTAACTATAAATATATTTTATATTAGAAATTTAATTATAAAATAAAATTTAGTACAATTTTAAACTTTTTGAGTAGTTTCAATATTTTTTTCTACATTTTTGTTTTCATTTTCCAAAGCCTTTTTCTCATTTTCTTGGCGTTGCAAATTATCTTTAGCAACAGTCATCAACAATTTAATTCTATTAGCCTGGTTAGTCTCACTAGCACCTGGGTCATAATCAACAGGAGAAATATTAGCTTCTGGATATTTTTCTCTAATTGTTTTGATAACACCTTTACCAACAACGTGGTTTGGTAGACAAGCAAAAGGTTGAACACAAATAATATTAGGAATATCATGTTCCATATATTCAATCATTTCTGCAGTTAAGAACCAACCTTCACCAGTTTGATTTCCTATAGATAAAACATCTTTTACTTTATCTTCTAAGTGCCAAATATCACATGGTTGTAAATAACCTTTTTTAGAATTTGCCAACGCAATTTTTTCATCTTTTTCTAAAATATCAATTAATTTAATCGCAATTTTACTTATTTTTGCAGATGTTTTATTTATATTTAATAAACTATTAAATGTAATTTTATGTGTTGCCATAAATTTAACAAATCCCATAAAATCAGGTAAAATAACTTCTGCACCTTCTTTTTCAAGCATTTCTGCAGCGTAGTTATTACCAAATGGATGATATTTAATTAATACCTCTCCAACAATTCCTACTTTAGGCTTTTTAACAGATGTATCTAATTCAATTTTCTCAAAATCATTTACAATATCATAAATACTTTGCTTAAATTGCTTATTTGTTGACTTTTTAACCATTTGTTTACATTTAGCCATCCACTCGTCATATAGTTTCTGAGTTTCACCTTTGTTTATTTCATATGCTCTGTTTTTTGTAAGCATTTTTTGTAATAAATCACCATAAACAACAGATTTTATTAATCCTTCAATTAATTTTGGTGTTATTTTAAAGCCTGGCATTTTTTCCATACCAACAACATTGAATGATATTACTGGTACATTGCTAAATCCTGCGTCTTTAAGAGCTTTTCTTATAAATCCTATATAGTTTGTTGCTCTACATCCACCACCTGTTTGTGACATGATTAATGCAGTTTTATTTAAATCATATTTTCCAGATTCAAGTGCTTCAATCATTTGTCCTGTTACTAAAATTGATGGGTAACAAGCATCGTTATTTACATATTTTAATCCTGTTTCTACTGTATGTTGAGTGCATTCTCTTAGTAATACTGCATTATAACCTGCGGCTTGTACGGCAGATTCTAGTAAATCAAAATGTACTGGTGCCATTTGTGGAATTAAGATTGTGTAATCTTTTCTCATTTCTTTAGTAAAGATTTTTTTCTTTAATCCGTAGTCACCATCGGCTTTTTCTTCTTGTTTTTTTGCTATACGTTTATTCATACTTGCTAGAAGTGAACGAATACGAATTCTTACAGCTCCTAAGTTATTAACTTCATCTATTTTTATTAGTGTGTACATTTTATCATAACTTGATAAAATTTCTTCAACCTGGTCTGTTGTTACTGCGTCGACACCACATCCAAATGAATTTAATTGTACTAGTTCTAAGTTATCATGTTTGCCAACGAAATCTGCGGCTGCGTAAAGTCTTGCATGGAATACCCATTGGTCAACAACTCTTATTGGACGTTTTGCCTCAGTTTTGTCAGATACACTGTCTTCTGTTAGAACACATAGTCCTAATGATGTAATTAAAGTATCTATACCATGGTTTATTTCTGGGTCGATGTGATATGGCCTTCCTGCTAAAACAATTCCTCTTAGGTTGTTTTCTTCAATATATCTTACAGTTTCAGCCCCTTTATCTCGTATGTCTTTTTTACATTTTTGATATTCTGCTTCTGCTTTTTCTGCAGCTTCTAACAATTCTTTTTTAGTAAAGTTATATTCTTTGAATTCATCTAATTCCATTATTTTTTTAACTAAATTTTTAGTTTCAAATGGTAAGAATGGATTCATGAATTTTATATTATGTGTTTTTAAATCTTCAACATTATTTTTTAGTACTTCTGAATATGAAATTACTATTGGGCAATTGTAGTGGTTGTCTGCTTTTTCATATTCTTTTCTTGAATAAGGCATACAAGGGTAGAAAATAGTTTTTATTCCTTTTTCTATTAAGTTTTCAATATGTCCATGTGATATTTTTGCTGGATAACATACGGATTCAGATGGCATAGATTCCATACCCTTTTCATATGTTTTTCTTGTACTTTTATCTGATATTATTACCCTAAAGCCTAGGCTTGTAAGGAATGTAAACCAGAATGGATAATCTTCATACATATTTAAAACTCTTGGAATTCCTATGGTTCCTCTTGTTGCATATTGTTCTTCGAGTGGTTTATAATCAAATATTCTTTGGTATTTGTATTGTACTAAGTTTGGTAAATTCTTTTTATTTGTTGTAATACCTGCACCTTTTTCACAACGGTTACCAGATACATGTATTGCACCATTGCTAAATTTATTTATTGTTAATTTACAATGATTTTCGCAATTGTTACATCTTGCATGAGTTACTTTAATTTCTAATTTATCTAATTCATCTGCTTTTAAAATAGTTGATTTGTATTCCATATCTAGGTTTGATTCATATTGTTCTTTAGAAAGTAAAGCCATTCCATATGCACCCATTAGACCTGCAATGTCTGGTCTTACAACATCTTTTCCAACAATTTTTTCAAATGCTTTTAATACTGCATCATTGTAGAATGTTCCACCTTGTACTACAATGTGGTCTCCCAAAGTGGCTGTATCCCTAACTTTCATAACTTTTTGAATAGCATTTTTTATAACTGAATATGAAAGTCCGCTTGAAATATCTCCTACTGTATAGCCTTCTTTTTGGGCTTGTTTTATTTTAGAGTTCATAAATACTGTACATCTTGAACCTAAATCAACTGGTCTTTTAGCTTCAATTGCTTCTTTAACAAATTGTGAAATTTCTAAGTTTAGGCTCTTTGCAAATGTTTCTATAAATGAACCACATCCAGATGAACATGCTTCATTTAGCATGATATTGTCTATTGCTCCATTTTTCATTTTGATGTATTTCATATCTTGTCCACCAATATCGATTATTGCAGTCACATCAGGCTCAAATTGTTTTGCAGCTGTGTAATGTGCAATTGTTTCTATTTCATTTAAATCAACATTTAGTGCTGTTTGAATTAGTTTCTCACCATATCCTGTAACACCGCTATACCTAAGGATTGCTTTCTCTGGTAGGACTTTATATAATTTTTTAAGCATATTCATAACACTTTTTAGAGGGTTACCTTCATTGCTACCATATAATGAATATAGCAAGTTTCCATCTTTATCAATTAATACCAATTTTGTAGTTGTTGAACCTGCGTCAATTCCAATGTAACAGTCGCCTTCATATGTTGAAAGTTCGGTTCTTGCAATTTTTGCTTTGTCATGTCTTTTTTTGAAATTTTCGTAATCTTCTTTATTTTTGAATAATGGTTCAATTGGATGTGTTGTATTATCTTGTGAATTTCTTAATTTTTCTATTTTTTGTTTCAATTCCTCAACAGTTATTGGTTTTGTATTTAGGGAATCAAGGGCTGCCCCTTTAGCTACTAATAAATGGGCTTCTTCAGGCACAATTACTTCTTCAGGTGTTAAATTAAGTGTTTCTATAAATCTTTTTCTTAGTTCTGGTAAGTAACTTAATGGACCACCTAAAAATGCTACATTCCCTCTAATTGGCCTTCCACAGGCTAGTCCGCTAATTGTTTGATTAACAACTGCTTGGAAAATTGATGCTGCAATGTCTTCTTTTGCTGCACCTTCATTTATTAAAGGTTGTATATCTGTTTTTGCGAAAACACCGCATCTTGATGCAATTGGGTATATCGTTTTGTAATTTTTTGCTAATTCATTTAGACCTGCGGTATCTGTGTGTAAAAGTGATGCCATTTGATCTAAGAACGCACCAGTTCCACCGGCACAAGTTCCGTTCATTCTTTGTTCAATTGATTTTCCAAAATATATGATTTTTGCATCTTCTCCACCAAGTTCGATTACTACATCAGTTTGTGGAATATATTTTTCAACAGACCTTTTGCATGATACAACTTCTTGTATGAATTCTACGCCTAAGAACTTGCTTGCAGACATTGCTCCAGACCCTGTTAGCGCTATTGTAAATGTATTTTCTGGATACATTTTTGCTAAGTTTTCTAGTACATTGCATACTGTGTTTTTCGTATCTGAAAAGTGTCTTTGATAGTCTTTATATATTGTGTTTTGATTTTCATCCATTACTATTATTTTTACGGTTGTTGAGCCTACGTCTAATCCTACATGTAAAACTTTTTCCATATTTCATTTCTCCTCTCGCTCGTTTAAACACCCCTTGTATAAATTACTGTTTTGTGTTAGGGATATCTGGCTTTTTAAATAATTTATACACTCTAATTTTATACGGAAAATGACCATTTGTCAAATGTTAAAAAATGGAAATTACCGCTAAATTTTTGCATATTTTGGACAAACAAATAATACTATTGAATATAAAAATAAGTGAAATGGGGAGGAGAATATGAAAAATAAAAAAATTTTAATTTTATTTATAATTTCAGTAATTTTAATTGTAGTTATAGGATATTTTGCAATTAAATTTGTCAAACAAAAGAAGAGTAATGAAATTCAAAACGAATATGTTCCACAAGAGGAAATATCGGATGAGCAGTCAAGAGAAACAATTGTAAGTTTATACTTTGCAGATAAAGAAACAGGTCTTTTAAAGCCAGAGGCAAGACTTGTAAATGTAAAAGATTTAATAAAATCACCTTATAATACTTTGGTTGAGCTTTTAATTTCTGGTCCCAAAAATGATAAATTGAAAGTTGTTATTCCTGAAAATACTAAACTTTTAAATGCTTCATTAGATAAAGAATGTTTAACTTTGGATTTTTCTTCTGAGATTTTGAATTATAATAAAGATGATAGTATGCTTAAAAATAATTTGATTTATTCAATTGTTAATACTGTTACTGAGTTAAATGAGGTTAATAAGGTCAAATTCTTGGTTAATGGTCAGGCATCAAGTGATTTTGAGGAGTTCTATGTGAGAAAATAGTTTGAAAAATTTGATATATAGTAAAGTATGTGTTAATATATATTTAGCAATTGCAAAACAAGTTTTTCAAAAAGAAATAAACAAAAAAGGACTGGGAATGTCTCTCAAAACATTTTTCTCAGTCTTTCTTTTTGCTATTTGCTTAGATATTTTATTATGTAATAAATTAGTATAAGCTTTAGCAAATCTAACAAGTCTTTCATTTAAGAAATAAACCTCCTTCCTGCCACTAAGCAAGTCGGCGATTTAATATAAAATCTGTTTATTGTCAATAGTAAATTAATATATACTGATTTGTAAATATCTTAATGATTCTTTCTATTAAAAATATTTGAAACATTTTTATATAATTTAACATAATCCCAAAAACCTTGAAAATCATTTAAAAAATGTTCAACTTCATTTAAAGAATTAATTGTATTTTTTTTACAAGTTTTAAAATTAAGCTTTTTCTTTTTAGGAGGAGAAGGCTTTTTTGATGGTGGCTTTGGTTTTGGAAGAGGTGGTGGCGGTGGTGCCAAATTTTTAGGTGGTGGAGGAGGCGGAGGGGATTTGCAATTATTTTTACTTTTTTCACATCTATATAAAGTTGGCATAGAAACACTTCTTTCTTTTATTAAAATATTTATACTATATTATTAAATAAATGGAAAAATGGTGAATATGTATTTGGATGAATAAGTTGAAAAATTTGACATATAATAAATTATGTGCTAATATGTATTTAGCAATTGCAATAAATGGTTTCAAAGATAACTAAAAAAGACTAGGTGTCGCTAAACAAATCCTAGTCTTTTTTTATGCTAATCATCAAAATGTTTTACAATTAAGTAAACTATATATAATGCTAGCAATTTTATGAATGGTTTCAAAAGATAACCTCCTTCCTGCCACTAAGCAAGTCGGCGATTTAATATTAATATAAAATTTAATCATTGTCAATAATAAGTAAATATATACTAGTTGTAAAAATAAAATTATAATAAATACTTGTTTTTTATCCAAAATTGTTGTAACATTTTAATATAAAATAAGAAAGAAAGAGAAAAACATGGAAATAGAATTAAAAGAAAATGAAAGAATAGACGACTTAGAATTTAAAAACCTAAAAATAATCCAAAACACAAAAGGGTTCTGTTTTGGAATTGATGCAGTATTGTTATCTGACTTTGCAAAAAATATAAAGAAAAATGCAAAAGTATTAGATTTAGGAACAGGCACAGGAATAATATCAATTTTATTATGTGGAAAAACAAACTTAGAAAAAATAGTAGGTGTAGAAGTTCAAAAAGAAGTTGCAAATATGGCAAAAAGAAGTTCAAAATTAAATAATCTAGAAAATAAATTTGAAATAATAAATGAAAATATAATAAATTTGGACAATATATATGAAAGAAATTCTTTTGATGTTATAGTTACAAATCCACCATATAAAAAAGAAAATACAGGAATAGTAAACGAAGAAGAAAAGAAACTTATTTCAAGACATGAGGTATTAGCAAAGTTAGAAGATTACATAAAAGTATCTAATAAATTGTTGAAAGATAAAGGTGAATTTTATATGGTTCACAGGCCAGAAAGATTAGTTGATATTATTTCATATATGAGAGAGTATAAAATTGAACCGAAAGAAATAAGATTTGTATGTTCTCATATAAATGAATCACCTAAGTTGGTGCTAATTAAAGGTGTAAAAAATGCAAAGCCTTTTTTGAAATTTAAAGAAGATTTATATATTTATAATAAAGATGGAAATTATACAGAAGAAATTTATAAAATATATAATAAAAAAATTAAATAGAAAATAATAAAAAATAAATAAAAAAATAAATAAAAAATTTAAATAATAAAAATAAATAAAGAAAGGAAAGAATAATGGAAAAGGGAACTTTATATATAGTGGCAACACCAATTGGAAATTTAGATGATATAACATTAAGAGCAATAAAAATATTACAAGAGGTTGATTTAATTGCAGCAGAAGATACAAGACATACATTAAAATTATTAAATCATTTAGAAATATCAAAACCAATGATAAGTTATCATAGACATAATGAAGAAACAAAATCAGATGTATTAATTGAAAAATTACAAGAAGGACAAAACATAGCGTTAGTATCTGATGCTGGAACTCCGGGAATTTGCGATCCCGGTGAGGAAGTAATAAAAAAATGTATAGAGTTAGAAATAAATATTGTTCCTATTCCGGGAGCATGTGCAATGATAAATTCTTTAATTTGTTCAGGAATTGATACAAAAGAATTTGTATTTTTAGGTTTTTTGCCATTAAATAAAAAATTAAGAAAAAAGAAATTAGAAGAAATTGAAAAATTAAATAAAACGATTATAATTTATGAGGCGCCTCATAAATTGGAAACAACTTTAAAAGATTTACAAAAAATATTAAACTTAGATAGAAAAATTACTTTGGCTAGAGAGATTACAAAAATACATGAAGAGTTTATAAGAGGTAATATAGATGAAATATTAGAAAAATCTGAAAATCTAAAAGGTGAAATTGTTTTAATAATAGAGGGAAATAAAGAAGTTGAAGAAGAAAATTCATTAAATAATCTTACTATTGAAGAACATTATAAATTTTATAAAAATCAAGGTTTTTCAAAAAAAGATATTATAAAGAAAGTTGCTAAAGATAGAAATATGAATAAAAATGATGTGTATCAAAAATTCATATAAATATTTCTGAAGAATTGTGTTTGTTAAATTATTAGAAAAAATAAAACTAGTTGTCAAAAAGGTTGGACCTTTGACAGCTAGTTGTTTTTTTCATGTAATATGTTTAATTCTTTAGAGCATTTTTGGCAAACTAGTTTGCCTTTATATTCTATTAAATCATCTATACTACCACAAAAGATACAATTTGGTTCATATTTTTTTAATATGATAGAAGAATCATCAACATAAATTTCAATAGGATCTTTTTCGACAATGTTGAATTGATTTCTTATTTCAATTGGTATAACAACTCTTCCTAGTTCATCAACTCTTCTTATAATTCCTGTAGCTTTCATTGTTTTTTCCTCCTTAATGTTACTTTTCACAATTCCAATTGCTATTATACATTAAATATAACACAAATGACATCGAAGGTCAATTATAAAGTAATAAAAAAACAAAACAATTAATAAAATTATGTAGGTGATTAATGTGTTAAATATACTTTGGCCTGGTTTTTTGATTGTTTCTATAGTTTTTGCGATTATTTCTGGAAATTTAAAAGAATTAAATAATTCTATATTTGAAAGTACTAACTCAGCGGTCAGTTTGTGTATTACTTTAGTTGGAACTATGTGCTTGTGGAATGGAATAATGCAGATTGCAGGAAAAACATCAGTTATGAAAAAAATAACTAAATTTTTAAATCCACTGATGAGATTGCTTTTTCCTAATTTAAATAAAAATAGTAAAATCTATGGGGAAATTTCTATGAATGTTGTTGCGAATGTTTTAGGGTTAGGAAATGCTGCTACACCTTTGCGGAATAAAGGCAATGAAATCTATGCAAGAAGAAAATAATGATAAAAAAGTTTTGACAAATGAAATGGCTACTTTTATTGTTTTGAATACTGCTTCAATTCAAATTATTCCTACAACTGTTATTGCTATAAGAAATTCTTTGGGTTCTGGTAATCCAACCGCTGTTATTGTGCCTGTGTGGATTGCAACAATTTGTGCGGCAATTGCAGGAATTATAGCAACAAAGATTTTTATTAAACTAGGTAGATAAAGTTTTAATCAATTTTATGAATTTTTGAATATTTCGAATTTTAATAAATTAAGAATGGTGGTGTAAGTGGTTGTGAAATTTATAGAGTTTTTTTCAAATCTTGCAATGCCTTTGATGATAATTTTTATTGTTTTATATGGAGTAATGGAGAGAAAAAAAGTTTTTGATATTTTTTTGGATGGTGCAAAAGAGGGAGTAGGTGTTGTTTTTAATATTTTTCCTACATTGGTTGGTTTATTTGTGGCAATTGGAGCATTAAGGAGTTCAGGAATTATAGATTTAATTGTGAATTTTTGTACACCAATTTTTAATTTTATGAATTTCCCAACTGAGATTTTGCCATTGGCTTTGATTAGACCTATTTCTGGAAGTAGTTCTATTGCTGTTGCTACTGATATTATGAAAAATTTTGGTGTGGATTCTAAAATTGGGTTAATGGCTTCTGTTATTATGGGTTCAACTGAGACAACTGTATACACTATTGCTGTTTATACAAGTTCTGTTGGAATAAAGAAGACAAGGTTTGTTTTGTGTGCTGCTTTGATTGCGGATTTTGTTGGGATTGTTACTAGTGTTATTGTTTGTAATTTTTTGTTTTCGTAAACAAACCATATGGTGTTACAATTTCTAAGGCTGTGAATTGTAACAATTGTAACCTCTAATGTCGAATTTTGTCGAAAATTTCTTGTTGACAAATAGAATAAATGGTAGTAAAATAAAAAAAGCTAAATCAAAGACAACAAATTCAAATTAATATTTTATTAAAAATATTAAAGTTTTTAAGGAGGTCTTATGATTTTTA
>URZW01000037.1 GCA_900552555.1 uncultured Clostridium sp.
TAAGTAAATACTCAAAAGGGTCCTGTATTCGGGTATTGTTTGAGTATTTACATTAAAATTTGTTAACGTTATGTAGGGAACCTGAGAAAATATGAAAAATATCATTCACAGGTATTTCAAGAAATTTCTTTACTGAACTATAATGACGGTTCTTTTGGGGACATTTTAAGCCAACAAAAAGAACTCTAGAAATAGAGTTCCTATAAATCATATGTTATTATTGAGCAACACTTACTGGTAAATATCTTACACCCCAAGCTAAAGCTTCGGCATGAGAATTTACAAATATATCAATTTTATTTCCATTAATAGCGCCACCTCTGTCTTCAACAGTATATACATGACCATTAATATTTAATTTTGTACCAAATGCAAATTTTGCAGATGCTGCAACTGTTCTACCAGCTGTTGCATGAGTTCCCATTGCTGTTCTTCCTGTTGCCTTTCCACAACATTTTGCACATGGACAATATGCTGTTATTTTATATACTTGTGTTCCAGCTGTTGCTGTTGTTGTAGCTGCTGTAGTTGATGCAGCTCTTGTTGTTGTTCCTGCTCTTGATGTTACTTTATTTACCTGTACTATTTTGTTTACAGGTTCTGTAATTACCTTTTCAGATAACTGTGTTTTTTCAATTTCTACTTCATTTTGATATTTAATTTTGTATGTTACTTCTTTTAATCCGTTTTTTCCTTGTTGTAACACTTTATTTTTTGTGTCTGTGCTTGTTCCTGCTACATTTTTTGTTATTGTTTCATAAGGTATTTCAACTTGTTCTGTTACTACTTTTTCTGTAATTGGTGCATAACTATTTAATAGTTCATCTAATGTTGTTTGTACACCTTCTTCAGAAACTTTTGCTATTTGAACTTCGTTATATGATTTATCTACTATTTTTATAACAGCTCCTGCTGCTACTTCTTCATTAGCTTCTGGTATTGTTTTTTGATTCTCATCTAATACAATATTGTTTTCATTTAATATTTCATCAACAGTTTCTTTTGATGTTAATACTGTTAATTCATATCCATTTTGTAGTACAATTTTAATATCTTTCAAGTTTGTGTTTACTGCCATTACCCCTATTCCTGAAATTAATATTAAGATTATACTAACACATATGATTTTCATTATAGAAATTGAAGCTTTTTCTTCTTTTTTCATAAATTTTTAATACCTCCTTTTGGCATCGCTTATAATTATACTATATTTTCTTATTTTTGTCAAATTCGTACAAGCCTTGAATTCCAAGTGGTTCATTATAGTATATGCCGTAACCATTGAAAATAGTACAAATTTTTTTTGGATATTTTTATCTTTTATACATATAATAATTCATATAGTATATTTTTACTAAAAGTAATTGACATTTTAAAAAAATTATTATATACTATATACAGCTTATAAGTTAAGAGATCAAAAGATTTAAAAGATGTTCGATATGTGCTGGCTACACATATCTTTTTTTTTATTAAAAAAGAAGTGGTTGGCTAGACCACTCCTAGATTAAATAATTAATCTTTTTGTTTGTTACTTTGGCTTTCTTCATTTTTACTTTTTAGTAATTCTTGAATTAATAGCCAAATAAGATCAAAAGATGTCATTAGATGTTCACCTCCTTTCTAAAGAGAGGTGAACCCATTATATAATATTAAACTTATAGAGTCTATAGTTTAAAAAAATTTGTTAAAAATCTCTTGTTAAAAAACTTAATTTATGTTATTATCAATTTACAAATTGTATATAATAAAAAAAGGAGGCAAAAACTATGGGATGGATTGTATTAGCAATAATAGTAATAATTGTAATTGCAATAATAGCAATGTATAACGGATTAGTATCTGCAAAAGTAAAAGTAGACAATGCATGGAGCCAAATTGATGTACAATTACAAAGAAGATTTGATTTAATTCCTAACTTTGTTGAAACAGTAAAAGGATATGCAGCACACGAATCTGAAACACTTGAAAAAGTAACACAATTAAGAACTTCTTGGGCAAACGCTGGAACAGTTGCTGAAAAAGCCGAATTAGACAATCAACTTTCAGGTGCATTAAAAACAATTATGGCTGTTTCTGAAAATTATCCAGATTTAAAAGCAAACCAAAACTTTTCTGAATTATCTGAGGAATTAAGAAATACAGAAAATAAAATTTCTTTTTCTAGACAATTCTATAATGACAGTGTTACAATGTACAACCAAAAATTACAACTTTTCCCTTCTAACATAATTGCTGGAATGTTTAATTTCACACCTCGTGAATTATTCACAGCTGAAAGTGATGAAGCTAGAAAAAATGTAAAAGTTGATTTTGGAAAAAATGCATAATTAAATTTAAGGGGTTGTCATATCGACTCCCCTTTTTTGTATTTTTCATTAAAACAAATATATATTTAATTAATTTTATAAATATAATTAAATATCATGAAAAGGAGATTTATATGTTTGAAGCTAGTAAAAAAAATAAATTCGAATCAGGACTAATAATTTCAATATTTATACTTGTAATAACATTAATCGTATATTACATCTGTAATGCCTTAGATTTAGGCGGTTTATCAATAGTAATTGCATTAATATTTTCTATAGCAAGTGCCTGGGGCTCTTACTATTACAGTGATAAAATCGTTTTAGCATCTTGTCATGCAAGACCAGCAACAAAAGAAGAAGATTTAAAACTTATTAATATTTTAGATGCTCTAATGGTAACAGCTGATCTACCCAAAAAACCTGATTTATATGTTGTAGAAGATGCTCAACCAAATGCATTTGCAACAGGAAGAAATCCTGAACATGCAATAATTTGTGTTACAACCGGACTATTAGAAAAATTAAATTACTACGAATTAGAAGGAGTTATAGCACATGAAATGAGCCATATAAAAAATTATGATATACGACTAAGTGCTGTCGTTTCAGTATTTGTAGGACTTATTGTAATGCTATCAGATATGTTCTCAAGAGTTCTATTTTGGGGTGGTACAAAAGATAGAGACAGTGACAGCAAAGCAAATGGCATATTAATGCTATTAGGCTTAATCTGTTTAATATTATCACCTATTTTTGGTACTTTAATGCAACTTGCTCTTTCAAGAAAAAGAGAATTTTTAGCAGACAGCACTGCTGTTGAATTCACTCGTAATCCTGATGGTTTAATTTCTGCATTAGAAAAATTAGAAAGTGACCCAAATGAATTACAAAGTGCAAACTCTGCTACCGCAAATATGTATATTATTAGTCCATTTAAGAAAAATGGAGAAAAAGGCAAAAGAAAATCTTCTTCACTTTGGTCAACACACCCAAGCACAGAAGACAGAATTGAAGCATTAAGAAACATTAGATAAACAAAAATGTCCTTTTGGGGACGGTTCTTTTTGGGACATCGTCTTTAAAGAGGACATTTTTAAATATGCTTAATATATCAATGTTTAGAGGCAATTACAAATTTGGGAAAAATGTCCTTTTAAGAACCGTCCCCAAAAGGACATTTTTTGTATTTTCATATGTAATTTTTTCAACCTCTTCCAAAGTTAAACCTTTTACATCAGCAATTTTTTGTGCGACAAATCTTACATTAGAAGGAGTATTTCGTGTTCCTCTAACAGGTTCAGGTGCAAGATATGGACTATCTGTTTCTATTAAGATTCTATCATTTGGAACCAATTTTATCATTTCTACTGCATTTTTAGAATTTTTGAAAGTAATTGGACCAGCAAATGAAATATAAAACCCAAGTTTTAACCCTTCTTTTATTAACTCTCTATTTTGAGGACAACAATGAAAAACTCCAGTTTTCTCAACTTTATTTTCTTTTAAAATTTGCAATGTATCCATAACAGCTTCTCTTGTATGAATAACAATAGGTAAATTAAGTTTATTAGCTATTTTTATTTGTTCAATAAAAGCTATTTTTTGTAATTCCTTATTTTCAGTATTCCAATAATAATCAAGTCCTATCTCTCCTATTGCACACACTTTTCTACTGTTCTCTTTAGCTATTTTCTCAATTTCAGCTAATTGTTTCCACAATTCATCTTCAGATTGTGGAATATCATTAGGCGAAATCCCCGCTGTTGTGTAAATAAAATCATAATTTTTTGCTATTTCTAAAGCTTTTTTTGAACTATCTACACTATAACCAGCAGTAATAAAATTTGTTACTCCAGATTCACAAATTTCTTTAATTACTTTTTCTCTATCTCCATCAAATTTCTCGTCATTTAGATGACTGTGACTATCAATTAATCCCATTTTCTATAACACCTTTTCATTACATTTTTTTACAATCTGTAAACATATATCTTTTACAACAATACTACCACAACATTAGCTGTAGCATATGATTTACAATGTGAAATACTTACATCAATACCTTGAATTTTATCTGTATCAACATTAAGCAGATTTATTTGAGGTCTTCCTTGTTTATCATTAACAATCTCAAAATCTTTCCAACAAACTGAATATTTATCATCTAAAATTTTAGAAATAGCTTTAAATGCTGCTTCTTTAGCAGCAAATCTACCTGCATAATGTTGATATTTTTGTGCTTTTCGTGATTCACAATATTCTATTTCTTTTTTTGTAAATACTCTATCTAGAAATCTGTCCCCAACATTTTCTATACTTTCTTTTATTCTATCTATTTCAATAATATCAATACCACAAGTAACTTTCATAAATTTTTCCTTTTTTAAAATTTTTTTATAATTATTAAACTCTATTTTATAAGTTGTATATAATTTAAAACATTAAATACAAGAGAAACCACCAAAATTCCAGCAACAACCAACATAATTTTAGAATTATTCTCAATATTTAGTTCTTTATATAGAACATCATATTTAGTCTTAATCTCACTATACAACCTATCCAACTCAAAAGTTTTACCCAAAATGTAATTTATTTTTGAGCCAACCTCATCTTCAGTAACATCTAAAATCCAAATATTTCTAGTAAACTCTATAAATTTTTTTCTAGCACTTTTCAAATTCGAAGCTTTTTTAAATTCAACCTCCAACTTTTTCAAATAAATCTTTTTATACAAATTTAAAATATATGTATAAAAATACTCATTTTCAAACTTATCTGGTAATTCAGTAAAATTATTTATATCACTACTAGAAGTAAATAAAACCACACCTTGTTTTGTAAAACCAAACTTAGCATATTTCCATTCAGAAAATTGAGTAGCTTTACTCTTATCTAAATCCACTGAATTATCCGCTGGTAAAAAATTTGCATATTTATTAAAATTATACTCTATATTTTCAAACTTTTTATTTACATTCCAAGCTTCTCTATCTATGCACACATATGAATATGTCAAAAATTTTTGAGTATCTATATCAAGTTTCATTGTTTCCAAATCAGAGCCAGTAATTCCTTTAATAAATTCTGTTAGCTTATTAACATTATCAAAAGTACTTGTTTGCAAATATATTTTATCATAATTATTTAAAGCAGTTTCCTGGTTTATCTCTCTAAATTTATAATTAAAATTCAATACATCTGAAAAACTATTGCTTTCTTCAATATTTGTTTTCATTGTAAAAAAACATATTCCTGTATTAAAGCATATAACCTCTATTTTTCTGACATTAAAAAATATCCCTTTTTCTTCTGCTTTTCCCTGTATATCTTCTTTTAATTTATATTCAAAAATTGTACATGGATATTTACTCAAAACCGCTGATTTTGTATCATCAGGCAATTCTTTTAATCTTTCTAATTTTGTACCAGAATGCGAAAAACTTGTAAAAAGATATTCTCGTGTTTTAGGTGAAAAATAATTATACAAATCTAAATCTTTATTTTTTTGAAATACTCTTAATGAAAATCTTTTATCTCTTATTAAACTTAATAAATATTTTTGATATTTACTCTCCTTTACAACAAAAGGATGTATAAAATATGTATATTGGTAGTTTGTCTTTAGTTCCATTTTTTATTCCGTTCCCTTCTCTTTAACAAAAATCACATTACACTATTTAAGTAATTTCGAATTTTGCATCATATGTATCATTTGTTATATAATTTTTACTACAATTGATTATAATAATTCATATTAATATCACTACCCAAATGCCATCTTCCTATAAAATCAATTAATAAATAATCATCTAAATTATAAGTTGGTTCTTGTACGACATTTCCTTTACCATCGATACTTCCCCATTTTCCGTCTTTTTTAACAGCTGCAAATCCATAATCATTTTGTTCCATAGCATCATCATAAATATAATCAACAACAACTTTTCCAGCTTTATCAACAAAACCATATTTTCCATCTTTTTTACTTAAAAATAATGTTCTAGATGTAAAAATATCAGATTCTTGTTTCTCTTCAAATTTAAAATTATAATATTTATAACTATTATCAACTCTTAATTTTAAATAGCCTTTACTTTCATTTAACTCTGATAAAATTCCAGATGCTTTTTCATCTAAATTACTATTTAAAATCTTAGCATTAAAATTACTATCTTCTGCAACATATAAATCAGCCTTTTCATTAAAAGTTATTGAAGAATATTCAAATGGTAATTTTTCTTCTTTATTGCTATTTATTATTCCATATTTGCCATCTTTACTTGCTATAAACATACCAACTTTTGTTTCCTTCAAGCTATCATATTGAGCATCTATTAGAACTTCTCCATTTGTATTCATCACACCACATTTATCTGATTTCATAAATATTACAGCATTTTCTTGATTTGCTAATATTTGTTTAATTGAATCAAATCCAGTTGTTAAAACATCTTCTCCTGCTTTATTTACAACTTTTTGTTTTCCTGAAATTGTAACAACATACATATCATTTCCATAAACTTTTTCAATTGAATCATATTTAGCCTCTAAAATTTGTGTATTTGAATAATCTACAATTCCATATTTTCCACTATCATTTTTTACAATAAATCCTGATTTATTATCTTTTCCTAATACATCTATGTCTGCATATTGAGCTTGTACAACTGTTTTACCGTCACCATCTACAATTCCATATTTACTGTCTTTTTTTACCTTAAATGAATTTTCTATTTCTGGTATTACTGATATTTCATCATACTCAATTGGTATTATTTCATTTCCAGTCAAATCTATCAAACCAAATTTACCATCTTTTTGTACTTTAAGTACACTTTTTTCATACCATAAATTTCCATCTTTATCTTGATTTTGTATAGCTTCAACCTTATCATATTGTGTAAATATTTCTTGATTTTTGTCATTTAATACTTTTGTTTTGTAATCACCTGTATCATAATTTACATCATATGTGCAAATAAATACACCTGATTTTGAATTTGGTACTACTATCATTTCTTTATATGATGGGTCTATTACATTGTTTCCTGTTGAATCTATTACCCCCCATTTATTGTCTTTATATGATGCAAAGTAATTTTTTGTTGTTATTTTTCCTGATGTTGTATCTTTGCTTAATAATCCTTTTATTATAAATATAAACATGATTATTACTACTATTGCAATCGCAACTGCAAATACTTTTTTCATGTTTAATTTTGGTTCTGAATCATATCTTCTTCCTCTACTCATGTTTGCCCTCCTCTATTTTTTCTTCATAAAATATATCATATAATTGGGGTATTTTCAAGGTATTTAAAAAAACAATATGATAAATTTCATATTGTTTTTATGTTTTATCCAAAAATTTGCAAACTACTACACTCATATCATCTTTAGCAGTTCCGTAACCATTATCAATAGCCTCATTCAAAACCAAATCAGCAATCTTTTTAGTATTATTAGTCTCAATATCTTCAAGCAAATACTTAACCCACAACTCCTTATTTTTATACTCAACATTAGAATCCAAAATACCATCTGAGCACATAAGTAAAATCTCACCAGAAGAAATATCCCTATCAAAAGACTGCAAACTAGACTCATTAATAATACCAGCAGGAAGAGAATTAGCCTTAATAACCTGCACACTATTTTTAGACTTAATATAAGTCGGACAAGCACCACTTTTAATCAATTCCACATTTCCCTTATACAAATCAATAATAGCAATATCCAATGTTGCAAAAATCTCCTCATTTTGATTAATCAAACTTGAATTAATCAATTCTAGTGAAGTCTTTTTATCAAAACCTGAAAGTAATAAATTTTCCAACATTTTTAATGCCTTATTACTGCTTTGTCTAGCCTCCTCACCAGAACCCATACCATCACTTAACGCAACCAAATATTTTCCATCTTTTAATTTTATACTTAAAAAACTATCTCCAGAAATTCTACTATTAGTTTTTGTAGTTTCTGAATTTCCAATTGCCATAACAAATTTGTCATCTGATAAGAAATTAAGTCTTGTCCCAATACTTGCCTCTTGATTTAAAACTATTTTCTCTTTTAAAACTTCTGTAAGTATTTTTTCTATATAATCAATATCAGTTATATTTGATTTTTCCATATAGATTTCAACTAAAAATCTATCTTCTATTTGTATAGAAATCTCCTGAATTTCTATATCTTTTTGCTTTAACAATTCTACAATTTGTTTTTTCTGATTAGTAAATTGTTCTTCATTTTTTATATTTTTTTCTATATTTTCTGCAATATTTGAAATTGCTCTAGACACACCTTGTAACTGTGTTTCTATATTTTTCTTATTTTCTTCAAATTTCTTTTGCCATACAAAATTTGACTTACTAATTTTATATGACATATTAATAACTCTTACCATTTGAGCAATATTTTCTTCCAAAAATCCGCTTATTTTTTTATCGTCAAAACCAACTATATAACTATTACATTTTGCAAAAATCTCTAACAATGACTCTCTTGTTATTTCTTGTTTATCTACTAATACTTTAAATATTTCATCAACTATCGGTCCATCTGTTTTAGAAATATCATCATATAACATATTATCTTCATATCCACTTAAATTATCTAACAATTCTGAAATAAATATTTCTTTATTAGATTGAACCGGTACTTTTTCTATCTCCGTTTCTCGTGTCTTGTATGTTTTAGCCATTTCCTGAATTGTATCAGAAACATTATTCAATCTCTCAGCAGTTTCTTTACTCTTATTTAAAGCTCTATCCGGAAATACAGGTAACAACTTAGAATTTCCAACAAACTCCTTAATATTTATCTGTATTGATTTTGGTACTGCCAATAAACCAATTGATGCAATTAAAATTTCTTTAAAATGAATCAATTCAACTGTATATCCATTAGAAACATATGCCAAAACAATATTTCCCAAGCAAAATCCTATTATTACACCTAATTTACCAAATTTATTCAATACCCCTGCAATCATTCCAGAAATTGCATATGCTGCAACCATTATTGGTTCTGATGATGTTATAACACCAAGTGTAACTCCTATTGTAACACCTGCCGTTGTTCCAACTAATACACCATTTTTCCATCCTAAAATCAAAACTATTAATATACTTAAAATATTTCTAATTGAAAAACCTAAAACACTTAAATCTCCAAATGCTCCTACTGAAATTGCAAGCATTAAACTTGCTCCTAAAATTTCTTCAATAGAAAATGCTTTTGTTTCTCCAAAATCCCTAAATACTATTATAGAATTTACAAATATTTTATAAAATACAATTGCTATTATTGAAAAACATATTATTGATAAAACATCATATAAAGTAAATCCTGACATTCCAACTTTTGCTAATTGAATTATAAGTGTTGATATAAATATGTTTTTAGCTAAATTGACTTTTTCATTTCTTTCATCATCATTATATTTTGGTTTTATTATGTACATTGTTACTATTAATACCAATGCCGTTAATATATATGCTAATGCTCCACTTATTCCAAATTTTATTGCATTACCAACAATTGCAAATGCAACTATCCCTAGCAATGGAACTGAATTTGATATACATGCTCCTAGCATACTTATACTAAATGGTGAAAGTTCTCCTGTTAGCCCTACCATTGATATCATTAATGACACCACATATATTGGTATGTTTTTTATCGAAAATACATTTGCAAATATATCTGTTTTCTTTTTTTCTTTTTTATCTTCTTTATAATTTTGATTGTCTATTGTGCTTTCATTTATATTTTGAAACATCCTTACCACCTCTTAAACTTTTATAGCATCATTTTACTACTTGTCCTTAGTATTTTTTGTCTTTTTTAGAAAGTGATTCAAAAAAATTTTTTTACATTTTGTGATATATAATTTATTTTTTCTTTATTATTTATCCATTTATGCTTTATATTCTATTATAATTTGGTGAATTTTGCAATATATTTTCAGTTTTAGTTTTATTTTTTGAACAGAAAAAGTTACAACTCACTGTCTTAGAAATTTTTGTGTGTAAATTGCCACCTTAAGGGTTATATATTTGATATCATATCCGTTTGATTGGAGTGAAAAATAGAAAATTTTAAATATAAAACTGAGGAATGCTCACGGAAAAAATG
>URZW01000038.1 GCA_900552555.1 uncultured Clostridium sp.
GGATATATTTATTTCTATTTAGTTTTAAGTACTTTTTTATTTATTGTCCTTGACACGGGGTCCACTTTATTAAAATATTATTTCTAAACCTCTTTTTTATTTATATTAATTAAATAATACATTTTCAATTATAATTACTTATTTTTATCTGACCTATAAATGATTATCACTTTAAGTAATTAAATGATAATCATTTATAGTCTTTTTCTGTTAGTATTTCTATTTGTTTGAAGTATGTAACATGTGTATAGATTTGAGTTGTAGATATCGAACTATGCCCTAGGATACTTTGTATATACCTAATATCAACATCTTTTTCCAATAATGTTGTTGCAAATGTATGTCTAAACATGTGAGGCATAATATGTTCTGTTAACTTCAATTCAGATTCGATGTTCTTCAAAAAAAATTCGCATAAATTGATCAGATATTCGTTTCCCAAATTTATTTAAAAAAAGTAATCATTTTCAGCAACATATTCATTTAATTGTTTATATTTCTTACAAAAGTCAACAACAGTTTCATTGCCAATATATAAAATCCTTTCTTTTGATCCCTTCCCAAAAATTTTAAGAGTTTTTTCATTAAAATTTATATCTGCTACCTTTATATTACATAATTCTGATATACGTATTCCAGTTGAAAAAAGTAATCCAATAATTGCAATATTTCTAATTGATATTATTGTTTGAAAATCTGTTTTAGCAGATGATACTCTATCAAATAAATATTGAATAATTTTCTCTATATTTTCTTTTTGAATTGTTTTTGGTAACACATGTGGTTCTTTTATTTTTGTTCTTACTTTGTTAAATGGTGAATATTCAATAATTTCTTCATATTCTAAATAGAAATAAAAAGCCTTTACACTTGCTAATTTTCTCTTAACGGTTTTATGCTTAGAATATTTTTTATTCAAAAAATGTATATACTCGTTTATCTCTTTTACTTCATCATCTAGATTGTTAACAATTTCAAAAAATTGATTTAAATCTATTTTATAAGCCTTTATTGTTTTATTATTTAATCTTTTTCTAAATTTACAATCTTCAAAATAATTTTCTAAAGCCTTTACTAATTTTTCTTTTTCCATATTTCTATCTCCTTTTTTAGTTATACTAAAAATTATATAAAAAAGTGATATTTGGTATATAGCTTTGTAAAGATAATATGTGATTATCCTTATAAAAAATGATTAAGTTTGTAAATAGGAAAAGAGAACGTTTATTATTAAAAGAAAAATTTGATACTAATAAAAAGAACATCATAATTATACATGGTGATACTTGTATAGGAAAAAGTGCTTTAACTGAAGTGATTTTAAAATCCTATGATAAGAAACCAACATTTAAAGTTGTTATCAGAAAAAATGATAATATTTCTCCGGGATTCTACTTATATAAAATAGCATGTGCTCTATGTGAACCACTTAATAATATTAATCTAAGTTATACATACGCTAAAAAAGACTTAATAAAAATAAATACATTAAAAAAAATGCCATACATTTTGTTAAAATCAGTTTTAGAAGCCTCCTCAGCTGGACAAATATTCAATAAAACAACAGATATGATAGAACAAGAGTATGATAAAATAAAAGAAATTTTAGATAACTATAATAATAAATCAAATATTAAAATTATTGAAAATGCTATTTTGATGATGTTGAAAGATGATGATTTTGTGTTGAATATTGAAAATTTCCAATCAATTGATGAAGAATCACTTTGTGCATTAATTAGAATACTTTCACAATTAAATACATATAATTTATTGATTGAAGAAACAGACAATGTAGGCGGATTAACGATAAGCGATATTGCAGAATTTTTCGAAAATGAAGCTGATGCCAAAAAATCAGTAACAGAAATTAAAAAATTAGAAAAAAATAATGTATTAGAAATGATTAATCAGGAAGATTACATTTCAAGAAAAGAAGTATTAAATTTATTAGAATCGGAATGGGATGGTAACATAAAAGATATTAAAGATATAATTATAAAAAATAAATATTCATTACCCCAAAATGAAGATATTATTGATACATTATCTCCAGAAGAATTATATTGGTTAACTGTCATAGTTTTAGATAATAATACATTAAGTTTACAGGATTTATTATCTTTAAAATGTCCTAAAAAAATAATCAGGCTTTTAAAAGAAAAAGAATTAATACTTGAAAAAAATGATATTTTCCTTATTGAACACGATACTATTATTGATAAATTATTAAATAACACTACATTTAAGACATTGCGTAATGATATATATAATCTTCTGTTTGATTTCCACTATAAAATATTCATATCAAAAAAGACATATGATGATTTTTTAAAATCTTTAAAATTTTCTATTGAGCTTGGAAAGAATGATACTCTTATTGATCTTATTTCATCAGGAAAAATTATGATATTAAGTTCTACAAACGCAAAAAAATATATTAATGAAATAGAAAAACATGTTTACAAAGGAATAGTTACAAATTCAATACCAGATGAATTATTATTTTGGTTAATTGAATTATATCAAGGTATACGAGATTATAAAAAGGCCTTAATTATATTAAATAATCTAAAAGGAAAGAAAAATAACGATAATACTATTGATAAAATTAGCGCATATGATGCTATTTTAACATATCAAAATGGCCATCATGAAGCCGCAATAAAGAAATGTAAGCAAGAATTAGCCTTTACAAATTCAAAAGAATGTAAATTAATTTATTTAATGATTCAAATTACTAGCTATTATTCAATGGGCGAAAAAGAAAAAGCAAAGCAAATGTATATGAATATTATAAAAAATAAAAAAGAATATTTACATTTATTTGAATATGGTTTTGTATTAAGAAATTCAGAATTATTTAATAGTTATTATGATATTATTAATGACTTAGAGGAAAGTATTGCGCATTTTTCAAAATATGGAGCAGATAGACAAATCTATTCATCTAAAAACACCTTAGCTGTTCATTACGCATTAGTAGGAAATAATCAAAAAGGGATTGATATTCTTAAAGAAATTTTAAAAAATAAAGATCAATTTTTAGGAATGGAGGATACGTTATATAACAATTTGGCTGTTATAAAAATGTTAGCAGGTGAAAATGATGGTGTATTAGACTATCTATCATTTGCAAAAAAGTATGCCGATGATGATTATGCACAACTTGCCATTAATAATAATATCTTAGCATATAATAATATAAATAATAAAAAAGACTATACATTAATAAATGAAATAGAGTCCATTATAAAAAATAGAACTTTTAAATCTATACGAATTATTCAGTTTTGTTATATTAATATTATGCTTTTTTATAAGGATACAAATAAAAATGCTTATGAAGAGTACTATTCGAAACTGAAACAATTAGGAAAACTTGAAGATTATATGTATAAATGGACAGAAGGAAAAAAAGTTTCTAAGAAAAATAAAGATTATTATAGGTCTAAATTATGTTGCCCTATAAATTTTTTAAGTGAATGGTCGATTGAAATAGATAACAATCATATGAAATTCAAAAACTAGATAAAATAACTATCTAATCATCAAATTTTTTGCATATTTATCTAATCAAAAAAAATAAGAATCAAATCTATTGAAATAATTGATTGAATCCTTTTTTGATTAGATATTAATAAAATATCTATTATATAATTTAATTGATATATAGGGCGGTGATATTTACAATGAATAAGAAAGATATTATTCAATTTTTTAATACATTACCAAATTATAATTCTCAAGAATTTTCATTAAAAATAACACAAGAAATTTTAACAAGTTCAACAGATGTAGAAACCTTAGTAAATTTATTGAAGGAAATTCTTGACGAATATAAAAATAAGGATAATGAAATTATAAATAACAAAAAGTTGGCTTTTGCTGCTTGCTACGCGTTAATTGTCTTGTATAGAAGGTATGATGAGCAGTTTAAAATAAAAAAACTTACAGATGATTTCAATAGTTTATTTGAAGATATTCCTTTATTTATTAGTGAAAAAAGTAGAATTTGTGTTGAAATTGGTAATAATAATGATTTGAAAAAAGCTTTGAAATTAGGAAAAAAATCTATTGAATTGCTAAAGGGTAAAGAACATGCTGGGATATTTAATAATTATTCAGAAATTATTGCTTTAAATCTTGAAAAAAATACAAAAAGATCAGAAGAACTTTTAGAAGAAGGCTACAAATACATTTTCAAGGCAATAGATATCAATAAATCATATGCTAAATATTACTATACTTTAGCGAGGCTACAAATTATAGATGAAAAATATGATGATGCCGAAGAAAATTTAAAGTATGCTATAGAAATAGAAGATATGAGAATGATGGATTATTCTATTCGATTATCACGTTATAGAAATTATTTACTAGTATGCCGTATGATGAAATTAAATAAAGATACAAATCAAAAAAATGATTATGATGAATGAAGAATATTCAAAAGTAAAAAAGAAACTAGAAAATTCTCAATTAAAAATGTTAGAAGTGTTATCATTATTAGTAGCTATAATTGGTTTAATGATAGCTGGAATATCTTTTTCTTTAAACTTTAAGCTTGATGAAGCAATTATTTTAATATGTTTATTAAATGGATTAGTATTTATTGATTATGGTTTGTTAAGATCATTGTGTAGTGCTAATGAAAAGAAAGAGTTAAAATATGTTATCCTAGTAGGATTACTTATTATTACTATAGGATTATTAGTGGGCATTTTTCTAAAAAAAATACCGTGTTTTTCCATTAAATCTTATCTGTTAGCACTTTATACTATTGGTTAAATGATCTCATATAGTATTAAAGACAATTAGTTTGATATCGCTAATTGTCTTTTTCAATATTTTATAATAAACCATAATCATCTAAAGCAGCTTTTATAATATCTTCAATTAACTGATCATAATTTTTTCCTTGAGATTCATAAATATCTTTAAATGAACAATGTGAACTTAATGATGCATCAGGTGTGAATTCTATGAAGTAAAATTCGTTGTTAAATAATTTTCCATCAATTCTCATATAATCCATTTTATTAAAATGATGAAATGCATATTTAAGTTGGGCAACGATTTTTGTATCAACATTATTTGTGATTATTTTATGGAAAGTTTTTATTTCATTATTATGTTTTATACTACCCGTATAAAGATGATTATTAAAATAATTATCATCATCTTCATTACACACTTCAACAATTTCCATACAATTTAAGGTGTTTTGATTACCAACAAAACACGTTACAATTTCTTTGCCAGAAATAAATTCTTCAACTAATATTTCCTGTTTGTGTTGATGTTGTAACTCATTTAATCTTTTCAATGTGCTAGTTATATCTTTACAAAAACTATGCTCATTTATACCTATTGAGCTTCCTTCATATAAAGGTTTGACAACAACAGGAAAGTTAAGATTATTAAATATGTGATTTGTTATTTTTTCGTTTGGTAATACAGTTATGCTCTTTGGTGTCTTTAATTTAAGTTTTTTCGCTAACTCTTTGGAAATGTCTTTATCTTGACAAATAATTCTGTCATATGCATCGGGTCCAATGAATTTAATATCATATGCTTCACATATTGCAGGTACTAAAGCTAATCTGTTTCTAGATTTTTCACCACCATATATAGAAAATACTAAATCATGTTTATGTTTTTCTATGTTATCTATAAAATCTACTAAGCTATTGTAATGAATAACATTCTTACAAACTCTTTCTAATGCTCCGTGAATTTGTTTAAAATATTCATCTGAGATTTTTTCTAAATCATAAGAATCCATATTTTCCTTTTTTTCAATTCTATCAGCAATTAAAACTACATTAATATCAATCATACTTCTTATAAGGATAATCACATATTATCCTTTCCTCCTTCCTATAATATATACCTTAATTATAATAGACAAATATTTTCATAACAATAAAATAAAATGTAAGATTTTTACAAAAGTATAAAAGCCTAGAAATCTAATTTCTAGTCCTTATTGGTACATAACATATATTTGTAATAATTTTTTGTATTAATACTTTGCAATTATTTTAGGAAATACAATCAATTAAACAATCTAAAAGATTTAAATATTCAAAAAGTTTATCCAATTCTTCATTACAAAAAACTAATGCCCCTATTTGATTATATAAAATTTTCGATATGTTTTCTGGACATTTTTCACTTTGATAATCAATTGCAATGTAACTGTAGCAGCTTCAAATTGTTTCTTTATTCCTTTTTTTAACACTTCTAATAAGGTATCTGTCATTTTTTTAGTATCTTTCACGATTTGTTTCCTCCTACAAGAATAAAATAACATATATTGACAAATTTTATAAAAAAGAAACAAATTGGTCTTTAAATGAATCATTAAAAAAAGAGCACTTTCGTGCTCTTTGAACAATCCTGTTAGACTATTAGAGCAAAAGAAACTGCTCAATTAAAATACCATGTTAGCCATACAAATATGCAAAAGTTCATCAAAATCTTATTTTACTACTTATTATGAGATAACTTTTTTTGTGAATTTCCAATTTTTAAATACCACCCAATTAAATATCCTACAATATATAATAAAATATCATTTATATCAAAATAACCTGCAAATGTGACTAAATGAAATATTTCCTTACAAATACTTAATAATAATAAAGCACATATACCTTGTTTAAAAGTAACTTCTTTTTTCATTATCATTCCAAAAGGTACAAATAAAAGTAATTTCAAAGCAACATTTTTTACAATAATATCTAAATTAATATCATAATTAAAATTAAATGGAATTAAGTTAGTATTTTGAGCTATCTTGTCAAAGAATGGTAAAGAACCATTTATATCACTTACATTTCTTCCTAGAATATAAGGATATGCAAATAATAACACTATATATAGCAATATAATGATACGTATAATTTTTTTGTTTTTCATATAAATTCTCTCCTTTTATATTGCCTGGCCAGCTACTTACATTTTATGTATAGAATATTAAAAAATAAACATTTAAGGAATGAATGGTCTTAAATACTCATGGATGGTATTTTTTCATTCATTTAAATCATATATAATTAAATTGTAAAGTGAGGTGGTTATATGAAAGTTGCAATATTGGATGATAATATTTCATTTTGTAAAAGTTTAGAAAATTATTTGTCTAAATATCATTTTGATATTTCAATATACACAAATTATAACGATTTAAAAAATCATATAGATTCCTTTGAACTTTTATTTTTGGATATAGAAATGCCGAATATTAGCGGTATTGATATCGCCCAATCTTTATCATATAAACACCTTGATATCATTTTTATTTCAAGTCATGATGAAATGATCAAAAAATGTTTTAATAGAAATGTTGTTGGTTTCGTTGAAAAAAGCCATTTAGAAGAAATTGACGATATCATTTGTAGAATAATAAAAAAAGAACATCTAACAATTATAAAAGATGGTAAAGAATTTGATATATATTTTAATCAGATTGCTTATATTGAATATAGTTTACGTGATACCACTATTTATCTCAATAACAATTCTAAAATTAAGCTTTCTGAAAAATCCTTATCTTTTTTATCAAAAGAATTAGACGAACGTTTCTATCAAATCAATCGTAATATTATTATTAATTTAGACATGGAACCTATTTATAACAAAGGAACTGTTAAAATAAGCCACAATGAATTTCAAGTAAGTAGAAGAAATCAAAAAGATTTGAAAATTAAAATGTTAGAAAGGAGTATTTACAATGCTAGAAATATATAATTATGTTATTGGTATTCTTATAGGAATCTTATTTTCTTTCAGTAATCATAATGAATCAAAAATAATTATTATAAAAAACTGTTTAATAACAACTGTTATTTATGCTATTTCTATGAGTTTTATTAATGATTATTTTCTTTTAAGCTCTCTTCTAAAACTCATCTATTTTACTATATGTTTTATGTTGATTAGAAAATTGAATTTTTTTCAATCGTATTATAATTCTTTAATTATTGTATTATTTTATCTGCTAAGTTATGTTTTTCTTATTTTTATGCTTGAAAATTCAACTCAGTTTTCAATTTTTTATTCAGCAAACATTGACTGCATTGCAATTTTTATGAGTTTAATGGCTTTCTATTATTTAAACGAATTATCATTCTTAAATAATTCTGTGCAATTTAATATTTATGATCTTGTTCTTATAATACTGATTAATATCATACTTTTTATATTCATGTTCATTTTATCCTATAATTTCTTTATTAATAACTTAAATTATTATTTGGGTTTACTCATTTTAGGATTTCTTCTTTTATCAATAATTATAGTAGTTTCTCTTAATTACTGTTACATTCTTAAAAGAAAAGAAGATATCAATATATCTATGTATAAAGCTCAACAACTTGATAAAGCTTATTATCAAGGGCTTGAAATAGAAAATGAAGATTTAAGAAAATTAAAACATGATTATAAAAACCATTTACTTAATCTTAAGCAACTTATCGCATATCAAAATACAGAAGCTTCTTTACAATATATTAATAAATTAATAAATACAAACGTTACATCAAAAATGAATCGCTTCTGCAATATTTCTTATATTGATAGCTATCTTAACTCAATCATAGAATCTAATAATAATATCAACTTTGATATTCATTCAACAGACTTATCACAACTAAGCAACATGGGCTTTGATATTTTAATTATTCTAATGAATTTAATAGATAATGCTTTAGAAAATACATCTAACAATACAATAAATGTTGATATTGTATATAATCATGACATAATTATTAAAATTTGTAATCATTCAATAAAAAATCCCATCAAATCACACTTTAAATCTTCCAAGGGTGAAAATCATGGATTAGGTTTGAAAATAGTTAATGATATTGTAATGAAATATAACGGTGAAGCATACGACAATTATGAAAAAACACTCTACTCTAAATATATAATTTTAAAAACAGGAGCTAAAACAAATGAAGAAATCAACATATAAATATCTTTTAACAATATATCTCATATTAATGATATTCATTTCATATATAAATCAAGGTATTAACAATATAGGTGGACTTTCGTATTTTGAAGCTATTTGTCATTCAACAAATTTAGTACCACTACATAGCATTTCAATAAAACAATGTATTATTTCTTTTGTTCAATTTATGCCATTAGGATATCTTCTTCCAAGAGTTTTCTCTAAATTAAACTCAAACAAGAACTTTATCATATCATCATTCATAATTATAATTATATTCAAATTAGTAAAATTACTTACATTAACAGGATATTTTGATATTTCAAGCATTCTTTTAGGATTTGTGGGTTCATTTATAATTTATCGTATTTTGAAATAAATCTATAAAAAATAAAATGCAACTTTAATTTTGTAAAAAATGTGATATACTATAGACGTAGTCATAGGACTAGCATTAATAGACTAAAGAAAAAGGAAGAACGGCAATTCTTCCTTTTTCACTATTTTGGATACTAGCATCAATAGACTTAAGCAGTTAAAACTACTTCAATATAAAAGCGGTAATAACTAGAATTAAATAAAGAATAATTAAATATTCCATTTAATCCTCTCTTAAAGTCACATCAATGCTAGTCTCCTAGTATGATGTTTAAACATGCTAGATCCTCCATAGGCACATAAGTGCTTAAAGATTATATCATAATAAAAGCCATAATACGATAAAATATGACAATAATAAATTTATAACAGGCTATTATTTCTTAAACTCCATACCCATAAATAGATTTACTATTTAAATTATAATTTTTTCTTTTACCTCATCTTTGCTATTACCTTCTATAGTGAATACTTTTCCATTTTCAACTTTTT
>URZW01000039.1 GCA_900552555.1 uncultured Clostridium sp.
AACGGAATCCAAAGAGGAAGATATGAACGGAAGAAAAGAACGGCGAAATTAAAGGTGAAATTAAAGGAAAAATAAAAGGCGAAAAGCAAAAGAGCATTGAAATTGCAAAAAAACTATTAAGAATGGGAATGACAGTTGAAAAGGTGATGGATGCAACCGGACTTACAAATGAAGAAATAGAAAAAATAAAATAATAAGTTACAGTCATACAATTAAATTGTAATTGTATGGCTATATTTTTTGTTATTCAATTATTGAAAAAATATTGCAAAAAACAGTAACTTATGATATAAAATAACTTAAAGAAAACAAAGATAAGCTAAATACAAAAGAACAGAGGTGAAAATATGATAAAAGCTTATGCAAGAACTGACAAAGGAAACGTCAGAGAAAACAATGAAGATTATTTTTATATTTCAAATTCACTAGACGAAGTTCAATTATACATATTAGCAGATGGAATGGGCGGATACAATGGCGGAGAAATAGCAAGTAAATTAGCAGTTCAAACTGCCAAAAACTACATAGAAAATAATTTTAAAGATATAGAAAAAGACAAAGACAGCATAATACAGCTATTAGCAAGCAGTATGGAATATGCTAACATGGTTGTATATGAAAAATCAAAAGAAACACCAGAATTACAAGGAATGGGAACAACATTAGAAATATGTTTAATATATAACAACAAAGCATATATAGGACATATAGGAGACAGTAGAATATACAGAGTTAGAAAACAATTTATACGAAAACTAACACAAGACCATAGTTATGTACAAAAACTAGTAAAAGAGGGAACAATAACGAAAGAACAAGCAGAACATCATCCTCAAAAAAACATGTTAATGAAAGCATTAGGATGTAATGCTTTTGTAGAACCGGATGTAATGGTAAAAGGATTTTTAAAAGATGATATCATAATTATGTGTTCAGATGGTTTATCAAACATGGTAGATCAAGAAACTATATATGAGATGGCATCAAAAAATATAGAACAAGCAACAAAAGATTTGGTACAACTTGCAAAAGACAGAGGCGGATATGACAACATCACAGTTGTAATTATTAGGAATATATAACGGCTTACATTATGGCGTAAAAGCAATGAGATAAAAAGGAGAGAGAAGTATGAATTTAGAAGGTAGAATTCTAGGTAATAGATACGAGATTATTGAAAAAGTTGGAAACGGAGGCATGGCAACAGTTTATAAAGCTACAGACCTTGTTTTAAAAAGATATGTAGCAGTAAAAGTTTTAAGAGATGAATTTACAACTGATGAAGAATTTATAAAAAGATTTGAAACAGAAGCACAATCAGCAGCAAGATTAGTACATGCAAATATTGTATCAATATTTGATGTTGGTGTTGATAATGGAATTTATTATATAGTAATGGAACTAATACAAGGAAAAACTCTTAAAGAAATAATAGTTGAAGAAAGAGGACCACTTCCATGGAAATGGTCAGTAAATGTAGCAATTCAAATTGCATCAGCATTAGAAATGGCACATAAAAACAATATTATACATAGAGATATAAAACCTCATAACATAATAATAACAGAAGATGGTGTTGCAAAAGTCACAGATTTTGGAATAGCAAAAGCAGTTTCAAATTCAACAATTACAGCATTTGGAACAACAATCGGTTCTGTACATTATTTTTCACCTGAACATGCAAGAGGTGGATATACAGACGCAAAATCAGACATCTATTCATTAGGTGTTGTAATGTATGAAATGGTAACAGGTAAAGTCCCATTTGATGCTGATACTCCAGTTTCAGTTGCATTAAAACATATGCAAGAAGATCCTGTGCCACCAATTGAATTAAATCCACATTTGCCAGAAGCGGTAAATAAAATAATATTAAAAGCATTGAAAAAGGACCCAATGCTTAGATATCAAACAGCAACAGAACTTTTACAGGACTTAAGAATGGCACTTAAAAATCCATCAGGTGATTTCGTTGAAGAAGAATATGACCCAACAGCAAAAACACAGAGAATATCAACACAAGATGTTGATAAAATGCAAAAAAATAGCAGAAAAAAAGAAGACAATAAATTTATTGCATTCATAAAAAATCATAAAGTATTGAGTTCATTTATAGGATTAATTTTATTGTTCTGTATTGCATTTGGTGGAACAATGTTGGTTTTAAATGTAACAAATCCTAAAGAGGTAGAAATGCCTAATATAGTTGGTCTTACAAAAGAAGATGCACAACAAAGAATTGAAGGAGCAAAATTAAAATTTGAAGTTGCATCAGAAGAGTATAATACTGATGTGGAGGAAAATCATATTATAAGTCAAGACCCAACTTATGTTGAAGGATATAACAGAGTAAAAGAAGGTAGTACAGTTAAAGTTGTAGTAAGTAAAGGTACTGAAAAAACTAAAGTTCCAAAGGTAATAGGAATGTCAAAAGATGATGCTGTTGAAGCAATAGAAGATGCAAAATTGAAAGCAGAAATTGTTGAAGAAACAAGCAAAAAGGTTCAAGAGGGTTATGTAATTAGCCAAGAAACTGATGCAAATACAGAAGTAAATGCTGGTGAAACAGTTAAAATTCATGTAAGTACTGGAACAGAAAAAGCAACAGTTCCTGGGGTTGTTGGAAAGTCTCAAGATGAGGCGAAAAAGGCTCTTCAAGATTTAGGTTTTGTTGTTACTGTTACAACTACTGAGGATAGCTCTAAGGATAATGGTGTTGTTTTAAAACAAAGTTTGGATGAAGGTAAGTCTGTAGAAAAAGGTTCTGATATTAATATTACAGTAAACAAATTAGCAGAAATAAAAACAGTTCCTATTACTGTTAATGTTAAATCTTTATTAAAAGGGGACATATACGAAAAGAATACATCAACAAATGATACAAATGATGCACAAAAGGTAAAAACTGTTAAACTAGAAGTTAAAGTTGGTGATGATACAATTTATTCTCAATCTGTAAAAGCTTCTGAAACATCAATATCAGTAGGAAATGCTAAAGGCTCTGGAACTACAACAGTTAAGGTGTATATAGATGGAGTTCTAAAAAATGATGGAGGATATTCTTTAGTTTATAGTAATGTTAATTCATATACTGCAGAATAAATAATATTTTAATGGAGGTTTGTTAGATAGACTAACAGAAAAAGAAAAAATGAAATTTGAATTATCCGAAAAAAGATATGAAGAACAAAAAGAAAATTTCAGAAGGGCATTAAATAGATTGAATGAAGCATTAGAAGTAGAAGCGACAGAATTAGAAATTGACAGAATATTACATAGATTCGAATTTACATTTGAACTTGCATGGAAAACAATGAAAGATTGCTTAGAAAACCAAGGTATGGTTGGAAAAATAGGAAGTCCAAGAGAAATTTTAAAAGAATCTTTTTCAGCAGGTTTGATAGATAATGGAGAAGTATGGATGGATATGATGCTTTCAAGAAACGAATTATCACATTTATATGATGAAGAAACTTCTAGAGAAATATATGATGATATAAGAGAAAGATATATTATAGAAATAAATAAATTAATAAATAAATTAGATAATATTTAAAAGAATAAGAGTAGTGGAAGTTTTCTTTCACTACTTTTTAGAATCTTAAAAGGATAATACTATTAAAAATTTTTTTGTAAAAAATTTTAGAAATTTGTATACTTTTTTTTATTAATGTGATATTATGTATAAAAATACAAAAGAAAGTGAGGGAGTATTATGTTCGAAAAATTCTTAAAAAGATCAAGTTGGACAGATATCGTAATCTCAATAATATTCGTAATATTTGGAGTACTTTTAGTAGCAAGACCAGAAGCAACATTAGGAGCAATATCAGTTATATTAGGTATCTTATTCATTGCAATGGGTGTTCTAAAATTAATCGAATATTATACATCAGACACTAAAGAAGATTGGCTATTAACAATAGCATTAGTTGCTGTAATATTTGGAGTTATAGTTCTATTTGCTTCAGATTCAGTATTAGCATTCTTTAGAGTAATTCTAGGAATTTGGATTATTGTTACTGGTGTAATGGATTTACAAACAATATTAATATGGAAACAAGTAAAATCTCCATACTGGACTGCATCTTTAATATTCACATTGCTTATGATATTAGCTGGTATTATAATTTTAATTAATCAACAAATTGTAATTACAGCACTTGGAGTATTAATAATTGTTTATGGAATATTAGATATTATTGATAGATTCATATTTATGAAAAAAATAAATGATTATATGAAAGATTAAAAATAGAAGAGGTCAGCGTATACTGACTTCTTTATTTTTTTTATGGCGTAGTTACTATATAATGGTTTTCTTATGGTAGTTTGTCGTATAATGATATTTTAAATTGTCTTCGGTTCAATACACAATATAATAATTTCTAAAATCTTTTTTGGACTCCCTTCCACTAAAGTGAACTCTTGTCCAAAAAAGACTTAATAAATTAATTTTAATATTGTTTCAATCATATTCAGACAATTTAAAACACCATTATACGACAAACTACCATAAGAAAACCATTATATAGTAACTTTTTGTCAACATAAAAACAAAAAAAGCCTTGCAAAAACCGACAAAATATAATAAAATATAGCAGACCAAGAAAATAATGATATAAAATAAAAATATAACTTTAAGGAAGGAAAATAATAAAAAATGAAAACAGAAAATGAAATAAACACACAAAAGGAATACATAGAAAAAGTAAAGAAAATAAATGAAAATAAAAACCTAAAATATAGTATACTAACAATGGGATGTCAATTAAACGAAAATGATTCAGAAAAATTATGCGGAATGTTAGAAAAAATGGGTTATACAAAAACAGAAAATCAAAAAGAAGCAGACCTAGCATTGTTTAATACATGTTGTGTAAGAGAAAATGCAGAAGATAAATTATTTGGAAAATTAGGAGAACTTAAAAAAATAAAAGAAGAACGCGGAACAATTATAGCAATTGGTGGATGTATGATGCAAGAAAAACACATCACAGACAAAATAAAAGAAAGCTATCCATATACAGACATAATATTTGGAACACACACACTACACAAATTCCCACAAGATTTATATGAAGTCATAGAAAACAAAACTAAGTTAGAAGATATATTAGACATAGATGGAAAGGTATACGAAGGCTTACCAATAAAAAGAGATAGTAACATAAAAGCATCTGTAACAATAATGAATGGATGTAACAATTTCTGTAGCTATTGTATAGTTCCATATGTTCGTGGAAGAGAAAGAAGTAGAGAACCTAGAGCAATAATTGAAGAAGTAAGAGAACTTGCAAAACAAGGATATAAAGAAATCACACTTTTAGGTCAAAATGTAAATTCATATTTAAGAGTAGAAAGAGAAAAAGGCATAGAATTTGAAGAATATGAAGGAGTAAATTCATTTGCAACATTACTAATGGCGGTAAACAAAATAGAAGGAATAGAAAGAATCAGATTTGTATCACCACATCCAAAGGACTTTACAGATGATGTAATTAAAGCAATTGCAGAATGTGATAAGGTTTGCAAATTAGTACATTTGCCATTACAATCTGGAAATACAAAAGTATTAAAAGAAATGAATCGAAAATATACTAAGGAACAATATTTAAACTTGGTAGAAAAAATGAAAGCAGGAATACCAAACTTAACACTATCTACAGATATAATTGTAGGTTTCCCAGGTGAGACAGATGAAGAATTTGAAGATACTTTAGATGTCGTAAGAAAAGTAAAATTTGAACAAGTATATATGTTTATCTATTCTAGAAGGGTTGGAACACCTGGAAATAGAATGGAAAATCAAGTTCCAGAAGAACAAAAACATGTAAGATTTGATAAATTAAAGGCCTTAGTTGAAAGTCAAATTGCAGAAAATAATAAAAAATATGTTGGAACTACACAAAAAGTTTTAGTTGAAGGTACTAGCAAAAATAATGTTGATATGCTTACTGGTAGAACTGATAGCAACAAAGTTGTTATTTTTGAAGGTGATAAAAACTTGATTGGCAATATGGTTGAACTTAAAATAGTTTCTGAACATATGTGGTATTTGAAAGGTGAGTTAAAATTTTGAAAAATCAATAGTAAAAGAGGCTTATGAAATAAAGAAAAAATTAGATGTGGTTTAAAAAGTGAACGAGAAGAGGGAAAAAAATAAATGGAATATTTCGAAAAATATGGAGTAAGTAAACAACAAATTATGGATTTAAAAGAGAAATATAATGAAGGAATTATAGAATTTTTAACTGATGAAGAAATTTTTGTAAAACAAACATTAAATTTTTTAAAAGAAAAAAATTTAAAAATTTACCCAATATTAAATAACAATATAAAAGTTTTTTTAGAAACAACTGTAGCTTTAAAAAATAAAATTAAAAAAATGGAAGAAAAAGGATATTCTAATAAAACAATACAAATGATATTAATAAATGAGGAGTTATATAATAAACAATAGGAGCTAAAATTTGTATGGTAAATAAAAATGAATTGGTAGGACTTTTACAGAAGTATGGTTTTACAGAAGAACAAATAAATAGAATTGTTAAAAGTAAAACATTAATTAAAATTGGAATTATAGATAAAATAGAACAAAATTTAGAAGTGTTAGTTAATAATAATATTCCTTTAGAAAACATTTCTAGATGTGTGTCTGTTTTATTAAAAAAAAATTATTTGGAGATAAAAGAAATATTTAAAGTATTAGACACACATAATATATCAAAAGAAACAATAGAGAACTGCTTATCAGTATTAGCACTTGGAAAAGCTAAAGAAATAGAAGAAATATTTAAAGTATTAGATGCACATAATATATCAAAAGAAACAATAGAAAACTGTTTATCAGTATTAGCATTAGGAGAAGCCAAAGAAATAGAAGAAATATTTAAAGTATTAGATGCACATAATATATCAAAAGAAACAATAGAAAACTGTTTATCAGTATTAGCATTAGGAGAAGCCAAAGAAATAGAAGAAATATTTAAAGTATTAGATGCACATAATATATCAAA
>URZW01000040.1 GCA_900552555.1 uncultured Clostridium sp.
CAAAAATTTAAAACTGTAATCATATACATGATGGATAATAAATAGTTATCCGTCATTTTTAATAGGAGGAATGGAAATGCAATTAATTTTATTGGCCGCCGGAATCGGCTCACGTCTTGGATTAGACATAACAAATAAATGTTTTGTAACAATAGGTAATAAATATTTACTGGATTATAATCTTGAACAATTTCTTGAAATTAATCTAAGTGGAATTATAGTAGTTGTCGGTCATAATGCTCAATATATAATTGACTATATTGGAGATAATTACCATGGCATACCTGTTAATTATGTTAAACAAGAGCAACTTTTAGGAATTGCTCACGCAATAAAAATTGCTTCTCCATATATTCATAATACATTTATTATGTGCCTGAGTGATGAACTATTTATTAATAACAACATTAAACAAATGTACGCCTATTTTTCTAATCTCGATATAGATTGTCTTTGTGGTGTAGTAAACGATACTGTGGAAAATATACAAAAAGCTTATACCATTGACATTAATTCAAACGGTGATATTTTACAGCTAATTGAAAAACCAATAAATGCATTCAACAATTTGAAAGGAACTGGTTGTTGTTTTATGAAACAAAGCATGTTAAAAATGCTTAATACACTGAAGCCTAACTTAACAAGAAAAGAATATGAAATGGGCGATTGGATTCAACTTGCTGTAGATAATGGACTTACCTGCAAAGTCTATCCAATAGCATCTGCTAATTTTAACCTTAATACACAAAAAGACATTGAATTAGCAGAAGCCTATTTAAAAAACATATAAGAGGAGTCAGAATATGAAAAAACCAATGCAAAGTATTATAATGCCTTATCATCGGAATAAACAGATGCTTTTATATACAACGGAACTTTTAAATAAAATAATTCCTAAGGATGTAGAAATAATAGTTGTCGGAAATAATAACAATATCGATGAATTAAATGTTACTTTACCAGATAGATTTACATATATAAAATATGACAAATCGTTGTTATACTCTGAAACTGTAAATCGCGGTGTTAATATAGCTCAGGGAGAAATTATTACCTTATGCGATCAGGACATTTTTAGCTATCAGGATTGGTATTCTCCTTTGCTGAATAAATTATTGTCAAATGAACGTATAGGCTCCGTAAGCTCAAAACTACTAAATCCAATTAATAACCGCATTATTGATTTTGGAATTGAGTATTCACAATATAGAATTCTCCATCCATTTAGGGGAATTAAAGAAACACATCCCTTAGTACAGCAGGATTATAAAATGACATCAACAACCAGTGCAATACTAATGCTACGTAAAGAAATATACCAAAAAGTTGGTGGAATGGATCTAGATATGCCATATTGCTGTAGCGACTGTGATATAGGTATAAAAATTGGAAAACTGGGCTTGGAAAACTGGGTTGTAGCAGATTCTGTTGCATATCACCGTGGTAGCAGTTCTACTCAAAATGGAAAAAGCAGCAGTTTTTCTTACTTGAGAAACGATTCAAGCAGTATGTTTTGGGCAAAGAACTATTACAACATACATAATAGTATCGGAAATACAATATCAGTTTTTATTCAATATTTAAAAAATAAAATACCCTTTGAACCGCTATACTATTTTATTAATTTATCATCCCTTAGAGAATATGAGTGGTATGCACAATATTTAATGGATAATTTTCCATGTGATATCTGCGATGTTCACTCATATCCTCAAAATTTAGATCATTATTCTTCCACACTACAAATTTATGATGCATTACCTTATACTTTTATGAATGTACGTATTCCTATTATCTATTTTGTGGATTATTTTCCATCATTGGTAAATAATCAGATTTGGTCGCACATGAGAGATATTGCAAAAGACCTTGTATTGGATAGCCATGGAAACCTGGTCTATTTAAAAGATGTTATTTTAGGTAATGTTTAAAACTATATATAATATCCATCTTTATAATCCTCACTTGTAATAGGAGCTGTAGACTTATATTCATTAAAAAACTGTTGAAAAGATGGTTTATCCATTGTCAATATTTTGTTAATGTCAGATACGTCAGCAGCTCTATTGCATATAAAATTGCAAGAACCATTTTGTTGTATATATTTTATGGCAAGCTCCTCTAACATAATATGGTTTTTATTTGAATTTAAATTATCATTAGCACACAAATTAATATAAAATTGTTTAACTAAATTTTCAAAAACATTATAATTTTGTGTATAAAATGCATACTTTGCTTGGATAAAAATCCAGTCATAATTATCCTTTAAATGGCCAGTCAAATTTAAAAGCTGTTCATACTTTTCCATACACTTATCTAATGTGCTGTCTATTTTTTTCTGCACCAATAAATTTATAATTTGATATTTCACATATTTCTCTTGGAAAAAAATATGGTAATTAATATATGTATTTTCTTTTAATTCTATAAGCGCTTTATGTATAATATCCAACGAAGAAGAATATTCGTGTTTTAACATAAGGTATAATATTTTTTTTGAATAATAATTTACGCTATATTTTCTCTGTTGTGACTTTGTTAACATATTATAACAGTTAAATCCTTTATTCAAATTATATAGTGCTTTTGCCACATTTACATTATCGCCTAAATATATATTTGCCAGATCAAAATAATTTTCTATCTGGATATCCCAAAATTGGTTTTTCTGTGACGTTTTAATTGATGATACCAAATTTATTAGATATTTTCGGGAAAATCCTTCCAATTTTCCACATACAAAGATACGGTTATCTAAGTATGCCTTAGCATATGAGAATTGCATATTAAGGTTTACATATACCTTTTCGCTACATTCTATTTCACGATAAAAATCTTTATAAACCACCATGCAATCTGATACCTTGTTTAAACGTATTTTGTTTTCACAAAAATGAATTATGAAAGAAAAGTATAATGCCATTACCTCTTGTGTCGCTCTTGGAATGTTGTATAAATGAGCATATGCTAATTCAAATAAAGGCTCTGCCTTAACTTCACTTACATGATCCCTGACATATTTACAACAATCACACATATAACAAATTAAAGTTGTACATTCAAATTCTGATTTTAATTGTATTAAATTATCCATAAAGTAAGAATAAAACTTGTAAATAAACTTATTGTTTATTTTTATACGTTCTTTATGTTCAAATACAGAGATAAGTTCATCTTTTGAAATTTGCCTCGAAAATAGTTTACATAATATATACTGATCATATTGATCTTTTAATGTCGAATTAAATGAATCAGAATGTTTCATAATAAGAAAAATGGCATGCTCAATTAAATCTGGATATATTTTTTCACATATTGTCATTTCAACAAGATCATGTTCAAATTCATATGAGCATTCTGTTACGTATTCACTTTTCTTAAGAATATCGCGCTTACACAATTCCAAAATGACACCTTTATTCAGCTTAAAAATATCTATTATTCTTTGTGATAAAATATTAAAAAAGTAGGTACATGCCAAAATATCTTTGAAATCATCTTCCAACAAGGGATAAACTGATTGCAAGTGTCTAAAATTACTGCAAAATGCATCCTCGTATTTGGGTGGTATGTGCTCCAAGGTATGTTTAAATTTAACAGCATCTGTTATAATTCCTTTATTATTTTTTAATTCAATACACTCCTCCTGAAATAATCTTCCTGCAACTAACTCAATATATTTTGGTTTCAATGAACTTTTAGCTAAAGTTTCTTTTAAATATTTATAATTTAATGGATAATCATCTAAGCACAATAAGGTTTTTAAATACGTAATAGCTTGCTCTTCTTTTACAAAGCCTGTAATATTTTCACACAAAACACTTGTATTATTTCCTGAAAAAGACATTGTTTGAATAGATGAAACAAAATCAAGATACTTATTATCATAGACAAGTGAAGTATTTAAAGACATTAAAAGAGCAAATGAATTTTTTTGTTCTATATTCGTTCCCAAAAAGCTAATCAATTTCTTCAAAAAGTCAATAATTTCAACAGAATATGATTGTAAATTATCAATAATAATGGCATACTTATTTCTATTTAATTCAGAAAATATAATTTCATAATAATCCTCTAAATTGTCTATATTCTTCCCCTTTTTTAGAAGTCTTAGAAAATTAATTATTTTTATTTTTAATGGGTCTTCTGGAGCTAATAATTTAGTTTCGTCAACATCAAATAAAATCGAAGAAACCAAATCTTTTTCTAATCCGAACACTTGAAAAGCAATTTCTATAACAATATCTCTCCACGATGAAGTATTATCAAAACCAATAAAATTCATAATATTGTAATTTTTTTTAATAAGCTGACACTTACATTCTTCTAAAATTCTGGTTTTTCCAGTTCCTCCGGTTCCATACACTAATAGCGTACAGAATTTTTTTTGACATTCCTCAGAAAAGTCCTGTATGATTTTTTCGTATTGCTTACCTATAAGTATAACTTTTTTATTCCAATTACATACATAATGGTGATTTAGGTTAGAGTTTTTCTTAATAATACTATCACCTTTTTCATATGTAATTGATATCTGTGGTAAAGTTATTTTTTCTTTTTCCTTTTTTGCTACCACGCTATATTTGATTAGGATTATTTGATTTGGCTTTAAAGTCAAATTTTTTTCCCATTCTTTCAATGGTACATTCAACTCATTATCCAAAAAGTCAAAATATAAATTAGATTCATTATCCGCGATTTTTACTTTCACGTTTAAGCTTGTATTATAATATCGGTTAATAAGTATAACATTAAGATCATATATGCTTCCAACGTTTAGTTCCGTTATTTCATAATTTTCATCAAATGAATTTCTATTGACAATAGATGCATTTATTTCGTTAAAAAATATAGTTTCTAATTTTTCGGAAAATTTGCATGATACAGCATTGTAATTTTGGGGTAAAACTTTCTTATCATATAAAAAAATTAATTGTTCTAAGGCAGTATCATCATATAAAAAAATTTCCTTTTTATATTTATATGAATACTGAGCAATTCTCTTTTTTAAATTAATATTTAGAGAGGAATAGCTAAAAAACATTAAGTGACTTACTTCATTTATTTCTGCCATTACGAGAGTAGGAGCTAACTGTGTTAGAGCAATATTCGGAGCATAATTCTTACATTCTGCCCACCACACTTCATCTAAATTATCAATTGCCCAGAAATCCTTATTTCCATCATATGAAAGTTTTGTATTTTTGAATGACAATTCTTCATGAGAAAACATCTGACTTAATAAGTATTCCACTAATAATTCAAATTGAATACCCTTATTTGGATTATCTGGTATATTTTCTATAGTTTTTCTGGCTTCTTCCAGATAATCTAATAAATACTTATCCCATTCTATTATATAATTCATCTGATATACCTCTATATACATAGTTTTAATATATTTTGCTTGACGGATAACTATTTATTATCCATCATGTATATGATTACAGTTTTAAATTTTTG
>URZW01000041.1 GCA_900552555.1 uncultured Clostridium sp.
CGGGCATGAAAATAGCCAGGTGATTCCTTGAGTTGGAACCATCTGGCTATGTAAAAAACATTATTCGCTTTCTGTTTCTTCTTCAAATGGAGGTAAATCCACAACTGGTATCCCATACGCTTCAGTTACTTTTTTAACCGTCTTTCTAAGTTCCGACAATGCAACCGGAAAGCATTTGAGTCGCACCTCTTCCTCGCTAATTTCATCACTATCTTTTTCGACTTCAAATCTAGATATCGTTTCTAAAGTCAAATATAAACGTTCATCTGATTTTCCTAAATTCAACTTTAATTGAACAATCAAATATTTTGTTTTTCTCAAATCTTTTGGAATTAAAATTCCACCTTCAACACTAACTTCTATATCTTTTTTCTTTTCTTTTTCCTTATTTTCAATAAAAGAAGCTGACTTCACATTATGTTGCACCAATTTAAAACTATTCATTATTCCACCTCTCTATGCCAAGTTTACTTTTTGATTATGAATTGTTCCTATTGGATAACGAAATACATCTTTTGTATCCAAATCTATTTCTGAATCTTTTTCCACCCTCAAGACACTCACAGCTTTATATCTTAAAATTAAAAATTTACTAATTTGTGGTTGAATAACATACTCAATATTTTTGTTTCTTTTTTGGAATTCAACAATTTCTTCTTCATATTCTCCTTCTTCTGCATCCATATACTCACCTACGGTTGGCAATACCTCATCAGGAATCTCACTAGATTTTTTTAATTCATATTCAACTTCTTTTCCATCATATTCAATCATAATTTTGTTATTTGTTACATTTAAAAACGCATCTCTGATAGTAATTTTATTTTCCAACAAATCAATTAAATTATCATACGTTGTTCTTGTTCCAATCCATTTAATCTTTTCAGAATTTACCAAACAACAAATAAACAAGTATATATCTTTATCATTTTTGCATGTAAATAACACTGGATACTTACTTTCAAAAAGAATTGTATCTAAAATAACTTTTTGAAAATCCGGTATTTTTCTAAATATCTTTTCTATTTTCATTTTCAAACACCTCAAATTCTCTATACGGCTCTGCATCTGTATATAACCACCAATCCACATGAGACCCTTTATATTTTATACCTAAATTTCGTTTCCATTCTTTAGTTTCCAAGCATATTCCATGAGCAGGTTTTGTAACACCTTTCGCTATCACAAATGGAACTCCATAACGGCTATCCATTGCCATAAATCTTTTTACATCTCTAAATTTAATATAAGTCGATAATGAATATTCTTGTGGATCATGTTCATCACCATCTTTACTTATTTTGTATCCATTTTCTTCGAAACTATTCATAAACGATTCTCTATCAACTTTTCCTGTTGCGCAAGCTCTAAATACCTCTAGTTCCTGCTCTCTTGCCCATTCAGGAATTTCAAAATTTTTGAAATATGAGGGAAACTTTTTTTCTGCTTGTTTATTATTCATTCAATTCCTCAATTCATTAAATATATATCCTATAAACCTCTTTTTTATTGTATCATATCATATTAAAATATCTTTTTCTAGCATCTGACTCCAAAAGATATCTAGCCCTTTTTACCAATATAATCAAAGAATCTTTCTAACAGTATTTTATCCAATTATATTTTTAGATTTTAGGGAATTAACCCTTTTCTTCCTACTGTTGAATCACCTGAAAAATGCAAATAATTTATTTTTGTTTTTACAGTACTACTTGGTTCCTCATTATCGAATATTATAATTTGTCCATTCTTTTGTTCTGCCAACATTTCATAAAATTTCTCTTTTGTTCCTTTTGTTATAGTTTCATCATCCCCATCTTTTTTATCCTTCTCTTTGTATGTTGTTAATGGCGAATCCAAAACAACAATGCCTGGATGACACAAATTCCTTTTATAGCAATAATTCATTATTCCTATTAAAAATGTTGAATTAATTATTGCTCTAGCTCCTTTTCCATAAGAAGCTTTTTCTTTTTCTCCAACTTCTACATCCTCTGTAGCATTATTGTATTTTATTTTCCCCTCTTTGCCAATAAAATCACACCCTTGTAATAAAAATTTAATTTCCTTACAAAGTTCATTTGTATATGCCTCAGGTAAGTCTTCTATTTTCTTTCTTTTCTCTTGTCCTGTACTGTCTATTTTTTCTTGCCATTTACTAATTTCTGTATTATATTTGTTTATTCTTTTTTCATTTCTTGTTATTAAATTTATTCTTTCTTGTGCATCCATCAATTCTTGAACCTTTTTCACTTTCTCTGCTACTATCGGTCCTAAGTTATTATTTAGGTTATCTGTAATTTCTTCTTTATAATTTTCCAATTTACTAATACGCTGTTTTTTGCTTATTATTTCATCAGATAAATCTTTTATTGTCTCATCTAATTCTGCTAATTGAACTTCAATTTTTATCTTTTCTGTTGCTAATGCCTCATAATAATCATCTGATTTTTCCATCTCATTAACCTTCATAGGTGAATGACATATTGGACATTCTACCTCTACCAATTGTTGCGTCAAATCAAATGCATCATAAATAAACTCTAATCGCTCAAGATCAGACAAATAATTTTTCTTCAACAAAACAAATTTGTTATTATTATTTAATAAATGCTTTAGTTCTGTATTTTTTATTTCAATCTCTGTTTGAATTTCTTTATAATCTAATTCATACTTCTTAATTTCTTCACTTTTTTCCTTTATAAATTTATTTAATTCAATAATCTCTATACTTTTCTCTGTATTTATATCTTCCGTATCTTTTATCAACTCATTGTTTTCTATACGAATTTCATCAATAATTTGGCTTAATTGTTCTATCTTACCTTTTAATTTTGCCTTTATAATTTCAGTATTTTCTTTTTTCTCTTCTTTTTTATAATCAATTCCCGATATAACTGTTTTAAAAGCCGTTCTTGCAGGTGTTGCAAAAGTACTTCCCCTAGAATCTGTATGATAAATCGGAGAATGTCTTGCCGTAATTCTTAATTCATTAATCATAATTAATGGACTGAAGGATCTAAATGTAAAGGCTCGCGTATCTCCTTTTGTATTCTTCATCACATATTTGTATGTACAATCACAACAATTCAATAATTTTTTAGACAAGCTTTTTTTTGCATTATGAGTTACAGATAATTTTTCTACCTCCGCTGCATCTTTCTCCTGATAATTGCTATAATAAATAAATATTTCGTTTTTTTCATCTTCAGAAAAATTTCGTTTTAATGTAAATATTTCTTCCTGCCCAATATCTTCAATTTCAAGGAAAACACTCCGATAGCCTTTCATTTCTGGAACTGTTTTAGGATTGGAAGATGAACCCAATGCAAAATCAATACATTCAAAAGCAAACGATTTTCCTGTATCAGATGCTCCCGCAATAACATTTAATCCACCTTTGAAATTAATAATTGCATCTTTTTTATTTTCCCCGGCCAAAATTAATTTTGTCAACTTCAACCTTCCCTGCATTCTACTTTTCATTTTTTTCAAATTCCCCTATCCATTTTCCTATGTTTTTATTTACATAATTTCTGATTTTATCTTCATTCATTTTTGAAAATATTTTGTCTACCTCTGTTACGTAATACTGGTACTTTTTCGTATATTCATTGTTAAACATATCTACTATTTTATTTCCCAGATTTGTATTTTGATACTTTATCCCTTGAGAATTATATTGCGGCTCAATCAATCCCTTACCGATTAAAAAATTTATTGCATTTTCAATAGTATGTCTTTTAATAATAATTTCTGCCGAATGATTAGGATTAGACGGATGCAAACTCTCCCCTGTCTTTTTTAAATCACTAAAATGTAATGAAAAATAATCATAATATCCAATTCTTTCTATCGAGTAAGTTTCTTTCACAATTTGTAAAATCAATAATATTCTGCAACCAATTTCTTGATTAGTATTATATATTTTCATCAATATCACTCCAAATTATTTTTTCATCATTGACAAGTTCGTGACACATGCCCGTTTTATCGTAAATAGTAACATCTTTTATTTCTTCGCAACTAATACCTAAAGAATTTGCTTGCTTAGTTGTTTCTTTTACTCTCTCTAATTCGCTTGAATATTCATTTTCATAAACATCCATTATTCCAAATTCAACCTGACCTTTTAAAGAGTTATAGCTATCTTCATTAAGTAATTCATCTCTTGCAAATCTTTTTAATGATTGTGCTGAAAAAAATCCTTCTCTCTGTCTCATAAAATGTTTATACAATTTTTGATTATTTTTTAAGTCCTCTTGCGTTTCGTATACTTGTCCTGCTTCTTTTGAATACACTTTTAATAACTGTTTTACATATGGCATAGTTTTTTCTGACTTTTTCAATTGTTCAGAAGGCTTTTCAAATGTTGGTCTTTTTTTTATTCCACCACCAAAATGGTATTTATACCATGGTGATTTACTGAACTCATCAAGCAGTGTAATTGGTGCTATATCTGAAACTATAGAAAAATCGAATTCCTCTATATATTTTCTTAAACTGTCTGTCATTTTTATGCCTTCAGCTATAATCTGTCTTTTTTTTCCACATTTTTCATCCCATATATTTATTAATTCAGTATTAATTTGTTTTGGATGCTCTATTAATTTTCTTAATGACTGACCAATTCCATTACTTGCTACAATATAATATTTGTTGGGAACTGCATATTCTCCTATATATGTATAATAGCAAAGTTTTCCAAATTCAATCATATATGTCGATGGTGATAATGGTTTTTCATATCGCTTACATTGATATATATCAAACTTTTGCATGTTATCATCTATATATGCCACCAGATCTCTTCCTGAGTCACCTGATCCTCCTAATAATGCAACATTACTATACTTTTTTTCTTTTCTCAAACATGAATATGCCCATTCTCCAACAACTCTTTCAAATTCATCTTCTCCCATAGTTTTTAGTCTTAACTGTGGTTCTGTTGTATCAAATATCCTCGATGTATTCTTTGGTCTTTCAGGAGAGGATAACGGCTGTGTTTTCATAATATAACCCTTTCGCTCTAGCACAATCATACAATACTTATTCTAAGTTATATTTTACCACCATACTATATAATTCTCCATAAAAATATCTACCATCACCGAACCTGTTATCGATAATAGTAGATATCTTGTTTATTCTATAATTCTCTCTCCCAATCCATCCTTCCTGTCACATTCAACAGCTTTTCTTCTCGGAAGCTGAGCATCTTTCCATTAGTTCCACCGACAATGATATGATCCAGCAATTCTATCC
>URZW01000042.1 GCA_900552555.1 uncultured Clostridium sp.
GGGCACGCGAGGATAGCTTGTAGATACTTGGCTCAGTAGAGCCATTGAGCAAGAACCCCCCCACTTCAAAGGAGGGCACTGAAAAAGTAGATTATACCGTCTATATTTGGTACAATGTATCTATCAAATATAGGCGGTGTTTTTATGATCGAACAACAGCAGAAATTAATGTTAAGTCCATACATGGAAATATATGAATTAGTAATCCCGAAAGATAATCTTCTCCGGCAGATAAAAGAATTGGTTGATTTTAGCTTTATTTATGATGAATTGCTTGCTAATTATTGTCTGGATAACGGACGAAATGCAGTTCCACCTATCCGAATGTTTAAATATCTTCTTTTAAAATCAATTTATGATTTATCAGATGTTGATGTGGTTGAACGTTCTAAATACGATATGTCTTTTAAATATTTTTTGGACATGGCTCCAGAAGATGAAGTTATAAATCCAAGTTCATTGACAAAATTTCGGAAGCTGCGTTTAAAGGATATGAATCTTTTGGATATGCTGATTGCCAAAACAGTTCAGTTAGCATTAGAAAAAGGAATTATTAAGTCAAAATCCATTATTGTGGATGCTACGCATACAAAATCAAGATACAATCAAAAGACTCCCCGTCAAGTACTCCAGGAACAATCAAAAAAACTGCGCCGTAGCATCTATCAGATTGATGAAACAATGAAAGAAAAATTTTCTGATAAAAACACAGAGGATTCTTTAGAAAAAGAACTAAAATACTGTAAACAGCTTATTGATGTTGTAAAAGGAAATGAAGAAATTTGCAGTTATCCAAAAGTGCAGGAAAAATTAAATCTACTAGAAGAATCTGTCACTGATGACATGGAACATTTAGAAACTTCAAAGGATGAAGATGCAAAAACTGGTCATAAGACAGCCGACACTTCATTTTTTGGATATAAAACACACATAGCAATGACAGAAGAACGGATCATCACAGCTGCCACAATCACCAGCGGCGAAAAAACAGATGGCAAAGAACTGCCAAAACTTGTACAAAAAAGTAAAGCTGCTGGGATACAGATTGAATCAGTCATTGGAGATATGGCTTATTCTGAAAAGAAAAATATCGAGGCAGCAAAAGAAGGTGGTTATGAACTGATAGCAAAATTAAATCCAGTTATTACACAAGGTAACCGAAGAAAGGAAGATGAGTTTGAATTTAATAAAGATGCCGGAATGTATCAGTGTAAAGCCGGACATTTAGCCATTCATAAATATTTCGATAAAAGGAAAAAAGATAAAAAAAACAAAAACCCACGTATGGTCTATTTTTTCGATATTGAAAAATGTAAATGTTGTTCTTATCGTGGGGGCTGTTATAAAGAAGGAGCCAAAAAGAAAACATACACAGAAACAATCATTTGCGATTCCCACAGTGAACAGGTTAAATTTCAGGAAACTGAGCATTTCAAAGAAAAAATGCGGGAACGCTATAAAATAGAAGCTAAGAACAGCGAACTAAAACATCGGCATGGTTATGACGTAGCGTCATCATCAGGTCTTATTTGTATGGAAATGCAAGGAGCAATGATGATCTTTGCAGTAAATCTTAAGAGAATAATTAAATTAATGAATGAAAAATAAGAACTTTGGCCGAAAAAGACAAGCAATTTATATTTTGTCTAACAGAAAATCCACCAGAATCATAAAAACTCTGATGGATTTTTTCTTTTTTATTAAAGTCAAAATAAAAATGGTATGTTTTTCAGTGCCCTCCCTTTAGGTGGTGGGTAGTTGACAAAAGGGGATAAAACAATGGCTACAAAATATTATTTATATTATGTTGAAGGAGAAGATGAAAAATTGCAAAGAAAACAAAGATGTCTTACTGATCTGATCGAATCCGGTTTTCTTATATGTGAAACAGGAGACGATGTCATGAAAGAAATTAAGTTTTACAGAAATATGAATTGCTGAAAATTACATATTAATTTACAAAGAAAAGCATAAAATGGTAGTAAATCATTGAAAATACGTGTAAAAACTACCATTTAAATAGCAATTTTATTGTTTTTTCAATTTCTTTATGCTAGTATGACAATATAGATATACAGAAGATGTAAAACAAAAGGGGTAAAAATGTCTGAAATAGAGGAATTATATGAAAATTTTCCAACAATTTTAAAAGAAAAATTACGGAATAAAGAAATTGAATTTCCATCAAATACTAAGTTTGATTATGAAAAAATATATGTTTATCGAGCTGTAAGTAGAGAGATAACTGATTTCCATGAAATAGATAAAAATGATTTTCGTTCATACTTTGAACTTGGGAAAAAGCCTAAAAAACTAGTAAAAGGAAGATCGCTAAAAAATGATGCTCATTGGTATGGGGTTTCTACTTTTACAAATAAAGAAATTATAGAATTTAATATGAAATTTCCGAACCCTCATAAAAAAATGGCTGCTGGTTATGTGCATTGTGAAGGCGGACCCCAAGAAACTAAGGATGAACATGTCTGTTGGTGGCTGTATAAAGATGTAGATTTGAGTAGCTTTAGAATTATGGAGGATAAAAATGAATAAAGAATTGTGTTTTATTTTGGATAATAAAAATATATATTTAGATCATATATTAGTTGATTATGAATATGTTCCAATTTTTTTCTTATGTAAAGATGATGATTGTCAATATTATTTGGCATTATGTACAGATATAGAAAATGGAGAATATATTGTTGTAAAAATATCTTTATTAAGTGTTTATAACTTATTACATGGAAATATTGCAATGAGGGATGTAATCTTAAATCAGAAAATATTTTGGAAAGTTGTTTCTGGTGACGAAATAAAAAATGATATTGTAAATGAATATCCAATTGATTATATAAATCATCAAGATTTGCCGGAGAAGGATGCAAAGTTTAAAATCCTTCAGAAACATATAAAAGAGTATGTGCAAAAATTTGATAAAGAGTTTTTTGCATCGGAACAATATGATAAAGAAAAGAGCATAAAATTAAATTTAGAAGATATAATATGTGATGAAGAATTAGCAAATATTAAATGTAAAACATATTTCCTAAAACAAACAAAACATGAAATCGACATTAAAGAACCAAAGCAAAAATTTCCATATTCGAATAAAGATGATTCTGTTTCTTCATTAATAAATGAAGAATATTCTTATAGAGAAAATAATTCAAATATTGATATATGTGAAACAAAGATTTCTTATGCTGCATAGAAAGGGAATAAAAGGAAAAAAGAAATGAAGAGTATATTGAGATTAGATAAAGTTGTATTTGATAAAATTGAATTCAATCGTTTAGGATTTAAAAATGACACAGAATTAAAATTAGAGATTCAAACTAATATTGGAGAAAGAAAAG
>URZW01000043.1 GCA_900552555.1 uncultured Clostridium sp.
TTTAAAAAAATGTTGGAGTTTTTTACCCACCCCAACATTTATTATAGAACCTAAATTTTTATAAGCTATAATTTTTTTATATTCTAGGAAAGTTATCATAGTATGATAACTTTCTGTAGAAGATAAATATGGCGGAAATTAGATTTTGTAGCAGTTTGCACTGCGTACAAAATCTTAAATCTGGTTTTTTATCAATTAATTTCATCACCTAAAATATTTTTAATTTTATTTAACTGAGTTTTTAAATTATTATATAAAGTAGAATTTATAGAAGAATTATCTCCAGCCTCATAGTTAGCAATAGATTTTTCTATATCTAAAATTTTGAATTTATGTGTTTTAGCACTAGTATTTTTATACATATAAATTGGAACATAATCTACTTTATTTATTGAAATTTTTCCATCAACATTTTTTGTAATATCTAAATTTAAAATAGCAGAATCCCTAGTTATTTCATCTCTTTGGTCAGCTGTAAAATTTCCTAAAGCATATACTACGAAAACATCTTTAGAAGTACCATCATCAAGTGTTATAGTTTTCTTTTCCATAGGTTCTAAAACATGAGGGTGATTTCCAATTATTACATCAACACCATTTTTAAATAAAAAATCAGCTAATTCTTTTTGTTCATCATTAGCAACAGTTTTATACTCTGTTCCCCAATGCATACAAGCAACTATCATGTCAACATTTTGCTCTTTTACCTTAGTAATTTGTTTAGAAATTAAATCTTTATCAATTAAATTTAAACAATATTTTTTATCAGATGGTACAGGAATTCCATTAGTCCCATAAGTGTAATTTATAAAAGCAATTTTTACACCTTTTACATCTTTTATTAAAAGTTGTTCTTGTTCTTCGGCTGTTTTATATGTACCTAAATGTGAAATACCAAATTTATCTAAAACATCAATTGTTCTACAAAGTCCAGAATAACCATAATCCAAAGCATGATTTCCAGCTAAAGAAATAACATCAACACCAATATCTTTTAGCCCAGAAGCCAAACTATCTGGAGAGTTAAATGTAGGGTAATTACTATATCCTTTATCTTCACCTGCAAAAGTAGTTTCTAAACTTCCAATTGTTATATCACTGGAACTGGTATAATATTTTATATCCTCATAAACGTAGGAAAAATCATATTCTTTTGTTGCACTGTTGTAAGCATCCCAATACTGGGTATTATGACATAAAGTATCTCCAATGGCAGTTAATGTAAAATTTATAGGAGTATTTTCTTCATTTTCAGTTGTTTCTACATTATTTTCTATAATTTCTTGCTCATTAGTTTGTGAGTTATTATTTAAATTTTTATTTTCATTGTAATTATTTGATTTATGTAAATTTTTAAATATTAATATTAAAACTAATAGTATCAAAATAAATATTATAATTTCTAAGATTTTTTTAAATTTTTCTTCTCTAAAATTCTTTCTTTTTCTATTTCTCTGGTTTCTTCGCATATATAAACTCCTTATATTTTTGCTAATCTATAGTTACAGTTCAGTAAGAGAAATTCTTGAAATATCATTTACAGGTATTTCAAGGATTTTCCTTACTGAATTGTAACAATCTATAACAAAAAATAAATAAATCATTAATTTTTTTAATAAATTATAAACTATGATTGCAACCAAAGATATCACATAATAAAAAAATTATCAATAAAATATCAATAAAAAAATTGAAAAAAAATATATATAATGATATACTTTTTATATCAACAATTAACAGATTCAAAAATTTTTAAACTAAAATATAAAATATATTTTAGTTTAAAAATAAAAAAGGAGAAATCAAATGGAAAAAAAGAAAATTTATATTATAATATCAATAATTGTAGCAATATTAATAATATCAGGAATAGTATATCTTAACATAAAAGAAAACAAAACAATAGAAACCGATGGACAAGCAATGGAAGAAGAAAATATAGAAAAAACAGAAATAGAAGAAAATGAATTAAATGAAATTACTGAAGAAACAGAACCAGTTGATGAAAATGTAATAGACGAAAATGCTGTAAAAGAAAGCAAAGTTGAAAACGAGAAAGAAATTAAAGAAAATAAAAATAAATATTATGTAAAAGTAAATAATACAGCAAATGTTGTAACAATATACACAAAAGATGCAGAAGGAAATTATACAGTACCAGTAAAAGCAATGATATGTTCAATAGGAACCGCAACACCGACAAGTGGAAAATATAAATTGAATGGAACAAAACATAGGTGGCATACACTATTTGGACATACACCAGGAACATATGTGTATGGACAATATACAACAGCAATTGTTGGAAATATTTTATTCCATTCAGTTCCATACATAACAAAGGGTGACCCATCAACATTAGAATACCAAGAATATGATAAATTAGGAACAAAAGCATCAGCAGGTTGTATAAGACTTACAGTTCAAGATGCTGCATGGATTTATAATAATATATCTACAGGTACAATAGTTGAATTTTATAATGATTCAAATCCTGGACCATTAGGGAAACCAGGAGCACAAAAAATTTCAGGAAATACAGTTTGTAGAGGATGGGACCCAACAGATACAGATAGTAGAAACCCATGGAAAAATGGTGGTAACACTACAGAAACTATAAATAATAATACAAAAAATGAAACATCAAAATTAGAGGATAAGCCACAAGACAAACCTCAAGATAAACCTAATAATCAACAAAATACAACTAATGAAAATAATGTAGTTAATAATACAATAGAAAATAATGTTATATCAAATAATTTAGTAAATAAAAGTGTTACAAATGAATCAATAAATAATGTTGTGAAATAATTGTTACTGTATAATATTTTTCTTATGATAGAGAGCAAGATAATAATATTTGCAATTGCTTGAAAGTAATTGAAATGATATTAAAAACAAGAATTAAAAAAATTCTTGTTTTTTTGAATAAACTTTAAATATTAGCATATAATACTAATGAAAAAAAGAGATATAAGGAGGAAAACTATGAAAGTAGTGGACAAGATTGCATTAGTATTAATTATAATAGGAGCTATAAATTGGGGACTAGTTGGATTTTTTAAATTTAATTTAGTTGATACAATTTTTGGAAGTATGAGTGTTATTTCTAGAATTATTTATGCATTAGTTGGAATATCAGGATTATGGGGCATAAAATTATTATTTGATGATTAAAAAACGGCTGAAAGTCAATAGTTGGGGTGGAAAACTTTGAAAGTTTTCTGCTCCAATATT
>URZW01000044.1 GCA_900552555.1 uncultured Clostridium sp.
TTTGCATCACTTGGAGTTACGTTTACTGTTACAGCATTATGTTGTCTGCCATCATAAGTTCCTGTATATGGGGTTACTCTTAAATCTATGCTTCCATTCTTTACTGTCGCTTCATAAGTTGCTGTTTTTGATGTGTAATTTATTGTTTCTTCTGTTGTTACTGTTATTATGGCTTTTCCGGCCGTTGTTCCGGGTTTTACTGTTACTGTATTTCCATTTAAACTTGCAGTTGCAATATTGGTATTTGAAGATGTTATGCTTACATTTGTTGTATTCTCATTTATTGTAAAAGATGTGCTGTTTGGATATGTTAAAGTTCCACTGTATGAAGAAAGTGTTAATTTTCCTTCTGCTCTATTTACCTTTATTGTTTCTGTTGTAGATACTGTTTTGTAGCCTTCTTTGCCTGCTACTACTGTTACTGTAAATTCCGATGTATCTTTAATCTTTGGCATTTCTGCACTATATTCTCCACCATTTATAGAATATTCTAATTTAGCATCACTTGGTTCTACACTTATTTCAGATAAAGCATTGTGTTCTTGTCCATCATACGTTCCAACATATGGTGTTACTTTCAACGAAATTGTTCCATTTTGCACTGTTGCTAAGTGGATTACTTTGTTTTCTGCATAATCTCCATTTGCTGCACTTTTTACAACTATATTAGCCTTTCCAGCTGTTATACCGTGGTTTTACTGTTACAGTATTTCCAGATAAACTTACTGTGGCAATGTTTGGTGCATCTGAGTTTACCGTTAGCTCTCCTCCAGAAGCATTATTTGTTATCTCAAAACTGCCACTGTTTGGATACGTATATGTTCCATCATATGAAGATAATGTTAAATCTCCTGAAACTGCTACTCCTTCATACGTTATTTCTACGTCTCCGTTTTCCTTGTCTTTTATCAAAAATTTATATTGGTCATTAATTATAATGTATGCATTCTTGTTATCTATCTTTTCTGTTGAACTCAAATCATAATTTTTCTTTCCTGTACTTATTTGTACCAAATAATTTTCTAAATTTACAGTCTTACTTTCGACTTGAATATCTACCTTTTCAAGTTCCAATGCTTCTTTTATTCCTGCTATAGTTTGAACTTTCTGTGTACTTTTTGCTCTATCAATTAGACTATTATTTCCAATTACTATACTAATACTTATGCCTGCTAATATCAATAAAATTACAATTGTTATAGCTAGTGTGATTAGCGTTATTCCTTTAATTTCTTTTGTTTTCATATAAGATTCATCCTTCCGTTTTTTTATTAAGTAACATACTTAATGATAAAGAGAGAATCTTACTTTCTCATTTATTTTTAGCTTGCAATAACAGTTTTAGTATTTTTTAATTTATTTTCTTTTTTTATAATTTTTTTCTATAAAAATTTCTTCTAGCACTTGATTTTTTATATTCTTTTGGTATAATACGAAGTATAAAAATTCTCATTAAGTATGTTACTTAAACACATTTTTATATTTTTCTTCAAATTTTTCTATTGATATCGGCTTTTCAAAATAATATCCTTGTATCATATCACAATTTATTCTTTTTAAGTAATCAACTTGTTCCTTGTTTTCTATGCCTTCTGCCACAACTTCTATTCCCAGCTTATGTGACATTTCAATTATTGCCTCTATTATAATTTTACCTCGACTACTTTCTACTATATCATCAAAAAAACTTTTATCCATTTTTAGAACATCTATATTAATATTTTTTAACATGCTAAAAGATGAATAGCCTGTTCCAAAGTCATCCATAGATACTGTAAATCCCAATTTGTGAACATTCCTTTCCGCTTCTTTTGCAAGCTCAACATTATTAACAACAGAGGTCTCCGTCATTTCTAATTCTATAGTATTTGGTTTTATACCATATTTATTTACAAAATCTATTAAATCATTTATATGATTTTTATTATACAAATGTAGTCTTGACTCATTTACTGATATTGGAAAGATTTTATAACCTTTTTTCTCCCAGTTTTGTTGTAATTTGCAAATACTTTCTAGTACATATGTGTCTAGCTCTGTTATTAACTCATATTTTTCTAATAATGGAACAAAAATATTTGGCATTACTACATCTCCATCTCTATTCCAACGTACCAATGCTTCTGCTCCTGCTAGTTCTTCAGTCTTTGTATAAAACTTTGGTTGCAAATAAATTACAAATTTATTATTTGCAATTCCTTTTTTTAATCTTTTTTCTAAAATCTTTCTATATTCTATATTCATATTATCACCTAAAATTATTGTTTACATTTTTCATAAAAAAATTTCATATTTTAGAAAAAATTATAAAACCCCAAACATGTTGAGGTTTTATTTTCCTATCTTCCATCATCTTGTTCAATTAAATCTCTTCTGTTTACTTTTGAACTTTCCTTATTTTTCTTAAGTTCTCCGCTTTCAATTATTTCTCGCAAAAAGTCTCCTAAATCTTTATATTTAATGCCTATTTTTTGAATGATTTCTCTTCTTCCTTTTCCTTGTCTTATCAACTCAATTATTTCTTCTTTTTTTGCTTCTCTTGCTTGCGTGATTTCATCTTGTGTAACAACTCCATCTCTTATAAGTTCAGCCATAAGACTTCTTATATTTTGTTCATCTTTTACTAATTGCCTCGATATTTCTTCTGCATTATATCCATATTTCAATAATTCAACTATTCGTTTTTTAGTTTTATCTACTTTTTTATATGAATCTATTTTGCCCTCCGAAAATAGCTTGTCTAATATTCTTCTTAATGTATCTTGCTTAGTTATCTTCATTTCTTTCATAATTTCACGTTGACCTAAGCCCGCTTTTCTTAATTCTATCACTCTTTTTTCTATTTCTTCATCTGCACATTGGTAAACTTCTGCTATAGATAACCT
>URZW01000045.1 GCA_900552555.1 uncultured Clostridium sp.
AGTACTTTGTCCATATAATTTTTCCTCCTATTATTATATAGACAATTTTTGGATGCTTTTCTTTTTATTTTTTAAAAAAGTAAAAAAATAACAATAAATAATTGTTTTTATTGTTATTTCTTTGGTTTAATAGTTAAAATGTTATTTTCTTGTAATAAAAAGAGTTGGTCTATATTTTTAAATAAATATATGCTTTGTTGATTTTCTTTATCTATATCAAGATATTCATCTTGATATAGATGATGATCATTTATTAAATGTTGAATCAAGGCAATTTGTTTTTGATCCAAATGCATTCTTTGTTCCTTATTTTCCTTATTATATTTCAAGTTTTTTTGAAATTGTTTACGATAAACACTTGGTGTAATCCCATATAAGTCTTTAAATGCTTGACTATAAGCCTTTGCAGACATTCCACAAGAAAATGCAATCTCATCAATCGAGTCTTTCCCTGCTAGTAACTTTTCTAATGAATGTCGTATTCTTACCATTGATAAATATTTTACAAAACTAACACCTGTATATTTTTTAAATAAACGTGAAGCATAGGAGATACTAAAAGAAAGATTTTGAGCAACATCTTCTAAATGAATATCTTCTTGGTAATGTTGATCAATGAATAAAATAGCTTTCATATAATTTTCATGATTTTTAGAAGAAAGTGGTAAATTTTCTAAAGAGAATTCTTGATTCTGACTAATCATGTAAATTAATTTTGATATTACTAAATTTAATAAATAGATGTTATCTTTGTTTTCAATAAAATGTAAAAGTAAGATGCCTAATTGTTGTTTTATTTGAAATAATAGAGATTTATTTTGATTTTCTCTACAAATAAGAGATTGAAAACTATGATCTATATCTCCTACCATATAATGAGGTAAATAAGAAAAATCAATATGTAATGTTAAAATAATACTTTCTTTTTCATTCATCTTTAACATATGAATATCATTAGGAGCAATAATAGCTAATTCATGTTCATAAATAACAGTCGACATTTTTTCTGTAATAACTTCATAACTTCCTTTTAAAACATAAGAAATTTCTAAAGAAGATTGTCTTGAAAAAACTTGTCGATCAAATTGATTAATACTTAGACTTAATGGATATTCAAATTTTTGACCAGAAAAGTCATAATAATAATTCATATTTTGCATAGTCTCATCTCTTTTCATTAACATTATTATATCATAAAAAAATGGTTAGCTTTCAATACCAACCATTTCATTTTCATAAAAATTTGCTTTATTTTCATACATTTTAGTATCTGCTTCTTTGATGAGTTCATCAACATCGTTTATATTATAGCACCAAGAAACACCTACAGAACACGAAATACCATTTTGTTCTAAATACTTCTTTGATTGTTCAACTTGCTTTATAAAACTAGCTTCTTTAACATCTACTGAAAGAACAACAAATTCATCCCCACCAAAACGATAAGCTTTTCTAGGAAAACACTCATTAATCAAATAAGCAGTTTTCTTTAAAACGGCATCACCTTCTAAATGTCCTTGTAAGTCATTGATCTTTTTTAATCCATTTAAATCAAAATAAGCAATACCAATATCCTTATTTTGACTTTCTTTAATCTTATCAATTCGTTCTATCAAAGCATTACGATTAAAAATATGTGTCATTGAATCTAAATAACTCATTGTTTTTAATTTTTGTTCCTGTTGTTTTCTATTCATACTCTCAGAAACAAAGAAAACAACCGAAGATAATAAGCTACTATTATCACATCTTCTTCGTGAATTATCAACACCCAAAAATCCAGTAATAATTTCATTTTCTATCAAAGGCGCTGCAATAAGACTCGTTATATTTTGTAATTTTAAAAGACGATAGGTTTCAGAATTTTTATCAACCTCATCTTCTAAACTTTTTATATAAAATGTTCCATCAACCTTAAAACGATCTAACCAATATTGTACTGTTTCTAAAGGAACATCTTGCAAATTATTTATTTCCGGAGTTGCCCCTTCTTCTGTATACTCAAAAAGATTAGATGTCGTATTTTGTTCATAGTCTATTTGAAAAATATAAGCACGATCACCTTGAAAAAACTCAGTAATAAGACATAACAAATCATTAATAGCATCATCGATTTCACTATGATAAGTTAAAGCATGAATACATCTATTTAATGTCGTTGCTGCAAGTAAAGATTCTTTTAATTCTATTTGACTTTTTTCATACTTTTTTGACATTCGATAATAAACAATTACAAAAATCATCACAAGTAATAAAACAAGCATAAAAATAACAAGTAACGGATATTTTTCTATTGCTTCAACTATCATACTAACAACCCCTTTCATTATAGATTATATTCACATGTCAATTAAAAAAATGTCGGTTTTAGACTAAATAATTTTATAGTTTTTCCTACATTTTTATTTTATTCTTTACAGCAACCATCAATATTTATTACAAATATAAGTGTCTGCTGCAAATACATTAGCAGGCACTTGTGTAAAGATTATCATAACGTAAGTATACTTGCCATTATTTTACTTATCCTTACATTCATTTTTTCTTTTTTTGCTCTGGTATTTAAAATAGATTATAGTAAATAATTCCATGTACATCTTTATTTTACTATTTATGGCACCTTATTTTTAAATTAGGTGTGAAATGTCGTTTTTGAGGTGTGAAATGCAAAAAATAAATATCATATTTTTATGATAAAAAAGGGATAAATTTTGTCCACATGGTAATAATCTTTGAAGATTATTACCTTTTTCTTTAAA
>URZW01000046.1 GCA_900552555.1 uncultured Clostridium sp.
ATGAATTATTGATTGCTCATGAAAAATATTTACCACAATTTGCAGATAAGATTGCTGAGTTAAAAGCAGCAGGTGTTACAATCAAAGATGATGTTGCACGTGAATTAACTGAAAAAGGTTTATAGGATTTTATGACATATAATATTAAAATAACAGTTTTAAAATCTGATGTGGACGAAAAACTGAAATTAGATAGATAAAATTTATTATAATGAATATGAAAAAAGAACAACCGATAAACGGTTTGTCTTGGATTTTATGTGAATAAAATAACTACCTCACACTTTGCCAGAGACATGAGGTAGTTATTTTTTTGCATTATTTTTGTAATATATAGAAGTAATTTAATAACGATACTTATTATTGACATGATTAATGTAAGTGTAGTTAACATAATCATGATAGCTTCATAAGCTGTCATTTCCACCACCTCCGTTTTCATATTTTCCTAGGGATATCTATGTAAACGAAGAATACGCCCTTCGATTAAAGCGCTACCGTCTTTATAGTTTTTCACCAAATTACAACATGATGGAACAAATAAAAATATACTTTTGGACTAAGTGTCTCATACCAAATAATATATAGCAAAAATCTATGAAAAGATGTATTGGGTTTTCAATAAATGAAAGATTATAGAAGAAAATGAAAATGATGTCATAATAGTTTGAGGTGAGTTTATGAAAAAATTATTACTATTTGATGTGGATGGAACATTAATTGATTATGACGGGACTTTACCTGAAAGTATAAAAAAAGCAATTTCTAAGGCGAGAGAAAATGGACATCTTGCAGTTATTGTTACTGGGAGAAGTAGAAGCCATATAGAAGAGCCCATTTTAGATATTGGTTTTGATGGAATGATTGGTGGTAATGGTGCTTATATTGAATTAGATAATAAAGTGATTAAAGATGAGACAATTCAAGTAGAAGATGTTAAAAGAATTGTCGATTATTTAAATCAACATCATTTAGAATACTATATTGAAGCAAATGATGGGTTATATGGTTCTTTAAATTTTAAAGTATGTGGTGTAGAAGCTTTAAGACAATATGGGATGAAAGATCCTGATGTGATGGAAATTTATCCAGCAATGACTTTTCCAAAGTGTCTCTATGTAGAAAATGTAACAAAAATCAATTATATTTTAGAAAGTTATCAAAATTACTTAGATTTTAAAGAAGCTTTTCCTGAATTTAAAAATTTAACGTGGGGTGGAAAAGGAGAAAAAGCAATCTTTGGGGATTGTGCATTAAAACATATTGATAAACAAGAGGCAATTAAAGAACTTATTGATTATTTAAAAATAGATCAAGAAGATATCATTGCTTTTGGTGATGCTGAAATAGATATTCCTATGTTTGATATTGCAGGAATTTCTGTATGTGTAGGAAATGGGAGAGAAGAAGCTAAAAAACATGCAACCTATGTTACAAAACCAGTAAGTGAAGATGGCATAGAATATGCTTTAAAACATTTTGAAATTATTTAAGGAACTAAAAATGAAGTTAAATAAACAAAAAATCTTATTTATTGCTGTTATCTTTTTCTGATTTGCGCAATATGTCTATATTCCTTATTAAACACCTTATCTTACGATGATTCAAACAAGTACGTCATTTATTGGAATTATTATAGGAAGCTATGGTATTTCACAAATGGTCTTACGTTTACCGGTAGGATTATTAGCAAATTATAGAAATAAGCATAAAATGATTATGTTAATAGGATCTTTATCATCAGGATGTGCTTCTTTGTTTAGAATTATTTTTAATAATGGAATTGGTTTTTTAATTGGAAATCTTTTTTCAGGACTTGCCAGTGCAATGTGGATTTCTTTTATGGTTTTATATATGAGTTTTATCCAAAAGACCAACAAACAAAAGCAACCAGTTCAATTATTGTCGCTAACAATTTAGGAATGTTATTAGGATTTATTACAAGTACACTTCTTTATGAAAAAATAGGAATGCAAATGATTTGTTTATTAAGTGTGATTTCAGGAATCATTTCTGCTTTATTTATTTCATTACTTCCTAAAGAAAAAACATAACCAACAAAGAAAAAATTTAGGAACAAATTCTATGTCTATAGGATTATCTTCTATTATTTATATGTTATCAGCAGTTTGTTTTGCTAAAATGGCATCAAGTGATGTATGAAATTAGGCGTTAGAACATGTATTACTGTTACATTTTTAACAACTGCACTTTATTGTGTTTTAGTACCACAATGTTCATCAGTCTATATGATCTTTGTTTTACAAATTTTACCAGGTATGGCAACAGGAATCTTATTTTCATATCTAACAAGTGAAGCTACACAAGAATCAAAGTCAACAGCTATGGGCTTCTTCCAAGCGGTGTATGCTTTAGGAATGACTTTATTTCCTATGATTTGTGGAAATATTGTAAGTCATTTTTCAATGCTATATGCTTATTTGTTTTTAGCAGTGATTTGTTTAATTGCATCAAGTATTTCTTTTATATATTGTAAATCTCATTAACAAATAAAGCTCTTACAAAATTAATAATTTGTTAATGAAATTAAAAATGTATACAATACTCTTTTCGAAGAATCTAAAAAAGTATAAGCTACAGGTGTCTTAGGAAAGAGAGGAATAAATATTATGAGTATCAATGAAATTAACGCAGAAGCAAAAGAATCTTTAAGAAAGT
>URZW01000047.1 GCA_900552555.1 uncultured Clostridium sp.
AAATCGATATGTGTGAAGGAATGGAAAGAATGGCAGAAGGATTTAGAAATGAAGGTAGAAGTGAAGGAAAACTTGAAGAAAAGAGAAGTACACTAAAAGAACAATTAGAAATCAAACTAGGAACTATTTCAAATAATCTAGAATTACAACTAACCAATGCAACATTAGAAAAACTAAATATATTAACACGTAATATATTTAATATTACAAATGAAGAAGATGTTTTAAAAATCATTAATTAATAAGTTAATATATAAGTAAAAAAGCAAATCAAATAAAATGATTTGTTTAGACTGTTGAAAAAAATAAAAAATCAACAGTTTTTTCTTTTGTTAAGTTGAAATATATACTATTATATATATGTCGTGGATGACTTCGTTCCAATTACTTAAAATTTGAAGCTCCACGGCTTTTTATATAGAAATTAAACCAATAAAAAGTAAGAACATGATAAGAGGAGAGTTTGAAAGTAAGAAAAATTTTTAAAGTTATTTAGTAAACTTTTTTCTATAGAGAACATCAAGTATTTGATAATTTTTCTTTACCAAATGTACTCAAATATTTAATATATTTATTAGAAAATAAAAAAGGAGATATATTATGGAATTTAAAGATGTTATTCAAAACAGATATTCATGTAAAGATTTTTCTACACAACAAATAGAAAAAGAAAAATTAATGGAAATATTGGAAGCAGGAAGAGTTGCTCCAACGGCTAAAAACTTGCAAGAACAAAAAATCTATGTTGTTCAATCAAAAGAATATTTAGATAAAATAGATGCATGTACACCTTGTCGTTATCATGCACCTACTGTTTTAGTTGTAGCTTATGATAAAAACAATGTTTTTGATTATCCAGGTAATGAAAGAAATTCAGGAATTGAAGATGCTACCATTGTAGCCACTCATTTAATGTTGGCTGCTTATAATGCAGGAATTGATAGTTGTTGGATCAATTTCTTTGATCCTCAAGAAATGAAAAAAGCTTTAGATTTACCTGAAAATGAAGAAGTTGTTATGATGTTGAATTTAGGATATGGAAATCAAAAAGAACCACTTCCTAATCATCATTTAAAAAAAGAATTGGCTGAAACAGTTAAATACTTATAATTTTTATAACAAAATAAGCTTTGCTTGTTTTGTTGTTTTTTTGCTACAATATGGATAAGAGGTGAGTTCTATGAAGTTGTTATTTAGACAACAACCATCTTTTATTTTTCGCTTTTATGTAACAAATCAAAAAAATGAATTGTTTTATATTATAAAAAGAAAAATGGCAATTATGTATCAACTTTATATATATGATGCTCATGAAAATATTGTTGCTAAGATTGAAGAAAATCCTAGATCAGCTATTTTTTTATTTATAAAAATGAGGAATATATTGGTGCTGTAGAAAAAGAGTTTTCTTATTTTATTTCTTATTTTTTAGTGGATTATCGAAAATGGAATGTTGGTGGAGAATATGTTGAATATAATTATGAAGTAAAAGATGAAAATGATTATCTTATTGGAAGAATTGAAAAAAGATTATGAAATATTTTAGATACATATGATATTTTAGTTGATTTAAAGGAAGATATTTTAAATTTCGTCATTTTAACAACTGTAATAGATATTGAAAAAGCAAGAAGAAATAGACATTATTAAAAATTGGAGGGAATCTTATGAAACTATTATTTAAACAGCGTATTTTTTCATGGCTAGACAGTTATGATATATATGATGAAAAGGGGGAAACTGTCTATACAGTGAAAGGACAACTCAGTTTTGGACATAAACTTTTTATTTATAATAAGTATGGTGAACATCTTGGTACGATCAAAGAAGAAATATTAACGTTTTTACCACGTTTTGCTTTATATGAAAATGATGAATATATTGGTAAAATTACCAAAGAGTTTACTTTCTTTAAACCTAAATTTATTTTAGATTATAAAGATTGGCAAATAGAAGGAAATTTTTGGGAATGGGATTATCAGATCGTGGATTATTCAGGAAATATTATTGGTTTAATTAATAAAGAAATCTTTCATATGAGTGATACATATTCTTTAACAATAGAACATGACGAAGATGCTTTTTATGTTTTAATGATTGTTCTTGCGATAGATGCTCAAAAATGTAGTCGAAATAAATGATTGTAAGTCAATCATTTTATTTTCTTAAAAAATTAGCACTCTGTGCTTGACTATGCTAAAACAAAGTAATATACTATCTTTAGCATTTAAACAATAGGAGTGCTAAAGGAGGATATATTATGGCAGAAAAAAAACAATTTAAAGCAGAATCGAAAAGATTATTAGACTTAATGATTAATTCTATATATACACATAAGGAAATCTTTTTAAGAGAATTGATTTCTAATGCAAGTGATGCAACAGATAAACTTTATTATAAAGCGTTAACAGAAAATATTTCTGAAATCAATAAAAGTGATCTTACAATTGATTTAGCTTTTGATAAAGAAAATAGAACATTGACTGTTACTGATCATGGTATTGGAATGAATAAAGAAGAACTAGAAGAACATTTAGGTACGATTGCTAATAGCGGTTCTTTCAAATTTAAAAATGAAACTGAAAGTGATGATATTGATATCATTGGGCAATTTGGAGTTGGTTTCTATTC
>URZW01000048.1 GCA_900552555.1 uncultured Clostridium sp.
TAGAAGAATAATAATTGTTATTACTAGTGCTATTAATGTTATTCCTCGTGATTTTATTTTATTATTATTCATTATTTTCTCCCATATCAATATATGTTTTTATAATGCTTTAATCTGCTCTCGACAAAACAGAACAACCTTTAAAGTCCTTGACCACACACAGCTACACCACGGGCGAAGTAAGTGCTGTAGGCAGCACCGCTGTCGAACCTAAACACCCCCCCACCGTCGCGCTTGAAGTAAGGGAATTTACCACCAACCCAATCGGCGTTAGACGCTGAGTGCCATCCGGCACAGCCTGGATTGGTAGTACCTGATGTTCCTAATGCATCACCAACTTTTGCTGATGCTTGATATCCTGTATATGAATCATAATATTTTGAATTTACTCCTCTAAATATACTTCCTTGAAGTCCTCCTGCAACCCATTCCCAGTTTGCTCCAGAAAAGTATACTCCTGTTTTATTCCCCGTTGTTGTTTTCTCTGTACTGTTTTGTAACTTTTGAGGATTTCCATATCCTGATGCAGACAATATTGCTATTGCTCCATATTCTGTACTTTTCATCATATGTACATCAATTCCATTACTATCACTTGATGATGTTAAATCAGAATTAAATGTTTCACTTAGTCCCATTGCCTCTCCTGATTTCTCCATACTTCTTATGTTTGACATCCAATTTGTTGGTCCATCCGCTTTTTTATTATGTGTATTTGGATTTGCCTGTAATGATGCTTTTACATTACTAAATGGCATTAATATTGCAAATGCTAAAACCAATATAAAAGCTAGCATTTTTTGTTTTGTTTTTTCTTTCATTTTTCTTCCTCCTTAAATTTTTATTTATATTTTAAAATTTAATAACTTAATTAATTTTTTATTACTTATTAGTTAAAATAAAATCTATTTCTATGTACAGCAAAAAGACAGCAATCTTGTCCTGTATCATCATACAAATATACTATCCCCATCTGATTTTGTTTATTATAATTAACTATTGTTTCTATTGCTATGCTTACATTTTCATTATAATAGTTTTTACTATTTTTTTTCATTTGCATTTTTCTCCTTTTTCTTCCAATTTTCAACATTTTTTATATTTTACACTATTTGTGTTACCTATTTTAGTTATACATAATTATTTATGTGCTTTGTTTTTATTTATATATGTAAGTGCCTTTTCATTTAATGCTATTTTTGTCGTTTATTTTATGTATCACTATTAGTGATACATTATGTTACTTAAATTTGTTTTATAAAATTTCATATTGTTTTCATATATTTTTTTGTTATTTTCATAAACTTTTTAGAAATCTCTTAGTCAAATTTTATAAAATCATTTTGTACTTGAAAGGAGGTTTTATGAGTAAATTATTAAATATTTATAACAATTTAAAAGAAAAAGATTCAAACACTTTATATCTATTTAAAGTCGGACTATTTTACAATTTTCTAAATAATGATGCAATAACTATATCAAATTTAGTACATTTGAAAGTAACCAATTTAAGTCCTTCCATTGTAAAATGTGGATTTCCAGTAAATTCTTTGGATAAATATCTAAATCTTTTTAATTCTTTAAATTTAAATATTAAAATTATAGATTCTGCTAATTACAATACTATCTACAAAGTTGATGACTACAAATTGAATTCAGACATTAAAGATTTGTTTAACAAAATTTTAAATGTTGATATTGAATCTCTTTCAATTCAAGAGGCTTATTCTTTTATTGAGAATCTGCAAAATGAAGTACTTCATTTTGATTATAAAAAAGTTGAGAAAAATAAGTAAAATAATAAACCCAAATTATTAAAATACTATCTAATAATTTGAGTTTATTATTCTATTATAAAACTATTTTATTTGTTCTATTTCTTTTCGCGATAATTTTGTGATTTCACATATTAAATCTACTGCCATTCCTTTTTTAAGCATTTCTTTTGCAATTTCTATGCTTTTTTCTTTTTCGCCTTTTATTTTTCCTTTAATTTCACCGTTCCTTTCTTCCGTTCATATCTTCCTCTTTGGATTCCGTTCTTTCTTTCCAGCTTCAAAGAAATTATGCTCACTCGTTAGGCGATTATACTCTGCCATTATTATTGAATTATGTCTCTCCCTCTCCTTTGGGTCTGCACTTATAAAATCCAATGTATTCATTGCTTTTTTTATTTCTTTATTTTCTTTTTCTGCCAAAATTATCTCCCCCTTCCTATCTGTGAAAACACACATCCATTGGTCTAATTTTGTGAATTTTGTTGTTTTTTTCTTCTTATCAAATTTAATTTTCTTTCTTAATTATACTAATTTATTTTGCATATTGCAATACTCTTTAGTAAATATTTATGATTAAAGATACAAATTTAGCCATGCAACTATCCAATTACTGAATTCAGTACATAATTGCATGACTATATAATAAATTTTCTACTCTCCAACAGTATATTTCATTGCCCAGTAACCTGTTAGTTGCTCTCCATCATCCTCTGTATCATTACTATTCTTATCAAACCAGAAAGCATCTGGTATTTGATATCCAACATCTGTATCTTTTGAAGTTCCTTGCAAGAATCTTACTTCTGTTCTTGCTGTTGCAGGTTG
>URZW01000049.1 GCA_900552555.1 uncultured Clostridium sp.
TTGGAGCAGAAAACTTTCAAAGTTTTCCACCCCAACTATTGACTTTCAGCCAAAAAAGTCATATATCAAATTGATTTTTTCGAACTCATAAGGTATTTTATTTTTATTCACTTTTTTCAATTAATTTTTCTTGTTCATCTCTGAACCTATTTTTATTGTCAATCCAATCATTCAAAACAGTCTTAATAACAACCGCAATTGGTACACCTAGGAACATACCAATTATACCAAAATAAGCACCACCAACTGTAACAGAAAATATAACAAGTAATGGACTAACTTCCAAAGAAACACCTATAATTTTAGGATTAATAATATTAGCATCAATTTGTTGTAAAATTATAACAACAATAGCCATTGCAACTGCCTTTCCAAGTCCACCAGTTATAAAAGTAATTAAAATTCCGATTCCAACCGCTACTATAGCCCCAATATATGGAATCATATTAAACAATCCAATTGTAAATCCTATTAATGGCGCATATTTTACTTTAATTATTAACATCGCAACTGTTGTAAGAATCCCAACAATAATTGCATCTAACAATTGACTTGATATAAATGTGAAGAAAACTTCATTTGCCTTTGTAAAATATTTATTTACCGTTTCATATGTATTCTTTTTAAATAAAGCTCTTGCAAATCTTCTTAAAAATCTCATAATTGTTGTTCTTTGTAACAAAATATAAACCGAAACTATTATTGATACAAACACATCAAAAATTCCTGAGAATATATTTATAATATTTTTAACATATTCTATTATTTTTTCATTATTAATACTTAAAAACTGTCTCATATCAATATTAGACAATTCTGTCATTTTATCCTTTATAACATCACTTTTAAAAATTGAATCTTCTGGCAATTCCTTATATTTATTAACAAGTGTTTCATAATATCCCGGTATATTTCCAACTAATTCAACTACACTTTCTTTTAATACAGGAAAAATGCAGTTTATTATAATAATTATAATCAAAACAAAAATTATATATGTTGCAATTACTGATAGCCCTCTAGCTCTATTTTTCATAAATTTTAATTTTGATTTTGAAATTGCACTTTCAATTTTTTTACATGGCATAAATAATATATATGATATTAATAAACCTGCTAAAAATGGTTTTAATATTCTAAAAAAAGTTCCAAACCATTGTTGTACATTTGAAAAATTATCAAGCATTTTATATACAATTACAACGGTTATCGCTATTAACAACCACGATATTCTTTTTTTCCATCCCTGCTTTATTTCTTCCATTTATTTCACTCCTTCTCTTAATACAGTTAAAAATTTTAATTTTAACACAGCCAAAATTGTATTTTTTTTCAACCTTGCTCATCACTAAAATATTTCTAATCCAACTGGACAATGATCACTACCTATAATTTCTGGATATATAGTTGCTTCTTTTATTTCATTTTCAATAGATTTTGAAACAATAAAGTAATCTATTCTCCAGCCAACATTTTTCTCTCTAGCATGTCCCATATAAGACCACCAACTATATGCATTTTCCTTATCTGGATATAAATATCTAAATGAATCTATAAAACCAGAATCCAATAATTCAGTCATCTTTTGACGTTCTTCATCTGTAAACCCTGCATTATGTCTATTTGTTTTTGGATTTTTTAAATCTATTTCTTCATGTGCCACATTTAAATCTCCACACATTATTACAGGCTTTGTCTCATTTAATTTTAACAAATATTTTCGAATTTCATCTTCCCATACTTGTCTGTAATCTAGTCTTTCCAACTCTCTTTTTGAATTTGGCGTATATATATCTACCATATAAAATTTTTCAAACTCTAATGTAATTACTCTTCCCTCTTTATCGTGTTCTTCAATTCCTATCCCATAAGTAACATTCAAAGGCTTTTGTTTTGTAAATATTGCTGTTCCTGAATATCCTTTTTTCTCTGCACTATTCCAATAACTTGTGTATCCTTCAAATTCTAAGTCTACTTGTTCTGGTTGACATTTTGTTTCTTGTAAACAAAATATGTCTGCATCTAATTGTTTAAAACTACCGGCAAATCCTTTATTTAAGCATGCCCTTATTCCATTTACATTCCATGATATTAACTTCATACTTTTATCTCTCATAATCAATTATATAGAAGTATACTCTATATAATTGATTAATCCCTTTCTTTTAAATTTTTTATAATATTCTTAGTACACTTATATTGTACTACATTTACCACAAAATAGCAATCACACTTTGCCTTAAATAGTGTAAAATGGTTTCGGAATATACAAAAAGAAAGTCCTTTGATATAAT
>URZW01000050.1 GCA_900552555.1 uncultured Clostridium sp.
TTCATTATTGTTTTTGAAAAATATTTAAATAATAAAATAAATCTTAATGATTCGTTTGAAAATCCAATAGAATCAAAGATAAATGGCGAAATACTTAACTTCTTGAACAATGCATTTATTTGGAGAAAAATAAAAACAAAAATAGATATGCATAATGCAATGAATAGTCAATATAAATATGATTTACTAAAACTAAGTGATTTTTATTATGATGAGCTTTGTGATTTATTTGCAGATTTTTATAATATAGAAGATTACTCAGAAATGGAAGATGAAAAAATAGATGAATTGTTTTCGATAGAAAATTATAAGAAAATACTAGAAAATAAGGAAGTACCAAAGAGGATTAAAGAGTGTATTGAATTATATTTAGAATGTAATAAAGTATGCAAAGAATTAGAAACAATTATAATAAAAAAAGATTGATGAAATAAGTTGACAAGAACTTTAAACAGAGTTAACATCACACACAACTTAAGAGAGAGGAGGAGTTGTGATGAGAAGACTTGTCATTATTGATCAAGATGGAAATTCAATTAAAAATGATATCTTTGAAAAATTATTTGATATTAGAGAAAGTGAAATTGAAAGAAAATTAGAAGTAAGAGAAAGCTTCATAAAAGAAAATAATTTAAAAGATATAACACATGATGATGTAATTGCGGAAATTCAAGCAATATCAAATATTGATTCAATGCAAAAAGAAAAAATACTTGATATGATAGATAAGTTATTAGAAAATAGATCAAGGATTCAAAGTTTTGATTGTAAGTTATATTATGAGTCAGGAATCCAAGATGTTATAGGTATATTATTTAGAGAAAAAAGTTATTAAACTAGGACATTATTGTAATGAGAGTGTTATTAAAAAATAAGTGGTAAGAAAACCACTTATTTTTTAATGAAAATTTTTAGTTTTTAAATAAAAATATCTTATATGAAAAATGTAACAATAGTTGATAATTATATGTTTTTGTGATATAAAAAAGTAAACTTATGTAAAAAAATAGAAGAGGTAACAAACAATGCAATTTTCAAATAAAGATATTCAATTATTTAATGAAGCAGGAATAAATGTAGAAAATAAAAATTATACAAATTATGAAGTTGAAAGATTAAAAATTAAGATAACAGATTATATTGTTAGTCAAAGTACAAAAGATATTGATAAATATAGTAAAAAATTTTGTAGTTTATTATAAGGATTAGATATGGATAAAGAAGAAATAATTAAATATTGTTTAACATTAGAAGATACATTTAAAGATTGTCCATTCCCAGATGATTTTGAATCAGTAACAATGAAACATTGTAAAAATAAAAAGTGGTTTGCACTAATTATGAATGTTAATAATAAGTTATATCTTAATGTAAAAACAGATCCGAATTATTCTGATATATTAAGAAATACTTATGATTATATAATACCTGCTTATCACATGAATAAGGAACATTGGAATACAATTATTATTGACGGAAAAGTGGACAAGGTGTTAGTAAAAGAATTGATAAAAGAAAGTTATAAATTAACAAAGTAAAAAGAAAATAGTAATTTGTTGAATAGATTGGAGATGGAAATATGGCTTTTGATTTTAAGAAAGAATATAAAGAATTTTATATGCCTAAAAATAAACCAAGTATTGTTGAAATACCTAGAATGAATTATATTGCAGTAAGAGGAACAGGAAATCCAAATGAAGAAAATGGAGATTATCAAAATACAATAGGACTATTGTATGGAATAGCATATACAATAAAAATGAGTTATAAAGGAACTCATAAAATAGATGGATTTTTTGAATATGTTGTTCCACCACTTGAAGGATTTTGGTGGCAAGATGGTATTAAAGGAACTATTGACTATAATAATAAAGGTGCAATGCACTTTATATCTATTATTAGGTTACCAGACTTTGTAACAAAAGCAGACTTTGATTGGGCTATTGAAGAAGCAACTAAAAAGAAAAAACAAGATTTTTCAAGAGTTGAGTTCTTAACTTATGATGAAGGTGTGTGTGTTCAGTGTATGCACATTGGAAGTTATGATGACGAGCCAACAACAGTTAATTTAATGCACGAGTTTGCAAAAGAAAACGGTTATGAATTAGATATAACAGATACAAGATTACACCACGAAATATATTTAAGCGACCCAAGAAAATGTGATATAAATAAATTAAAGACAGTTATAAGACACCCAATTAAGAAGTTAAAATAAAACACAAATTACAATTTAGTAATTAGTTAGAAAAATAGTAATTTGTTGAGAATACAGG
>URZW01000051.1 GCA_900552555.1 uncultured Clostridium sp.
TTACTTCTTACGCGACGGTGGAGGGTTGTTTAGTTTCAGCTTCGGCAGTGCCAATTACAGTTACTTGGCCCGTGGTGTAGCTGTGTGCGGTGCTGGACTTTAAAGGTTGTTCTGTCCCCTGTGTTTTGGGGTAAAATAGTGGATTGTGAAATGTAGTATATATAAAAAAGTAGATTATGAAAGAACAAAACTTAAAAAATCTGTGATTTTTTAAGTAAATCTGAAAAATCGAAGATTTTTCAGTAAAAAATAAAAATTTTTTAAAATGAAAAATTTAAAAGTGGATTGTCTAATATAAATTAAAAATCATATTGTCGAACAAGAATATAAATTGGATTGTTAATATATTAGGGATTATGTCGTAGCGTCTAACGCCAATTGGGTTAATGGTAGCAACCCTTACTTCAAACGCGACAATGGAGGGTTGTTTAGTTTCAACAACAACAATGCCAATAACAGTAACTTGGCCCGTGGTGTAGCTGTGTGCGGTGCTGGACTTTTATATAGAATGAAATATAATCTTATATAATAGAAAAATTTTGTTATATAAAATATATTTCGAATCAGAGGGGAAAATTTCAAGGAATTTTCCGAGTATTTTCTATATATAAAAGAGACGTAATTCCTTCCTTAACTGGTAAAACAATAAAAAGTAATATAGTGCAAGTAATGAAAATGAAAGTGATATATTATGTAAAATAATAAGGAGAGAAAATGCCAAAAGTAGATAATAGATTAGTAATTTATCAAAAATTCACAAATTTAATATATTATTCAAAGAATTTGCTAAATAAATACCCTAAAAGTGAAAGATTTGATTTATGCAATGACATAAAAAATGTATTATATAAAAATTTAAGAAATATAATATTTGCATGGAAAGCATATACAAATCAAGAAAAATTAAAATATTTGAGGGAGACAGATGTAGATTTAATATTTTTAAAAAGTTTAATTACAATATCATATAAATATGAATATATTTCACAGAAAAACTATATGGTATGGAATGACAAAGTAAGTGAAATTGGAAAACTATTAGGAGCTTGGATAAAAACTTGCCAAAAAGTTTAAATAATATATTTTATGATAAATTAAAATTTTCAAAAATGTTAAAAGCATATGAAAGAGCATCAAAGAACAAACATAAATGTAAAGAAGTAATTACATATGAATTAGATTTAGCAAGTAATATAATAGATACATTGAAACAACTATATGCTGGAGTATATAAAGTTGGAAATTATCGACAATTTAGAATATATGAACCAAAAGAAAGAATAATTCAATCATTACCATTTAGAGATAGAATAGTTCAACAATGGTATGTGGAAGAATTTATAAAACCAATATTTGTCCCAAAATTCATAAAAGATACATATGCATGCTTAGAAAATAGAGGTGTGCACAAAGCTGTAAAAAAATTAAATAAATACATGTATGAATACAATAAAATTAACAGGGATTTTTATGTTTTAAAATGTGATGTTTCAAAGTTTTTTTATAGTATAAATAAGCAAAGGTTGTACGAAATATTAAATAGATATGTAAAAGATAAGGCTTTTATGAAATTAACAAAAGACCTTATATATCATGATAGAAATGAAGTTGGAATTCCTATTGGAAATTATACATCACAATATTTTGCAAATATTTATTTGAATGAATTGGACCATTTTGTAAAGGAAAAATTAAAAATAAAGTATTATGTAAGATATATGGATGACTTTGTTTTATTATTAGAAGACAGAAATCAGTGTAGAGTTATATTAGAAGAAATAAAGGAATTTTTAGATAAAAATTTAGGGTTAAAATTAAATAAAAAAACAAATTATTTTAGGAATAGTCAAGGAGTTAATTTTTGTGGATACAAAATATTTAAGACTCATATCATGCTAAAAAAAGAAAACAAAAAGAAAATTAAAAATAAAATTAAAAATTGGAATAAATTATATCATAAAAAAGAATTGGATTTAAGGGAAACAACCTTAAAATTGAATTCATGGATTGGACATGCCCAAAATGCAGACACATTTTTCTTAGTAAATAAAATGATAAGAAGTTGTGACTGGTTGTATGATGGAAAAAACATATAAGATGGGAGTAAATAATGAAAGATAGTAAAGAAAGATCACGAGGAATAACATTAATAGCACTAGTAATAACAATTATTATTCTTCTATTA